>CAJOHX010000012.1 GCA_905234475.1 uncultured Bacteroidales bacterium | reverse complement strand
ATTCGCCACGTCCTGCGGCGCCGCCTGCTCCTATCGGCCGGAGGAGCCGGACCTGATGATCTACGCCGATGAGGGGCAGATCTCCCAGATCTTTATCAACCTGATCAAGAACGCCTTGCAGGCGGGTGCAAAGCACATCGACATCAGCGCCCGGATGGGCAAGGACGACGAGGTCATCGTCCAGGTGGCGAATGACGGCGAACCCATCCCTGCCGCGGCCCAGGAGCAGATCTTCATTCCGTTCTACACTACCAAGAAGGAGGGCTCCGGCATCGGGCTTAGCATCTCCCGCCAGATCATGCGCAACCACAACGGCACCATCGAGCTGCTGCGCAGCGACGCCGGCCAGACCGTGTTCGAACTGCGTTTCCGTTGATTCCTGAAGGGAAAAACTGTAAAGTGTAAAGCCGAAAGTGTAAAGCGTTGTAAAGACCTTTACACTTTTTTTATGCGTTGTAAAATGCGTTATGCGTTCATTTTCAACCTGTTGGTTGTTTTGGCATGCTGCATGCAACCCTGTCCTGCGTTAAACAATCAAGCTATGCTCAATAGTTTTCATAGAAAATGGTTAGTTCCGGCGCTGGCGCTTGCTGTGACAGCAAGCGCCTCCGGCCAGGACGCGATGACGCTCCGTGACTGCATGGAGTTTGCGATTTCCAATGCGACGAAGATCCGGATCCAGCAGGCGGCCATCGGCGATGCGCAGATCGACCGGCGCGATGCGGCGCTGGCCCTGTTCACCCCGCAGATCAATGCGAGCACGTATGCGTACTACAATTTCGGCCGCAGCATCGACCCGCAGACCAATACCTATTTCAACACGACCTCGTTCCACAACAACTACAGCGTGAGCGCCGGGTACGACCTGTTCGACGGCTTCAAGGCCGTGAACAATTACAAGATCTCCAGGACCGGTATGCAGATCGCCGAATCCCGGGAGAAGCAGGTGGAGGCCGATATCTGCCTGGCGGTGATGGAGGCGTACTACAACGTGGTGTACTACAAGCGCCTCTGCGACGTGTACGAGGAGCAGGTGGCTGTCGCGGAGCAGGCGCTGCAGCGGGCCCGCCGCCAGGAAGAACTGGGGCAGAAGGGCCATGCCGACGTCATCCAGATGGAGGCTGACCTGGCGGACCGCCGGTACGAACTGACGAATACGCTCAACATGTACAACAGCCAGAAGATGACCCTCGAGGACCTGATGTTCTGGCCGATGGATGAGGAACTTGTCATCGTGACGGACTTCAGATCCTTCGCTGGCGCTCAGGATGACAGCGGCGCTCAGGGGAACAATGCTGCACAGGGGAACAATGCTGTCATTCTGAGGGAGCCGGAGGCGACCGAAGAATCTATTGTGGACTTCGCCCTGGAAAACAATCCGGCCGTGCAGATCGCTGCTTGGACCATGGAGAACGCCCGGCTGCAGCTCAACACGGCGAAGTGGCAGCTGCTGCCCTCCGTAGGCCTCTACGCCGGCTGGAGCACGAGTTATTATACCTACCAGGGTTCGCAGACGGCGGCCTTCGGGGACCAGTTCCGCAACAATGGCGGCGAGTATGTCGAAGTCTCCGTCTCCATCCCCATCTGGAACCGCATGAGCCGGCACTCCGCCGTCGCCCGCCGGCAGCACGCCTTCGACAAGGCCGCAGCCGAATATGACCAGACGCGCCGGGATGTGGAGAGCGAAGTCAGAAGGGCCGTCCAGGACCGCGACGGCGCCGCCACGGCCTACGGGCAGGCGCAGCGCAAGGCCGAAGTCCTCGCTCAATCTCAAGAAGCTGGAGCAGGGCCTCATCTCTCCGCTGGAGTTCCAGACGGCGAACAACAATTACCTGAAGGCCCGGGCCGACGAGATGAACTCCCTGTTCAAATACCTCATCAAGCAGGCGGTGGTCAGATATTATAATGGAGTAGAATACGTTAACCAATAAATAAGAGATGCCCGATCAGGTCGGGCATGACGAAAAGTTATGGATAAGATTATCGAGAAGAAAACGGGTTGGCGCGTGGCCTTCACGAAGAAGGCGCTGCCGTATTGGCTGGGTGCGCTGCTGCTGGCTTTCGTCGTGTATCTGATCGCGCGGCCGAACGACAAGACGCTGCGCGTGGATAAGGATACCGTGACGGTTTCCAATGCCGTTAAAGGCGAATTCAACGACTACATCCGCATCAGCGGCCGGGTGCAGCCGATGACGACCGTCCAGCTGAGCCCGCAGGAAGGCGGCATCGTGGAGAAGATCCTCATCGAGGAGGGCTCGCCGGTGAAGGCCGGCGACGCCATCCTGGTCCTGAGCAACGACAACCTGGACATGCAGATCCTGAATGCCGAGGCTGACCTGGCCGAGAAGGAGAACATCCAGCGCAACACGCAGATCTCCATGGAGCAGCAGAAGCTGGACGTCCGCCAGAATGTGCTGGAATACAGCATCCAGGTGGAGCGCCTGCGCCGTGCCTACGAGCAGCAGAAGGCCCTGTACGAGGACAAGCTGATCGCCCGGGAAGAATACCTGAAAGCCGAGGAAGATTACCGTCTGGCGAAACAGAAATACGACCTGATCCGCGAGCGCGCCGTCCAGGACAGCCTGTACCGCAGCACCCAGATCAACCGGATGGAAGAGAGCCTGGAAAGCATGCTTCTCAATATGCAGATGATACGCAAGCGCAAATCCAACCTCGTCGTGAAGGCGCCCATCGACGGCGAACTGGGCCTGCTGGACGTGGTCCTGGGCCAGAGTATCGCCGCCGGCACCAAGATTGGGCAGATCAACAGCGTGGGCACCTACAAGGTGGAAGCGCAGATCGACGAGCACTACATCGACCGCGTGGTGGACGGCCTGGCGGCCACTTTCGAGCGCCAGGGCGAGACCTATTCCACTGTGATCCGCAAAGTCTATCCCGAGGTCCGCGACGGCAAGTTCAAGGCCGACTTCAAGTTTGACGGCGAGCAGCCGGACAACATCCGCGCCGGCCAGACCTACTACCTGAACCTACAGCTGGGCCAGCCCGAAGAGGCCGTCATCATCCCCCGCGGCACCTTCTACCAGAAGACCGGCGGAAAATGGATCTACGTGGTTAACAAAGAGGGCACCAAGGCCGTCAAGCGCGAGATCCGCATCGGCCGCCAGAACCCCCAGTACTATGAAGTCCTCGAGGGCCTGGAGCCCGGCGAGAAAGTCATTACCTCCGGCTACGACAACTATGGCGACAGCGACGTGCTGGTGTTCTAAGCTATGAAAGCATTCAGAAAGACAGGCGTTTCGACGCTGATCAATATTCTGGGAATGAGCGTCGCTTTTGCGGCGGCGATGATCCTGATGGTGCAGGTCCGTTGGGATACGACCTATGACGCCAATTTCGAAGGATACGAGCAGGTGTTCCGCTTGGAGAACAACTGGATGGATAAAGGGCTGTACAGCACGTTCTTCTCCCGGCCTCTGATAGAGATTACCCGTAGTGCCAGCCCCAACATAGAGGCGGTTGGAACCTTCGGGTGGATGGCCCAAGAAGTTACATTAAAGAAAGACGGTGAAGAGACGGTGTTATCCGTTCCCTCTGCCAGAGTTGACAGTTCCATGTTCTCCGTATTCCCATTTGAGTGGGTCGAGGGCTCGGCACGGGAATTCACCGCCGGAGAGACGGCCGTCGTGAGCGAGGAATATGCGAAGACCTTCTTCGGAGACGAGAGTGCCATCGGCAAAAACTTCAAGGCCGGAAACGGAGTGGAGGTTCGAGTCATTGGCGTATTCAAGGATCTGCCTAAGAATTACAGCATGCACTATGGCGTGCTTGTAAATCTCGGTGACGATTGTCTCGACACACCCAGCGAGTGGTCCTTTGCAGCTTTTTTAAAGATGAGAGATCCGTCCCGGGCCAAGGAAACGGAGGCGCTGATGGTGAATAATGCCATTCTGGAACAATACGGTGACGATTACGATGCCGATGATGCTGATGAAATCCGGAAAGGATTCCGGATCGTTAACCTGCATGATGCGCATTTTGAGCGTGATGTACGGGCCAATATCGCCAGCGCCAACAAGGCCATCACCATTACGCTGGCCGCCATTGCCATCCTGCTCATTCTCATCGCCATCATCAATTTCATCAACTTTGCTTTCGCGGAGATTCCTTTCCGTATCAAGAGCATTAACACCAGGAAGGTTCTGGGCGAAGGACGCGGTTCCTTGATTAGGCGCCAGTTACTGCATGCCGGGCTTATCGCGCTCATCGCGTTTGCGATTGCCTGCCTGATCATGCACGTCGTAGCGGGGACTTCCTGGGCATCGTATGTGTCTGACAGCCTGGCGCTGAAGGATAATCTCGGCATTCTGGCGCTGATGCTGGGCGTGGCGCTGGTCTCGGCAGTCATAGCAGGACTTGCCCCTGCCATGTATTCCACTTCCCAGCCCGCCGCATTGGTCCTGAAGGGTTCTTATGGGACTAGTGTAAAGGGTAGGTCTCTTCGCAACTTGCTGGTGGGGCTTCAGTTCATCTTGTCGTTCCTCTTCATCCTAATGGCCCTGTTCGTAGGCGTTCAGACCAGGTTTATGATAGGAAGGGACATGGGCTTTGATGAGGCGCGCGTTCTTCAGACCTGGTGCGGATATCCGGCCGGGAACCAGAAAGATGCCCTGAAGAGCCATTTGCTTCAGAACCCTTCGATTGAAGCTGTGACTTTCGCTGACGGTCAGATTGTCTCCGACCAGAAAATGGGTTGGAGCCGTACCGGGGATGACGGCAATCAGGTTTTTATGGAAGTGTTGCCCGTCGATGTCAACTTTGCGGAGTTCTTCGGGCTTCAGATTGTGGAAGGCCGTGACTTCCGTGAGTCTGACAACCAGAATGAAGCCGGCAGCATCATTCCCAATGAGACATTCATGCAGATGTTTCCACAGTTCCATGTGGGAAGCCTTATGGGTGGCCACGTTGATGACTGCGAGCTTATCGGCGTGGTGAAGGATTTCAATTTCAAGAGTCTGCAGCACGCAATGGGCCCGTTGGTGCTCTATAACTGGGGCAAGGAAGGCTGGCGGTCTTTCGGACAAATGTACGTACGGACTGTGCCAGGGGCGGATTTCAAGGAGGTTTCAGATTACATTAAGGAAGCCATCTGTAAGTTCGACCCCAGGCGAGAGCCCCATATGATAACCGTCAGCCATCTGGATGAGGGAATCGAGAATATGTACCAGAGTGAGCAGTCGCTTGGAAAGCTGATTACCATCGCTTCTTTCGTGGCCCTGCTGATTGCCATCATCGGTATCATCGGCCTGGTGTTCTTTGAGACGCAGTTCCTCCGCAAGGAGATTGCCGTGCGGCGCGTGAACGGAGCTACGGTGGGCGGTATCTTGAAGATGATCAACAAGAAATATCTCATCATGGCTGTTGCCAGTTTCGTGATTGCAGCGCCCGTTGCCTATTGGCTGATGACTGCCTGGCGCAAGGGCTTTGCCTACCAGGCACCCGTGCCGGTGTGGATCTTCCTCGTTGCGCTGCTGGCCGTTGCTGCCATTACCCTGGCCGTCGTTACGCTCCAGAGCTGGCGGGCAGCCAATTCCAACCCTGTCGAATCGTTAAAGAATGAATAAACAATTAAATAACAACTCATTATGATTAAAGTATCCAACCTTTCCAAAGTCTTCCGGACGGAAGAAATCGAGACCACGGCGCTCAATGGTGTTTCCTTCGAAATCAAGGAAATCAAGGACGGCGAGTTCGTCGCCATCATGGGCCCTTCGGGCTGCGGCAAGTCCACGCTGCTGAACATCCTGGGCCTGCTGGACAATCCCACCAGCGGCTCCTATGAACTCCTTGGCACCGAGGTCGGTGGCCTCAAGGAGAAGGAGCGCACCAAGTTCCGCAAGGGCAACATCGGCTTCGTGTTCCAGAGCTTCAACCTGATCGATGAGCTCAATGTCTATGAGAACATCGAGTTACCGTTACGCTATCTGAATATCAGTGCCAGCGAGCGTAAGGCCAAAGTGACTGAGATTATGAAGCGCATGGCCATCAGCCACCGTGCCAATCACTTCCCGCAGCAGCTCTCCGGCGGTCAGCAGCAGCGCGTGGCCATTGCCCGTGCCGTGGTTGCAGGTCCGAAGCTGATCCTCGCGGATGAGCCTACCGGTAACCTCGACTCTAAAAATGGCAAGGAAGTGATGGCCTGAAGGAACTGAATGCTGAGGGTACGACTATCGTGATGGTGACCCACTCCCAGAAGGACGCCGCCTGCGCCCAGCGCACGATCGACCTGTTCGACGGCCAGATCGTCTCCGACGTCAAGAACGAACTGTAAGAGATTCCCGGTCAAGCCGGGAATGACAGAAAAGGATGAAGACGAAGAGTGATATCCTGATCAAGGTCCTGTCCCTGGGTGTGGGGCTGGCGGTGGGCATCGTGCTCATTGCCAAGGTGTTCTTTGAGCTGAGCTACGACAGTTTCTACAAGGACATCGACCGGGTGTATTCTATCTATACCTGGTATTCCCAGAATGGGGATGAGGGCGATTATGGCCAGGTGAGCGGCGCCGTGGCGGTGGGCTTTATGGAAGAAGTTCCCGGCGTAGAAGCCGGGACCCGTACCACCTCTGTTTTCAACGGCGACACCTATCAGGACGAGCATGGAAATAAACTGAAAGCCAAGCTGGTCTGCGCCGACACCTGCTTCTTCAAGGTCTTTGACCGGCCGATCCTGGCCGGCGATCCGACAAAGGCGCTTGGAAAATGGGGCTCGGTGATGGTGAGCCGCAGTTTCGCGGAGAAGTTGATGGATGAGATGCCCGGTCAGGCCGGGCATGACGACAAAGGCGTCACCCCCGACCAGATCGGGGGTCTGTCTTCCGTCATCGGCAAGCAGATCTGCAACCTGGACCAGGTGGAATTCAAGGGGACCATCGAGGGCGTCTTCGAGGACTTTCCGAAGAACGGGAGTCTGGATTACGACATCCTGCTGTCGATGGCAACCTACAGTGAGTGGAGCACAACCAACTGGATGGGCAACGACCGCTACAAAGGATATGTGAAGCTTGCTCCCGGTGTGGATCCGGCAACGCTCACGGACGCCATCCGGAAGATGCAGGAGGCCCACCAGCGTATAGAGGAGTTTGAAGCACAGGGCTTGCAGTTGAGGTACTATCTGAAGCCGTTTATCAAAGTGCACACATCGTCCCAGGGCGTAAAGACGCAGATCATCCTGCTGTCTACCGTGGCGGCCCTGCTGATCCTTATCTCGCTGCTGAACTATATCCTGATCGTGATATCGTCGCTGGTGAAGCGCTCGAAGGAAGTAGGTGTGCGGAAGTGCTATGGCGCTGAGGGCAGGCACATTTATGCCATGCTGACGAAGGAAGCATCTGTTCATATCCTGCTGTCACTTGCCCTCGCCGCCGTCATCATCTTTGCAGGCCGAAGCATCGTGGAGAACCTGCTGGGCGTGCCGTTCACCACGCTTCTGGTGCCTCAGAGCATGGCGGCCATTGCGGTGGTGCTGCTGCTTGTGATGGTTATCTCCATCGTTGTCCCGGCCGAGCTGTACAAGCGGATCCCGGTGGATGCAGCGCTTAAGAACTATACGGAGAATTCCCGCCGGTGGAAATTGGGCCTCCTTGGTGTGCAGGTGCTTATCAATGTGTTCCTTGTGGTGTTGCTGCTTATCATCGGCAGGCAGTATGAGATGGTGAATAACAGCAATCCCGGCTATTCATACGAAGACCTGTACTACATCAGTATGTATGACGGTGACAGGCAGGCCCAGGCAAGGGCGATGGATGCGCTCGGGAACCTTCCCGAGGTATATGGAGTGGCTGCATGCAACAATCTGCCATATCAGGGATCAAGCGGGGACAATGTGTATATCCCCGGTGACGACAGGGAATTGTTCAACATTGCAGACCAGTACGAATGCTCTGCCGGCTTTTACGACCTGATGGGTATCCGGTTCCTTGACGGACGCGCTCCTGAGAATGAATTGGAGATCGTAGTGGACGAGAAGTTTGTGGCAAGGATGGCCGATTTCACGGATTGGAGCGACGGCGCAGTTGGCAAACAGGTGTTCATTACAGGACACGCCCCGATGAGCGACGATGAAGTGCCATTCTATTACACCATCTCCGGAGTATATCAGAGCTACCTTATCGGAAGTCTCCTGGGGAGGGATCCCCGGCCGAGCGCGTGGTTCTACGGAGAAGTTGGCAGTGAAGACTGCTGGATGCCACATATCCTTTTTAAAGTGCGGCCCGAATCGCTGCCGATGGTCCGGGAAGTTTTGTCCCAGGCCCTGGAAGGGAAGGAGATAGACATCATCTCTTACGAGGAACAGATGCGCGAGGTTTACTTTGAAGTCAAAAAGGTGCGCAATACCATGGCGCTGGGCGCTGTCTTCTCACTTCTGATTGCCCTGATGGGGCTGATAGGCTTCATCCGGGACGAGAGTCTGCGGCGGAGCAAGGAGATGGCCGTCCGCAAGATCAACGGAGCCTCATCACGGGATGTCCTTGGCGTCTTTGCGACAGGCATACTCAAGCTGTCGGCGATCATGGCGGCGCTGGCTTGTATCGGAGCATTCTTCGTGGCCGGCAAACTGCTGGAGATGTTTGCCGAGAAGGTGTCCCTGAATCCACTATACTTCATTGGCGGTGCCGTGCTGGTGCTGGCCATCGTGCTGGGCGTGGTGGTCCTGAACTGCCTCAGAATCGCCCGGGCCAATCCGGTGGAATCGTTGAAAAATGAATAAGAGATTCCCGGTCAAGCCGGGAATGACGACAGTATGAAAAGTTACATTAAATTCCTCTCCCGCAACAAACTGTACACCGCCATCGAGGCGGTGGGGCTAGCTATAAGCCTGGCGTTTGTGATTATCATCGGCTCCTATGTGTGGCAGCAATATGCAGTGACGAGGGAGAACCCGGGTTGGGAGCGGATCTATGTGCCTGGATTACCGATGTTTCCGGCACTTACCTATGGTTTCCCGGATGCCATCGGGGACATTCCGGAAATCGAGTCCGTTTCCAGGATGTGCAATGTCGCAGTTCGTCCTGTCATAGAGGGAGAGCAGATAGAAGCGGAAAGTGCCGGCGTAGAACCTGCGTTTTTTGAGATATGCCCAGAATTTCGCTTTGTGGAAGGCGCAGCAGCTGTTCTTTCCGTTCCTTCCAATGTGATTCTTACCGCCTCCTTTGCGGGTAAGCATGATCTTTCGGTAGGTGAGACCCTTGAAATCAGCGGGGACAGTTATATTGTCGGTGCCATACTGGAGGACCTGAAGGGAACGGTCATCAAGCCGTACGACATATTCATGAACGCAGCCATCTACAAGGATAATTGGCAACCCTTCGACAACTACGGCAGTACCGTAACGTTGATCAAGGTCCGTCCTGGAACTGACAGGAACGTTCTCTATGAAAAACTGGAAGCTGTTTGCAAGGACGTTTATTCAAGCATATATGGGCAGTCTTTCTTTGAACATCTGGAACTCTCGCGTTATGATGAATTGTTTTTCAAGGAAACGGAAGGGTTTTTCCGGCACGGAGACAAAGCGACACTCTGGATTCTGACGCTGGTTGGACTTCTCCTCCTTCTGTCGGCCATCCTTAACTACATCAACCTGTCTGTCGCACTCACTGGAAAGAGATCGAAGGAAATGGCCGTTAGGCAATTGTCCGGGGCATCAAGAGCCGGCATTATCTGGAAGTACGTGGCTGAATCCATCGCGTTTACCGCAGTATGCTTTGCGGCCGGTCTATTGCTGGCGGAAGCTATCTGCCCGGCCATGAATGCGCTCTTGAACAATCCGGATATCCCGATAAGAGTCATTTGTTCTCCAGGGTATGTAGCGGCCTATATCGTCATCATTCTGCTTGTGGGAGCGCTCTGCGGCATCTTCCCGGCAACGATGGCAGGTCGCTACAAACCCGTGGACGTAATGAAAGGCGGATACCGGCGCAAGAGCAAAATGGTATTCAGCAAGGTATTCATCGTGCTGCAAAACACATTGGCCGTCATCCTGATAGCGCTGGCCATCACGATGGAGGCGCAGATGCGAAAGACACAGGAGCGGCCGATGAACTGCAACATCGAGAACATCTTTTACCTCAAGGATTTTTCCGGTGAAGATGATGCTCCTTTGAAAGATGCCCTTGAGGCTCTCCCGTGCGTAAAACGAATCGGAAAAAGTTCGGGAGTGCCCGGCAGTATCAATATGGGCCAGTATAGCACTACCCGGGATGGACAGGACATTCTCTACAAACTGATCAGGTTGGACAGTACTGCTTTCTCAATTTTCGGATTTGAGATTCTGGAGGATTTCCATGCACCACAGTTCAATAGCGTCTGGTTCTCTGACAAGAGTTTTTCCGCTACCGGTTTCGACTCGGACTATCACGACATCAGCGGCACGCTGAGCAAACGGACGAATGGCTGCGAACAAGTTGCCGGCGTTTTCAAATCTTTCCCGACCAACAATGCCAATATGGGAGAAGAAGACTATGCCATCGTTTCGCTGATGCGTTCTGAAGACATTCCTTTCGCCGGATGGGTCATAGAAACCACCCCGGACCGGAAAGAGGCAAAAGCGCAGATCATGGAAGCTTACGATAACTACATCAAGGGCAAGCAGATCTACGATAACTTAGCCTTCTGGGTTGACGAGAATATCGCTGAGGCCTGGAAACCGGCCCGCAACAATATGAGGTTGGTGGAGATTTTTATGCTCCTGTCCATTCTTATCGCCCTTCTGGGGCTGGTGGCCATGAGCACCTATTATGCCGATGAGAAGTCCCGCGACATCGCCGTGCGGAAGGTGTTCGGCGGTACGGTGGAAACGGAGGCCTGGCACACGATCCAGGATTATATGATCCTGGTGGGCATCGCCTGCTTGATTGGAATCCCGATTGCCGTCTTTGCGGCGCAGGAGTATCTCAAGGATTTCATTTACAGGCTCGAAGGCTATTGGTGGATCTTTGTCGTGGCCGTGCTGCTTTCCGTTGCCATCGCCTTCGTATCCGTTCTCTGGCAAACCCTTAAGGCCGCCCGGACCAATCCGGCGATCGAACTGAAAAAAGAATAGGATGAAAAGTTACCTGAAATTCCTCTCCCGCAATAAGTTATACACCGTTATCGAGGCGGTGGGGCTGGCCGTGAGCCTGGCGTTCGTGATTCTGATTGGGAGCTATGTGGTGCAGCAGTATGAGGTGGCGCATGAGTCACCGGACTGGAAGCGGACTTTCGTGCTGGGAAGCGACGAGTTCCTGGGTTTGACCTATTGGGACAAGGAGGAGCTGGAGATGAATATCCCGGAGGTGGGGGCGGCAACCCATGTTGCGGTGCTATGGCAGCCCGTCATTCAAAAAGGTGAGGAGCCCGTCCAGGCGTCCGGGATCGAGACCGATGCCGATTTCTTCAAGGTGTTCCCGGAATATCATCTCCTGGAAGGAAGCCTGGAGGATTTTGTCGGCAAGGATGACATCCTTATCAGTGTATCCCTCGCCCGGAAGATAAGTGCTCAGATCGGTCAAGTTATCAAGGTGGACAGAGAGGACCGTACCATCAAGGGCATTTATGCCGATTTCGACGGCGCTTTCTTCATGCCGGCGGACATCATTACGAATATCACAAACAGTTGGGCGCTCGAACAGGGGAAAGTTTTCAACAGCATCGGCAATTATACCACCTGGTTCCGGGTGCGGGAGGATGCCGACCTCGCCGATGTGCAGTCCAAAGTAAAGGCGCTGCTGCATAAGAATTACGACGCCTCCTGGGGTGCCGAGAAGGTCGATTCCTGGCGTGCATTCCGGATGGATGAGGCCTTTTTCTTCACCGGAAGCAGCAATGGACTGACCCGCACAGGAAATGTCCAGATGCTGCGCCTGCTGATTGTCGTCGTCCTGCTGCTCCTCCTGTCGGCCATCTTCAACTATGTGAATCTGAGCCTGGCGCTCACGGGCAAGCGGGCCAGGGAAATGGCCACACGGCGCCTTCTGGGGGCCGATAAGACCGGCATCCTGTGGAAGTACATCGCCGAGTCGGTCGCCTTTACCGCCGTATGCTTTGCGGCAGCGCTGCTCATGGCCGATTTGCTGGCGCCCATGGTGAACAGCCTGGTCTCCACCAGCGACCCGGACGAATTGATGCTGGGGATGGGCGACACCAGCGTAAGACTTTCGTTCATGATGACACCGGGGTATGTCCTGGCGTATATTGCCGGTATTTTGATTGTGGGCGTTATCAACGGCCTGCTCCCGGCCTTTGCCGCCTCGCGCTACGAACCCATCGACGTGATCAAGGGTGCGCTCCGGCGCAAGAACAAGATGATTCTGAACAAAGTGTTCATCGTTGTCCAGAACGTCTTTTCGGTCTTCCTGATCGCGATGGCCCTGGTGATGGAAGTGCAGATGCGGCACATGTTGACAAGGCCGATGCATGCCGCCACGGACAATCTGTATTACATTGAGTACTCCGCCCAGAACTATGATGCCATGAGGCTTTTCAAGGACAAAGTGGAGAAGCTGCCTTTTGTGACGAAAGCAGGCGTGGGCCGCGGCATCCCTGGACTCATCAACATGACGATGGGCGTCAAGGTGGACGAAGAGCATCACGTCGATATGCCCGTCATCGTCTGCGACTCCACCTATTTCCAGTTGCTCGGCATGGAAGTGGAGGAAGACTTCGGGCATCCGCTGGTGCATTCGATGTGGATGAGCCGCTCCGCCTTCAATACGGCGGCGGTATCGGACACATCGACCGTCTTCCCGCGACGTATCCGTATGAACGGCGCCCAGCCGGAGTTCATCGGCGGTATCATCCACGATTTCCCGGCCCGCCCGGCTTCGGAAGGCTCCATCAATCCCAATGGCAGCGTCATCGTGACCCGGGTCGAAGAACTCTACTATGCCAACTGCCTTCTCATCGGCACCACCGGGGAAGAAAAATCCTACGGGGATCAGATTCTCCAGGCCTACCGGGAATTCCGCCTGGAGACCTCCGGCGTTGAGGAACCCGCCTGGCGGTACGGGTTTGTCAAGGACATCAACTGCGAGCAGTTGGCTCCCGTTCAGCGAACCTTGCGCCTGGTGGAACTCTTTGCGATACTCTCCGTGCTGATTGCGCTGCTGGGGCTGCTGGCCATGAGTACCTACTTTGCCGATGAAAACACCAAGCAGATTGCGGTGCGGAAGGTTTTCGGGTCAGATGACTCGCACGAGACCTGGCGGAATGTCCGCAGCTACATGGTCCTGACCGGCATCGCCTGCCTCGTCGGCATTCCGCTGGCCATCTGGGCCGCCAGGGTGTATCTGGAGCGCTTCGCTTACCGCGTTGAGGGCTACGGATGGGTGTTCGCGGTGGCGGTTGTCATCTCCCTGGCCATTGCCTTCGGCACCGTCCTCTGGCAGACCCTCAAGGCCGCCCGGACCAACCCGGCGGTGGAGTTGAAGAAGGAATAAGAGATTCGCCGGTCGGAGCCGGCGAATGACGATAAGATGCTAAGAATGATTTTCAAGATCCCAGCCCATACGCTTCGCCAGTTCTTTGACAAGCGCGGCATCCTTGTGCGGGACGGCGAGTCTGAACTCGTCCCAGACACCGTAATGGGTGGGGTAGCCCGAGTCCATCAGCATGGCCGGTTCTGCCTGCTCCACGCCGTATCCGGTTGCCAGGGAGCCGGGCTCCACCCAGGGATGCTTGACGGCTTCGCTGAGCGCCCGCTTCACGAAGGCATTGATGGAAATGCCGGCTTCGGCTGCCAGGTTTGCGATGTCCCGGTGGGTGTCGGGGGAAATGCGGACATTAAAAGTCCCGGTGTAGCTCTTTTCGGGCTTGCAGTTGTGTTCTTCACAGAAAATAAGGTAGTCGTCCACCGCTTCATGAAAAGCGTCAGTGAGTTCTGTTACAGATTCTCCCTCGTAGTTGACAAGATCGTCAATCCCTTCCAGTTTCCCGAAGAAAACCTTATCCGGCTCGCTGTATGCAACGGACCCGATATAGCCTTTATACTTTAATGTGTTCATATGTTACCGTTTCTAATGAGTTTATCCAGAATATCCTTTAAAGCATATCCTTTGACTATGTTACCCGGATGGGGCTTGTGTAATAAGATCTTGCGATCATGGCTGTCTATAAACATAACTCTGGATCCGGATGTCTTGCCTTTGTTGGATTTCATGTATCCAAACAAGGTCAACAGTCTCTCGGCCTCATCAAATGTGAAGTCCGTTGGAAGGCGTTTCAGGCGCTCTACTAATTTCTCTTTCGTGCCCATGTGCAAATGTAACTAAATTCCAGTTACAATCCAAATTAAAATGAAGAGTTACCTGAAATTCCTATCCCGCAACAAGCTCTACACCGCCATCGAGGCGGTGGGGCTGGCCGTGAGCCTGGCGTTTGTGCTGCTGATCGGGGCCTATGCCCGGCATCAGTGGCGCACGGCCCACGGCGCGCCTGCGTGGAAGCATTATTATGCCCTCAGCAACGTCAGCTACACCATGGTGGACATGGCGCCGCAGGGTCTGGCCTTCCTGATCAAGGAAAACCTGCCTGCCGTGGACCAGGCGACGATGTTCTCGTATCGCCACGTTGATCCCACCGTGGATGGCGAGCCTGCCGGCGAGACCGGCATGGCGACGGTCGAACCGGACTTCTTCGAGATGTTCCCGGTCGAATGGGTAGAGGGTGACATGCGCTCCTTGCTCGGCGGCGGCGTCGCCATCAGCGAACGCCTGGCCCGGAAGTTCGCCAAAGACGGCGTGATTCTCGACCGCCAGATGGTCAGCTGGGGCCAGCCCTTCACGATTGCTGCCGTGTTTCGTTCCCAGCCTGCCGCGCTCTTCAACGAGCTGGATTTCCTGCAGGTCAAGGAGTGGAAGGAGCTCTCTCCGGGCGCCGCAGGCGGAGACGTCTGCCTGATTTCCAGTAACTTGCCGGAAGATGAGTTGGCCGCCGCGCTGGACCTGGCATTGGAGGAACATGGCCGGAAACAATGGGGGCGCGACGAGTCCCGGACCTTCAAGAACGGCTGCATCGAGCGGATGGACCGCTTGTATTTCGCCGATCTCAATGGCGGGATGGCTTTCCACAAGGGGAACCTTTCCCTGTTGCGGATGCTCTTTGCCGTGGTGATTCTGCTGCTCCTCTCCGCCGTTTTTAACTACATCAACCTGAGCGCGGCCCTGGCCGGCAAACGGACCAAGGAGATAGGGATGCGCGCCATCCTCGGCGCCACCCGCGGTCAGGTTGTGCGGAAGTATCTGCTTGAATCGCTGGTGTTTACATTCGTATGTGCCGGGGCGGCAATCCTGGTCGCACGGGCCTTTGCACCGATGCTCAGTGACTTCCTGGAGACCCGGCGGGGGACCCGCTTCGTGTCCGCTCCGTTCTCCTGGCAGCTGGATCTCCCCACGGCAGCCCTCTTCGTCGGCGTGGTCCTGGTGACGGGCCTGCTGGCCGGGTGGATCCCGTCGCGGATGGCCTCGCGCTACAATCCGGTCCAGGTGGTCAAGGGCGACTACCGCCTGCGGAGCAAGCGGGTCTTCTCCAAGATTTTTATCGTCTTCCAGACGGCGCTTTCCGTCCTGCTCGTCGCCTTCGCGCTGGTCATGGAGCGACAGTATTCGCACATGATCCACCAGCCTGTGGGGGTGGATGTGGAGAATCTGTTCGTTCAGAACATCCTGTCCGAGCCGCATGCGGACGCCGTGCGCAAGCTTCCTTTTGTCAAGGCTTCCGGCTGGGCCAACGGCTTCCCTGGGCACAAATACATGAGCGGTTCCGGTCCCGGGAAAGACGGTGTCGGCACGATTGCGCTGAGCGTGATAGCTTATGACGTGGATGCGTTCCAGATGTGCGGATATGAGGTGCTCGAGGATTTCCATACCCCGCAGGGGGCGGGTGTTTGGCTGTCTGAAAGCGCCTGGAATGGGTTGGGGCTCGAGCCGGGGGAGCAAACCCTTCCGAAATGGGCGAACTTTTTCGGATTCCCTTCTGAACTCGCCGGCGTGCTGAAGGATTTCGCCACCGATGATGCCGCTCACATCCAACAGGGCTCATGGGGCGTGATCGTTGTGTACAACGAGCTGCAGAACGGAAACACGATACTCCTTCGGATAGACGGGGATAAGAAAGCGGCAAAAAAGCAGCTGGCTGCCCTGTATGAGCGCTTCATCCCGGAAGCGACCGGCTATGTATACGATCCGACCGACAACGGATATGTCGAGGATAAGGTGAAAAAAGGCCTGGCGGAGGCTGAGAACTACATGCGTATGATCGAACTCTTCATGGGCTTGTCCCTGCTGATTTCCCTCCTGGGCCTGCTGGCGATGTCCGCGTTCTTCGCGGGCGGCCGGACGCACGACGTGGCCGTCCGTAAGGTCTTCGGCGGCACGGTCGGGGGAGAAGTGGCCCGCGGCGTGTGGGAATACATGCTGCTGGTGGGCATCGCCTGCGTGCTGGCCGTGCCGGTGGCCGTCTGGCTGGCGGAGCGCTACCTGGCGGACTACAACTACCGCATCAGCGGCTACGGCTGGATCTTCGCGGTGGCGGTGGCCATCGCCCTGGCAATCTCCTTCGCCTCTGTACTCTGGCAAACCCTCAAGGCCGCGCGGACCAATCCGGCGACGGAGTTGAAAAAGGAATAAGAATGAAAAGCTACCTAAAATTCCTGTCCCGCAACATGCTATACACCGCCATCGAGGCGGTGGGTCTGATCGTGAGCCTGGCGCTGGTGATTGTTGTCGGCTCGTCCCTTCGGGATCAGCTCAAGATAGCGAACGACGTCCCCGGGGGCCGGAATCTCTTCATCCTGGGCCCCCAGAGCATGCCTTACATGGAGTACAGGGACAAGGAAGCGTTGGCCTCGCTGCCGGAGGTCGAAGCGGTCGCGGCATTTATTCCGTCGCAACTCTCCGTCAAGGCGGGAATGGAGTTTACAAAAATGCCGGTCCTCATCGCGGATACGCAGCTCCTGTCCCTCCTTGGTCTCGAAGTCACGGAAGGATCGCTCCAGTCCCTGCAAGGCGGCCGGGGCGTTGCGCTCTCGCAGTCGGCAGCCAGAAGGCTTTTCCCCTTCAGCGAAGCCCTCGGACAAATCATCGGCATCGGAACGGAAGGCTATGGCCCATACGGGGAGATCGAGAAGGAGGAAGCTGAGGTCGTGGCCATTATAGCCGATTCCGATTACTCCATTCTCGATTCTTTCGATGTGTTCTGCCCGATGGAATCCAATCTCACGGAACCGCGGCAAATCCGGGAATCCGATATCCGTCAAAAAGGATCCGGAACGATCGTGCATGCGATCGCATCGCTCACGGACGGGGCGGACATCCCTGCATTCTCCCAGAAGTTTATCTCGCTGATGGGCCCGGCCCTGGACCGGAAAGAAGGGGAGGACATCATGGCGACGGCCTACAGGGATCTGTACTTCTCGCCAACGGACATCAGCGGAATCCGTCAGGGCAACCGCCTGTATCTTTACGGCCTGGTCGTCCTGGGTCTGGTGCTTCTTCTCTCGGCGGTCCTCAACTACATGAATCTCTGTTCCGCCATTTCCGGGGGGAGGGCGAAGGAGATGGCGACGAGGCGCCTGCTCGGTGAGGACAGAAAGGAGATTTTCACCCGCATCATGCTGGAGTCCATCCTGTTCACGGCCGTATGCTACATCCTTGCCATCATCCTGGCCCGGGCCATCGTCCCGTATCTCAACAGCATCCGCCCCGGCGGGATTCCTGTGGAATTCAGGGTGTTGGACGGCCCTGTTTTCTGGCTTTTCTCCATCGCGGCCATCCTTCTCGTCGGCGCTGTAGCCGGCCTGCTTCCCGCCTCGATGCTCTCGTCTTTCCAGCCGATCGAAGTCGTCAGCGGGAAGATCCGGAGGCGGATGAAGATGTGCTTCAACAAGGCCTGTGTGATCACGCAATCCGTCCTGGCAATCGTGCTTGTCTGCATGTCCATCGCGCTCCGGTCGCAACTCCGCCACCTTGAGACCCTGGATATCGGCATCTCCCCGCGAGAGAACCTGTTCTATTTCCACCCGTCGTGGTACTATTCCTCGGACGTCCACCTTCTGGGGGACAAACTCGCTTCGCTTCCCGATGTAAAGAGTATCAGTTATGTCGATGGGATTCCCACCCATATCCGTTCCATTGCTCCCGGCCCTTCGGAGTCGATTATCCAGATCATCCGCTGTGATACATCGGCTTTCCATCTGTTGGGGTTCCGGGAGAAAGAAGCTTTTACCGGAGTAAAGCCGGGGACGTTCTGGCCGGAGGAGGCGCTTGTGAATTTCGGCGACCTCCACGAAGTCTATCCAGACGTCGTGATCGGCGGAATCCTTGAGCCGGTAAGGCGTCTTCCGGTGAATGCGGAAGATCTGTATTCCCGTTATGCCGAGCATTTGTTCACGGCCGTGAATGTTACCTCCGATGCGAACCTGACAGGGTTGCTGATTGAGACCGGGGCCGACCACAAGGCGTTCCGGAAGGATTTTACGCGAATCGTGACGGAGCATTACGGTGAGACCATCGGCGTTCCGGACCTGGGCAACTCCTATGAGAGCCAGTGCGGCTATCTGGAGGAGATCATCGCGGCGGACTATGTGGATTTGCACCGCTACACGAGTATCGTGACGCTTTTCGGCCTTGTCGCCGTGTTCCTTGCGATGCTCGGGCTTGTCGCCATGAGTACCTGGTTTGCGTCAAGAAATGCCCGGGACATAGCCGTCCGAAAAGTATTTGGCAGCGAGACAAGGGAAGAGACCCTTCGGACCCTGCGTTCCTACATGGTCCTTGCCCTGGTCTCGATGGCCATAGGCATCCCGGTGGCTTCTGTCCTGGTCAGGAGATTTCTGGATGGATATGCCGACAGGATCACCGGATACTGGTGGATATTCGCACTTGCCGCGTTGCTTGTCCTGCTGATCTCCTTCGTCTCCGTTCTCTGGCAGACGTTGAAGGCCGCCCGCACCAATCCGGCGGTGGAATTGAAAAAGGAATAGATCCTTCGCTTCGCTCAGGATGACAGGGGCTGCCAGGATGACAAGGGTTGCTCAGGATGACAGGGGCTACGGCCGGAAGGGCTGCCGGGCCGTGAGCGAGCGGCCGAGGGTGAGGGTGTCGGCGTATTCGAGGTCGTCGCCGAAGCCGAGGCCGCGGGCGAGGGTGGTGACCTTCACGCCCTTGTCTTCGATCTGGCGGTAGATGTACAGGGCGGTCGTCTCACCTTCGACATCGCCGCTCAAAGCGAGGATAATCTCAATGTCTCCCCGGGAGACGCTGTCCCCGCCGGGGAGGTCCTCCACGGCGGCGTCTTCCTCGTGCATCCGCCCGATACGCTCCACCAGCTCCCTGATGTGGATGTCCGAGGGGCCGATGCCGTCGATGGGGGAGATGATGCCGCCCAGGACATGATAGACCCCGCGGTACTGCCCCGTGGCCTCGATGCTCATCACGTCGCGTACGCTCTCCACCACGCAGATGGTGCGGGCGTCGCGCGTGCGGTCCGCGCAGATCGGGCAGGTGTCCGCGTCGGAGACCATCTGGCAGGTCCGGCAGTACTGGACGTCATCCGCGAGGCGGTTGATCGCTTCCGTGAAATGGTGGATGCTATCCGCGGGCTGCCCGAGCAGGTGCAGGGCGAGGCGCAGGGCGCTGCGGGAGCCCACGCCGGGCAGGGAACCGATGGCCTCGACGGCCTCCTGGAGGATCTTGGAAGGGTATTTGTCGACAGAATACATTTTTTGCAAATCGGGAATACAAAAGTAGTGAAAATCAGAATAATTTGCTAACTTTGCGCGCCCGAAATCCGGCCTTGCCGGCCGGAGGGACAGAAAATAATGTTTAACTACTAGTTTGTTTTTTAATTACAACATGGAAGAATTAAAGAATGAAGTTCGGATGAACGCGTCCGTCAAGCCCGAGGATTTCGATTGGGATGCCTTCGAGGGCGGAGACGTCTACGGCAGCTCCGACAAGAAAGCCATCGAGGACGCTTACAGCGCCACGCTGTCCAAGGTCGTCGAGAACGAAGTGGTCGAAGGTGAGGTCACCGCGGTCAACAAGCGCGAGGTCGTCGTCACCATCGGCGGCAAGAGCGAGGGTGTCATCCCCGTGTCCGAGTTCCGCTATGATCCCGACATCAAGGTCGGCGACAAGGTGGAGGTCTATGTAGAGTCCGCCGAGGACAAGAAGGGCCAGCTGGTGCTTTCCCACCGCAAAGCCCGCACGCTGAAGTCCTGGGACCGCGTCAACGAGGCCTTCGAGAACGACGAGATCGTCAAGGGCTTTGTCAAGACCCGCACCAAGGGTGGCATGATCGTCGACGTGTTCGGCATCGAGGCCTTCCTGCCGGGCAGCCAGATCGACATCAAGCCGATCCGCGACTACGACCAGTTCGTCGGCCAGAACATCGACTGCAAGATCGTCAAGATCAACCAGGAGTTCCGCAATGTCGTCGTTTCCCACAAGGCACTCCTCGAGGCGCCGAGCTCATCAGCAAGCTGGAGAAGGGCCAGGTCCTCGAAGGCGTGGTCAAGAACATCACCAACTACGGTGTGTTCGTGGACCTCGGCGGCGTGGACGGTCTCATCCATATTACCGATCTCTCCTGGGGCCGTGTCAACCATCCCGAGGAGATCGTCGCCCTGGACGAGAAGATCAAGGTCGTCGTCCTCGACTTCAACGAGGCCCAGAAGCGCATCGCGCTCGGTCTCAAGCAGCTCACCCCGCACCCGTGGGACAATCTTGACGCCAACCTCAAGGAGGGCGACAAGGTCAAGGGCAAGGTCATCCTTATCGCTGACTACGGCGCCTTCATCGAGATTGAGCCGGGTGTTGAGGGTCTGGTCCACGTGTCCGAGATGTCCTGGTCTCCGAGACTGCACTCCGCGCAGGAGTTCCTGAAAGTCGGCGACGAGGTGGAGGCCCAGGTGCTGTCCATCGACCGCGACGCCCGCAAGATTTCCCTCGGTCTGAAGCAGCTCATGCCGAACCCCTGGGAGAGCATCCGCGAGAAATATCCCGTCGGCAGCAAGCAGAAGGCCACGGTCCGCAACATCACCAACTTCGGCGTGTTCGCCGAGCTGGAGGACGGTGTGGAAGGCCTCGTGCACATCAGCGACCTGAGCTGGAACAAGATCAAGCACCCCTCCGAGGTGGTCGCCCCCGGCGATGTGATCGACGTCCAGATCCTCGACTTCGACGAGCAGAACCACAAGCTCAGCCTCGGCCACAAGCAGCTTATCCCGAATCCTTGGGACGAGATCGAGGCCAAGTTCCCGGTGGGTTCCACCGTCGAGGGTACCGTCGCTTCCACGACCGACAAGGGTGCCAACATCACCCTGGACGGCGAGGCTGAGGGCTTTGCCTTCACCCGCGAGCTTGTCAAGGAAGACGGCAAGCAGGCCGTCGGACCCTTCCGTTCAAGGTGGTCGAGCTCCGTCGCTCCACCCGCCGCATCCTCCTCAGCCACCTGCGTACCTACCAGGAGGTCAAGGAGCGTGCCGCCGCGAGCGAAGCCGAGAGCACCAAGAAGGCCGTCAAGAAGGTCAACTCCAATGTCGAGAAGACCACCCTTGGCGACATCGACGCCCTCGCTGCCCTGAAGGAGAAACTCGAGAAAGGCGAGTAACATCCGATGAACTTCACTCTCACGATAATGGGCACGGCTTCGGCCATGCCCATTTCTGATAGGAATCCAAGCGCCCAGGTGCTCTCCGTGCACGGGCGCTTGTTCCTGTTGGATTGCGGGGAGGGCACGCAGCAGCAGATGCGGCGTGCCCACCTGTCATTCCTGAAAGTGGAGGCCATTTTTATCACCCATATCCACGGCGACCACCTGTTCGGCCTGTTCGGCCTGCTCAACACGATGACGATGTACGGCCGCACGGCCCCCCTCGACATCTACGGTCCGCAGGCGCTGGGCTCTGTGCTGAAGTTCTACCAGAGCTTCTTCGGGGAGTACGACTGCTTCGAGATCCGCTTCACGGCCGTGGACTGCCGCGAGCCGCAGCTGATCCACACGTCGAAGCACGTGCAGGGCAGCGCCTTCCCGCTCCGGCACAAGATCGAGTGCTACGGCTATCGTTTCGATGAGATCGTGACCGAGCGCCACTGGAAGGAGAATCCGGACTACCATCCGAAGAGCTTCGCCTATTGCTCGGACACCGTGCCCTTCCCGGAAGAGGCGGATTGGGTGCGCGGGGTGGACCTCCTCTACCACGAGGCCACCTATCCGCGGGAGATGGCCGACCGGGCCGTCGCCCACTGGCATTCGACCTCCGAGCAGGCGGCGCAGTGCGCGCGCGACGCCGGTGCCGGCCGCCTGGTGATCGGGCATTACTCTTCGCGGATTACCGATTTTGACGCCCTCCTGCAGGAGTGTCGGGATATTTTCCCGGACACGACGGCCGGGCAGGATGGCGATGTCATCGATTTTTAGTATCTTCGTGCGTTATTCCTACGCCAAATGAAACGTTTGCTGATCCTTGTCGCGGCGCTGGTGCCCTGCCTTTGCGTGGCCCAGAACCCGTACCAGAGCTATATTGAGCAATTTGCCCCCCTGGCTGTCGCCGAGATGCAGCGCACCGGCGTGCCGGCCAGCATCACGCTGGCCCAGGCGCTCGTGGAGTCGGGCGCCGGGCGGTCCGTGCTGGCCGTCCAGGCCAATAACCATTTCGGGATAAAGTGCCACGAGGAGTGGGACGGGGAGACGTTCTACAAAGACGACGACAGCGCCAAGGAGTGCTTCCGGGCCTATGCGAGCGCGGAGGAGTCCTTCCGGGCGCATTCCGATTTCCTGCGCTCCCGCGAGCGCTACCAGAGCCTGTTCGACCTGGAGCCCACGGACTACAAGGGCTGGGCGAGGGGGCTCAAGAAGGCCGGCTACGCCACGGACGCCCGCTATGCGAACAAGCTGATCTCCTCCATCGAGGATTTCCAGCTCTACCGCTATGACGAGGAAGCGCTGGCCCAGGCGGCTCCGGCCCCCGCGGCGCGGGGCCTCCCGCAGGTTGCTGCCGTCGAGCAGCGCCGCATCCCCGTCGCCGTCGAGCGGCTGACCCTGCCGATGTCCCGCAAGGTCCTGGAGCGCAACGGCGTGCCGTATGTGCTCTCCATTGAGGGCGATACTTACCGCTCCCTGGCCTCGGCCTACGACCTTTCGCCGAAGGAGATCCTGCGCTACAACGACCTCGCCTACGAGCAGGAGCTGGAGCCAGACACCATCGTGTACCTGGCCCGCAAGAAGACGCAGGCTGCGCCGGGCACCGGCCGTTTCGAGGCGGAGCAGAACGGCCTCACGCTCTGGGACATCTCCCAGATGTTCGGCGTCCAGCTGAAGAAGATCCGGCTGTACAACAGCTATAGAGGAGATGGCCCCACCCATATCGGGGAGACCATCATCCTAAGGAAACTGTAGATTCCTCGACTGCGCTCGGGATGACAACCTGACGGTTAACCGACGTACTCGGACGGCGGGACGCCGAACTGCTTCTTGAAGGACGTGGAGAAGTGTGACAGGGTGTTGAAGCCCGTCATGTAGGCGATCTCCGACATGTTGTATTTTCCCTCTTTGAGCAGGTCTGCGGCGCGGTTGAGCTTGTAGCGCTTGAAGAACACGCCCGGGTTTTCGCCTGTGAGGCCCTTCACCTTGTAGTAGAATTTGGTCCGGGAGATGCGCATCATTTCCGTCATGCGGGTGATGTCCAGCTCCTGGTTGGCCAACTCCTTGTCCATCAGTTCGTAAAGTTCCTTCATGAAGGCGCTGTCGCGCGGTGAGAGCGCCTCCGGCTCGATGTCTTCCGTGCTGGTCACGGAGCCGAGGCGCCGGCGGAGCTTGTCGCGGTTCTCCAGCAGGGACTTCACCAAGGCCAGCAGGTAGGACGGGTTGAAAGGTTTGGTGACATAGGCGTCCGCGCCCTTGTCCAGGCCCTGGACCTGGCTCTCCACGGCCACCTTGGCCGTGACGAGGATCACGGGGATATGGCTGAGCTGGAGGTTGCCTTTGATGGTCTCGCAGAGCTCGTAACCGCTGCGGCCGGGCATGACGACGTCGCTGATCACCAGGTCCGGGGCCTCCTCTTCGAGCGCCTTCAGCGCGGAATCTGCGTCGAAATGGACGATGACGTTGTAGTATGGCGACAGGAGCACCTTGACGTAGTTGGCTACGTCGATGTCGTCGTCCACGACCACGACGCGGCGCTTCTCGCCCGAGTCGTCCGTGGCCGGCTGGCTGTCCGCAACCTCCGGCAGCGGGAGTTGCTGGCGCAGCGGATCCTCGGCGGTGCGCTCGTCTTCCGAGTAGGAGGAGGCGCTGACGGGAAGGATGAACGTGAACTCCGCGCCGCCGCCGTCGCGGTTGCGGGCATGGATGTAGCCGTGGTGGAGCTCCGCGAGGGCGCGGGAATAGAAGAGCCCGATGCCGGTGCCTGCGGAGTCGCCCCGGCCGGCCTGGTTGAAGCGTTCGAAGATCTTCTCCAGCTGGTCCTCCGGGATGCCGCGGCCGGTGTCGGAGACACGGATCTGGGCGTACTGCATGTCGGTGTCGGCGTCTGTGAGCGGGAAATCGACGGCGACCTCCTCGCGGGGGAGGACGTCGAACGAGAGCGCGACCTTGCCGCCCGGCGGCGTGAATTTCAATGCATTGGACAGCAGATTCATGGTGATCTTGGTCACCTTGTCGGCGTCCCGCCACATCGTGAAGCGGTCTTCCAGGCCGTATGTATTGAACTCGATGCCCTTGGATTCGGCGTTGAAGCGGAACAGGTCGGCGGTGTCGCTGAGCGGCGCCACGATGTCGCCTTCCGCCACCTTGAGCTGGAGCTTCTTGTCCCCGATGCGGTTGAAGTCGAGCAGCTGGCCCACCAGCGAGAGCATCCAGGCGGTGTTGCGCTGCACGATGCCGACGAGCTGGCGGTCCTGCCCGTGGATGTCGGGCGAGGCAGCGAGCTGTTCGGCGGGTCCCGCAATCATTGTGAGCGGGGTGCGGAACTCATGCGCCACGTTGGCGAAATAGTTCATCTGCACTTGATTGAGCCGCTGCTCGGCTTCCTTCTCATGCTCGGCGCGCTCCTGTTCGCGGCGCACTTCGCGGATGTGCTTGGCCGCCTGCTTGCGGACGCGGCGGATGCGGCGGAAGAACCACCAGATGAGGAAGAGCAGCCCGACAGTGGCGAGCCAGAAGATCAGCCGGGCCCACCAGGTCCGGTACCAAGGCGGCAGGACCTTGATGGAGAGCGACTGCTCGGAGGAAGGGTCGTCCTGCACCATCACGCGGAAGCGGTAGCGACCGGCGGGCAGGTTGGCGTAGTTCGCATCGTTGACCGTGCCGGATTCGATCCAGTAGTGGTCGAATCCCTCCATCATATAGGCGTAGCGCGGGCGCGTGAACTCACTGTAATCCAGGGCGGCGAAGGTGATGCTGAAGCCGTTCTGGTCATTGCGGATGGTGACCTGCGGTTTTCGGACGAGCTCCCGGTCGATGGGGCCGTCCGGGGAGGGGATGACCAGCTTGTTGTGGATCTTGAGATCCTCGAAGACCAGCGGGAAACTGCGCTTGAGCTGGAGATCCAGGGGGTTGAACAGGGTCAGGCCGTGCGTGCCGCCGAACACGAGCGTGCCGTCGCAGAGGCGGCAGGCGCTGCGGTCGCAGAACTGGTTGCCGCCCGTGCCGTCGCTCTCGAAATAACTGACGAAGGCGTCGATCGTGCGGTCGTAGCGGCACAGACCGTTCATCGTGCTGACCCACAGGTTGCCCTGGAGGTCCTCCTGGATGGCGCAGATGTCCTGGCAGGGCGTCCCAGGCACCCGGGAGGTCTGGCGCTCCTTCTGGGAGTAGCGGAACAGGCCGCCGCCCACCGTGCCGAGCCAGACGTCGCCGGCGCTGTCCAGGAACATGCAGGTAGGGACCGGGACGAAGCCGTGCTTCCATTCCGCGTCCGGCGTGACGATGAACTGGGCTTCCGCCGTGTTGGTGAAGACCTCGCACATGGGGTTGTTGTAGGAGGCGGCGAGCATGCGCCCGGGCGTGACCTGCAGCAGGGCGGGGGTGATGGTCCGCGCTTCGCCCGGGAGGGGGACCCGGTCGATGTGGCGGCTGTCCTTGTCGTAGCGGAGCAGCTCGCCGGCGTAGTTGGAGATCCAGATGCGGCCCAGGTCGTCCTGCGACACGGAGATGGGGTTGAACTGGTCGATGCGGTCAATCATGCGCAGGTCCTTTCCGTCGTAGCGGCAGCGGAGCACGCGGTATTTCTCCGTCAGGACGAGCCACAGCTCGCCCTGGGCGTCACAGAAGAGGCCGGAGCAGCGGATGTAGCCCAGGTTGCTGTCCGGGACGAGCCGGTCCAGGTCGATCCGGCGCAGGTCGTTGCCGCCCGGGTTGCATACATAGAGTCCGTCGTTGAGGGTGCTGATCCAGAGCCGGTTGTCGCGGTCGGTGCACAGGGCGGTGACGGATTTGTGCTGGAAGAATTCCGCCAGGTAGCGGTTGCTGTTGAAACCTTCCTTGGCGGCATAGGAGACGCTGTAGCCCTGGTCGGTGGAGCCGAACCAGAGATTGCCCCGGCTGTCGCGGAACAGGCTGAAATACTCGAAGTCGGGAATGTCGTACGGGAAGCCCGGATCGCCCTGGTGGAGCAGCCGGCCGGTGGCCTGGCTGTAGCAGAACATGCCGTCCGTGATGGTGTGCAGGAGCATGTCCGAGCCGTTGGCGAAGAGGATGTCGATGTCGCCCTGCATGAGTCTGCGCTCGCGCCGGATGGCCTCCGGGAGGTCCAGCCACTTCTCGCTGCGCGGGTCGAAGATGCTGAGGGCGCCCATGCCGGAGATCCAGATCTCGCCGGTCGCGGCCATGGTGAGGTGGTAGGCGGGATGCCGCGTGGCCCAGGAGCCGGTCAGGTGGAAGTCGGAGGGGTCGTAGCAGCGGAGCTCCGCCAGGCCGGCGATGGTCCAGATGCGGCCGTCCTGGCCGATGACCGAGCGGAGCCCGCCGTAGTCGCGGACGACGGGGCGGATGCAGTCCGCCTGCTCGTCGTAGCGCAGCAGCAGGCCGTTGTTGTTGAACAGGATCTGCCCGTCGCGGGTCTCCAGGATTTCGCTGACGTTCTTGTTGTCTCCGAGCGTCCGTACGTGCCGGAAACGGCCGTCGTCCATGCGCACGGCCACGCCGAAGGGCGTGCCGACCCAGAGCCGGCCGGCGGCGCTGCAGAGCAGGGCCGTAATCTGGTTGTCCGGCAGGCCGAGGGTGTCGTCCGAACGGAAGTACTGGTGGTAGTCGTGGATGTCGTATTTGTTGAGCCCGCGTGCGGTGCCGATCCAGATGTGGCCGTCGGCGTCTTCCGCGAAGGCGTTGACCCGCTGGTTGGACAGGCGCTCCGCCACCTGGATGACGCTCTCGCCGCCGGAAGGGCCGGGCGAAGCCTCCGGATGCGAACAGGCGGCCGGCAGGACTGCAAGCAGGAACAGGATCCCGTATCGATTCTTCATATGCAAGGATTATTACCTCAAATATAACTGATTTTGGAAAAATAATGAAAACATTGGACACGTGGCAAACCGGGTTTGTACGGAAAGAAAAACATTCGGGAGCAGGAAAAAGAAAAAGAGCGGGATGTTGGGTAATTTTGCATACGTACCAATCCCGCATGACGATGAGAACACGCATTCCTTCCATCTTCCTGTTTGCCGCCTGCCTGGCGGTGGCTGCCTGCGGCCCGAAGGGCGTCCGCTCCGAGCAATGCCTCCACAGCCTGGAGACCTCCGCGAAGGTCTCGACGGTCCAGACGGCGTCCGGCCCCGTGGCCGGTTATATTGAAGACGGCGTCTATACTTATAAGGGTATTCCCTACGCCCGGGCGGAGCGTTTCCAGCCCGCGGCCGATCCCGAGCCCTGGACGGAGGTGCGCAGCAGCCGCGCCTATGGGCCCACGTGTCCGCAGGGCCCGCGCAGCGGCTGGTACGACGACCTCCAGGCCTTCTCGATGCACTGGGACGACGGCTTCCCGGACGAGGACTGCCTTCGCGTCAATGTGTGGACCGCTGGTATAAATGATGGACGCAGGCGCCCCGTGATGGTCTGGCTGCACGGCGGCGGCTTCAGCGCCGGCTCCGGCCAGGAGCAGATCGGCTACGACGGCGCCAACCTGGCGCGCGACCACGGCGTGGTGGTCGTGTCGCTCAACCACCGCCTCAACGTCCTGGGTTTCCTGGACCTGTCCGGTTTCGGCAACCGCTACGCCGCCTCCGGCAACCTCGGCATGACCGACATCGTCAAGGCGCTGGAGTGGGTGCGTGACAATATTTCCGCATTCGGCGGCGATCCCGCCAACGTGACCATCTTCGGCCAGTCCGGCGGTGGCGGCAAGGTCTGCACCCTACTCGCCATGCCTGCCGCGAAGGGCCTGTTCCACAAGGCGGTCGTGGAGAGCGGCTCCATCCTGGAGGCGCTGCCGCAGAAATGGTCCCGCCGCATCGGTGCGGCCACCGTCCGCCACCTGGGCATCAATCCGGCCCGCATCGCCGAGATCGGGACCGTCCCGTATGCGGCGCTGCTCGAAGCTTATGACGCCGCCGTGGCGGAGGTGCGCACGGATGCGGAGCACGAGGGTGAATTGCCGGAGAACCTCCTGAACCAGCTGATATTCGGCACCCGCCCGGTCGTGGACGGTGAGGTCCTGCCCCACCAGCCCGGCTCCGCGGCGGCTATGGCCGTCTCGAAAGACATTCCCGTGATCATCGGCACGACCTACCACGAATTCACGCGCGACCGGGAGGATCCGATCTTCAAGCCCCTGGCGCTCCAGCAGGCGGCCGACCGCACTGCTGCGGGCTGCGCCCCGGTCTATCTGTACCAGTTCACCTGGGAATCCCCGGTGCTGGACGGTGCCCTGGGCAGCACGCACTGTCTGGAGATCCCCTTCGTGTTCGACAACGTCGAGCTGCACCGCACCTTCACGGGCGGGGGCGCGCAGGCGGTCGAACTGGGCCACCGCATCAGCCGGCTCTGGACGAACTTCGCCAAGACGGGCGTCCCTTCGGCCGACGGTATGCCGGCGTGGGAGCCGTATCCGCGCATGATGATCCTGAACATTGAATCCAAATTGAAATGATGAAAAAGAACCGGTGGTTTCGCCACGCTGCCTGTATCCTGGCAGGGATCGTGGCCCTGAGCGCCTGCGGGAAAGCCGGACCCGGGGGCGGAGAGCAGGAGGAGGTGCTTCCCGGCACTGTCGAACGCATTTCGCTTTACAGCGGGGAATACAACCGCCAGCTGGTGGCGTCGGTCTGGCTTCCTCCCGGATTCGATGCGGACAGGACTTATCCGTTTCTGTATCTGCTCCACGGTTATGGCGACGATAATGATTCGTGGATCCAGAAGGGGAATGCCTCCATCATCGCAGACAACTATTATCATGAGGGCGGCGTGCCCATGGTAATCGTCATGCCCAACGGGCTGACGGCTTTCTATCAAGGCCCCTATGAGGATTTCTTCTACGGGACCCTGATGCCGGCGGTGGAGGAAAAGTACCACTGCAACGGCAAACGTGCCCTTGCCGGCCTGTCCATGGGTGGCTACGGCTCGCTCTATCATGCGCTCAAATATCCGGAGAAATACACGTATTCCTATGCCATGAGCCCCGCCTCCGACTTGAATGCCTTCCAGGGGTTTGCCGTGGCGAACGATCCTTCCGAGTATCCTCCGCTTACCGTGGAATCCGGCACCGAGGATTATACGGTGGGGATTGCGGGGGTGCGGGAACTGGTGGCGATGCTCCGGTCCAGCGGGCTGCGCTGCGAGTTTATCGAACGCCCCGGCGGTCATGACTGGAACTTCTGGCCGGTCTGCCTGAAGAAAGCCCTGGTAAAGGTCGGGGAAAGTTTCAAATAATTGCAGTTCCGCTGCTTTTTTGTTAAATTTGTCCGATAACCAGTCTTTTGATATGAAGAGAATCCTTACCCTTTGCGCTGCATTCCTGCTGGGCGTTTCCGCCCTTGCGCAGCAAGCTCTCCAGGGCGGTCCTTCCACCGATTCGCCCGTCATCAACCCCGATGGCACCGTGACCTTCCGCTACCGTGCCCCCAAGGCCGTCAAGGTCACCCTCTCCGGCGATTTCCTCCCGGTCCAGAAGATGGAATTCGAGATGAACGGCCAGAAGGTCTCCTTCGAGCAGCCCGGCGTGGCCGAGCTCAAGGAGGGCGAGAACGGCGTCTGGGAGTACACCACCCCCTTCAAGGTGGCTCCGGAGCTGTATATGTACTCCTTTACCGTGGACGGCAACCAGGTCCTCGACCTGAGCAACGTCTACGTCAACCGTGATGTCGCCACGCTTTCCAGCGTGCTGCTGGTGCCTGAAGAGGGTGCCAGGAGCGACCTGTACGCCGTCCACCGCGTCCCCCACGGGACCGTGTCCAAGGTCTGGTACCACAGCGACGCCGCCGGTTTCGACCGCCGCATGACGGTCTATACCCCGGCCGGCTACGAGACGTCCAAGGCCAAATATCCCGTCCTGTACGTGCTGCACGGCATCGGCGGCGACGAGGATGCCTGGGTGACCCAGGGCCGCGCCACGCAGATTCTCGACAACCTCATCGCCCGCGGCCAGGCCAAGCCCATGATCGTGGTCTTCACCAACGGCAACATCTCCGAGGAGGCCGCCCCGCTGGAGAATTCCACGGGCTACACCCGTCCGACGATGTCGCTACCGCAAACGATGGAGGGCAGCTTCGAGGCCGCGTTCCCCGAGATCGTGAAGTTCATCGACGGCCGCTACCGCACCATCGCGAAGAAGCAGGGACGCGCCATCTGCGGCCTGTCCATGGGCGGTTTCCACACGTTGTACATCACGCTGAACTATCCGGACATGTTCGACTACTCCGGCATGTTCTCCGCCGCGATCGGTACCGGGAGCGAGGAGCGCGCCGCGCACAAGGAGATCTATGCCGACGTCGACGGCAAGCTCGCGACCTATTTCTCCAAGAAACCGGCCCTGCTGTGGATCGGCATCGGCAGCACGGATTTCCTCATCCAGGCGAACAACGATTTCCGCAAGAAGCTCGACGCGGCCGGATACCCCTACGAGTACATGGAGACCGACGGCGGCCACATCTGGAAGAACTGGCGGATCTATCTCAGCGAGTTCGCCCCGAAACTCTTCAAATAGGAGATTGCCGGCCGGCGCCGGCGAATGACAACATTCTGAAAGTGGCCGCGCAATCGCGCGGCCATCGTTGTGCGCATCCGTTCAGATTGTTATTCGGATGTTCAATTTGCCGGAAGATACAGGATGTGCCGGGATGAGTGTGTCGATAAATGATTATATTTGAGGATAGAAAACAATAAAAATCAACAATAACTCCAAAACCATGTTCAAACCTATTACCTGTCTGGCCGGCCTTGCCCTCCTTCTCGCAGCGTGCGCCGGTCCGAAGTCCCCCCAGGACCGCCTGACGGTCAATGACAAAGCCATTGACAAGATCATCGCCCAGATGACCCTCGAGGAGAAGGTCAACATGCTCCACAGCAAGACGAACATGTCGTCGGCCGGCGTGGAGCGCCTCGGCATCGCCGACATGCACTATGCGGACGGCCCCTTCGGCATCCGCGAGGAGGGCGTGCCCAACGGCTTCACGCCCGCGGGCTGGAAGCTCGACTCCGCCACCTTCTTCCCGACCGGCTCCGCCCTGGCGGCGACCTGGTCCGAGGAGCTGGCGTATAAGTACGGCACCGGCATGGGTATCGAAGCTCGCCTGCGCGGCAAGGACGTCATCCTCGGCCCGGCCGTGAACATCCAGCGCCTGCCGGTCGGCGGCCGCACCTACGAGTACCTCAGCGAGGATCCCATCCTGAGCGCCGCCCTGTCGCTGTACTATACAAAGGGCGTGCAGGACCAGGGCACCGCGGTCTGCATCAAGCACTTCGCCGTCAACAACCAGGAGACCAACCGCGGCAGCGTGGACGCCCAGGTGGACGAGCGGACGCTCCGTGAGATCTACCTCAAGCCCTTCGAGCGCGCCGTCGTCGAGGGCGGTGCCATGAGCGTGATGCCGGCCTACAACAAGGTCAACGGCGACTACTGCTCCGAGAACGAGCACCTGCTCAACGAGATCCTCCGCGGCGAGTGGGGCTTCAAGGGCTTCACCGTGTCCGACTGGGGCGGCACCCACAGCACGATGGGCGCCATGCTCCACGGCCTCAACGTCCAGATGACGGGCAGCAACTACCTCGGCCAGCCGGTCATCGACTCCATCGCCACGGGCGCGCTCACCGAGAAGCTCGTGGACGAGAAAGTCCGCCAGATCCTCCGCGTCCGCTTCGCCGTCGAGGCCATTCCGGACGACGTGGCGAACACGAAGATGACCTCCCAGCCGGAGTGCCAGGACATCGCGAAGCAGGTGGCCGAGAAGTCCATCGTCCTGCTGAAAAACGAGGGTGGCGTGCTGCCGCTCAAGGGCGATGTGAAGAAGATCGCCGTCATCGGCCAGAACGCCGTCCTGAAGACCCAGTCCGGCGGCATGGGCGCTGGCGTCAAGGCCCTTTACGAGATCACCCCGCTGCAGGGCATCCAGAAGCGCGCTGGCGCCGGTATCCAGGTCAGCTACGCCCCCGGCTACAAGAACTTCCCGGGCCGCCGCTGGGGTCCCGCCCCCGCAACGCCCGACCCGCTCGTGGCGGCCGCCATTGACGAGCCGGCCGACAAGAAACTGCTCGCCGAGGCGGTCAAGCTGGCGAAGGAAGCCGACGTCGTCATCTTCTTCGGCGGCACCAACAAGAGCATCGAGACCGAAGGCAGCGACCGTGCCAACATCGACCTGCCGACCGGCCAGAACGAGGTGGTCAAGGCCCTCTACGAGGCCAACAAGAACCTGGTGACCGTGCTCATCAGCGGCGGTCCCACCGACCTGCGCGAACTCGAGCCCGTCAGCCCGGCCATCGTCCAGGGCTGGTGGAACGGCACCGAGGGCGGCACCGCCCTCGCCGAGGTCCTCTTCGGCGACATCGCCCCGTCCGGCAAGCTCCCGTTCACCTTCCCGATGAAGCTCGAGGACAGCCCGGCTTTCGCGATGGGCAACTTCCCGGACAAGACCCAGGGCGGCGACCTCTTCACGCTGATGTACCGCGCCGACGCGACGCAGCTGTCCCGCGAGGAGCGCCAGAAGCTGATGGACGCCATGCCCAAACCGACCGCCAAGTACACGGAAGGCCAGCTCGTGGGCTACCGCTGGTTCGATACCAAGAAGGTCAAGCCGATGTACGCCTTCGGCCACGGCCTGTCCTATGTGACTTTCGGCTACGGCCAGATGGCCGCCAGCGCCGGCAAGGACGCCGTCAAGGTCACCTTCGAGCTGACCAACGAGGGCGCCATGCCCGCCGACGAGGTGGTCCAGCTCTATGTCAAGCGCATCGGCAGCAAGGTCGAGTGGCCGGAGAAGGAGCTCAAGGCCTTCTCCCGCGTGAGCCTCGCGGCCGGCGAGACGAAGACCGTCACGCTGGAGATCCCGATGAAGGACCTTCGCTACTGGAACGTCGAGGCGAACGCCTGGGAGCTCGAGCACGGCCGCATCCAGCTCCTGCTCGGCTCCGCTTCCGACGACATCCGCAAGCAGGCGGAAGTCACCATCTAGCCTCCGCTGCAATAAGGGAAGAAGGTCTGCCGCGTGCGGGCCTTCTTTCCGTTATGTATTGGAACAAAAATTGTTATATTTGCTGTCAAATGCGATTGAATATGAGAAAAGTACTGTGCCTGCTCGTCTCCCTGTTGTGCGGAGCGGCATTTCTCCTCCCTGCGCAGGAAGGCAACGGCGGCCTCCCGAAGGACGTTTTCTACCTGCTGCCCGACATGGCCTCCGGCTCCGTGCAGTTCCGCGGCCAGCCACCGGCAACGGGAAAATTCAATATCTGCGCGGTGGACAACACCATCCGCTACATCGACAAGGATGGGACGGAACTGATGGTCGAGATCGACGACGACATGACGCGCGTCGTGATCGGCGGGGTCACCTTCGTGCCTTATGACGGGGCGTTCCTGCGCCTGTATCCTTTGTCCGGCGACGTCTCGGCGGCCATCAAGCGCAATGTCTTGCTGCTGACGGACAGCAAGACCTCCGGCTACGGCATGGAGAGCCAGACCACGGCCGTGACCAACATCATGGGCATGCAGGACGGCTCGAAGTATTATCTGTTCGAGGACAACAAGGATGTCCCGTACCGCATGAGCGAGACGATCTTCCTGTACAAGGGCGACTCGGTGCTGACGCTGACCAAGAAGAATTTCCAGAAGTGCTTCCCGGACAGCAAGGACGCCATCGACGCCTGGTTCTCCCAGCACAAGAAGATGGACAACAGCAATGTCGAAGCCGTCATGGCCCTCTGCCGCGAGTGGGCGGGCCAATAGGGTGTGTGTGATGCAAAAAGGGCTGGCCCGTCGGGTCAGCCCTTTTTGCATATGAACCACGCTATTTGAACAGCAGCTGGGCGAAGGTGTTGAGGTACAGGCGCCAGTTCTTCCACACGTGGGCGTCGTCGCTCACGTAGAGGGTGTGCTCCATGCCGAGGTCGGTCAGGTGCTTGTCGAGGATCAGGGAGCCGTTGTAGGCGCCGGTGTCCTCCTTGCCGACGCCGATCCAGTAGAGCTTGTAGCCGGCCTTCTTGATGCCCTGGAGCTGGGCATCCAGCTCTTCGCTCTCGCGGATGCCGCAGCTGAGCGGGCAGATGTAGCCGAACACGCCCGGATAGTTGAGGGTCGCAGCGGTGGTGTGGCCGCCGCCCATGGACAGGCCGGAGATGGCGCGGCTGTCAGCCTTGGGGATGGCGCGGTATTCCTTCTCGATGAACGGGATGATCTCCTTGACGAGGCTGTTGACATAGGCGTTCTGGCCCTCGGCCTTGCCGTCGTTGGGGAGCTTGAGGGTCTGGGCGGCACGCTGGTTGGGGTTGCCGTTCGGCATGACCACGATCATCGGCTTCGCCAGGCCCTTCGCGATCAGGTTGTCCAGGATCTGGACGGCGCGGCCCATCGAAGGCCATGCCTCCTCGTCGCCGCCGCCACCGTGCAGGAGGTACAGCACCGGGTATTTCTGCTTGGTGTTCTTCTCGTAGCCGTACGGGGTGTAGACGGCCATGCGGCGGGGGATGCCGAGCAGCTGGCTGTCATACCAGCGGTAGGTGAGGGTGCCGTGCTGGTCCTTGGCCTCGTAGTAGTTCTCGCTACGGGGCCCGGGAATGAAGAGCATGTTGAGGTAGCGGTTGCCGTCGCGCTGCACCTGGTTGTTCAGCGGGTCGTTGACGGACACGCCGTCCACGATGAAGTTGTAGGTGTAGATCTCCGGCTCCGGAGCGTCGATGGTCAGCTCCCAGACGCCGTTCGGGCCCTTCTGCATTTCTTCGGTGCCCGTCCACGGGTTGGCCATCCAGTTGCCGGACAGCTGCACGCGGGTGGCGTAGTTGGCGTTCAGGCGGAAGGTGACCTTGCCATCCTTGACCTCGGGGGAGACGATCTGCTGGCCTTGGCCCTGACGGGCGAAGTTGGCCAGTTCCTGGGCGTTCGCGCCGACGGCGATGGCCGCAGCGGCGATAATGGTGAGGATTCGTTTCATGATGTTATCAATAAGAGGATTAGAGTTTGACGTTCTTTTTCAGGCGGATGTCCGCGGAGGAGGCGCCGATCTGGACCTTGGCGCCCTTGCCCTTGAAGGCGAAGGCATGCTGCGTCTCGTCCCAGAGCTTCAGGTCGTCCGCGGGGACGCGGATTTCGACCTCCCTGGTCTCGCCGGCCTTGACGGCGACGCGTTCGAAGCCGCGCAGGCGCCTGACGGCGTCGTCACCCTTGAAGGTGGCGTAGAGCTGGACGACCTCTTCGCCGTCGCGCCCTCCGGTGTTCTGCAGCTTGAAGCGGAACACGAAATCGTCACCGTCGCGGGAGGCCTTCAGGCCGGAATACTTGAAGCTGGTGTAGCTCAGGCCGAATCCGAAGGGGAAGATGGGCTTCGCCTTGGCGTACATGTAGGTGCGGCCGTGGCGGATGTCATAGTCCAGCAGGTTCGGCAGGTCGAGGATGTCGCCCACCCAGGTCTGGTTGGTGCGACCGGCGGGATTGTAGTCCCCGAAGAGCACGTCGGCCAGGCCGTTGCCGAGCTCCTGGCTGCACTGCGTGAGATGTACGATGCCGGGAACGTTCTCCGCGGTCCAGTTGATGGCGAAGGGGAAACTGCTGATCAGGGCGACCACCGTGTTGTGGTTGGCCTGCCAGATCACCTTGATGAGGTCCTCGGTCTCGAGCTTGAGGCTGCGGCGGTCCAGGGCCTCGCGGCCGTCACCGGCGATGGTGCCCATCGCCCAGGGGGCCTGGATGGACTGGGCGCCCCAGTCCGGGCTGGTGGCGGGGTGGTTGCCCACGCAGACGATGCAGATGTCAGCCCACCTGGCGAGTTCCTGCGCGGTGCCGTCGGAGTCCCACTTCTGGAAACGGACTTCCACGTCGGTGCCTTCGACCTTGGCCCTGATGCCGTCGAGCGCGGACACGGTGTAGGTCGGCAGGGCGCCGTACCAGTCCTTCAGGACCTCTTCGGCGCGGTTGCCGAACACGGCGATTTTCTTGACCTTGCTCTTGTCGATGGGAAGGATATTGCCTTCATTCTTGAGGAGGACGACGGACTTCTGCGTGACCAGGCGTGCCTTGTCCTTGAAAGCCTGGGTCTCCCAGGGTGCGATCTCGCCGAACTGCATGTCATTGAACGGGCAGGCAGCGTCCATGAGGCCGAGCTTCAGCATGGTACGGAGGTTTCCCTTGGTGCGCGCGTCGAGCAGCTCGTCGGAGATGTAGCCGGCGTCGTAGGCGGTCTTCACCTGCTGGAAGTTGGAGTCGATGAAGCGGGTGAGGCCTGCTTCGAGCGACATCCGGATGGCCTCGTTGATGTCTTTGGCGTAGTTGTGGGCGCTCACCATGAAACGCAGGGCGCCGGCATCGTTGACGATGGTGCCGTTCATGCCCCATTCCTTGTTGAGGATCTCCTTGATGAACGGGTTGGCCTCGCAGGGCACACCGTTGTAGCGGTTGTAGGCGGTCATCACCGACTGCGAACCGGCCCTGGCGCCCTTCCAGAAGCCATAGGAGTAGTAGTCGCGGAACAGCGATTCGTCGAAGCGGGAATCCGTGCCGTAGCGGTTGTCCTCGTTGCTGTTGGCGAGGAAGTGCTTCATCAGGGCGGCGCCGCGCCAGTAGGCCGGGTCGTCTCCCTGGATGCCGCGCACCTCGGCGGCGACCATCTCGCCCACCAGGTAAGGGTCCTCGCCGAAACTCTCCTCGGTGCGGCCCCAGCGCGGGTCGCGGGCGAGATCGGCGTTCGGCGCCCAGAGGACGAGGCAGTTGCGCCCGCTCTTCTGCGAATAGTAGCGGGCTTCGAAGGACATCACGTCGCCGACGGTCCAGGCCATTTCGCGGTCCCAGGTCTCACCGATGCCGTAAGCCTGCGGGAAAGCGGTGCTGTTGACCATCCGGGGGGGCGGGGGCGTCTGCGGCGCCTGCTGGCGGCCACCCTGCGGGGCCTGCTGCTGGAACTGGCCGGCGAAACCCAGGTTCGGGAGCTGGTTGGAGCCGCCGCGGACGATGCCGTGGATGGCTTCGGTCGAGCCGGGATTGGCGATGCCCAGGCGGGGGACGCCCTGGCCTACGATGGTGGCGATCTTCTCGTCCACGGTCATCAGGGACACGGCGTTGTCCAGCCGCTCCTCTTCGGAGAGGGCGGGGTTCTGGAACGGGTAGGTGAATTCCTGGGCGCGGAGCAGGCACGGAAGTGCAAGCAGCAGCGCTGCCAGGACAGGTTTGATAGCGGTTTTCATGAATACAGGTCTAAGAGTCTTCCAATGCAAAGATAAAAAAATACCGGTCCAGTCTTGGCTGAACCGGTATTTTTTTAGCAAAAAGCTACCAGTCGGTCACTTCCGTGATCTGGCCGTTCTCGAGTTTGTACACAGGAGAATAATTGTAGGCACCGGAGCCATTGATATTGCCGTCCAGGGCATAGGTCGCTTCATGGTGAGTGACAACTGCTTTGTAGACGACGATGTCGTTGAAATTGCTCCAGTCATCGGCAAGCTGGTCCCAAGGGAAGTTGTCCCAGTCGATCTCGTAGTTGGTTTCATCCCATGCGGGCAGACCGGAATAGCTGCCGGCGACAGCCGCGATGCGGATGTAGTGGGGACGGTCATACTGGAATTCTTCGGCGTTGACCTTCTTGCCGTTGACGACGCGCTCGGGGTCCACGGAGAGGGTGATCTGGGTGGTGCCGTCCGGCGTGATGTTCTCAACGTGGGCGTACGGGTCCTCTTTGCACTTGTTGTATCCGTTGCGGACGAAGCGGTCGGGATAGACGCAGAGGTACACGTTACCGACGTTGTTTACACCGGCAATGTCGGATTCAATGGTGCAGGTGGCCGTGATCACCTTGGTGGTGGCATCATAGGTGATCTTCGGGTTGAGGATGCGGCAGAACGGAGTGACTTTGAAGTCAACCGTGTTGTCGCCCTTGTTGAGGGTGAACTTGGCGGGATCGGCCATGAAGTTGGCGCCGGAGACGGTATTCATGATGTACTCGCCGGCGAACACGAGGTTGTTGCGGTAGGTACCGTCATTCTTGATCTTCCAACTCTGGTTTTGGGAGACAGGATCGCCTGAAACGGGATTCTTCCAACCCTGCTCGATCACCGTGATGGAAGAGCCCTGCTCGGACTGGACCGGCTGGCCGGTCTTGGCGTCGATGATCTTGCCGCTGACCTTGGCGTCCCAGCCTTCCTGGTTGTCAAGCTGGAACCAGTCGCAGGAGACGGCGGTCATCAGAAGCAGGCCACAAGACAGAATGGATAATATTCTTTTCATAATGTATTCCAAATTTAATTAGTCCTGGATAGGGTTGCGGACAATCCTGTTAACCGTGTAGTTGGGGATGGATCCGTAGTACGACAGGTTGTTGAAGTCGGCCGTATTGGTGTAGCGGTCGGTGTCGTAGTCGAAGGTGTTGGCCCGGACAAGGATGTAGTGAGGGGCACCGTCGTGCAGGTCCACGATCGGGATGAGGGCGTGCTTGCGGCCGCCGGTCGGGTTGGTGGCGAGGTCGCGCTCACGGTTGAAGTAGGCGCGGCGGCGCCACAGCGTGGAGCCGTAGTCATCCTCGAAGGCAAGTTCGATGCGGCGCTCGTGAAGGACGTTCTCCAGGGTGGCGGAACGCTCGTCACGGAAGTTGGCGCGGCGGCGGATTTCGTTGAGGTACTTCTTGGACTGGCCGGCATCGGTGCCGTTTTTCTCCACCTGGGCCTCGCAGTAGTTCAGCAGGATCTCCGCGTAGCGGATGTCATACCAGGGGTTCTGCGACTCGGACACGGCCTTGCTGGGATCGAGGAACTTCTTGAGGCCGAAGCCCGTGGTGTACCAGGAACCGTCGTTGGTGTGGCCGCGGTAGTAGAAACCGGAGTAGTAGGTCTCGTTGATGGCGCCGTAGCCGTAGTAGGTCTTGCCGGCGACGGTCTCGCTCGGGTTGGAGTCGTCGTAGATGACCAGGTCGCCGTTGCTCTTCCACATGCCGCCCTGGATGATGATTTCCGTATTGCGGAAGGTACAGAACGGATAGATCACGTGGGCGAGGAAGCGGGCGTCCTTGTTCTTGAACGCATCGGCTGGAGAGTCGTACTTGATGAAGTCGATGGCCTTGATGGTGCTCTTGCCGGTCTCCTGGGAAGGCTGGGCGACGAAGACATTCTCCTGTCCGTCGGTGCGGGTCGCGATGGTACCGTCCACGCCGGAGAAGCCGGTGCCGTAGTTGTCATACACGTCCGCGAGGTCGAGGGTCACGCCGTAGCAGCCGAACCTCCACACGCCGGTGCCGGAGCCGTGGGCCTGGTTGGGCGAGTTCTTGAGGTCGATGCCGTTGGAGTTGGTGGCGACGCCGTTCTTGTAGCTGCGGCCGAAGATGAACTCTTCGTTGCGGCGGTCCAGGAAGAGGTTCTCAAGGTTCTTGACGGCTTCTTCAACCGTGCTCGGCGTAGCGCCGTAGAGGCTGAACTTGCCGGAATTGATGATGGCCTCGGAAGCGTCGATGCACTGCTGGTAGTAGCCGTCTGCATAGCTCGCCTCCATGTAGGTGAGCTTCTTGCTGACGGCTTCGTGGTCGGTACCGATGGCAGCCTTGCTCCAGTACTTGGACACGGAAGCGGCCCAGAGGGCGACGCGGGACTTCAGGCCATAGGCTGCCCACTTGTTGGCGCGGTAGGCGTCGGCGCGGGTCTCGGGAAGGAGGCTGATCGCCTCGTCAAGTTCGCTCAGGACGAAGTCCCAGGTCGCTTTCTCGGTGCTGCGCTCGACATAAAGGCCTTCGTTCTTATCGCCGTCGAAATACTTTTCGAGCGGTTCGGTCACGATGGGGACGCCACCGTAATGACGCACGGAAGCGAAATAGTAGTAGGCGCGGATGAACTTGGCCTCGCCCAGGTACTCTTTGTAGGTGGCTTCGGAGATGATTCCTTTCTCCTTGGCCTCGGCAATAGACTGGATGAAGAAGTTGATATCGCGGACGTAGGTGTAGCTCCAGTCGCCGGCAGCGTTAGTGTTGTACATACCGCCTACATAGCTGCTGCTGGTCGCCGAGTCGTTGGCGTTGGGCGTATTCTTGTCCAATTCGGCAAAAGCGTACATCGGGATGGACTGGTACAGGGTGGATACCAGGCGGTCCAGACCGGCTGCCGTGGCAGTCATGTCCTCTGCGGACATCTTCGAGAGGTCGCCTTCGAGGCTGTCGAAGATTTTGTCGCAGGAGGAGAATCCGAGGACGATAGAAGCGGCGATAATATAGGTGAAAATCTTTTTCATATGCTTCATTTCGTTAGAAGTTGACACTGATACCGGCGCTGAAGTTACGCATCAGCGGCGTACCGGCGATGCCGAGGTAGCTGCCCTGGTTACGCTCCGGATCATACGGTTTGAGAAGCTTGTTGCAGAAGGTCAGCAGGTTGGTGCCGTTGGCGTAGACGCGCAGCGAGCGGATGTGGACTTTCTGCAGGAAGGACTGTGTGAAGGTGTAACCGACTTCGAGGCTCTTCAGGCGCAGGAACGTACCGTCCACCATGGTGTAAGGCTGGTTGGCGCCGTAAGTGTTGTAGGTGCCGCGGGCGTCGTATGCGGAAGTCGCAGGCGTGAGGGCGGGCCAGTAACCGGCGACCCACTGGGTGTTGGGATCGAACGGATCTGCATTGGGATCTGCCGGATGGTAGCGGTCAAGGTAGTTGTCGTACATGGTCTTGAAGAAGCCGTAGCCCATACCGCCGGACAGGGGAACCTGCTTGCGGACGGCGGAGGCGCCGCTGAAGGTCATGTTGAAGTCGAAACCCTTGTAGCTGCCGGAGAAGACCAGACCGAACTGAAGCGGGGCGTTGCCCTCTCCCCAGACGTAGTACAGATCCTTGTCGTCGATGCTGCCGTCACCGTTGCGGTCCTCGATCATGTACATACCCGGGCGCATGTTCTCCATGTTGCCGTAGTAGATATTGTAGTCGTTGATCTCGCTCCAGGAGGTGAACTGCGGGTTGCCCGGCAGCCAGTTGTACATGCTCGAACCGCGGGCGTTGCTCCAGCGGCCGATCATGTGGCTGGTGTAGTAATTCTGGGCAGAATAGTAGATCTTGGTGTTCTCGGTCTCCTGATACGTGGCACGGAAACGGGAGAAGGTGCCGTTGAGCTGGACGCGGTAGTTGAAGTCGCCGATCCGGTTGCGGTGGCTCAGGGTCAGGTCGATACCGACATTCTCGTTGGCGTTGAGGTTCATCTGCGGCAGGGAGATACCCATGAAGTCAGGCACGGTGGCGGTGGAAGCCGCGGCGATGCCGGACGTCCTGCGCCAGTACCAGTCGACCGTGGCGCCGAGCAGGCCTCTCCAGGCCTCGAGGTCGAAACCGAAGTCCATCATGCGGACCTTGGCCCAGGAGATGATGGTCTGTGCCGGGGAGTGGTTGGCGAAGCCGGGAATCTGGCCGCCGTCGTTGAACACGTAATTGCCGGTGGAGGTGAAGCCGGACAGATAGCCGTAGGGGCTGCCCTGGGACTGGCCGGTGAAACCGTCGGACCAGCGGAGCTTGAAGTTGTTGACCTTCGGGAGGATGGCCTTGAAGAACGGCTCCTCGGACACGCGCCAGCCCACGGAGTAGGACGGGAAGAGACCCCAGCGGTGGCCGGGAGCGTAGAGGTAGGTACCGTCGTAGCGGGCCATGAGCTCGACGAGGTACTTGCCCTTGTAGTCGTAGTTTACGCGGCCGATGTAGCCGGCGGAGGCGCTGGAGCTGCGGGTGCCGCTGTTGGTCGCCGTGGAGGAGTCACCGTTGTTGATGGTGCCGTGGGTGTAGAAATCACCGAACTGGCGGCTGGCGCCGATGCTGCGGTTCTGGCGGATCTGGGCTTCCATGGCGAAGGTGGCCCCGATGTGGTGGTCCTGGGCGATGGTCGTGTTGTAGTTGGCCTGGATGCGTCCGTAGTAGGTCAGCATCTGGTTCCAGTTCTCGTCGTACTGGTTCTTGTCCGGGTTGTAGGTGGCAAGGGCCCCGGTCTCGAAATCATAGAGCGGGAAGTGCTGGGACAGCGTAGAGCCGATACGGCTTACGACATCGTAGGCGAGGGAAGCCTGCAGGTTGAGACCCTTGAGCCAGGGAGCGTCGTACTTGATGTCGGCGTTGTTACGGAAGGTGATGGCCCAGTCCTTCTTGGAACCGGCGACGGAGGAGGTCATGAGGGCGACCGGGTTGCGGTGCTCTCCACCCGGGTCGACGAACTTGCCGGGATCGTCGCGCAGGGTCGCCTGGATGGTACGCTCGGTCAGGAAGCCGTAGTACATCGCGTTCTGCGTGGTGTTTGCCGGCGGCATCTCCTGGTCGGTGACGTTGATGTTGGTCTGGTAGGTGAACGAGAGGTTCTCCGTGAGCTTCGTGGTGAAGTTGGCGGTCAGACCGTAGCGGTGGTAGTCACCGGTGTCGGCGCGGTAGATGGCGTCCTGGTCGGTGATGTTGCCGCTCACGTAGTACTGGGTCTGCTGGTTGCCGCCGCGCAGGGAGATATTGTGCACCTGGCTGAACGTATGGTTCTTGAACACGGCGTCGTACCAGCTGAAGTTCTCCTCGGGATGGGCCTTGTAGTAGGCGATCTCCTCGTCGCTGAACTGTCTGGTACCGCCGCGCACGTTGCGGTACATTTCGTTGAACGCCTCCATGTAGGTGGCGATGTCGCTCTCCTTCGGGAGGGCGGTCGGCACACCGTAGGTCAGCGTGTTGGAGTAGGAGATGCTCGGACGGCCGATCTGGCCCTTCTTGGTGGTCACGAGGATGACGCCGTTCTGGGCGTTGAGACCGTAGATGGAGGCGGAGGCGTCCTTCAGCACGGAGATGCTCTCGATGTCCTCGGGGTTGAGTTCGGCGAGGGCGGCGCTGGCTGAATTGTTGTCCGAAGCCCAGCCCCAGTAGTTGATTCTCTTGGAGGTACGGGCCACACCGTCGATGATCACGAGAGGCTCACCATAGCCACGGAGGCTGATCTCATCGTCGAACCAGCCCACGGCACCGGACTGCTGACGAATCTGCAGGCCGGGGACCTTGCCCTGCAGGGAGCTGGTCAGGTTGGTCTGCTTGGTCGAGGTGATGTCTTCGGCCTGGATGTTGGAGATGGCGGAGGTCAGGGACGCTTTCTTCTGCGTGCCGTAACCGACCACGATGGATTCATCCAACTCGGAGGCCTCCTCCTGAAGCGTGATGTTCATGGTGGAGGAAGTGACTGTGACTTGCAGCGTCTCGTATCCGATGGCGGATACCGTGAGACTTGCTCCCATCGGGACGGTGATTGTGAAGTTGCCGTCGAGGTCTGCGGCAGCGCCGTTGGTCGTGCCCGTCTGCATGACGGCCGCACCGATGACCGGCTCCTTCGCGGGATCCAGGACGGTACCTTTCACCGTGATGGTGTTTTGGGCGGACAGCATCGTTGCGCCGAGGACAATGCCTGCGAGCACCGAAAACAGCCGCTTGAACAAACTGTTGGTTTTCATCATGATAATTTGGTTAAATAATAGGTAGATTATATGTGGAAATATAATATCTCCCTGTCCGGCCGTTACTTGAACAGCATCGGGGCGAAGGTGTTCAGGTAGAGGCGCCAGTTGGCCCATACGTGACCGCCGTCGGAGACGTAGAAGATGTGGTCCAGGCCCTGCTCGGTGAGGGTCTTGTCCAGCGTCTTGGAGCCTTCGAACAGGAAATCCTGGTCGCCGCAGGCGAGGAAGTAGAGCTTCACGCCGGCCTTCTTGAGGGTCGCGACCTGCTCGGCGGTGGAGCTGCCGGCAGCGGACAGCGGGCAAATGTAGTCGAACATCTGCGGATAGAGGTTGGAGGCCGTGATGGTGTGGCCGCCGCCCATGGACAGGCCGGCGATGGCGCGGGCCTCAGGCTTTGCGATGACGCGGAAATTCTTCTCGATGAAGGGGACGATCTCCTCGCAAAGGCTCACCACATAGCCGTTCATCATGCGGTTGCGCTCGGCCTCGGGCATGTTCTGGAGCTGGTCCTGCATCCGGCGCCAATCCTGCTGGGGGGCGTTGGGAAGGCCCAGGGTCACGGCGGCCTGCTGGTTGCCGTTGCCGTTCGGCATGACGACGATCATCGGCTCGGCCAGGCCCTTCTCGATGAGGTTGTCGAGGATCTGGGCGGTGCGGCCCATGCTGATCCAGGCTTCCTCGTCGCCACCGGCGCCATGGAGGAGGTAAAGGACAGGATACTTCTTCTTGGGATTGGCCTCGTAGCCATACGGGGTGTAGACGGTCAGGCGGCGGTTGATGCCGAGGACCTTGCTGTCATACCACGGGTGGCTCACGGTGCCGCGATGGTTGGCCTCCGTGTAGTTCTCCGTCCGCTTGCCGGGGACGATGAGCATGTTGAGGAAGCGGGTGCCGTCGCGCTGGACCAGGATGTTCTGCGGGTCGTTCACGCTCACGCCGTCCACGATGAAATTGTAGGTGTAGATCTCCGGGGACGGGAGAGGGATCTTGACGGACCAGACGTTGCCCTGGCCGCGGCGCATCTCGATGCTGTCCCCGTAAGGGTTCGGCATCCAGGAGCCGCTGAGCCTGACGTAAGTGGCATAGTCTGCGCGGAAGTTGAAGGTCACGCTGTCGCCCTGGATGTCAGGGGAGACGACCTGGACACCGCGTCCGCCGAAGTTGAAGTTGGCAAGTTCCTGGGCCTGCATCGAGCTGATGGCAGCCAGGCAAATGGCGATGGTAATAAGGATACGTTTCATTATGTTGGTAATAATGGTTGGTTTTCAGCCTTTTTCAGCTATGGCAAAAATAGGGAGAATAAAACCGTCGGGCGTATAGCAGGGTACAATTGTTTTCTGTTTTGCACGATGGTGCGCGCCGGCGTGTTCATTTGTTTTCGCAAATGTTCAAAACGCTAGAACTGGTCGGTCATCCAGCGCATCACGCTGCCTTCCGAATAATCGTCCAGCAGCGGCACCCATGAGAAATGGGCGATCATGGGCGGGAGGCCATAGGCGGCCAGGTCCTCGTCGGAGTAGACGCGGAGCCGGTCCTCGCGTGCGCCCAGGCGCTTGCGGGCCTCAATGTAGGAGTAGGAACTGGTGATCTTGCAGGTCTGGTCGGATGAGGCGTGGACAAAATACATCGGCAACTTCACGAAGGCGTCCGTGTCGATGGGCGAGAGGACCATGTCCGTGCCGTTCCATTTGTACACCTTGTCCCGGAAGGCCTTGACCAGGTCGGCCACGAACTGGCCTTCGTATTTTTCCTTGACCTGGTGGATGGGCACGATGGGGTCCATCGGGCAGCAGGGGATGGCCGCCTTGAAACGGTCCGGGAACTGCATCATGAAGCGCATCGTGCAGCCGCCGCCGCTGGAGGCGCCGGCGCAGAAGAGGCGCCCGCCGTCCACCTTGCCCTCGGCGATGAGCGTGTCGATGAAAGCCATCTGCAGGGCGTTGTTGCGGTCGATGAGTTCAAGCTTCTCCGGGTAGAGGGAGGCGCTGTAGGAATAGTTCGGGTTGGCGATGGCGAACATCAGGGCGGCGCATGGGATGCCCTCGGTGGCGAGGGACACCAGGCAGCGGTTGGCCGTGGCGGCCGTCATCAGGTCGCGGTCGTATTCGCCCCCGCCGATCTGCCAGACCATCAGGGGGACGTTCGGGATCACGTTGCCGTCGGCGTCCTTGGGCAGGTACAGCATGTATTCGCGGGTGAGGCCGGCGTAGGTGAAGCTGCCGGTGATGCAGTCGTCCAGCACGGCGATATGGCGTTCCGTGACCTTGTCGAGCGTGACGTTGAGGGAGGAGTCGCGGCTGCAGACGAGTTCCCAGGGGAAGCGGTTGCGCCAGCCTTCGGTGCGGCCGTTGATGCCGAACGGGGTCACGGCGATGTGCAGGGTGGCGCCGTCGCGGGACAGGACGATGCCGTCGTCCGTGTAGGCGGCGGGTGCCTGCCCGGTCGCCGGGTCGATGTAGCTGCCGGAGGTGTTGTTGACAAGGTCGAAATCTTCGGCCTTGAGACCGCGCAGGGAGGCGGGATTCTTGACGGTGATGTCGATGGATTCGACGAGCATGCCGGTGTCGCCGACGGCCGTGTGGAGGTCGATCCGTTCGACTTCGGCCTGCGGGGCGGTGCAGGCCGCCAACAGCACCAGAATGGGGGGAAAGAAGTTTTTTGTTTTCATGGGATGGGCGGATTTTTTCTGCAAGGAAGGAAGAATCACGCGCTTGCGCAAGCGTGTAGGACGCCTGCGAACAAGATTGAACAAAGATGAAAAAAAATGCTTATTTTTGTTGAGACCAGCCGACACTGATAACCAAATCCATCCTTCATATGAAACGTATCCTCTTTGTGATGACTGCGCTGGTGGCGGCATGCCTGTCGGCCTCCGCGCAGCAGGCGCTGGGCCCCGGTTCGGGCCTGGTGTCCCCCGAGATCAATCCCGACCACAGCGTGACGTTCCGCCTCCGGGCACCGAAGGCGGTCACCGTGCAGCTGCAGGGCGACTGCGTCCCCAATGGCCGTGCGGACATGGTTGAACGCGACGGCGTCTGGACCTTGACCACGGCACCGCTCGAGGGCGAGCTGTACCGCTACAATTTCGTCGTGGACGGCCAGTCGATGCTGGACCCGTCCAACGTCTACCGTTTCCGCGACGTCGCGACCTGGATCAATTATTTTACCCTCAGCGCCAAGGAGGGGGACAAGGGCTGGTACTACGAGGTGCATCCCGTCCCGCACGGGACGCTCTCCTATGTGTGGTACGACAGCCCGACCCTCGCGAAACTGAACGAGAAGGACGCCTTCCCGCGCCGCCTGGCCGTCTACACGCCGCCGGGATATGAGGAGAATCCCAAGGCCAAGTACCCGGTGCTGTACCTGCTGCACGGCTCCGGCGGCGACGAGGACGCCTGGCTCGACCTCGGCCGCACCGTCCAGATCCTGGACAACCTCATCGCCGAGGGCAAGGCGAAACCGATGCTCGTGGTGATGCCGAACGGAGTCTGGTTCAACCAGGCGGCTCCCGGCGCTGCGGTCAACATGTTCCAGCCGACCATGATGAACAGCCGCTCCCAGTCCACCGCTGAGGTGGAGGAGAGCTTCCCCGACATCATCAGTTTCGTCGAGAAGCGCTTCCGCGTGGCGAAGGGAGCCGAGAGCCGGGCCGTGGCCGGCCTTTCCATGGGCGGACGCCAGTCCGGCATGCTCGCGCTCGCGCATCCGAAGACTTTCGGCTATGTGGGCATGTTCTCCGGCGCCGCTACGGTGAAGGGGTATGAGTCCGCGATCGACGCGCTCTATGCCGCCAAGCCGAAGCTCATCTGGGCTGGCGTGGGCAAGGACGACACCGGCGTCCGTGCGAATACGCTCGAGCTGAAGGCGTACTGCGACGCCCACGGCTATCCGATCACCTATTACGAATCCGACGGCGCCCACACCTGGGTCAACTGGCGGATCTACCTGACCACCTTCGCACAGAAACTCTTCAAATAACACATAATTGATAAGCAAATGAAAAGAATCCTTGTCCTTCTCTCCGCGCTCTGCCTGGTCGCAGGAGCGCTCAACGCCCAGGAACTGGCGAACTTCCAGCGGGGTGGCGGCCGCGTCGTTTCCCCCGAGATCCAGAATGACAGCGTGACCTTCCGCTTCCGTGCGGACTACGCCACCTATGTCAAGCTCAGCACCTCGTGGACGCCCACGATGGATATGCGCCGGGGCGCGAACAATGTCTGGGAAGTCAAGATCCCGTGCCCGCGTCCGGAGATCTACACCTACAATTTCGTCGTGGACGGCGTGTCCGTCAACGACCCCCAGAACGTCCTCATGCAGCGCGACGGCTCCCGCTTCCTCAGCATGGTGATCATCCCCGGCGAGCGCAGCGAGAACTACGTCGAGGCCAACCAGCGCGGCACCGTGAGCCATCCCTGGTACGACAGCAAGATCCTCGGGATCAACCGCCGCCTGACCGTCTACACCCCGTACGGCTACGAGGCCAATCCCAAGAAGAAATATCCGGTGCTGTATCTCCTGCATGGCGCCGGCGGCGACGAGGAAGCCTGGATCAGCATGGGCCGTACCGCCCAGATCCTCGACAACCTCATCGAGAAGGGCCTCGCCGAGCCGATGATCGTCGTCATGCCGAACGGCAACCCCGGCCAGCAGGCCGCCCAGACCCTGAATCTCCCGACCAAGCAGGTAAGCGAGCCTGACGCCTACGTCAAGAGCCTCGTGACCGAGATCGTCCCCTTCATCGAGAAGAACTTCCGGGCCATCCCCAAGAAGTCTTCCCGCGCCATCGCCGGCCTGTCGATGGGCGGCGGCCACACGACCCGCGCGACCATCCTGTATCCGGACGTGTTCGACTACATCTGCCCGCTCAGCTGCGGCATCCGTGAGAGCGACGAGCTGGACGCCCAGCTTCAGGGCATCAAGAAGGCCGGCTACAAGCTCTACTGGGTCGGCTGCGGTACGGACGACTTCGCCTGGCCGGGCACCGAGGTTCTCGACAAGGCCCTCGAGCGCAACGGTATGCCGCACACGATCTACGCCTCCGACGGCGGCCACGTGTGGTTCAACTGGCGCCTGTACCTCAACACCTTCGCCCGCCTGCTTTTCAAGTAGCGGCGGTCTGTAAAAGGTTAAAACGTCACCCGCGTCCCTGTTTTCGGGACGCGGGTGACGTTTTACCCCCATTATTGCTATTTGTATTTGGCGACGCGTGCGTCGTCGATGATGCCGGACCAGCCCAGGCCGAAGGCGAAATCGTAGGTGTTGCCGTCGGCGTCGACCCAGCAGCGCATGTCGCGCGGGACGTCTTCGTACTGCTCCTCGACGGTGCGCATGTCGGCGGGCAGCTGCATCGGCAGCAGGCCGGAGGGCTCCGCCTTGCCACTGACGAGGTCGAGCACGGCCTGGTTCTGCACGCCCATTGTCACGAGGATGGCGTCGGCGTAGGGCTCGAACTCGGGGATGGCCGGGCGGCCGAGGGCCACGGCGACCACGACGGGCTTGCCGCCCATGGCCTTTTTCGTATCCATGACGAGTTTGAGATCACTGTAGTTCGGCGTCTTGACGCTCTTGCCCTTGTACGAGCGGTTGGCCGATTTCTCGAGCCGGTCGCCGCCGGCGATGCTCTTTTCGCGGGCATAGGTTGCCTTGTAATCGCTATACTGGAGGCTGATGGGCACGTAGCCGTTGCCGCCTTTGTTGCGGTCCGCGACATCATAGCCTGCGCCGGACTGCGGCCCCTGGATCATCACGAGGGCGAAATCAGCCTCGGCGGGGTTGTCCGTCCAGTCGTAGTATTTCTCCACGAGGGCCTTGTCCACGGGATAGTCCCAGCGCGCGGGGGTGCCGCCCCCGAAGCCGAACATGCCCTGGCTGACCGGATAGAAGCGCTTGGGGACGTAGACCTTGAGGCGCTCCTGCTTCGGCAGGGCCTGGCCGTGGTTCTTGACCATGACCACGGACTTGAGCTGGGCTTCGTAGCCCTTCTGCATGAATTCGGCATTGCCCACGACGGCGGCCGCGGCGGCCGGGTCGGTGTAAGGGTTCTCGAAGAGGCCGGTGCGGAAGGAATTCATCAGCAGGCGCACGGCGGACTGCTCGAAGCGCTCGCGGGCGTCCTGCTCGCCGAACTCCTCCTCCCACATCCGGTAGGCCTCCAGGACGGGGTCCTTGTCGTTGTTGCCGCCGAACTGGTCCACGCCGGCCTTGATGACCTCGTAGTGGCGCTCGGCCACGCTCAGTTCCTCCACGCCCCAGCACTTGCCGTCGAAGGCCTCGATGGCGCGGTTGTCGTAGGTGATGTTCCAGTCGGTGCAGACCACGCCGTCATAGCCGAAGCGCTCGCGGAGCAGGTCGTAGATGATATGAAGGCTGTAGCTGTTGCCCACGTTCTTGCCGGAGGGATCGATGCCGTAGGAGATGGTATAATAGGGCATCACGGCCGTCGCGCTGCCGGTGGGGCCGTCCAGGTGCATGGCGCCCTCGGTGAAGGGGCGCAGGTGCGTCTCGAAATTGCCGCCGGGGTAGACGGCGTATTTGCCATAGTTGAAGTGGGCGTCGCGGCCGCCCTCTTCCGGACCGCCGGAGGGCCAGTGCTTGATCATCGCGTTGACGCTCTCGCGGCCCCAGCCGTCGGGGGCACCGTCGGTGGTCTGGAAGCCGTCCACATAGGCGCGGGCCATGTCCACGTCCAGGTCGGGATCCTCGCCGAAGGTGCCGTTGAAGCGGCTCCAGCGCGGCTCCGTGGCTAGGTCGATCTGCGGGCTGAGGGCCGTGGCGATGCCGAGGGCCCGGTATTCCGCGGAAGCGACGCGGCCGAATTCCCGGACGATGTCCGGGTCGAACGTGGCGGCCAGGCCGAGGGTGGTGGGCCAGAGGGAAATCTTGCCGCCGGAACCCATGTTGAACTCGGCCGTGGCCTGCGTCTCGTTGCGCGGGTCAGAGGAATTGTTGGCCGGGATGCCGTGGCCGAGGCCCTCCACGAAGGCCTGGACGTTGTTGTTCCACCGGGCAGCCGTCTCCGGACTCTCGACCGTGGTCATGAGTACGGCGCGGAGGTTGTCCTCCTGGAGGAACTTTCGCTGCGCGTCCGTGATTTCGGGGGCCGGGATGGCCTGGTGGCCGCTGTAGAGCATCAGGCCGGCGATCTCCTCGATGCTGAGCTGCGCGGCGAGGTCCTGCGCCCGCTCCAGGGCGGGACGGCGCCAGTCCTCGTAGATATCGAGGGTGCCGTTGCGGTTGAGGTCCTTAAAGGCATAGCCTTGGTACGTGAGGATGGTGGCGGAGCTGACGCCAAGCGTCGGGCCGCCGCGCTGGGTGATGACGCGGAAGCCGTCGGCCTCGGTCTCTTGCCATTTCGGGCCGCAGGCGGCGGCGAGGAGCAGCAGTGCGGTGAGGGGGAGAAGCGTGTGTCTCATATTAATCTGTGATTTGTCCAAAGGTCGGTATTTTTGGGGACAATCCTTTTCCCCTGCGTCCAAATATTTGTATGAAAAAGACTATATTTGTCTTTCGGTATGAAGAAGATTACGTATGCGCTCCTGCTGCTGGTCGTGCTCGCGATCGGCGCGATTCTTGGCTGGAACTGGCTCAGGGACAACAGACTGCCCAATTTCCGCAAGCAGGCGGAGATATTTGTCTATCCTGAGAGCACGGCAGACGAGGTGCTGGACCAGATCGCAGAGAAGGCGCAGGTGATCAGCCGCGCGAGCCTGGAGCGCTGCTTCCAGGCCAAGCAGGTGGCGCAGTACCTTACGACCGGGCACTATACCATTTCGCCGCGCGACGCGAGCGTGTACGTGGCGCGCATGCTCAACAACGGCTGGCAGACGCCGGTGCGGCTCTCGCTCGCCGGCAACCTCCGGGTCAAGTCCAATATCGCCGCCAAGATCGCGAGCCAGCTGCAGCTGGATTCTGCGACGGCGCTCAAGGCGCTCAACGACGACCAGCTGCTGGCCGCGTACGGCTTCACGCCGCGCAACGTCTTCTCGCTGCTGATGCCGGACACCTACGATATCTACTGGACCGCGTCGATGGCGGATGTCTTCGACAAGCAGAAAGCGGCCTGGGATGCGTTCTGGACGCCGGAGCGCGATGCCCAGGCGAAGGCGCTCCGGCTGACCCGCCAGCAGGCCTCCGTGCTCGCCTCCATCGTCAAGGCCGAGTCCAACAACGAGGAGGAGATGCCGCGGATCGCAGGCGTGTACCTGAACCGCCTCAAGATCGGCATGCCCCTGCAGGCGGACCCGACCATCGCGTTCTGCTTTGACTATCAGCTCAGCCGCATCCTCAAGAAACACCTGGAGGTGGACTCCGCGTACAATACCTACAAGCACACCGGACTGCCGCCGGGGCCCATCTGCGTGCCCACGCGGGCGGCGCTCGAGGCGGTGCTCAAGCCCGATTTCGGCGGTACCTGGGGCGCCGGCAACCTCTACTTCTGCGCCAACGCCGACTTCTCCGGCACCCATGTCTTCGCCAAGACGCTCTCCGAGCACAACCGCAACGCCGCCGCCTTCCAGGCGGAGCTCAACCGGCGCTCGCGCGAGAACCGGAAATGACGACAAAACAACCACATAATATATGAAAACGAACCCCATCCTTTCCCTGACAGCGGGCCTGCTGCTGCTCTGCCAGCTGTCCCTGCCCGCCCAGACCGTGTCGGTCAAGTCCATCGAAGACGGCGGCACCGGCCCCTACAAGGCCGTGATGACCGTCGAGAAGGCGCTGCCCGGCTTCGCCGTGTACCGGCCTGCCGACATGCAGGCGGCCGTGAAGGCCGAAGGGCGCGCGCTGCCCGTCGTGATTTTCGGCAACGGCGGCTGTGCCGTCAATTCCCGCGGGTCCTACAGTTTCCTGGAGGAGATCGCTTCGCACGGCTACGTCGTGGCGGCCATCGAGCGCGAGCAGGCGGGGCCGGGCGGCAATATGTTCGACCCGGAGTTCGTGGCCCGGCAGAAGGCCGACGGCCTGTCGCTGATTGACGTGGTGGAGTATCTGGAGAAAGAATGCGTCCGCACGGGCTCCGTCTTCTATAAGAGGGTGGATCCCGCCTGCGTGTCGGCGGCGGGCTATTCCTGCGGCGGCCTGCAGGCCCTGGCCCTCGGGGTTGGGGGTGACGAGCGCATCAAGAGCCTCACGATCCTGAGCAGCGGCATCACCAATCCGGGCGACGGCCTGGCCGGTTTCCTGCTGAAGGAGGACCTCGCCAAGCTGAAGGTCCCGGTGGGCTATTTCATTGGCGGTGAGAGCGATATCGCTTATCCCAACGGGCTCGACGACTACCGGCGGATCAACCATGTCCCGGTGGTGTTCGCCAACTACGATGCCGGCCACGGCGAGACCTTCGCCCAGCCGCACGGCGGCACCTTCGCCCGCATGGCGACGGCCTGGCTGGATTATACCCTGAAGGGGAAAGAGGAGAACGCCCGGATCTTCCGCGACTGCGAACCCGGGGAGGCGTTCGGCGGCTGGCGGATCGAGTGCAAGAATTTCAACTTCGCCTCGCGCGTGTTTACAATGGATACGGACGGCCGCGAGGCGCCGCTCGTCAACGCTTCCGACCGCGTGACCTACAACGCCGCCGGCGGCATCCAGGGCATTTCCGGCACGCGGGAGGCGGCCATTAAGGTCTTCCTGCCCGCGCCTGAGAAGAGTACCGGTGCCGCCGTGATCATCTGTGCCGGCGGCGGCATGATGTTCCACTCCTGGGGCAACGACGTCGAGAGCATGGCGAGCTGGCTGAACCAGCGCGGCGTGGCCGTGATTGGCCTGAAATACCGTGTCAACGCGCCGCAGCCCTCCCAGGGCCAGGCCCGGCGTCCGGCTTCCTCCGCCCCGCTGTCGCTCCCGGACATCACCGGCTTCGACAAGCTGAACCAGGCCAATTGCAATCCGGACCAGTCGGGGACTTCCCATCCGGCCCTCGACGAGGCGGCGGAGGATGCCCTCAAGACCGTCCGCTTGGTGCGCGCCCACGCCGAAGAATGGGGCATCGACCCGCAGCGGGTCGGTTTCCTGGGCTATTCCGCGGGTGGCGGCGTGGCCCTCGCAGCCATGCTGCGGGCGGACGCCGCCACGATGCCGAACTTCCTGGCGAGCTGCTACGGCCCTTCGCTGGAGAACGTGACCGTGCCGGAGAATGCCCCGAAGCTCTTCATCGCCGTGCGTGCCGTCCACGGCAACGTGGCGGCGGGCATGCTCGCCCTCTTCCTCGAGTGGAAGAAGGCCGGCGCCAATGCCGAGATGCATGTCTATGACGACGGCAACGGCGGTTTCGGCCCGGTCGACACCGGCACCTCCTCCGGCCTGTGGCGGGAGAGCTTCTTCCGCTGGATGCAGACCAACGGCTTCACGACGAAGCGGGCGCCCGGCGGCCCGGCCGGCCCCGGCAGACCGACCGGACCACGTCCGGCGCCCGGGCAGCGGCCTTAGCGCAGCTGGAAGACCACCGGGAACTGGTAGGTGACGTTGACGGCGCGGTCGCGCTGGCGGCCGGGTTCCCATTTCGGGGAGGAGGAGACGACCCGGAGGGCCTCCTTGTCCAGCGAAGGGTCTACGCTGCGCAGGACCTTGAGGTTGCCGAGGGTGCCGTCTTTCAGGACGGTGAATTCCAGCACCACGCGGCCCTCTACGCCATTTTCCTTGGCAATCTCGGGATAGTCGAGGTGCTGCGCGATCCAGCGGCTGAAAGCGTTGGCGTCGCCGCCCTGGAAGGAAGGCTTCTGATCCGCCAGCACGAAGGGAATGGTCTCCTCCTCCACGGTCTCCGGCTCGACTTCCTCTCGATAGTCATAGACAGGGATGTCGATCTGCGTGTCGTCGAAACTGATGATGTCCACCGTCTCGATATCGTTGTCCACGATCTCGATGATCTCGGAAATCTGCGGGATGGCGGGCGCCTTGGGCGGCTCCGGCGGTGTGTCCTGCGTGATGGGGATGATCTCTTCGATGTCGACCAGCTGGACGACGTCCTGAAGGATGGGCGCCCTGCGGACAGCGGTGCTGTAGGAGAAGGCGCCGATGACGGCGAGCAGGGACGCGATGAGTCCGAGCTCCAGGAAAAGGACCCTCTTGTTTTCGAGGGATGCTTGGGTGGTTTTCTTCGTTTCCATAACTTTGCGGGTTTTGTTGGGTACGGTGCAAAGTTACGGCCACACACCCCCGGAAACCAAATTTTCGCACGTGTAAATAATCTCGCAGCGTGTTTGTAAATAGCTGATTATCAATTCGATATAAAGTTGAAAAGCGTGAAAAAATCTCGCGCTTTTCAACCAATTGATTTTCAATAAGTTAGAAAGCTACTCCAGGCAGCCCAGCAAGAGCTCCTTGTCGGGCGCATCGGAGTCCGCGATACGTCCCTTGAGGCGCCAGAGGCGGTTGTTCACCACGCCCTTCTCCTTGTCCATCAGCGTGGCCATGGCCGTGCGGCTGAAGCCGGAGGCCGCCAGCACGAACAGCTGGACGTCCTCTTCCTTGCAGTTCGGCAGCTGGGCGCGGAGCTTGGTCGCAGCGCCGTCGCGCGCGGCATCCACGGAGCGCTCCAGCCGGGCCTGCACCTTCCTGTCGTCCCGCAGCCCCTCGACGGCCTGCTTGACCTCTTTCAGCAAGTTCTTCTGGAGTTTGTCCGTGCCCTCGAACACATAATACTGCTCGCAGAGGCGCTCCAGCACCTCGTTCTTGCCGGCGGCGGTGTCGCGCAGGCGCCGGGAGGTCTCCCCAAGGCGCGTGCGCAGTTCCTCGGCGATGCCGATGTAGCGCTCGGTCTCCGCCTGCTCCTCTGCCAGGGCCTTCTCGGCGGCGATTTTGCGGGCGCGCAGGTACCACAGCGCCGTGCTGCCCACGGCGACGAGCAGCAGCAGGAGCGCCATCGTGCCCAGGCGCTGGGAGCGGAGCCGCTCGGAGGCAAGGGCTTCCCGGTCCTGGAGGTAATCCTCCCGGGCCAAGGTCACGGCGCTCCGCAGCGCGGAAATGTCGCCCTCGTTGCCCGCAGCCGCCACGCGCTCCAGCGCCTTCAGCGCTTCAGCGGTGCGGCCGGCGCGGGCAGCCACCTGATATTCGCGGAAACGCAGCCGGTCGCGGTCGGAGACCGTTTCCACGCGCTGGCGGGCCTGCTTCAGACAGCGCTGCGCCTCGGCGTCCCGGCCCTGGAGGGCGGCGGCGTAGGCCAGCACGCCCCAGTCCGCGCTGCCGAGCGGATAATGCAGTTCGTCAGTGACGCGGCCCAGCATTTCCCGGGCGAGGCCCGGGTCGGCCGGATCCTTCTCCAGCAGCATGGCGGCGTAGTTCTGCAGGCAGCGGACCTGCGTGAGGGTGTCCTTCGCCTGGTGGGCCTGCGACAGGACGGAGTTGAAGATCTCCGCCGCCTCGTCATATTTTTCGAAATTATACCAGGCCTGGCCGTATTCGAGCAGCGTCCGCCGGCTCTCCTCCGCCATCCCGGCGCGGTAGAAGGCCCGGTAGGCCTCATAGAGCTGGCGGGCGGCGGCGACGTGCTGCCGGGAGGCATTGTAGGTGTAGGCAAGCTGGCGAAGGACCCGGCCCCGCGCCCCGTCGTCCTTGAGCGCATCCGCCGCGGCGAGCGCATGCTCGAAGGACACCACGGCGCGGTACAGGGCGTTGTCGGCCAACTGGACCCGGCCCAGCAGGTACCATGCATCCAGCCGCTCCTCCCGGGTGCCCTTCCGCTCGAAGAATTCCGCCGCCGAGGCCAGCGCATCCATATCCTCCACCGGCACGAAGCCGAACTCGGCGTCATCTTCCCGCGCATCGCGCAGGACAGCCTCCGCTTCCGGCCGGCCTGTCTGGCAGGCGGCCAGTGCCGTGAAGGCCACGGCCAGAAGGAACCAGATTTTGATTTTTCTCATAAGGCAAATATACTATTTTATCCCATTTTCTGGCTGATTTTGGAGAAATAGCCAGTTTTGGGCGCCTTTTGTAATTTGGGGCGCGCGGCAATGTGGCGTAGGATCGCGTCAGAGGCCGGTGCCCATGCTCGCCGAGGGCCTCAGGCCGCCGGGGCGCATAGGAGTATGGCGCACAATGGCGCCGAAGGCACATTGGCCTGCCTGCCAATTTGCAAAAAGGAGATTCGCCGGTCGGAGCCGGCGAATGACGAACGGAAAGCCCGGGATGACGACCGGAGGGCAGGCTAAGGACGGAGATATCCGGTCAGTTCGGGCAGGACCCGATAAAACGAAAACGGGGAAGCGTTTTGCTTCCCCGTTTGTCGGGATGATCTGACTCGAACAGACGACCCCTACGTCCCGAACGTAGTGCGCTAGCCAACTGCGCTACATCCCGATTTCTCGTTTCTCTTCGGCGTCTGCTGCGTTCAACTTCCTCACTCAGTCGGTTACAACCAATAGGTTGCGCCCTCCTTCGTTCGTCGTTTCACTTGCAGCCATCCGAAGATAAACTTCGAACTTAAATCACAATCTTGTCAAATTCCGGTCAGGCCGGAAATGCGTTACAAAAATACAACAAAAACTGCTTTTAAGCAAGTTTGTTGATGTAGACCGCAATGCCGCTCTTGAGATTGGAGGCCTTGTTCTTGTGGATCAGGCCAATCTTGGCGAGCTTGTCGATCATCGCGTAGACCTTGGGGGCGTTGGCTTCGGCCTGGGCCTTGTCGGTGGTGTTGCGGATGTCGCGGATAGCGTTGCGGGTGGTCTTTGCATAATAACGATTATGCAGTCTGTGCCTTTCGTTCTGGCGATCGGCTTTCTTTGCGGATGCTGTATTTGCCATTGTTTTGTTTTTTTAATATTTGGTAGTGGGTAGGAGAATCGAACTCCTATTGCAAGAATGAAAATCTTGAGTACTAGCCGTTATACGAACCCACCAAACTCATCCCA
>CAJOHX010000011.1:41504-47535 GCA_905234475.1 uncultured Bacteroidales bacterium | reverse complement strand
GTCGTGGGATCGTGACCCACTCCCGCTACCCGATTGAACACAGGAATACTCTATCATATATCTCCCGGCGCTTTGCACAGCGGCGGTTTTTTCTTTTTATAGAGGCTGTTCGAACAACGCATTCATGCTCACAACTCGTTGGATTCGGTTGCTATACATGTTCATTTTAAGTCCATATGTTGTAACCAGCGTAGGCTGGATGTTTTTTTTGTTTTTGGTGGCAGTCAATAGTGCATCTATTTTATTCCGCAACTTTTTGTCGTATTCTTTATCTATGGCGAATTCTCCTTGGTAAAACTTCATTTCGCACATGTTCACCACACGATCGGCCCTATTGATTAGCATATCTATTTGAGCGCCAGCTACCTCTCCATCAGCATCGGCACACCAAGGATAGATTTCCGCCTGTACCCCCAAAATGCTGAGCGCAGAACGTATTTGTTCCTGATGGACAAAACACACATCCTCGAAAGCCAAACCTTTCCAAGATGTCACTTTGGGAGAGAACTGATTGTCTTGCCAGAATCGTTTGTTCTGAGACGGATGTTTTTGTATAAAATGTAGATAGAAAAGACAGAACGGGTCTGATAGCTTGTAATACTTATTACGCTTGGTTTCACCGAAATTGTAGTACGATATAATCAGGTCGCTCTTTTCCAGCGCCTTTAGCATTTCAGAAAGATCACCGCCGGAAGCTATATCCGATTTGTCAGAAATCTGATCCCTGGTCAGTCCGTAGCGGGATTTTGAGAGAGCCTCAACAATGGTGCGGTATTTATCTTTGTCGCCGAAAAGGGATGAAAAGAGATGGTCAAATTCATCGGAGAGTTTTCCCGTACTGGTGAAAAACAGGTCATCAATATTTTCTGCCAGAGATTTTCCCTTCTCAAAGTAAGACCAATAGTATGGAACTCCACCAAGCATCATATATGTTTGGAGGATGTCATAACGATCCATAGTCAGCCCCAAGTGTTTACAATACATCTCGGTATGATGCAGTGAGAATGGTCTCAAGTGCAACTCCCTCGTTGTCCGTCCATATAATCCGCCAGTGTTGTGAATTAGTTTATCCAACATCCAGGTTGTCGCGCTACCACATACGATTAAGAGAAGGTTATGTTTGCCAGCACCCCATCCGTTCCAGAAATGTTCAAAAGCTGACAGAAATCCGGCACGTGGAGTATCCAGCCAGGGCATCTCATCAATAAACACCACCATTTTCTTTCTCCCTCTCCTGGAATCCAGTAAATCTTCCAATCGGTGGAATGCCTCAAACCAATTCTTTAATGGCATATTATTGGTGTCTCCGTACTTTTTGAGGGAATGCGAGAACTCGTCCAATTGGGCCCTATACAATAGTTTGGGCTGGTCCTTCAATTCAAAAGGAGCAAGCGCTGTATGGTAAAAAGCAAAAGAATCCTCGAAGAATTCCCTTACAAGGAATGTTTTACCTACGCGACGACGTCCATATACAGCAAGAAATTCTGCATTATCAGACTGATGCAGAGATGATAAAACTGCACGTTCCCGTTCCCTTCCAATGATTCTGTCTTTCATGACTTATAAAATTATTCCGCCACGAAGATACAAAATATTTCACTCATGGCGGAATATTTTCGATTCATTTGAATAACTCCACCTATTTGTGCTCGGCTGTAAGATAAAAACTACATGTTCACATTGGAGCCGAAAAAGCATAACATGCCAGTACTCCCCGTTGTTGCGAAACAGCAACAGAATTCTGTAGGTTTTTTGTTACATTTATCTTGTTGTCTGCATCTATTCTGCAGGATGCCTGAAAAGAGATTTGTAGTATGGCAATGGAGATTAGGCCTATACCTGTAGTGACAGGTGACGACGCCAAGAGGTTCGTCGAGAAGGCTGAGCAGGCGGAGAAGAGACCCCGCACTGTGAGACTCAACATCACACGGGAGGAGTTTGACAAGATGATGTCCAAGGCCAAGCTCAGCTAAGAGGGGTTTTTTGACAGAGCAACTTCGATTTCATTGATGTCATCAGTTGATGTATTCTATTTGAATCCCGGCGCTTTACACAGTGGCGGTTTTTTCTTTATAAAATGGGCTTTCCGAAATAGATGAGCCAATTGCGATCCCTTCATAAAAAAGATAACCGCCTGGAATTCAGTTGATTATTAACACGCGCGGCGCGTGTTAGACTAGATTAGTCGACGGAATTTGAGCCTTTTTTGAGCCATATGATATAATGTGCCATTTTACTCGCATTATCTCGCTTTTATTACCAGCAGGGGCGCCAAGTTTACGCCATGGTCGGTCAGCGTACTAATCAAACGATATAACCTTAAATAACACACACATAGAATCACTTTGTAAAATAGAACTGTGCGGAATCGTTGGAACGCTAGCGTCACTACATAAGGATACTCTTAAAGTATCTCTTTAATCTGCTTGAATTGGCACCAGCCTTGAGCTTTGCGATATTTCTGGACAGAGCCAGAAGGAACACGGACTACGCATCGTTTTGTGTTGACTCCGGCGAATGGCCACTCCGGATCTATTTCGCCATCTTCATCCGGCTTGCTGAAAGCTAATCTGGGTGGTACTGGATTATGGATAGTTATTTGAGACAACTTTTCACAATCGGCGAAAGCAAGTCCGTCAATGAGGCTTACACTATTTGGAAGTACAATGGTGTTTAGTTTCGGGCAACTTTCAAAAGCTCGCCAAGGGATATCTTGAACCGGACCAAGAATTGTGACGGAAAATAGTTCCTGGCTCCAAAGAAAAGCACCAACCCCGATTTCTTCCACACCTTTAGGGATGGTGATGTTTGTCAGGTGCTCATTGCACTGGAAAGCACGTTCATCAATTACGCGAACCGTAGATGGGATTGTGAACAGTTCGTCTTCCTGTTCTCGGGGATAATAACGTAACGTGTCTTTGGCCTCGGAATAACTTACTTCCCAAGATGGATCATACCAGTAAGGACTCCCAGGAGCAATACCAGTTATCCTCGAGATAGAGTCATAGTATGGGTCGTCAAATAGGTCATCGAACTGGGTCTTTGGTTCATTCGTCTCCTTCAACACAGGTAGGGAGTGCTTCTTGTTATAGTTTCTGCAGCCGAAAGAACATATAATCAAACTAAATGTGACTATTACTTTAATTGTATTCATTATAAATAGATTGCATTGTAAGATATGTCAAAAATAGCAAAATCACATTTATTTCGCAAGTACTGTAATACAAACAAAACGGTTGCAACCGATACCTCACAACCCAAATGTATTAAACTAAAAAAGTTGGCACCACCACTGCCTGCAACTTCTCTCTTGTCACGAATACGGCTACAAGAGCAAGGAGGGAGGAATAATCTTTAACACACTTTGGCTTTTGGTCTGTGCCTACAGTCCTAAACCTGGCTGGACGAGTCTCCAGCAAATCCAGAAAGGGTCTACGGTTTTTGTTCTGTAAGCGTCCCCTTTTAGGGAAGGCTACAGTTCGAGGAAGACTCAGGGCTAAACGCTATTGTGATGCTCAAGGAATCGACCGGATCTGTTATGAAGTCGTCACCCAATAATTGAAGATAGTGGAATAGGAGAAAAAGGGCATAGAGCCCTTTTCCTTTTTCCCTTTCACTACAGAGATATTTCGTTGGGTTGCTTTCCTACGATGAAATAGCTAATAATGGTGGAAGAATAAGAAAAGATAATAAGCCTTTGACTATGCCACTTAATAATCTGTCTAGTACAATCCATAGTCTTTATTCATAAGCCATTCAGGGTCTAGTAAATCATAACGCTTTGCTAGATATACGTTAAACATAGCTTCCACATAATCCTTAACTGCATTATTCTCTTTCATCAGAGTCAGAACCTTATTCAGCAAGGACGAGTTATTAAAACAGCCATAGTATTCTTGCAAGTAGTCTTCAAACTCATCATTTAATGTTTCATCAAGTATTGAAACCAATTCCGGTTTGCGCTTGATGAAGAGTTCCATGAAAGATATAAAGAAGGAAGTGCTAGTAGACGGAAAGACGTAGTACTCGCCCCATAGAAACCCCCTGGCCCATTTGTCCAAAGCTGACGCAAGTGTTATTTCTTCTTTATATTTTTCATAGTCAATGTTGTTTAAGAATCTATTCCATTCATCTTTATGAGAGTCTATCCAAGATTGTGAAATTGTCCTTTTAAATACAATATTTTGAATAATATAGAAAAACCAATCTGATGAAGGATCAGCGGAACTCTCAATAACATCATCCAGCGTTGAGTAATTATCTTTATGGTATAAGCACGAGAAAACATACTCTTTTTTCCAAGAGTTCCAGCATTCAGGTTCTTCTTTTTTCCATAAGTCGAAAAGAGCCTTGTTGGCATAAACATCAGGATCAATTCTTGATTCATACTCTTCCAAAAAATGGAGATAGGTGTCTACTTCAGACTCCCCATCAGATATTTCATTTATTGCCTCTTCTGCAAGTTGAGCACTATCGTTATCATGTGATGCCTTCTCCATATCCTCCCAAAGAAGTGATTCATCATTAATCTTTTGTTGCGTTTTCTTCGCATCCATCCAAAATGGTGTGTGCTTTTTTAAGAAGGATTTGAAATTGCTGCCAAAATTACCATCAACCCATTGTTCCCAGGCGGATTCTAAATCCTTCTCCTGGATAGAATTGAAAAAAGTTTCCCACCTCCCCGGATTGAGAATCGTATCATAAAAAAGATCATGCCCCTCATTTATGTTCTCATCCCAAATAACAGAATTGAAATATGTATCATCGTGCCCTATCGGTAAAGCGATTTCTTTAAAGAATGTTTCTTTTCTGCTTTCATATTCGTTGAGCCAATCTCTAAGAATGGGGGCATATTCGAATACCTTTCGTTTTTGAACATAATGAAATACAAGAGAAGAATACGCCCGAATTAGTCTTCTATTATGAATTTCATCAAGCAGTTCTTTGGTAAAGTATTTATGATAGCTCGCCATATTTGAGGAATGCACCTCGGCCCATCCCAAATATGCCTTGCGATATTTTGGGGAATTGAAGCGAAAGCCATATTCCTCGTCCCAGTCCTCATGACTGTATGGGCACAACTTCCATATAGCAGCGAGTATCGGATTCGATTTTTCCCAGCAATCGAGCTTGGTAGCTTCTCGATCCTCAATCATACGTTCATAGCGCCATTTCTCTATTCGTTCTTCTCCCTCTTCCTTCAAGTTTTGAAGAGTCGCATCATCTATTTCTTCATCAAAACGAGAATAACCAACGCGTCTTTCTGTTTCATTTATCAAATGCTCCAGATAATCCTCCTCATTACCGAAGCCGTCTTCAATCATATTATCTTCTAATCCCATAGTGCTCTATAAAAGTTGTTTCACAAAGTTAACACTTTTCAAAGATGGCAGCAAAATAATAAAGAGTCCCGCTGCTCACTCTCCATAGTAAGCCTGTCCCAATAACGGGTACTCTTTCGCCAGAGACACATATCAAGCCCTATTCTCAACTTTATGTGAGATCGCCGGTATGTGTCCGCCGCAGTATTGATTCGGTTATCCTTCTAAACCGGCTCCTTAGCGTTTTCCTAGCTGTTGAATTGTTCGCCTCTAACTATAAGGAAATGGGGTCTTTAGCGGCGGTTGGTGTTCTCGGCGGAAATACCTACCTTTGCCGTTGGTCGCTGAATACATAACTAATTTGCGACCAGTAGTTCTTTGGCACATATATGGTCGCATTTTTCGGCAGTTAGAGTCGGCGAAAATACCTCGACGGATAGGTGCGACTGTTGAATAATGCGTCTTAAATCAATCCGCTGAACTCGTGGAGGCATGACCCACTCCCGCTCCCGTCTTCAAACAGGCACTAGACACAATGATTATTCCTTTTGGGGGCCAGTTTGGCGGAAACGGCTGGTTTTGGTGGCGTTTTGCAAATTTGCAGGCGCGGTGGGACACCTTGAGATGTGGTGTAATGGTAGCACTACAGATTCTGGCTCTGTCAGTGAGGGTTCGAATCCTTCCATCTCAACAAAGCTTTATGCCCGATG
>CAJOHX010000011.1:0-41489 GCA_905234475.1 uncultured Bacteroidales bacterium | reverse complement strand
GTCGTGGGATCGTGACCCACTCCCGCTACCCGATTGAACACAGGAATACTCTATCATATATCTCCCGGCGCTTTGCACAGCGGCGGTTTTTTCTTTTTAAGGGGTAATCCGTCCTTCGGTAAGTTCCCGGGAGAGGATCTCATAGACGTATGCGGTGCTCTGGGAGAAAAGGCCCGTCTCCAGATCCAGAATCTTCTCGTACGTGTCAGAATTATACACCAGCCCCAGCGCTTCCGGCATCGTAATCTTGCGGTCTTCCATCAGTTTGAGGACAAGGTCCTTGACCAGTTCCTCAATCATGAACTGTTCTTTGCTCATAGCTTCTTCAAGAATTGGATGGACCGCTCCGTTGCAAAGAAATACTGATAAGTGATGCCCTCTTTGTACTTCAACTCCTCCAGGAAGGTCTCAATGGTGATAATCCCGGCCAGTAGCCGACGGATTTGGAAGCCCACATCGTCATTGGCGATGGGACCGTGCACAATATCGAAATCGTGAATCTGCGTCCGGGTGTCGTTCTTCCGGTTGGCGAGGATGAAATCCGCCCACTCCTTGGAATAAGACTCAAAAACTTTGATATTCAGTCCGGCTTCCCGGGCGGCCTTCTCGTCAAACTCAAACGTGGAAACTACCATTTCCCCGCCATACAGCCTGGCTTTGCGCCGTCCCATCCGTTCCGCTTGTTCGCGACTGGCCGTCAGATAGAAACCGCAGCCGAAATCCTTCCCCACGCTGGAACGTCCGAGGTCAATGGATTCGACATCCACATTGGAGCCGTGATAAAGAATCATGCCAGCGCCCCTCCGTTGTTGCGGCATAGCAACGCAACATCCTTAATCACATCATCAAAAGAAAGCGTGTGCTCCACGTCATAGAATTCATCCAGGAAATCGATGCCTTTGTAAAGCGCAAGATATCGGTATGCCTGCGGCGTGGTGAGCCCATACCGCTCGGCAAAGTCACTGATAAGCGCAACGATATATGACACCTTCCTATCCATACAAGGCAAAGTTACGAAACTAAATCTATTTCACAAACAACCTTGCCCCCGTCTCAGTCATTTTCTTCGCAACACCCCATCAATGAATGAAAAACATTTTCTATATTTGTCCTTGTCCTTCAGGATCGCCGTCCCGGGGCGCAGGAGGTACTTTTCCCTTGCGGCGCCGGCGGTGGAGACGGCCCCGATCCCGAGCCGGGGCACGCCCACCTGGACATATTCGACAGGAGCGCCCTGCTCATCGACGATCCTGCCCCGGACGGTGTAGCGCTCTTGGGCCGACAGCATTGCAGGAAGCAGTGCAAGGGCGAGCGCCAGCTTAATCCGCATAGATGTCTTCCTCCATTTCAACGCCTTCCGGATCGGGCTGGTAGTCCAGGATGTCGCCCGGCAGGCAGTCAAGCACCTTGCAGAGTTTGTTGAGCGTGGTGAAGCGGATGGCGCGGCCTTTCCCCGTCTTGAGCAGGGAAAGGTTCGTCATGGAAATGCCGATCTTTTCGGACAGCTCGGAGAGCTTCATGTGGCGCTCCCAGAGCATTTTGTCGAGGTTGACGGTGATCATATCGCGAGTTGGCTGTCTTTTGCTGCAAGGAGGGCCATTTTGTAGAGTCCTGCGAACAGGAGGACGATGAGGGGGACCAGGATGGCGATGGAGAGCCGTTTGATGCTCTTTTGCGTGGAATGTTTCATATCGTTGTCTTCTTTGTTTTGCCGGATGGATAGACAAAGATAGTGCCAATTTTACGAAAAACATAAAATCTTTATATGAATTTCATAAAAAATAGGGGGGGGCATGCGGGTTGGCCTGCTTTTTGTCTATTTGGGAATAAAACCCAAAAACAAAACGCCATGAAAGCAATCAAAACCCTCTTAATCCTGCTTGCAGCAGGGATCTTGCTGGCAGGTTGCTCCCAGGACATGTATGTTCAGGGGACGGAAATGTATTTCTACGATTATGACGTCCGTTCCAGTCAGTGGCAGTTGTGGGGTGATTCCTATTGCGCCACGCTGGATGTGCCGGCCATCACCCAGGACATCCTCCGCAACGGCAACGTGCAGGTGTCCCGCTGCTATCCCGGCGGCGTGGGGACCGAGGACGTCTGGACGCCGCTGCCTTCGATGCGCACCGATGTGACGGTGGGCGCCGACGGGGGCGACTTCTTCTACACCACCTTCATTGATTACGAATGGACGGTTCGCACCGTCAACATCTTCGTGACCACGTCCGACCTCTACACGGAAGAAATCCCCGGAGACATGAGCTTCCGGGTGATCATTACCCGATAGCGTTTCAGAAGCGGCAGGCCGGTCCTGCCGGACGAACCGCCGCCAGCCCGCGCTGGCGGCGGTTTTTCGCTTTGCGCGTGCGAAACCTTGACAAAAAATATTCTAGTAATTGGAAAAATAGTGCTAATATCTTTCAAGGGGCTTCGCTACTTTTGCTATGGAATCATTATTTTTACATCATAAACCACATGGAAATGAAAAAAATCGTGCTAATTCTGGCCGCTGCGGCCATCTCCGCCCTCTCTTTTGCACAGGCCCCGCAAAGGGCCCCGCAGGGCCCGCCGCAGGGTGGCGCCAACATGCAGCAGATGCGCCGGATGATGGACTGGCCGGGCTTCAACCGTTATGCGGAAGCCAACAAGGCCGTGACCACCGCCCCGCTGGTCGTCTTCATGGGCGACTCCATCACGGACAACTGGGGCTCCATGCGTCCGGACTTCTTCACGGAGCATAATTATCTTTGCCGCGGCATCGGCGCGCAGACGGTCGAGCAGATGCTCGCCCGCTTCCAGGCCGACGTCGTGGACCTGCACCCGCGGGCAGTAGCCATCCTGGCCGGCATCAACAACATCGCCGGCAACAACGGCAAGATGGATCTGGAGAATATCGCGGCCCTGCTGAAGTCGATGTGCGAGGTCGCGAAGGCGAACAACATCGTCCCGATCCTGTGCTCGCTCACGCCCTGCCACCACTTCTTCTGGAACGAAGAGGCCAAGCCCGCCGGGGATGTGATCAAACTGAACGCCCTGCTGAAGGACTATGCCACCAAGGCGGGTGTCGCGTATGTCGATTACCATGCCAAGATGGCCCTCCCGGGCGGCGAGATCTCCAAGGAGGATTCCGAGGACGGCTGCCACCCGACCGTGAAGGGCTACGAGAAGATGGAGGCCATCATCGTCCCCGAGATTGAGCGCATCCTCGCCGCGGCGCCGCGCGCCCAGGCCCCCCAGGGTGGCCGTCCCGGCGGCGCTCCTGCCATGGGCCCGGGCCGTCAGGCCGGTCCCTCCGACTGGGGCAACTTCAAGCGCTATGAGGAGAAGAACGCCGAGGTGACCACTGCCCCGCTGGTGGTGCTCATGGGCGATTCCATCACGGACTACTGGTACGACAACGATCCGGACTTCTTCACGAAGAACAATTTCGTCGGCCGCGGCATCGCCGGCCAGACGGCCAGCCAGATGCTCGTCCGCTTCAAGCAGGACGTGCTCGACCTGCATCCGAAGGCCGTCGCCATCATGGCGGGCACCAACGACCTCTGCCAGAATATGATGGGCACATCCTACTATCCTGACAAGGCCATCATCGACAACAACATCGCCATGTGCGAACTGGCGCTGCAGGAGGGCATCAAGGTGCTCCTCTGCTCCATCACGCCCGCCTCGCAGTACCTGCCGATCCCGGATCAGGACGCGGGTTCCCGCATCGTGGAGCTGAACCGGCAGCTGAAAGCCTATGCCGACAGCCAGAAGAATGTCACCTACGTGGATTACCACACGCCGATCACCGCCCCGAACCTGGGTCTTCCCGACAACGGCACCTACGACGGCGTGCATCCTGCCATCAATGTCTATGACGACATGGAGCGCATCCTCGTGGACGCGGTCAAACAGGTCCTTAAGATGAAGAAGGCCAACTTCTACACCCTTCCCGCCGACGAGGCGGACGCCCGCAAGGCCAAGGCCGATGCCGAGCGCAGCGAGAAAGGCCAGCCGCTGACCGTCTGGGGGCTGATCGAGAGCATGTCCCGCATGCGCAGGCCTCAATAGACTCATACTAACTCCAATACCATAATCAATAACAGATGAAAAGAATAATCAATGTCATCACGATTGCGGCGGTCCTGCTGACCGCTGCATCGACTGCGTTCGCGCAGAACGGACCGCGGGGCCAGCTGTATGCCGGTGCCGCGAAGGTTGACATCACCCCGGACGAGAAGGATCTTCCCGCCACGTCCCAGGGTATTCTCGACCACTGCTACGTCCGCGTCATCGTCTTCGGCAACGGAGCGACGAAGGCTGCCCTGATTTCTTTCGACGCCGCCAGCGCCAACGCCCAGGTGGCGGCTTATGTCGATGAGCACGCCGCCGCCGAGCTCGGCATCCCGGAGGGCAACATCATCTACAACGGCACGCACACCCACTCCGGCAGCAGCGTGCGCGGCGACGAGCTGACCAACCGTGTCTGGGGCGCCGTCAAGCAGGCGGTGGCCAACATGAAGCCCGCGAAGGTGGGCTACGGTGACGGTGTGTGCTACCTCAACGTCAAGCGCGACCTGTTCGATCCCGACCGCGGTACGTGGTGGGAGGGCCCGGACTATGACGGCAAGTCCGACAAGACCGTGGCTGTCATCTACTTCGAGGGCCTGGACGGCAAGCCGATTGCAACTTACTTCAACTTCGCCATGCACGCCGTGATCACCGGCAACACCGACAAGGTGAGCGCCGACTTCCCGGGCGAGGCAGAGACCTACATCGAGAGCCGCTACGGCCCCGACTTCGTGGCTGCCTTCGCTTCCGGCGCCGCGGGCGACCAGAACCCGATCTACTTCCAGCAGACCTTCGATCTGCGCGACATCCGTATCAAGGACTACGCCGCCCGTGGCGAGGACATCTCCAACCGCATGCCTCCGGGAGGCCAGGGCCTCGACCGGACCAAGCCGGAGGTGCAGCGCCTGCTCGGCGAGCAGGAGCGCATGATCAAGAGCTACGGCCAGATTCTCGGCGAGGAAGTCAAGTATGTCATCATGATGATGCGCCGCTTCGAGACCAACGTCACGCTCAACTGCGCCCGCAAGATCGTCTCCGTGCCGGGACGCCGCCAGACCAACGGCGGTGGCCGTGCAGGCTATGCCGGTACGTATGAGGACGGTCCGGACGTGCAGATCGGCCTCAGCCTGATCATGCTGGACGACATCCCCGTGTGCGGTGTCGCCTCCGAGGTGTACAACCCGATCGCGGTGGAGCTGAAGAACAAGTCCCCGTACAAGCGCACCCTGATGACGACCGTGGCCTACGGCTTCGGCGCCCGCGGTGGCGGCTACATGCCGGATGACGAGGCTTACGGCGCCGAGGTGTTCGAAGTGCTCGGCTCCCGCTACAAACAAGGCTATGCCCAGAGCGCGGTCGTCAACGGCCTCCTGGACATGATCCACGACGCTACGCATTAGACTACTAACGTCATTCCGGGCTTGACCCGGAATCTCCTACCATGAAGAGATTGCTCCTGACGGCGCTGCTTGCGCTCTGCCTTCCCGCCCTGTTCTCCTGCTCCAAGCGGCCGGACACGTACCTTATCGGTGTGTCCCAGTGCAGCGTGGACGCATGGCGCGAGGTGGCGAACACCGAGATCATGCAGGAAGCGTCGTTCTACGACAATCTCTCCGTCGAAATCAAATCGGTCCGGGACGACTCGGAACAGCAGATCGAGGACATCGAGAACTTCATCACGAAGGGTGTCGACCTGCTGATCATCTCGCCCAACGAATCGGAATCGCTGACTCCCGTCGTGGAGAAGGCGTACGACGCCGGCATCCCGGTAATCCTCTATGACCGCAAGGTGGACAGCGACAAGTACACCGCCTTCGTCGGGGGAGACAACCGCCAGATCGGCAGCATCGCCGGTTCGTATGTGATGAGCGTCATCGGAGGCAGGAAGCGGATAGCCCTCATCCGCGGCACCCGCGGCTCGACCGCGGATACCGAGCGGTATGAGGGCTTCCTCTCCTCGCTGATGGAAGGGGACGCCCCGCAAGTGACCATTGCCGCCGAGGAGGCGGCCAATTTCAACCGTGAGGATGCCCGCCGGGTGATGGGCTGGCTCCTCTCGCAGTCCCAGGAGGAGGATCCCTTCGACCTGGTCTTCGCCTTCAACGACGAGATGGCCGCCGGCGTGTACGACGCCTACACGGCGGCCGAGAAGGAGCATCTGCCGCAGATCATCGGCATTGATGCCCTTCTCACGCCGGAAGGCACGGGCACCGTCCCGTACATCCTCAATGGCATGATCGACGCCTCGTTCATCTATCCTACGGGCGGCTCCGTCGTGATCGACGTCGCCCGCCGGATCCTGATGGGCATCGACTACCAGCGGGAGAACCTGCTGAACACGGAACTCGTCAACAGTGCCAACGTCCGCGTGTTCCAGGCCCAGATGAAGCAGATGGCCGAGAAGCAGCGCCGGGCCGAGGAGCTGAATTCCCGCATCCGCGGCAATACCCTCCGCTACGAGCGCCAGCAGCAGATGATGTACATCTCGTTCATCTTCGTGCTGGTGCTGGCCGCCATGCTCATTATCCTCGTCTTCTTCGTGCGGACACGCAACCGGCTGGTCAACCAGCTCAACGAGCAGAACGAGCAGATCCGCAAGCAGGTGGAGTCGCTGGAGGAGCAGAAGAAGCAGCTGATCGACCTGTCGGAGCAGCTGGAGGAGACCACGCAGGCCAAGCTCGCGTTCTTCACCAACATCTCCCACGAGTTCAAGACGCCGCTGTCGCTGATCAGCGGCCCGATCGACGACCTGCTCACCAACAAGGACATGCCCGAGAGCGCCGCGGTGCCCCTGGACATCCTCAAGCGCAACAGCAGCAAGCTCACGCGCCTGATCACCGAGCTGCTGGACTTCCGTACCTTCGAGGGCGGCAAGATGGTGGTCAACTACTCGATGGGCAACTTCGACGAATTCCTGCGCGAGATCCTCAAGATGTTCGCGGATGTGATCCGGCGCAGAAACCTCAAGTTCAGCTACGAGACGGACGGGGCCGACTACGAGATCCCCTTCGACCCGATCAAGATGGAGAAGGTGTTCACGAACCTCCTCTCCAACGCCTTCAACCATGTGGACAAGGAGGGTACGATCCGGATCCGGCTCAATTCGACCCGCACCGCCTCCGGGCGGGAGATCTGCCTGTCGGTGTTCAACAGCGGCTCCTATATTCCGCCGGAGAACATGGAGAAGATTTTCCAGCGCTTCTATACCCTGGACGCTTCGCAGAAGGGTACCGGCATCGGCCTCGCGCTCGTGACCTCCATCGTGGATGCGCTCGGCGGCACCATCCGCGTGGAGAGCGAACAGGCCACGGGCACGACCTTCTTCGTCAACATCCCGCTGGAGAAGGACCTCCACACCGACGCCCGCATCAACCAGGCCAACTACGTCCCGGAATTCGCCATGCTCAAGCTCGCCACCATGGGCGAGGAGGACATGGCTTCCGGTATCCTCGACGAGATGGCGCGCGAGGAGGGCAAGGCCACCGTCCTCGTGGTCGAGGACAACGTGGACATGCGCTACTACATCCGCAACATCCTCATGCCCGACTACCACGTCCTGCTGGCCAAGGACGGCAACATCGGCATCTCCAAGGCGGTCAAGTTCGTCCCCGACATCATCCTGTGCGACATCATGATGCCGGACATGGACGGTTACGAGGTCTGCAACTACCTCAAGAACAACCTCACGACCAAGAACATCCCCATCATCCTGCTGACGGCCTGCTCGCTCGACGAGCAGCGCGCCCGCGGCTACGACAGCGGCGCCGACGCCTTTATGCAGAAACCCTTCAGCGTGCCCACGCTGCGCGCGCGCATGCGCCAGCTCCTTGAAAAGACAGAGCGCATCACGTCCGAGATCCAGGGCGACTGGCTCATCGGACGGGACGCCAAGACCCTCTCGACGGGCACGGCTACGATGCTCAACCATTTCCGCGAATACGTGGAGGAGCACATCATGGACAGCATCAGCCTGGACGACATCGCCCAGCACCTGGGCTACTCCAAGTCCAAGCTCTACCGCGAGCTGAAGGAAGTCACCGAGTATTCCCCGATCGACCTGGTCAACCTGGTGCGCCTGCACAAGGCCGTGGAGCTCATGACCCAGGAACACCAGAACATCACGGAGGCCGCTTTCAACACCGGCTTCTCCTCGCCGTCGTACTTCTCCAGGACCTTCCTGAAGTACTATTACATGAGGCCAAAAGATTACATCAAACGGAAATAGTCTTCCGCGGGGCCCCGGTCTTTTAAAAAATAGTTCACTTTTTTTAAAGAATAGTGCATATGATTCTATGCGCTTATTCCGTTATTTGTGTTGCTAATATGCACACGCATGCGTAGAACACTGGACTAATCGTTCTAAAACCACATAAAACATGAAAAAGTACTTGCTCTTATCCCTTCTCGCGTTGATGGCGACCACCGGCATCAGCGCGCAGATTGTCAAGTCCAGAATTGTCGACAACGGCGGTTCCGGCCCGTTCAAGGCCATTGCCGTCAGCGAAGCGTCGCTTCCCGATTTCACGGTATACCGTCCTGAGAAGCTGCTCGAAGCCGCCGGTACCGACGGCACGCTTCCGGTCATCATCTTCGGCAACGGCGGCTGCGCGAATTCTTCGCTCGGCCACGAGCGTTTCCTGACCGATCTTGCTTCCCACGGCTATGTGGTGGTGGCCATTGGCCCCTGGGAGGAATCCCGTCCGATGCGGGCTCCCGGCGCTCAGCCCGGTGCTCAGCCCGGCGGTCCGAGGCCCGGCGGCCAGCCGAGTGGCCCGATGCCTGGTGTTCAGCCCGGTGGCCCGAGACCTGGTGGCCAGCCCGGAGGTCCGCGTCCCGGTGGTCAGCCGGGTGGCCCCATGCCCGGTGGTATGCCCGGCGCGCAGCCTGGCGGCCAGCGACCCGGCGGCCAGCCCCAGGGTGGCGCCCCGATGATGGTCTCGTCCGAGTCCTATGAGATGTTCCATGCCATGGACTGGATCATCAACCAGGCCGGCAACCAGAACACGGATTATTACGGCACCGTCAATACCAACCAGATTGCCGTGATGGGCATGTCCTGCGGCGGATGCCAGGCGATCTACGCCTCCTGCGACCCACGCGTCAAGACGCTGGTTGTCCTTAACTCCGGCATGGGCACGATGTCGCTCGCCAATGCCAGCCCCCTCAACGTGACGGCCATCCACACCCCGACCGTCTACATCACCGGCGGCGAGACCGATATCGCCTACCCGAACGCCAAGGTCGACTATGAGAAGTTGAACGACGTCCCTGTGGCCTGGGTCAACCTCCCGGTCGGCCACGGCGGCACCTACGCCGAGGAGTTCGGCGGCGAGTTCTCCCGCATGACCCGCGCCTGGCTCGACTATGTGTTCAAGGGCCACAACGAAGGTGAGCGCATCTTTAAGAACAAAGACCTTACGGGCTTCGAGAAATGGACCATCGAGTCCAAGAACTGGGAAGGCCGCCTGGTGCCGCGCGCCACGCGCGACGCCACGATGGAGGCTTACCGCGCCCTGCGTCCGACCCCGGACAAGTGGGCCAAGCCGACCGGCCCGTACAAGGTGGTCATGGAGGTTGACGAGACCTGCCCCGACCACACAATCTATCGTCCCGCCGACCTGAGCAAGTTCGGTGCGAAGAACAAACTCCCGATCATCGTTATGTCCGGCCCCGGCTGCGACTATGACGGAGACTCCTACCGTCCGTTCTGGACCGAGGTTGCCTCCTACGGCTATGTGGTCGTCGCATCCGGTCTCCCCGTCAAGGAGGGCTACCGCGCCGCGATGGGCTTCAACAAGGCAACGAGCTACGAAGCCGCCCTGGCCTGGGCTGAGAAGGAGAATGCCCGCAAGGACAGCAAGTACTACGGCAAGCTCGCCCCGGACACCTGCGCCGCGATGGGCCAGTCCTGCGGCGGCTTCCTGACCGCTTCTTACATGAATGATCCCCGCATGAAGTGCCTCATGTTCTGGAATGCCGGCGGCACCCCGACGGGTGAAAACGCCGCGCAGCCTTCCATGCCGGTGGCCTACTTCTCTGCCGACAACGACATGGCGCTGGCCGGCGCCCTGGCTTCCTACAACGCCGTCACCGACGTGCCGACCTTCTTCGGCAAGTGCGACATCCCGGGCGACGCCCACGGCGGCACCTTCCGCGAAGTCAACGGCGGCCCTTACGGCAAGGCCGCGGTGGCGTGGCTGAACTGGCACCTCAAGGGCCAGACCAAGTATGCCAAGAACTTCTATCCCGGCAAGGCGGGCCTCTTCAAGGATGCCCGCTGGATCGAGACCCAGTCCAAGAAAATCAAGAAATAATCTTTCCTGTCTATGAAAAAGTTACTGATCCTTACCTGCCTGCTGACGCTGTGCGCCAGTCTGTTTGCAAAACCGATCGTCTTCAAGCGCATCGACGGCGGCGGCTCCGGCCCCTTCAAGGCCATCGCCGCGAGCGAACCTACGCTTCCTGATTTCGTCATCTATCGTCCGGAGAACCTCATGGAGGCCGCCGGCACGGACGGCACCCTCCCGATCATTATCTTCGGCAACGGCGGCTGCGTCAACACTTCCGCCGCCCACGAGCGTTTCCTGAACGACCTGGCGTCCTACGGCTACCTGGTCGTGGCCATCGGTCCTTTCCAGCCGGGAGACAACCCGCGTCCCATGCCGGCCGCGGTGACCTCCACCGAAGCCTATCTCATGTTCAAGGGCCTGGATTGGATCTCCACCCAGGCGCGTGACCAGAAGAGCGAATACTACGGCACGGTCAACGCGAACCAGGTGGCTGCGATGGGTCAGTCCTGCGGCGGCGCCCAGGCCCTGTATCTGTCCAGTGATCCTCGCGTCAAGACCGTGGTCATGCTGAATTCCGGCATGGGCACTGTCACGATGGCGAACGCCGGCCGGGCCAACGTCCAGGCGCTCCACTGCCCGATCGTCTATATCATCGGCGGTGAAACCGACATCGCTTTCAAGAACGCTGAGGCCGACTACGACCTGATCAAGAACGTCCCAGTGGCCGAGGTGAATCTCCCGGTGGGCCACAACGGCACCTACCGCGAGGAATTCGGCGGCGAGTTCTCCCGCATGGCCCGTGCCTGGCTCGACTACGTGTTCAAGAGCCGCAACGAAGGCGAGCGCCTCTTCAAGAACGGCGACCTCACCGGCTTCGACGGCTGGACGGCCAGGTCCAAGAACTTCGACGGCCCGCAGGCCCCGCGTGCGGCCAACCGCGATGCGACCATGGAGGCCTACCGCGCCCTGCGCCCGACCCCGGACAAGTGGGCGAAGCCGACCGGTCCGTACAAGGTAGTCATGGAAGTTGACGAGACCTGCCCCGACCACACGATCTACCGTCCTGCCGACCTGAACAAGTTCGGCGCGAAGAACAAGCTTCCGATCATCGTGATGTCCGGCCCCGGCTGCGACTACGACGGTGATTCCTACCGTCCGTTCTGGACCGAGGTTGCTTCCTACGGCTATGTGGTCGTCGCCTCCGGCCTCCCCGTCAAGGAGGGCTTCCGCGCTGCGATGGGCTTCAACAAGGCCCCCAGCTATGAGGCCGCCCTCGCCTGGGCTGCGAAGGAGAACGCCCGCAAGGACAGCAAGTACTACGGCAAGCTCGATCCGGAGAATTGCGCCGCAATGGGCCAGTCCTGCGGTGGCATGCTGACCGCCAACTTCATGAACGACCCGCGCATGAAGTGCCTTATGTTCTGGAACGCCGGCGGTACACCGACGGGTGAGAACGCCGCGCAGCCTTCCATGCCGGTGGCCTTCTTCTCCGCCGACAACGACATGGCGCTGGCCGGCGCGCTGGCTTCCTACAACGCCGTGACCGACGTGCCTGCCTTCTTCGGCAAGTGCGACATCCCGGGCGACGCCCACGGCGGCACCTTCCGCGAAGTCAACGGCGGCCCTTACGGCAAGGCCGCGGTGGCATGGCTGAACTGGCACCTCAAGGGCCAGACCAAGTATGCCAAGAATTTCTATCCCGGCAAGGCGGGTCTCTTCAAGGACGCCCGCTGGATCGAGACCCAGTCCAAGAAGATCAAATAATCATACCGGCTGATGAAAAAGCTCCTGATTCTCTGCGCAATCTGCGCATTCGGCCTGGCGGCCGTGTCCTGCACACAGAAGGACACGGCCACCGTGTATTCCGTCGTGGCCGACGAGACGATGTTCCCGGGCTACACGGTGTTCTACCCCCAGGACCTCGCTGCCTTCCCCAAGAAGGACAAGCTCCCCATCCTGGTCATGTCCGGTCCCGGCTGCGTCAAGTCCGCGGCGGGCTTCCGTCCCTTCTTTGAGGAGATGGCCGCCCACGGCTACCTGATGATCGCCCTCGGGCCGCTCACGATGGGCGGTTTCGGCGGTCCCCGTCCCGAAGGCGCTCCCGCTCCCGGCGGTCCGCGTCCTGACGGCCCGCGTCCCGACGCTGCCCAGCGCCCGGCCGGTCCGCCCGCAGGGGCTCCTGCCGCCGGCGCACCCGGCGCCGGTGCTCCGCGTCCGATGATGGCGCAGAACACCAAGGAGGAGATGGTCGCCGCGATCGACTGGGCTTTCGCCGAGAATGAGCGGAAGGACAGCCCCTTCTATGGCAAGATCGACACCAAGAACGTCTCCGTCATGGGCCAGTCCTGCGGCGGCATCCTCTGCCTGGACATCATGACCGATCCGCGCATCACGGTGCTGACCATGTTCAACACGGGCCTGTTCAACGCCCAGCCGGGCCAGGCCTTCGGCACCATGGGCTCCGTTCAGTCCGAACCCAAGGACCAGGTGTTCGCCCGCCTGACCAAGCCCATTGCCTACTTCGTCGGCGGCACTGACATGGCCCGCCCGAACGCCACGGACGACTACCCCTACATCAACAACGTGCCGTGCCTGCTGGCTGTCCGCGAGATTGAAGGCGACGCCCACGGCGGCACCTTCCGCGAGGAGAAGGGTGGCGCCTTCGGCGTGGCCGCCGTCGCATGGCTCGACTGGCAGCTGAAGGGCCGCAAGGCGGCTGCCGCCAAGTTCTCCGGTGCCGACAACATGTTCGATTCCGACCCGCTCTGGATCGAATACCAGCATAAGAATTTCTAACAAAGATTTTTAACCAACCGTTTTATTACAGTTTATTAATCCAATCAATTAACCCATGAAGGTATTCAAAACCCTCTCGCTGTGTGTGGCCCTCCTGCTCGGAGCGGTCGCATACGCCCAGAATGTCAGGATTACTGGTACCGTCACGGACGCGGGGACCGGCGAACCGGTCATCGGCGCCGCGGTCATCGTGCCCGGGACAACCAACGGCACGTCCACGGACCTTGACGGAAACTTTGCCCTGACCGTCCCTTCCGGGGCGAATCTCGAAGTCTCCTGCATTGGCTACACCACGTTGAACGTGAAGGCCTCTCCCGTGATGAACATCCGGCTGCAGGAGGACACCCGCTTCCTCGACGAAGTCGTCGTGACCGGTTACATGACGGAGAAGAAATCCGACCTGACCGGTTCCGTGGCCGTCGTCAAGATGAAGGAAGTCGCCGACATCCCGACCGGTAACGTCATGACCGCCCTGCAGGGCCGCGTGGCCGGTATGAACGTCTCCACGGACGGTACCCCGGGCGGCGCAAGGACTTCTTCCCTCATCCGTGGTACGACCACCATCAACAACTCCTCCCCGCTGTATGTCATCGACGGCGTGATGACGCGTTCCGACATCGGAACGATCATCTCCTCCAATGACATCGAGTCCATGCAGGTGCTGAAGGATGCGGCCTCCGCCGCCATCTATGGCGCCCAGGCGGCCAACGGCGTTATCATCATCACCACCAAGCGCGCCCAGGAAGGCCAGATCCGCGTGGACTTCCAGGCATCCCTGACCCTCCAGACGGTTCAGCAGGGCATTCCTCTGATGAACGCCCAGCAGTGGGGCGAAGTGTACTGGGCCGCCTACAAGAACGACTTCGGCGTGACGCCGAAATCCACGGTCTACGGTGACGGCGCCAATGCCCAGCTCCAGCTCGGCAAGCCTTACTGGACGGATCCGAACAACCCGGACCTGAAGATGCTCGTCTCCGATACCGACTGGTTCAAGGAGTCCTACCGCAGCGCGCTCATGCAGAACTACAGCCTGTCCATCTCCAAGGGCACGAAGGACCACGTCTCCTCGCTGAGCTTCAACGTCCTGGACCAGGACGGTACGCTCCGCAACTCCGACTATCTATCCTTCGGTACCCGCTACAACACGGAGTACCGCTTCTTCGACAACCGCCTGAGGATCGGCGAGTCCCTCAACCTGACTTACTGGACCCAGCACAAGAAGCCGGACGGATACGAATCCATCGAGCGCCAGATCATCGCCCAGCATCCTGCCCAGGCCATCTATGCTACCGACGGCACCTACGCCGGCGCTGAAATGGACCTCCTTGGCTCCCGCCAGAACCCGATCCGCTACATCGACAACGAGGCCAACAATATCTACAAGAGCTGGCGCGTGTTCGGCAATGCCTATGCGGAAGTCGTCCCGATCGAGAACCTTACGATCCGTTCCACCTTCGGTATCAACTACAACCCGAACTACCAGAACATCCTGACCCCGGCCTGGGACGAGCATGTGCGCTCCTACTCCGAGACCTCCCTGGATGTCACCTACACGGAGAACCTCGAGTGGGTCTGGACCAACACGGCCCAGTACAACCTCAACAAGGGCATCCACGCCCTGACCGTCCTCCTCGGCACCGAGGCCAAGAAGACCCGCACGGACGTCACGACGGCGACCGGTACGGGCTTCGGTATGACCAACCGCAACTATGTCTACATCTCCCGTGCGGAAGGCACGAAGACCGCCAACAACTCGGCGAACCTCTACGCGATGACCTCCTACTTCGGTAAGGTGAACTACACGCTCGCCGACAAGTACCTGTTCTCCGCCACGGTCCGCCGCGACGCATCTTCCCGCTTCGGCAAGGAGCACAACTCCGGTATCTTCCCGTCCGCCTCCATCGGCTGGAGGGTCAACAAGGAGAATTTCCTGGCGGGTGCCAGCTGGCTGTCCGACCTCAAGCTCCGCGCTTCCTGGGGTATCAACGGTAACGACCAGATCAACAACACCGCCACCTACAGCCTGTACGACGTCAACATCTACAACAGTACGTACAACCTCAACGGCGACGACCACTCCCTTTCCTACGGCGCCATCCGCAGCCAGACCGGCAACTCCAACCTCCGTTGGGAGCAGACCGAGCAGTGGAATGTCGGCTTCGACGCCGCGTTCCTGAACAACCGCCTGTCCATCACCTTTGACGCCTACACCAAGAACACCACCGGCATGCTTCAGTCCCTGTCGCTGCCGGCCATTTACGGTGAGGGTGCCTCGTCCTACCAGAACTGCGCCTCGATGAACAACAAGGGTATCGAGGTGATCGCCTCCTGGCGCAACACGGTCGGCGACTTCAGCTACGAGATCTCCGGCAACGCCACGCTGCAGAAGAACGCCATCACCTACCTCCCGGAGCAGATCTACTGGACCTTCGGCTGCGGCAACGCCAACGCCAATGTGACCAATGTCGGCCTGCCTTACGGCGGCCGCGTGGGCTATGTGACCGACGGCGTGTTCCATACGCAGAAAGAGGTTGACGACTACAATGCCAAGTACACGGTGACCGGCCGCGCGCCGGGCGTCGGCCGTATCAAGTATGTGGATGTCAACGGCGACAACACCATTGACGCGAAGGACCAGAAGTACATCGGCAGCGACCTGCCGAAGGTGCAGTTCGGTCTGAACTTCAACGCCGCCTGGAAGGGCTTCGACTTGGCCCTGTTCTTCAACGGCATGATCCGCGACGTCTACAACACTTCCAAGCTGTACACCGACTTCTTCCCGCTGGGCGAGGGTCTGGGCAACCATTCCACGCGCCTCGTCGAGGCCATGAACGCCTACTACGAGTATGAGAAGACCGGCACCTACAACTGCAAGTATGCGGCGCCGACCACCATCAACTCCAACAACGAGAACCAGACTTCCGACTGGTATGTGGAGAATGGCTCCTACCTCCGTCTGAAGAACATCGTTCTTGGTTACACGCTTCCGGCCAACGTGATCCGCTCGCTCAAGCTCCGCTCCGCGCGCGTCTTCCTCCAGGGCCAGAACCTGCTGACCTTCACCAAGTACACCGGACCCGATCCGGAGGCGACCGGATACCCGTATCCGTTCGGCAAGAACTTCGTCCTTGGTCTGAACATTGGTTTCTAGTCTAACCCTCAATCATTGACGAATATGAAAATCAAGAATATTCTTTTGAGTGTCATCTGCTGCGCGGCCCTGGTCGCCTGCAACGAGAAGGAGTTCCTCGACCTGCCCCCGCAGGCGTCGCTGGACAATGCTTCCCTGACCACGAGCGAAGGTATCAGCTACCTGATCAACGCCGCCTATGCGGCTCTGGCCGGCCCGAACGTCACGTTTGGCGCCATGTCTTCTCCGGTGAACCACTGGATCGAGGGCGAGCTCCACTCCGACAACGCCTACAAGGGCGGTGGCGGTCCTTCTGACAACACCAACATGCATATGATCGAGACCAACGCGATCGATGCGAGCCACGGCTTGCTGAACGGCTGGTGGCAGGCCCTGTACCAGTCCATCCAGCGCACGAACATGGCGCTGAAGGCGCTGAACGACATGACCACCGCCGAGCTCCCCGAGCTGGATTATCTCAAGGCTGAGATGAAGGTGCTCCGCGCCCACTACTATTTCGAGCTGAGCCGCCACTTCAACAAGATTGTCTGGTTCGACGAGACGACGCCCGAAGAGGAGTACAGCACGATCAGCAATGACGTGTACACCCGCGACGAGATCCTCGGCATGATCGCCAAGGAGATGGAGGAGGCCGGCACCGTCCTGCCTGATTCCTTCCAGGATCTGGGCCGCGTCAACAAGTGGGTGGCCAAGGCCTATGCCGCCAAGGTGTACCTCTACAAGGCCTATCGCCAGGATGAGAACACCCATGCCGTTACGAGCATTGACCAGAGTGACCTCAACAAGGTGGTCACCCTGACGGGCGAAGTCATCGCCTCCGGCAGATACGGCCTGTTCGACGACTTCCAGCAGCTCGACATCGTCGAGTACGAGAACGGCAAGGAGTCCATCTTCGCCGTCCAGTATTCGATGAACGACGGCGCCACGATGTCCCTGCCGTGGGCCTACAGCGCCATCGGCCACGTCAACTGGAGCGCCCTGCTGAACACCCCGAAGGGCCCGTACAACGGCGACAACTTCTTCTGGGCCAGCCAGGACCTTGTCAATGCGTACAAGACCGTGAACGGCCTGCCGATGCTTGACGGTTCCTTCCAGGACGACGACTACGACCAGGTGGTCGAGACCGTCAGCGGCGACACCAAGACCTACACCAACACCAACATCGACCATCCGGTGGATCCCCGTCTGGACTTCGTCGTCGGCCGTCTCAACGTCCGCTGGAAGACCTACGAGGTCGAGCCTGTGACCGAGACCTGGTACCGCGACTTCAACTCCTACGGCTACCACATCATCAAGCGCTTCCTCGTGTCCCCGGATTCCGGCCACCTCGCCACCACGTACCCTTGGGGCAACTCCGGCCTGAACTACCAGATCATCCGCTACGCCAGCGTCCTGCTGTGGCGTGCCGAGGCGCTGGTCGAGCTGGGCCGCCAGGACGAGGCCCGCGACCTGGTCAACCAGATCCGCCGCCGCGCCAAGAACAGCCCGTACGTGACTGCATGGGCTGACAAGACCCGCTTCCCGCAGGCCGTTGACATCAACGGCTTCGCCGCCAACTACGAGATCGAAGAGTATCCTTCCGCCGGCTGGACGCAGGACTATGCCCGCAAGGCCGTCCGCTTCGAGACCCGTATCGAGCTGGCCCTCGAGGGCGAGCGTTTCTTCGACCTGGTCCGCTGGGGTATCATGGCCGAGACCATGAACCGCTACGTCGCGGTGGAGAAGGGCAAGCGCGTGTACTACGACGGCGTGGTCTACAAGGCCGGCCGCGACGAGTACTTCCCGGTCCCTGTCACGCAGTACAACCTCTCCGGTGGTCTGTACAAGCAGAATCCGGGCTACGCTCCTTTCAATTAATCTTTTGACTTGATCGGATGGAGGGGAGACCCTTCCCCTCCATCCTTTTTAATAAAAACCAAACCGCATGAAAAAGATCCTTGTTTCCCTTTCCCTGCTGTTCCTGCTGGCGTTGAGCGTGTTTGCCCAGGGGCGTCGCGGACCGCAGATCGACACCGTCAGGCTTTGGCCGAACGGCGCACCCAACGCCTTCGAGATTCCCGGGCCGGACTCCGGCTTCATGGTCTTCGGCGCGAAGCAATATGAACTCGCCATGATGGAGGTGTATCCCGCGCGCAACCCCAACGGGCTTTGCGTCATCATGTGCCCTGGCGGCGCCTATGTCATGGAGTCGCAGACCCATGAGGGACGGGATCTCCATGACTGGTTCAACGCCCGGGGGATTACTTACTGCATGCTGCAGTACCGCCTCCCGGTCGGCCACCACGAGGTCCCGCTGAGCGACCTCCAGCAGGCCATCCGCATCATGCGGGGCCGCAAGGACCTGGGCATCACCAAGGTCGGTGTCATGGGCAACTCCGCCGGCGGGCATCTGGCCGCCTGCGGCGCCACGATGTATGTCGACAAGGAGACCCGTCCCGATTTCCAGATCCTCCAGTATCCGGTCATCACGATGGAGACGGAGCTGACCAACATGATGTCCCGCGACGCGCTGCTGGGCAAGAATCCCCCGCAGTCGCTGATCGACAAATACAGCTGCGAGAAGAACGTGACGGCGGACACGCCGCCCGCCTTCATCGTGCTGTGCTCCGACGACACCGTCGTCGTCCCCAAGAACAGCCTGATGTACTACGAAGAACTGATCAACCACAAGGTGTCCGCCACCCTGCACATCTACCCCTACGGGGGCCACGGCTGGGGCTGGCAGGACTCCATGGTCTTCAAGTCCAGCTGGGTCTCCGCCATGGAGGACTGGCTGCGCCTTGTCGCCGGGAAATAGATTCTTACTAACCATAAATAATTATTAACCGAAAGAATAGTATGAAGAAATTATTGGCAATCGCGCTTGCTTTCGCGCTCCTGGCCCCCGGCGTGTCCGCCCAGAAGAAGTCGCAGCCGAGCTGGCTGAGCGACGCCGTCTTCTACCAGATCTATCCTTCGTCCTTCCAGGACTCCAACGGGGATGGCTACGGTGACCTCCAGGGTATCATCTCCCGCCTGGACTACATCAAGTCCATCGGCATCACGGCCATCTGGCTCAATCCGGTCTATGTGTCCGGCTGGACGGACGGCGGTTATGACATCATCGACTACTACCGCGTGGACAAGCGCTTCGGCGACAACGACGACCTCGTCGAGCTGATCCAGAAAGCCCATGCCCGCGGGATCAAGGTGGTCATGGACCTTGTGGCCGGCCACTCCTCCGACCAGTGCGAGTGGTTCCTCCAGTCCAAGGAAGGCGCCAACCTGCGCTATTCCGACTACTACATCTGGCCGACTTTCAAGCCGGAGGACAACACCCCGCAGCCGAAGCCGGGCGAGCAGCTGGACTACGCTGCGCTGATGAATTCCAATGCGGCGCTGATCCGCAAGTTCGTCGCCTCCGACGCGCCCCGCGCCCCGTTCTTTGTCAAGAACTTCTACGACACCCAGCCGGCCCTGAACTTCGGCTTCGCCAACCCCGATCCCACGCACCCGTGGGAGCAGGCGGTGGATGCCCCGGGCCCCATGGCCATGCGCCGGGAGATCAAGAACATCATCTCCTTCTGGATGGACAAGGGCGTGGACGGCTTCCGCGTGGACATGGCGGCGAGCCTGGTGAAGAACGACTTCGACAAGTCCGCCACCATCAAGCTGTGGAAGGAAGATTTCACGAAGTGGTTTGACGAGGAGTATCCCGAAGGCATCCTGATTGCCGAGTGGTTCAACCCCGCCCAGTCCGTGGCGGCGGCCAATTTCGACCTCGACTTCTTCTGCCACGACGGGCAGTACAACTACTCCACGCTGTTCTTCTACGGCCGCCGCGGCTTCGGCCCTGCCGCCAGCGCCACGCCGACGGCCCCGTACTTCGACAAGTCCGGCACCGGTGAGCTGAAGGCCTGGTACGACCTCTACACCTATCAGTACAATGCCGTCAAGGGCAATGGCTACGTGAGCATGCCGTCCGGCAACCACGACTTCAACCGCTATTGCACCGAAGGCCGCACCACGCCGGAAGAGCTCAAGGTCGCGATGACCTTCTTCCTGACGATGCCGGGCGTGCCGTTCATCTTCTACGGCGACGAGATCGGTCTCAAGCAGAACCCGAACGCCCCGTCGACCGACGGTTCCGGCGGCCGCGCCGGCTGCCGCATCCCGATGCTCTGGGACAGCTCTGCCAACGGCGGCTTCTCCACGGCCCCCATCGACAAGATCTACATCCCGCAGGATCCGGATCCGAACCGCATGACCGTCGAGAAAGAGGAGAACGACCCGAACTCCCTGCTGAACTATACCCGCACCCTCCTCAAGCTCCGCGCGGATGTCAAGGCGCTCGGCGCCGACGCTTCCTGGAAGCTGGTGAGCAGCCTGGACCAGCCGTACCCGATGGTGTACGAGCGCACCTGGCGCGGCGAGCGCTGCTGGGTGGTGCTGAACCCCTCCGGCAAGCAGGTCGCGGTGACCCTCCCGAAAGAAAACACCAAGCCCGAGATTATCGGCGGCAGCTACAAGAAGGCCACCTACAAGCAGACCAAGAAGGGCGACACGATCACCGTCTCCCCGATTTCCGCCGTGATTTACAAGTTCTAAAACCTATACCAGTATGAAAAAAGTTCTGTTTATCGCCGCTGCACTGCTGCTGGCCACCTCCTGCGGACAGAAGCCCGGCAACGTGGCCGGCAAGGTCGAGAGCCAGCTCTGGGCTCCCGTGGCCGGGGTGAATGTGTCCGTGGTGGGCGGCACCGCCAAGGCCCGCACGGATTTCGAAGGCAAATACACCATCAACGCCGCCGAGGGCGACACGCTGCTCTTTGAGCTTCCCGGCTACCGCAGCGCGCGTGCCGTGGTGAAGGACGGCGTGGCCAACGCCACGGTCAACCTCACCTGCAAGACGGTGTCGGTGGCCGCAGACGGACGGATCACCTTCACCTATCCTGCCCCGGATGCCAAATCCGTGCAGGTGTGCGGCAACTTCTTCCAGCTGGAGAACGGCACCTTCGGCGAGGGTATCGCCGAGATGACCAAGGGCGCCGACGGCCTGTGGACCTACACCACGGTCCCGACCAAGAGCGAGCTCTACCGCTATGAATTCATCATCGACGGCAACTACACGATCGACGCTGCTGCGCCGTACACGATCCGTGACGGCGAGGTGCTGCGCAACGTGTTCGTGGTGCCGGGCGAGGTGGGCGACCTGACCATGGTGCAGGACGTGCCCCACGGCACCGTGTCCAAGATCTGGTATCCGACCGCACTTGGCTACGACCGCCGGATGAGCGTCTACACGCCGTACGGCTACGAAGCCTCCGGGAACAAGAGATACCCGGTGCTGTACCTGCTCCACGGCGGTGGCGGCGACGAGAACGAGTGGCTCAACCTGGGCCGCGCCGCCCAGATTATGGACAACCTGATCGCAGCGGGCAAAACCGTGCCGATGATCGTGGTGATGCCGAACAGCCATGTCGGCATGTCTGCCGCTCCGGGTGAGAACAGCCGCGGCTATGACGGCGCCAAGAGCAGCCGTGCCGTCCGGACCGAGCCGAACGCCTATGAGGCGACCTTCGGGGACGTGATGAGCTTCATTGAGAAGACCTACCGGACGATTCCGGACCGTGCCCACCGCGCGATCTGCGGCCTGTCGATGGGTGGCGGCCACACCTGCGTGATCTCCGCCAATTATCCCGACAAGTTCGGCTATGTGGGCCTGTTCTCCGCGGCTGTCAGCAACTACCCCAGCGACCGCGCGATGAGCGAAATGACCAAGGACTTCGACAAGAAGCTGGAGAAGCTCTTCTCCTACAAGCCGTTCTACTATATTGCCATCGGCGACGAGGACTTCCTCTACCAGGCCAACAAGAGCTATCGCGAGACCCTGCTCGACCCTCACGGCTACAAGTACACGTATGCCGAGTCGGATTGCGGCCATGTCTGGAAGAACTGGCGTCACTACCTGACCGATTTCTCCCAGTTGCTTTTCAAATAGTTTCGCGCGATGAAGAAAGTATTGTTTACCGTTCTGGCCATGGCGGCCGTAGCCGGCTGCACTGCGCCGAAATCCGAGTTCAAGTTTGACCGTGAGGTCGCCCGCAGCGTAAAATCCGTGGTCGAGGCACCCGACGGCAGCGTGACGTTCAGCATCTATGCCCCGATGGCGGACACCGTCGCCCTGACCGGCGACCTCGCCGCCCGTGACCAGGTGTTCACCCGCAGCCCGGAGGGCATCTGGAGCGTGAAGGTGACCGGCGTCGAGCCGGGGTCCTACCGTTATGGTTTCAACGTGGACGGTCTCAACGTGATCGATCCGCTGTTCCCGCGCAGCCGCGACGTCCTCACCATGACCGAACTGACCTTCGGCAAGGGGGATCAGTTCTGGTCTGTCAAGGACGTCCCGCACGGAGCCATGTCCCAGATCTACTATCATTCGAAGACCACGGGCCAGACGCGCCGCATGCATGTCTGGACGCCCGCCGGCTATATGAAGTCGACGGACAAGCTCCCGGTGTTCTACCTCCTGCACGGCGGTGGCGACGTGGATAACGGCTGGCCGGTGATCGGCTGCGCCGGAGCGATCCTCGACAACCTCCTCGCCGAGAAGAAGATGGTCCCGATGATCGTGGTGATGCCGGACGCGAGCCTGCCGCAGGGCACGTTCACGGACGAACTCATCAACGACATCATGCCGTACATCGAGGCGAACTTCCGCGTCAAGACCGGCAACCCGAACACCGCGCTCGCCGGCCTGTCGATGGGTGGCATCCACATCCTCGACATCCTGTCGAAGCATCCCACGCCGTTCAAGTACGTGAACATCATGAGTTCCGGCTTCCACATGCGTGACGAGGCCGCCGAGAAGGAGGCTGACGCCAAGCTTGCCCCTGCTGCCGAGCAGATCAAGAAGAATGTCAGCTACCTGCGCTTCACGCAGGGCGGTCCGGAGGACATCGCCTACCAGAACGGCATGAAGACCCTGGACATTTTCCGCAAGTACGGTATTCCGTTCGAATACAGCGAGATGCCCGGCGGCCACAACTGGTACGTGTGGCGCTTTGACCTGGAGTATTTCGCGCAACGGATCTTCAAGTAGATCTCTCGGCTGCGCTCGAGATGACAAACGATAGACGATGAAAAAAGTATTACCCATCTTATTGGCACTGTCGGCACTTCTCTCCTGCGGGAAGGGGCCGACAGGCCGTTATCTGATCCTCCCGATCCGGGAGGCGAACGACGAGATTGTCCTTACAATTGACAAGGGAGGGGAGACCCTCTACGTGGCGGATATCCGCCTCGCCCTGCCGGGTGAGGAGCCGGACTACTGCGTGCCCCTCGACCTGGCGTATTTCGGCGCAGGCAGGCGCGACGTGCATTTCAAGGGCATCGACGCCAAGACCGCGTGGAGCCAGATCACGTTCTCCGACACCACGCCGGCAATCCCGGCGGACAAGTATCGTCCCAAATACCACCAGACCCCGGAATACGGCTGGATGAACGACGCCAACGGCCTCTTCTTCAAGGACGGCGTGTATCATCTGTACTATCAGTACAATCCCTACGCCGCCGTCTGGGGCAACATGCACTGGGGCCACGCCACCAGCACGGACCTGGTCCACTGGGAGCACCAGCCGCTCGCGATTTACCGCGACGCCTACGGCCACATCTTCTCCGGCAGCACGGTGGTGGACTATAACAACACCGCCGGTTTCGGCGCGGGTGCCGTGGTGGCGTTCTATTCCTCCTGGAATACGGCGCGCGAGTACATCCAGACGCAGTGCATCGCCTACAGCACGGACGACGGCCTGACCTTCACGAAATATGAAGGCAATCCCGTCCTGGTGCCCTTCGACGGCATCGCGGACTTCCGCGACCCGAAGGTCTTCTGGTATGAGCCGGAGAGCAAGTGGATCATGATCGTGTCTGCCGACAAGGAGATGCGCTTCTACACGTCGCAGAACCTGAAGGACTGGGAATTCATGAGTGGCTGGGGCGAGGGCTACGGCGTGCAGCCGCGCCAGTTCGAGTGCCCGGACTTCTTCCAGCTCACCACCGCCCAGGGCGAGACCAAGTGGGTGATGATCGTCAACGTCAATCCGGGCTGCTACTTCGGCGGCAGCGCCACGCAGTACTTCGTGGGCGAGTTCGACGGCAAGACCTTCACCTGCGACTCGCCGAAGGAGACGGTCAAGTGGCTCGACTGGGGCAAGGACCATTACGCGACGGTCACCTTCTCCAACACAGGCGGCCGCGTGATTGCGGTGCCGTGGATGAGCAACTGGCAGTACGGCGCCATCGTGCCCACCAAATACTACCGCAGCGCCAACGCGGTGCCGCGCGAGCTCGGCCTGTTCAAGGACGGCAAGGAGTTCTATGTCAGCGCTTATCCAGTCCCGGAAATGGCTGCGCTCAACAAGTCGTCCCGCACCGTCAAGGGCCTCGTCGCAGCAGCCGGCAAGCCGCAGGCTGTCCAGCTCTTTGACCGGCCGGGCGATGCGTATGAACTGGATCTGGACGTCAACGTCCCGGCCGGCGGCAAGGCCGGCTGGCGCCTGACCAGCGCTGCCGGGGATGTGGTGGACATGTATTTCGACGCGGCCCTCGGCCGCTTCGTGATGGACCGCACGAAGAGCGGCATCGTCGACTTCGGCGAGCGCAGCACCACCCACGAGATCGAGAACCACGACCGCCGCAAGACGAATTCGATGAATTATGTCAACGATTTCGCCCTCGCGACCTGGGCGCCGATGAAGGTGGCCGGCCGGCACAGCGTGCGCATCCTCTTTGACGTGAGCTCCTTCGAGGTGTTCATTGACGGCGGCCGCGTGGTGATGACCAACCTCGTCTTCCCGAACGAGCCGTACAACACCCTGGAGGTCTATTCCGACAAGGGCCGCTTCGCAGTGGACAAACTGGAGATCATCGCCCAGGGGCTGTAGCCCGGCGAAATAGTCCTATTTTTTCATTTTTTGGCAGAATCCTGCCGCGCCTACGCGCGTGGAAGGATTCTGTCATTTTTTGGTAGAATAAGTCGGGCGGGCAGAAAGCGCGTAATTTATATTTGTGTTGCCAACCACATATGCGCACACATGAGAAAACTATTCACCTCCCTCTTCCTGCTGGCCCTTCTTGCCGTCTCCTGCTCGGAGCGGCATTCGGTCATTGAGGACTTCGAGGCCGGCAACCTCGACAACTGGGTGGTGGAAGGAAACGCGTTCGTGTTCTGCCCCAAGAGCGTCGCCGACAACCCCGGCATCGCAGGCGCCAAGGGCAATTTCTTCGGGGCCAGCGACCTCGGCGACGCCGACGCCTCGGCCACGTTCTTCGGCAAGATGACTTCCAAGTCTTTCGTCATCTCCCAGGATTATATCGGTTTCCTGATCGGCGGCACCGGCGAGGGTTTTGCCAGCCGTTTCGTTGCCATGGAGCTGCTGGTGGACGGCAAGCCCGTGCGCACCGCCCGGCCGACGGGGCAGGACCCCCGGTCGATGGTCTGGAACTCCTGGGACGTGCGGGAGCTGAAGGGCTCCAGCGCCAACATCCGCATCCGGGTGGACTCCCTGCCGGCCCGCATGCGCAACCCGCTGTCCCGCTACATCCTCGTGGACCAGATCCTGCAGTCCCGCAAGAAGATGGGCACCTTCAACGACGTCCTCACCATCCCGGTCACGGCCCAGAAGGACTACCTGATGATCCCGTCCTCCAACAGCGGCACCGCATCCAGCCTGTCCATCCTCGCGGACGGGCAGAACATCCTGGGCACGGCCCAGAACATCGTCCTCGCAAAGGATGTCAGGGATTATGACATCCCCGTGGACATCTCCGCCTACCGGGGCAAGACCCTGCAGGTGGTGCTGACCAGCATTGACGACAACGACATCACCGCGAAGGGCCTGTCCCAGAGCGACACCCGCATCGCGCAGTACGAAGAGCCGTACCGCCCGGTGTACCATTTCTCGCCGGACTTCGGCTGGACCAACGACCCCAACGGCATGGTCTTCTTCGACGGCGAGTACCATCTGGCCTACCAGGCCAATCCCTACGGCACCAGGCATTCCAACATGCACTGGGGCAATGCCGTCTCCACCGACCTGGTCCATTGGGAGGACCTGCCGTTCATCGTGGCCCCGGACGCGCTGGGCGCCATCTTCTCGGGCAGTGCGGTGGTGGACGAAGACAATACCGCCGGATTCGGGGCGAATGCCGTCATCGGCATGTACACCTCGGCCGGCCAAACCCAGAGGCAGAGCATCGCCTACAGCACCGACCGTGGCCGGACCTTCACCAAATATGAGGGCAATCCGGTCTTGGACGAAGCTGATAAGCAGCCGAACTTCCGGGATCCGAAACTGCTGCGCTACGGCGACAAATGGGTCGTCTGCGTGGCGGCAGGCGACGTGATCGCCTTCTACGAATCAGTTGACTTGAAGAACTGGAGGAAATTGAGTGAGTTTGGTCGGGGCATCGGCTCCCACGCAGCCGTCTGGGAATGCCCCGACCTCCTCCGGTTCGAGGTGGGCGGCAAGGAGAAATGGGTGCTCATCGTCAACATCAACCCGGGCGGCCCCAACGGCGGCAGCGTGGGCCAGTATTTCATCGGCAGCTTCGACGGGACGACCTTCCGGGCCGACCCGCTCCCGTATCCGCTGTGGATTGACGAGGGTATGGACGATTACGCCGGCGTGACCTTCAGCGGCACCGGCGACCGCCACATCTTCATGGGCTGGATGAGCAACTGGCTGTATTCCGGCTCCGTGCCGACGGTCCGCTTCCGCAACGCCATGACCCTCCCGCGCGATCTCTCCCTCAAGCACAACGGCCGGCACCTGTTCCTGGCGAGCAGCCCCTCGCCCGAGGTGTACGCCGCCCGCGCCGCTTCCCGCATCCTTCCCTGCGAGTTCAAGGACGGACGCCTGACCATTCCGGAACTCCTCCCGGACAACGACGGCGCCTACGAGATCGACTTCACCGTTACCCCCGGCAAATCCCCCTTGTTCCTGCGGCTGTACAACGCCAAGGGCGAGGAGATGCTCTATACTTTTGACTTCCAGGCGCTGACCCTCAATCTCGACCGCTCCCGCAGCGGCATCGTGGACTTCCACCGGGACTTCGCCAAGAAGGATATCCTGACCCACCTGGTCAGGCGCCCGTCCTATAAGGTACAGCTCTTCGTGGACCGTCATTCCGCGGAGCTGTTCGTGAACGACGGCGACCTGGCCTTCACGAACTGCATGTTCCCGACCGAGGTCCTGAACTCCATGGAGTTTGCGGGCCCGGACGCAGGGATTTCCGATTTGACCGTTTTTACCATCAAATAGACACTAAAACTTAAATACAAAACCCCAAGACAAATGGAAGCGAAAAAATCCAATCTGTCCAAGCTGGTGCCCATGATGTTCGCGTTCTTCGCGATGGGATTCGTGGACATGGTAGGCACGGCGACCAACTACGTGAAGGCTGACTTCGCGCTGTCTGACACGATGGCGAATTTCCTGCCGTCGATGGTCTTCCTGTGGTTCTTCTTCCTGTCCGTTCCGACGGGCCTGTTGATGAACAAGATCGGCAAGCGCAAGACGGTGCTCATCAGCCTCATCGTGACGGCCCTGGCGATGGTGCTCCCGTTGTGTGCGTACAATTATCCTGTGCTGCTGATTTCCTTCTGCCTGCTGGGCATCGGAAACACGCTGATGCAGGTGTCGCTGAACCCGCTCATCACATGCATCGTGAGCGGGGAGAAGCTGGCCAGTACGCTGACTTTCGGGCAGTTCATCAAAGCCATTGCCTCCTTCATCGCGCCGATTATCGCGAGCTGGGCCTCCGTCCAGTTCAACAATTGGCTGCTGCTCTACCCGATCTTCCTCGCATTTGCCGTCATCGCCACGGTGTACCTGTGGGTGACGAAGATCGAGGAGGATATTCCGAAGGACAAGTCCTCCAGTTTCATCGAGTGCCTCAAGCTCCTCGGCGACGGCACCGTGCTGCTGCTCTTCCTCGGGATCGTGGCCCATGTCGGCATCGATGTCGGCGTGAACACCTGCGCCCCGAAGATTATCATGGAGCGGCTTGCGCTGCCGCTCGAGAAGGCCGGCATCGCGACGAGCATCTACTTCCTGTTCCGTACGCTGGGCTGCTTCACCGGATCCTTCATCCTCGCGAAGTTCCCGCTCAAGAAGTTCTTTGCCATCAGCGTCGCCTGCATGGTGCTCTCAATGATCGGACTGTTCGTGTGCCATACCCTGGTCGGCCTGTACATCGCCATCGCGCTGGTCGGCTACGGCAACTCCAACATCTTCTCCATGGTCTTCTCCAAGGCGCTCCTTTACCTGCCTGAGAAGAACAACGAGATGTCCGGCCTGATGATCATGGGCCTGATCGGCGGCACGATCTTCCCGCTGCTGATGGGCGTGCTCTCCGACGCGATGGGCACCCAGATCGGCTCCGTGATCGTGATCACCGTGGGTGTTGCGTACCTCGTGTACCTGGCAACGAGATTCCTTAAAGCCGAGAAAGCATGAGCAAGAAGGTGATTGTCGGGATCGGTGAGATCCTGTGGGACATGCTCCCGACGGGCAAGGCCCTGGGCGGCGCCCCCGCCAACTTTGCCTACCATGCCAAGCGCCTCGGCGAAGAGGGCTGGGCGGTCAGCGCCATCGGCGACGACCCGCTCGGCCGCGAGATCATGGACATCGTGACGGAAAAGAAGCTCGACAACCTGATCGCGGTGGTCGACAAGCCCACCGGCACGGTGCAGGTCGCGCTGGACGCCAAGGGCGTGCCTTCCTACAACATCATGCAGGACGTGGCCTGGGACAACATCCCGTTCACCCCGGAAATGGAAGCGCTCGCCGCCCGCGCCGACGCCGTCTGCTTCGGCTCGCTGGTGCAGCGCATGGGCTCGCGCGAGTCCGTGCTGAAGTTCCTGCGCGCGACGCGCCCGGAGGCCCTGCGGGTGTTCGACATCAATCTCCGCCAGCACTACTACAGCCCGGAGGTGATCGATGAGTCCCTCAAACTATCCAATGTACTGAAAATTAATGACGAAGAGATTCGGATCGTAGCCGACATGTTTGACCTCGGGAGCGACGACGTTGCCGCCTGCCGGGCCCTCGTGGAGCGCTACGCGCTGAAGCTCGTCATCCTGACCAAGGGCGCCGACGGGAGCGAGGTTATCACCGCGACCGAGGCGATCCCGCAGAAGGTCGGTAAGGTAGAAGTCGTGGACACCGTCGGTGCCGGCGACTCCTTCACTGCCGCCTTCGTCGTGGCCTACCTGCGCGGGGACTCCCTGTCCGACGCACAGCGCCTGGCCAACGAGACTGCTGCCTACGTCTGCTCCTGCAAAGGAGCGATGCCTCTCTAATAATGAATACAACCTCATTAATTCTATCATCAAAATTTAACTAAATGAAAAAGTTTTTATCATTTATCCTTGCGACAGCGTGTCTGCTGCTCTCCACGATGCAGCTGAACGCTCAGACCAAGTCGGTCCGGGTGAACGTCGCGGACTCCTTTGGCCCCGTGGTTGGCGCTGCGGTGCAGGTCAAGGGGACCACGATCGGCGCCGCTACCGACATGGATGGTAATGCGACGGTTGCCGGTGTGACCGCACAGTCCGTCCTCGTGATTTCCTGCATCGGCTACACGACCCAGGAGATTACCGTCGGCAACCTCAACAACATCAGTGTGGTCCTTACGGAAGATGCTGAAATGCTGGAAGAGACGGTGCTCGTCGGTTACGGTACCCAGAAGAAGGAATCCCTGACCAGTGCCATCTCCTCCGTCCGTGCCGAAGAGGTCACGCAGACCAAGCAGAACGACGTGGTGACCGCCCTCCAGGGCAAGGTCCCGGGCCTGCTCATCCGTCAGGCCGGCGGTACGCCCGGTTCCTTCGGTGCCAACGTTAGCCTCCGTGGCTACGGCGCCCCGCTGGTCGTTATCGACGGTGTGGTGCGTTCCAGCAGCTATGTCAACGGCAACAAGGGTATCAGCACCGACCTTGAGCTCTCCCAGCTCAACCCTGAGGACATCGAGAGCATCTCCGTGCTGAAGGATGCCTCCGCTTCCATCTACGGTCTGGGCGCCGCCAACGGCGTTATCATGGTGACCACCAAGAAGGGCCAGTCCGTCAAGAAGCCGACCATCAACTATTCCAACGTCTTCTCCTTCGGTAAGCCGAAGATGCCGAAAGAGGTGGGCATCGCCGACTACCTGAAGATGACGAACGAAATGTATGACGTGGCCCACCGCGCCCGTCCCTACACCGACGCGGAGATCGCGGCTGCCGAGAACGGCACGCTCGAGAGCTTCAGCTGGTGGGATGCGGCCATCAAGGACCACTCCACGACCCAGACTCACAACCTGTCCATCCGCGGCGGCTCCGATGCGATGACCTACTTCATCTCCGGCAGCTTTAACGATGACCGTTCCATCTACAACGTCAAGGACAACTACTGGTACAAGAGATACACCCTCCGCGGCAACTTCTCCTTCAAGCTCGCCGACGACCTGACGATGGAATACCAGACTTCCTTCCGTGCCACCGCCTCCGCCGACCCGGCCAACGACGACGTGTACAATGAGAAGTCCAACATGATCTTCAACTACATCGCCTACTCCGACCGTCTGACCCCGGCCACGGTCAAGGACAACCCCAACCACTACACCTACCAGGGTCTGTCCCCGACCGAGAACGTCATGGCGATGATGAACCACGACCTCAACTACACCGACAAGCGCGGCCGTTCGTTCACCAACACGATCAACTTCAACTACAACCCTCACCAGATCAAGGGCCTCCGCCTCATGCTCCAGGGTGCGTACGACTTCAACTACAACGGCACGTACACCAAGAAGACGAGGTATCCGCTCTATGACTACGAGACCGACAAGCTCATGGGCTACGGCGGCGACGAGAACTCCTACCGCGAGACCGTCAGCGAGCGCGAGCGCCTGTATATCCGCTTCCAGGCCAACTACAGCAAGACCTGGGGCAAGCACAACCTGCAGGCCATGGCTGCCGCCGAGGCGACCAAGAACAACTCCCGCAACGAGACGGCCAAGCGTCTGTTCGGCGACTTCTTCACCAAGCCGACGGTGTCCAGCGGTCTGTCGAGCGCACAGCAGGCTTCCGGTTCCCGTAGCTCCACTGCGACGGCCGGCTACCTGGCCCGCGTGAACTACGAGTATGCAAGCCGCTACCTCGTCGAGCTCATGGGCCGTTACGATGGTACCTATGTCTATCAGAAGGGCCATCGCTGGGGCTTCTTCCCGTCCTACTCCCTCGGCTGGCGTATTTCCGAGGAGCCGTTCATCAAGAACAACCTCCCCTGGATCGGCAACCTCAAGCTCCGCTGGTCCGACGGTAAGACCGGTATGACGCAGGGCTCCGCCTACGCCTACCTGACCGGCTACACCTCCGGCAGCTCCTATGTCTTCGACGAGGGCGCCGTGACCCCGGGCTACGTGAACAACGAAATCGCCAACACCATCCTGTCCTGGGCCGACGTCCGCATGATGAACGCCGGTATCGACTGGAACTTCTGGCGTGATAAGTTCAGCGGCACCTTCGATATCTTCCAGCGTATGCAGAAGGGTCTCGCGGGCCGCAGCTCCGGATCCACCCCGACCATCCTCGGTGTGACCGAGCCGCAGATCAACGTCGACTCCAGCGTCAACGCCGGTATGGAACTGAGCCTGTCGCACCGCAACCGCATCGGTGAGTTCAACTACTATATCACCGGCACGGGCACCATCTCCCGTACCATGCGTCTCCACATCGAGCAGCAGGCCACTTCGAAGTACTATTCTTCGATGAACTACTACGGCGCCGGCTTCATCATGAACGGTTCCGCCAGCACGCAGAACCGCTGGTCCGACTACCACGGCCTGTGGAAGTACGGTCTGGAAGGTGGCCGCTACACGAGCTGGGAGGAGATCTACAACTCCCCTGTGAAGCTCGAGGCCGAGGCTGGTATGCAGAACACCGTTCTGGGCCAGTACAAACTCTGGGACTGGAACGGCGACGGCTTCATCACCGCCCACGACGTCCAGTATGCATGGCCTGAGGCCAACCCGTCCTTCCAGTTCGGTCTGAACATGGGCTTCAACTGGAAGAACTTCGACTTCAACATGGTCTGGCAGGGCGCGACGATGACCTCCAAGATCATCTGGCTGCTCCACACCTTCGGATACGGTGGCTACAACAACATCTACGACATGTACCTCGACCGCTACCACGTGGCCGTCCAGGGTGCTGACCCGTACGATCCGTCCACCGAGTGGATCCCGGGCTACTGGCCTGCCTTGATGAAGTCCACCGATGCCAACAACTGGCGTCCGGGCATGTACGACGCCCCGTCCGACTTCACGCAGATCGATGCGACGTACTTCCGCCTCAAGAGCTTCGAGCTGGGCTACACCCTGCCGAAGAACATCACTTCCAAGATCGGCATGCGTTCCGCCCGTGTCTACATCGGCGGTACCAACTGGCTGACCCTGACCAACAAGAAGATCGCAGCCTACGATCCTGAGTCCGCGGCCGCCATGCAGTCCAACACCATGCCGGTCATGCGCACCTTGACGATGGGTGTCAACATCAACTTCTAATCCTGTACAGCGATGAAAAAATTATTATACATTCTGTCCGCGCTTGTATGCCTCTCCCTGACGGTTACTTCTTGCGACGCCATCTTCGACAACCTCGAAGGTGACCTGTCCAAGCTGTCGGGAGAAGACCTGGCTTCTTCCGAGGCCGGTATCACCCGACTGCTCGCCCAGGTGTATTCCTACATCCCGATGAACGCCTTCGGTGTGGAGGATCAGTACACGATGAATGCCTGCGACAGCCACGGTGGCGACTACGGTTTCAACTCGAACCCTTACTACGGCATGTACGGCATCCAGACCTTCTGGGACTGGGGCGCCATCCGTACCATCAACCAGTTCATGGTCATCGCTGACGATGCCGGCAAGGCCGGCACCATCACCGAGGCCCAGGCTAAGAAATATGTCGCCGAGGCCCGCTTCGTGCGCGCCTACTGCTACTTCGTCATGGTCCGCAACCTCGGTGGCGTGCCCATCATCGAAGAGCCGCTAGACGCCTACTACAACCCTGCCGACGGCAACAAGGACCTCTTCGCTTTCGCCGAGCGTGCTACGGAGGAGGCGACCTGGGACTGGGTCATCAAGGAATTCCAGTTGGCTGCCAACGACCTTCCCGAGGTGCCGTCCGGCTTCCACGCCGGCAAGTATGCCGCCCTCGGCATGAAGGCCCGCGCCGCCCTGTACGCCGCTTCCGTGAGCAAGTACTGGGACAACCGGGGTGTCATCGAGAGTTCCTACAAGGCCGTTGCGAACAAGAAGACCTACATGGCCGCCAGCATGGCGAACAAGTACTACAAGGACTGCATCGACGCTTGCGAAGCCATCATCGGCAGCGGCAAGTTCTCCCTCTACGGAGCCAATCCCGCCACCGTCGCCGAGGCCGTCAAGAACCTTGGCGAGCTGTTCACGACCAAGCAGGACTGCGAGTTCATCTTCGGCAAGACCCTCAACGACGGTAACAACACCTCCGGCAGCGCCTTCGACATGGAGAACAGCCCGGCCCAGACCGTGACCACCAACGAGATCGTCGGCAAGTATTCCGTCACGATCAACTTCGTGGACAAGTTCGACAACTACGACGCCAACCGCGGCGCCGTGGACGGCACCGTGGTGACCCGCGACGACGGCAAGGAGGATGTGTATTTCAACGCCACGCTGACCCGTTTCCCGCTGGAGTATGCTGACATCCCGTACCACGAGTATGCCACCATCAACGAGCCGTTCCTCAACAAGGACGCCCGTTTCCAGGCATGGATCCTCTATCCTGACTGCGAATTCCGCAACACCACGATCAAGATCCAGGGCGGTATGATCAAGACCAACGGCGAGGTCGTGATGTGGAATGAAGGCGAAGAAGTGGTGGGTGGCAAGACCTACTATTCCTTCGGCGACCAGACCGGTAAGGTCTCCGGCTTCTTCAACTACGAGAACAAGATGTCCGGCAGCACCTACACCACCGGCTTCGGTCTGCGCAAGTTCTTGAATCCGCAGGCCTTCCAGAAGTACAACAAGAGCTTCTGGTATGACATCCGCTACGCCGAGATCCTCCTCGACTACGCCGAGGCCGTGGCCGAGAGCGGCCAGGGCAATGCTGCCAACGCCAAGAAGTACCTCAACGACATCCGCAAGCGTGCCGCTTTCAAGGATGAGGTTGACCTGACGGTCGCCAATGTCCTGCATCAGCGTGAGCTTGAGCTCGCCTTCGAGGGCGACCAGCTCTACACCCTGCACCGTCGCCGTGCGTTCTACGACAAGTACGCCGATCCCGAGATCGAGGGCCAGAAGCACTGCCTTACCCCGGTGCTCGACCTGCGCGGCGGCACCGAGAAGTACATCTTCGTCCGTTCGCTCCACTTCGCCGAGGATCCTCTCGCCGGTGGCAAGGTCTCTGACTACCACACCATCGCGAAGAGCTACTACGGCCGTATCACTGCTTACAGCACCAACGGCTACGAACCCAACCCTGCTGACGAATAAAATTGAACCAGGATATGAAAAAATTACTCTTTATACTCCCGCTTGCGTTGATGGTCAACTCCTGCATCTTCTTCAAGATGGACAACTACGAGGGACCGAACGCATCCATCACCGGCCGCATCATCGACTCCAAGACCAAGGAGAACGTCCCGACCGAGTGCAAGTACGGCAACTTCTTCGGCGGTGCCTACATGGGCGCTCCGACCACGGGCTACTTCTCCGTGTATGAGAAGGACTATTCCGAGGTGTACGACATTCCTCTGGAGGGTACCGGCACCCAGTACTGGCACATCAAATACGACGGCACCTACTCCAACACCAAGGTGTTCTCCGGCAACTACCGCATCGCGGCCCTGTCCGACAACTTCTATCCCGTCACCAAGGACGACGTCCGCATTAATCCGGGCGACAACGTCCTTGACTGGGAGGTCACTCCGTACTGCCGCATCATCAACCCGAAGGTGGAGCTGCAGGGCGGCAAGTTCGTCGCGACCTTCGCCGTCGAGTACGGCGACAACACCAAGGCCAACACGATCTACGAGGCGAGGTTCCTCTGCTATCCCGACTGCTATGTCGGCATGTACTGCAACTATTGCGCTCAGGATCCCGGTGCCATCTCCAAGGAGATTGTTGCCGACGGTGTGACGATTAACACGCTGACCATTGACCCGACCAATCCGCTGAACTACAGCGCCTTCCAGTATCCTGGCAAGGGCAAGGAGCGCTTCTTCCGCATTGCGGTGTGTGCCATCGGTGTGGACGCCAACGGCCGTCCGACCCACAACGGCTCCCACTTCTACAACTACAGCCCGACCGTCAAGATCGTCTACTAGCGCCCTATGAAGAGAATCCTCGCCATCCTCCTCGCCATCACGGTGTGCCTGCCGCTGCTCGCCCAGCCGCGCGGCATGGGGTCTCTGCGCCCCACGCCCGACAGGTGGGAGAACCCGACCGGCCCGCACAAGGTGGTGATGGAGGTGTTCGCCGACTTCAGCGACTATACGATTTATCGCCCGGCGGATCTGGATTCTTTCAAGGAGAAGTCGCTCCACGCGGTCATCATGATGGGCCCCGGGTGCAACCCGGACGGCGATTCGTTCCGTCCCTTCTGGACAGAGGTAGCGTCCTACGGTTACCTGGTGGTAGCCGCAGGACGCCCTGTCCCGGAGGGTGTGATGGTCCCGGTCTTCTACCTCGGCACCGAGGACATCCTGAAGGCCATGGACTGGGTCTCCGCCCAGGCTGTTGATCCCGAGAGCCCGTTCTACAAGATCCTCGACGCTGACCGGCAGTCCCTCTGGGGACAGTCCTGCGGCGGCATCCAGTGCCTCCGCCAGGTGGAGGACAAGCGCGTGGACAACCTCGTCTTCTGGAACAGCGCCTCCCTGCTGATGGGCAACATCGACCGGGAAGGCCCGCACGTGTTCGCCGTGGGCGGCCGTGACATCTTCGGCACGAAGGACCTCAAGCAGTTGGTCCTGAACGCCCGGGTGCCGATCGCCTATTTCGCCGGCGACACGGGCATGGAGCGCCAGGCGGCGATCGCCGACTTCAACGACCTCACGAAAGTGCCTGTGGTGCATGCCGTCCGGGTGATTCCGGGCGATGCGCATGCGGGTACCTTCCGCGAGAAGAACGGCGGCGCCTTCGGCAAGGTGGCCGTCTCGTGGCTGGAGTATCGCTTCGGCGATGCCAGGAAGGGCAAGGCCGCGTTTGCAGGCAAAAACTCCATCGCGACCGATCCCGACTGGATAGAAGTTAAAACCAAGAACCTTTAATCACACTAGCTAAATGAAAATCAGACACATCCTTGTGGCCTGCGCGCTGGTGATCGCCTCTTCCGTGGCGTTCGCCCAGCCGCGTCAGCAGGGCCATGCCCGCGGCCAGCTCAAGGTCGGCGTGGCCAAGGTGGACGTCACCCCGGCTGAGAACCAGCTGGGCCGCAATTCCTACGGTATCCTCGATCACACGCACTTCCGCGTCATCCTCTTCACGAACGGCACCACCATCGCCGGTCTCGCGAACGTGGACGGCAACGCCAACCAGCGTTGCGTGGATGCGGTGAACGAGCGCATCCAGAAGGAATTCGGCATCCCGGCAGGCAATATTATCTATAATGGTACGCACTGCCACTCCACGGGCACCGTCCCGCAGGACGAGATGACCGAGCGCATGTACCAGGCCATCAAGACGGCCTACCAGAACATGGTCCCGGCCAAGGTCGGCGTCGGCAACGGCGTCTGCTACCTCAACGTCAAGCGCGACCTGTTCGATCCTGAGCGCGGTACGTGGTGGGAAGGCCCCGACTACGACGGCAAGTCCGACAAGACCGTGGGCGTGATCTACTTCGAGAGCCTTGACGGCAAGCCCCTCGCCGTTTACTACAACTACGCGATGCACGCCGTCATCACCGGCCAGCTCGACATGATCACCGGTGACTTCCCGGGCAAGTCCGAGGAGTACATCGAGAGCCGCTACGGCGACGACTTCGTGGCGATCTTCGCCTCCGGCGCCGCCGGCGACCAGAACCCGCTCTACTTCCAGCAGACCTTCGACCTGCGCGACATCCGCATCGCGGACTATGCCAAGCGGGGCGAGGACATCTCCAACGCCATGCCTCCGGGAGGCACGGGCCTGGACCGCAACGATCCGGAGACCCACCGCCTCATGGAGGAGCAGAAGCGCATGGCTGAAAGCTATGGCCAGCTGCTCGGTGAGGAAGTGAAGTACGTCATTATGATGATGCGCCGCTTCGAGACCAACGTGACCCTCGAGGCCGCCCGTTCGCATATCACCGTCCCTGGCCGCCGCCAGACCAACGGCGGCGGACGTGCCGGCTATGCCGGTGAGTACATCGACACCGATCCCCTCGTCCTCGAAATCGGCCTCGTGATGCTGGACGACATCCCCGTGTGCATGGTCTCCGGCGAGGTGTACAACCAGATTGCCGTGGAGCTCAAGAACAAGTCCCCGTACAAGTTCACGATGATGACCACCGTGACCGACGGCCACAACCAGGGCTGGGGCGGCTACATCCCGGACGACGAGTCCTACGGCGCCCAGGTGTTCGAGGTGCTCGGCTCCGGCTACAAGCAGGGCTATGCCCAGAGCGGTATCGTGAATGGTCTGCTTGACCTGATCCACGACGCAACGCACTGATGCTAACTGCATTACTTGTCTTGAATTTATTGTCCTCCTGTGCCATCCCGGCACAGGGGGACGTAAATTTGCGCACGCTCGAAGAGGGCGGGGCGGGCTCCTGGAAGTCGGTCATCGTCGAAGATGCCGCGCTGCCGGGCGTCCGGCTCTACACGCCGAAGGACCTTCCGGCTGCGGTCGAAAGGACCACCCTTCCGGTCGTGCTCTTCGAGGGGCGGGACAAGGACTATTACGACAAATATCTCAACGAAATCGCATCCTACGGCTATGTCGTCGTCAATACGGCCGGGCAGGACCCGGACAAGGTCCTGGCCGCCCTGCAGACCACGCAGGGCGTGTTCCCGGGCGGCCGCGCCGACCTGGTGGCGTGGGAGCGTGTCGGGGTGATCTCGGCGGTGGGGGAGCGTACGGCGCTGCCGTCCCGGTCCGAGACCCTGATCTATCTCCATTCGGCCGGACCCCGCTATCCGGCACCCTACCTTTTCCTGACAGGCGGCGAGGACGGCCCCGTCCTGCAGTCCGTCTACGACGTCTTCTACACGGAAGACAAGGCTTTTGTCGCCGCTGCCACGTATCCCGCGGGGGCGGAAGGCACCTTCTCCGACCCCTACGGCGGATCCTACGCGATGCTCACCCTTCAGTGGCTCGAGTGGATCCTCAAGGACAAACCCTGGTCCCGCACGGTCTTCACCGGCGAGGAGTGCATCTGCTACTTCAAGGGCTGGGGCGTCCAGCAAAGAAATGAAAATACTGTAATACAATAAAATACGCTATGAGAAAAGTTCTCCTTTCAATCCTGTCCCTGACGCTGGCCACCGTGTGCTTCGCGCAGCAGCGCGGCCAGCTCTATGCCGGCGCTTCCCGGGTGGACATCACCCCCGACGAGGCTTCGCTTCCCAAGACTTCCCAGGGTATCCTGGACCATTGCTACGTGCGTGCCATCGTTTTCACGAACGGCACCACCAAGGCCGCTTTCGTGTCGGTGGACGCCGCCATGGGCAACATGCGCACGGTCAATGCGGTGAATGAGCGCGCCGCCGCCGAGCTGGGCATTCCCGAAGGGAACATCCTCTACAACTGGACCCACACGCACTCCGGCAGCGCCGTGTTCGGCGACGAGCTGAACAACCGTTTCTTCCAGGCCCTGAAGGAGGCAAACGACCGCCTGCGTCCCGCCAAGGTGGGTTACGGCGACGGCGTCTGCTACCTCAACGTCAAGCGCGACCTCTTCGACCCGGAGCGCGGCACGTGGTGGGAAGGCCCGGATTATGACGGCAAGTCCGACAAGACCGTAGCCGTCATCTATTTCGAAGGCATCGACGGCAAGCCGATCGCGGCCTATTTCAATTACGCGATGCACGCGGTGATCACCGGCAACACCGACAAGGTGAGCGCCGACTTCCCGGGCGAGGCGGAGCGTTACATCGAGAGCCGCTACGGCGATGATTTCGTCGCGAGTTTCGCTTCCGGTGCCGCCGGCGACCAGAACCCGATTTACTTCCAGCAGACCTTCGACCTGCGCGACATCCGCATTGCGGACTATGCCGCACGCGGCGAGGACATCTCCAACAAGATGCCTCCGGGAGGCCAGGGCCTCGACCGGACCAAGCCGGAGGTGCAGCGTCTGCTCGGCGAGCAGGAGCGCATGATCCGCAGCATGGGCCAGATTCTCGGCGAAGAGGTGAAATACGTCATCATGATGATGCGCCGCTTCGAGACCAACGTGACGATCACGTGCCTGCACAAGACGGTCAGCTGCCCGGGTCGCCGCCAGCTCAACGGCGGTGGCCGTGCCGGTTATGCCGGCGAGTATGAGGACGCCCCCGACGCCACCATCGACATGCACCTGACGATGATCGACGACATCCCCGTGGTGGGCACCAGCGGCGAGCCGTACAACCCGATCGCAGTGGAGCTCAAGGAGAAGTCTCCCTACAAGCGCACCATGCTGACGACCCTCTGCCAGGGCACCTTCACGGGCTACATCCCCGACGACGAGTCCTACGGCGCCCAGTCCTTCGAGGTGCTGGGATCCCGCTTCAAGCAGGGCTATGCGCAGAAGGCCATCGTCGATGCCGGACTGGACCTGATCCACGAAGCCACCCACGGCAAATAGTCTGTAATTATGAGAAAGATCCTTTTCACCGCTGCGTGCGTGTTCGCGTGCTGCCTGTCCCTTCAGGCACAGCCCGGAGGGGGTCGCGGGTTCGGCATGATGATGGGCCGCCAGCCCGTCCAGCGCAGCATCATCCTGCCTGACCTGCTCCAGGGCGAGATCGTCCTCCAGCAGCAGACCGACGCCCGCATCTGGGGCAAGGCCGAGCCGGGCGTGGAGATCACCGTCCACACGCCGTGGAACGACTGCAACTACCGCGTGCGGGCAGGTGCCGACAGCCTCTGGAGTGTCAAGGTGGCTACCCCGACCGCCAGCTACACCCCGTACGATATCACGGTCAGCAACGCCAAGGAGACCATCACCCTCTACGACGTGCTCATCGGCGACGTGTGGTTCTGCGGCGGCCAGAGCAACATGACCATGCCCCTCAAGGGCATGTTCAACTGTGCCGTGGACAATGCCGCCGAGACCATCCTGAACGCCGCGAAGAACAAGGGCATGCGCTACGTCACCGTGGCGCAGCACCAGGCCACGGAGTCCGACCCCGGCTACTTTACGCAGGGGCGCTGGACCCGCAGCGGCCCCGCGACGGCCGCCGATTTCAGCGCCACGGCCTATTTCTTCGGCCAGGCCCTCAGCCAGACCCTCGACTATCCGATCGGCCTGATCAGCTGCAACTGGAGCGGCTCCTTCGTGGAGGACTGGGTGAATAAAGAATTCATCGAGAAGTATCCCAACCAGGAAGTCTTCGGCGTGGAGTTCTCCAAGGCCTTCACGAAGATGTACTACGGCATGCTGGAGCCTGCCAGCAAGTACACCGTCAAGGGCATGATCTGGTATCAGGGCGAGTCCAACGTGGGCAGCCCCAATTATACCGAGCGCCTGCTGGCGGCCGTGGACCTGTGGAAGAGCAAGTTCGAGCTTGAGACGCTCCCGTTCTACCTCGTGGAGCTGGCCCCGTACAATTATAACAAGGGCTACGAGATGCTGTCCGGCGACCTGCGCGCGCAGCAGCTCAAGGTCGCCCAGTCGCTTCCGGAGTCCGGCCTGGCCTGCACCAACGACCTGGTCTACGACTACGAAGGCGACCAGATCCACCCGGCCCAGAAGAAGGCCGTGGGCGAGCGCCTCGCGATGCTCGCGCTGAGCAAGACCTACCGCATGGGCAACCCGTGCGAGGGTCCCGTCTTCCGCGAAATGATCATCGACGGCGGCGCCGCTTCGATCCTTTTCGACAACGCCGCCAACGGCTTTGTCAACACGGGCGACATCCAGGGCTTCGAGATCGCCGGCGAAGACGGCGTCTTCTATCCCGCCAAGGCCACGGTCGGCTTCGCGATGCGTCGCCCGGCCGCCGCCC
>CAJOHX010000010.1 GCA_905234475.1 uncultured Bacteroidales bacterium | reverse complement strand
CCACGCCCAGACGGTCCCTGTCAGGCGGGGGGAGACGCGCAGCCTCACCGGGCTGCTCTACCGCCTGGTGGACGCCCTCTACAACCGCACGGAGGTGGACTTCAAGCGGGGGACCTTCCGCGTGCGCGGCGATACGGTGGACGTGTACCTGGCCGGCTCGGACGACGCCGTGCGCATCGAGTTCTTCGGCGACGAGATCGACGGCCTGAGCCTGATCGACCCCGTGACGGGGGCGAAGCGCGAGGACATCGACCAGATCAACATCTACCCGGCGGGCAACTTCGTGACCACCAAGGAGCGCGCCGCCCTTGCGGTGTCCCACATCCAGGACGACCTCGTCCGGCAGATGGACTATTTCGAGGACATCGGCAAAGGTCTCGAGGCTAAGCGCCTCAAGCAGCGCGTGGAGTACGACCTGGAGATGATCAAGGAGATGGGCTACTGCCCGGGCATCGAGAATTATTCCCGCTACTTCGACGGCCGCCGGGAGGGGCAGCGCCCCTTCTGCCTGATCGACTATTTCCCGAAGGATTTCGTCACCTTCGTGGACGAGAGCCACGTCACGCTCCCGCAGGTCCACGCCATGTACGGCGGCGACCATAGCCGCAAGAGCGTGCTGATCGAATACGGCTTCCGCCTGCCGGCGGCGGCCGACAACCGCCCCCTCAAGTTTGAGGAATTCGAGGCCCTGACGGGCCAGAAGGTCTATGTCAGCGCCACCCCGGCCGACTACGAGCTGGAGAAGTCCGGCGGCCTGGTGGTGGAGCAGGTGGTCCGGCCGACCGGCCTGCTGGACCCGCCCATCGAGGTGCGCCCCACCAAGAACCAGGTGGACGACCTCGTGGAAGAGATCCGGAAGCGCGCCGAGGCCGACGAGCGCACGCTCGTCACCACGCTCACCAAGCGCATGGCCGAGGAGCTGGACGAGTACCTGCGCCGCATCGGCGTGCGCGTCCGCTACATCCACTCCGACGTGGACACGACGGAGCGGGTGGAGATCATCGAGGACTTCAAGAACGGCCTGTTCGACGTGCTCGTGGGCGTGAACCTGCTGCGCGAGGGCCTCGACATCCCGACCGTCTCGCTCGTGGCGATCCTCGACGCCGACAAGGAGGGCTTCCTGCGTACAGCGCGCGCCCTGACGCAGACCGCCGGGCGCGCGGCCCGCAACATCAACGGCCTCGTGATCATGTATGCCGACAAGATCACTCCCTCGATGGAGCAGACCATCCGCGAGACCGACCGGCGCCGCAAGAAACAGATTGCGTACAACAAACTCCACCATATCACCCCGAAGCAGATCGAAGTGAAGCAGAACGCCCTCGCGGGCGAGCTGACCTCGCGCGGCGGCAAGCCCGTCGCCCGCGGCCTGTCAAACGGCACCACCGGGCGCGTGAGCGCCCCCAATTCCTACGACGCCCCGACCTATATCCCGAACCCGTCGGACCTGGGCCGCGGGACGGTGTCCGTGGGCTTCGGCCACGACTCCCACCGGGAGGCGGGAGCGGCTTACCGCGACGGACACGTGGCCGCGGACCTCGCCGCCGTGCTGCAGGATCCGGTGATCCGCTCCATGTCGCGGGAGCAGATCGAGAAGATGGTCGAGGAGGACCGCCGGCGGATGAAGAAGTCCGCGGCGGAGCTCGATTTCGCGCAGGCCGCCCAGTACCGCGACGAGATGTGGGCCCTGCAGGAGTACCTTAAAGTTTGGAAAGAGTCATGAAAAGATACCAGATCGTCCTGTTCCTGTTTGGCGTGATCGCCGTCCTGGCGGCCGTGTGCGCCGTATTTCCCGAGGATGGGCTGTGGGGGCTGCGCTTCCCGCAGCTGTCGGATATCCTCTCCGCTGCGGAGAAGGACGACGGCCCGTCGCCCGAGGAGCTGATCCAGCTCCGCCGGCAGGCCGTGCTGGCCGCCGAGAAGGACCAGTACCAGACCTTCTTCCGGGAGGATCCGGCGCGCTTCTACCTGCCCGGCGACGACCTGGATTTTTTCGATCCGCTGTTCGACGCGCTCGACGCGGCGGAGCAGACGCCCATGCGCATCGTGCACTACGGCGATTCGCAGATTGAGGAAGACCGCATCACCGGCGCCATCCGCGAGCGGCTCCAGGCGCGTTTCGGGGGCAACGGCCCCGGCATGATGCCGGCGCGCCAGCACGCTACGCCCTACGTGGGCGGCGGCAGCACGGCGGCCCTGGCCCGCTATTTCAACTACGGCGACCTGTCCTACCGGGCGGGCATCCGCAAATACGGCCCCTACGCCGACTTCGTCCGGCTGGACACGACGGCGACGCTGTCCTATTACCCCGTCCGGGGAAAGAACAAGGCCGAGCAGCGCACCTTCGAGCGCGTGACGCTCGTGGCGGGCAACCTCCGCAGCCGGCTCTCCGTGAGCAGGCAGGGGGAGCGCCAGACCGTGGAGCCGGACGGCAGCCCGCTGGCGTTCGTGCGCTTCGAGCTGCCTGACAGCTCCACGCGCGTGTCGCTGACCGTGTCGGGCTATGCCGACCTGTACGGCGTGCTGCTGGACAGCAAGACGGGCGTCCGCATGGACAACATGGCCATGCGCGGCAGCTCCGGTGCCATCTTCACCACGATGGACGCCGACCAGCTGCGCGACTTCTACCGCGAGGAGAACGTCCGGCTGATCATGCTGCAGTACGGCGGCAACAGCGTGCCCTACCTCAAGACGGACAAGCAGATCGAGACCTACGTCGAATCCATCCGCAAGCAGATTGTGCTGCTGCGCGAACTGGCGCCGCAGGCGCGCATCGTCTTCGTGGGCCCCTCCGACATGTCCACGGTGGTGAGCGGCAAGCGCCAGACCTATCCCAAGCTCCCCGGCATCGTGGACCTGCTCCGCACGGCGGTCACGGAGGCCGGTGGCGCCTACTGGGACTTCTACGGGGTGATGGGCGGACAGAACTCCATGATCCAGTGGGTGGCCGCCCGGCCGCAGCTGGCCGGCTCGGACTACGTCCATTTCACGCTCGCCGGCTCCCGCAAGATCGGCGACATGTTCTGCGACGCCCTTTTCGTCTATTACGATTACTGTCAATGGCGTAAGAAGAATGGCCGGTAGGACACGCATATCTGTCATCCTGAGCCTGTCGAAGGACCTCTTCGCCTGTGCGGCGGCGCTCCTGCTGGGCACCACCGCGCTGGCGCAGGATCCGCCTGAAGCCGCCCCCGATTCGCTGGCGGCCGAAGCGGCGCCCCGCTGGCCGCTGCCGGAGTGTGCCCACCCGGAAAAGTCCGTGCTGGTCTTCCCGGGCTCCCGCGCCGCGCAGGACCTGTTCTACGCCAAGCTCGACAGCCTGGTGTCGACGGGCCGGGGCAACGTCAACGTCTGGCACGTGGGCGGCTCCCACGTGCAGGCGGCCTTCTTCCCCAACCGCATCATGAACCTGCTGGATTCGCTGACCGTGCGCGGCGACCGCGGTTTCCTGTTCCCGTACAAGCTGGCGGGGACCAATTACGACAAGACCTACACCATCACGGCCACGGGGGAGTGGGAGGCGCCCATCCTGACGCAGTCCTCGACCCTCCGCCGCCCGCGCTACGGCGTGACCGGCTACGGCGCGCGCACTGCAAGTCCCGACGCTTCGGTGAGCTTCCGGCTCAATCCCCGCGGCGACAGCCTCTGGTGCTGCGAGAGCCTGCGCGTGCTGGGCTACGGCTCGTCCCAGCGCGCCTACCCCTATATCATCTGCCTCGCGGACACGCTGCGTTTCGACTTCGAGCCGGAGACGGGCAGCTACCTGTTCTATCTGCCCGCGCCCACCGACACCGTGCACCTGCAGTTCCACATTCCCCAGGGGGAGGAATTCACGCTCACCGGCCTGCAGCCGGTCAGCTACCGCCCGGGGGTGAACTATTTCTCGTCCGGGGTCAACGGGGCCGCGCTGCCGTCCTGGCTGGACAAGTGCGCGGACCTGGAGCGGGACATGAAACTGGTGCACCCGGACCTCGCCATCCTCGCCGTGGGCATCAACGATTCCGCCGTGGCGGCGAAGGATTTCAAGCCCGACAAGTTCAAGGACAACTACCGGCGCCTGATGCGCATGGTGCTGAAGACCAACCCCGAGTGCGCCTTCATCTTCATCACCAACAACGACAGCTACCGCTATGTGCGCCGGGGCATGACCTGGAACACCAACGGCGAGGCCGTGCGTACGGCGATGATGGAGCTGGCGGAGGAGTTCGGTGCGGGCGTGTACGACGTCTACGGCCTGATGGGGGAGGCCCATTCGGTCGAGGCATGGCGGGACGCGGGCCTGGTGAAGACGGACCGGCTGCATTTCACGGATGTGGGATACGAGCTGCTGGGCGACATGTTCGTGGAGGCCATGATGGAAGACAAATGGAGGAGGTAAGCGGATGGACTGGAGCGGCATAGCAGGATTCTTTCAGCGCCTGTTCGGGTTCGACCCGAACTCGCCGCTGCTGTTCACCCAGTTCTATTTCTGGGCGTTCTTCGCCCTGGTCTACGCCTTCTTCGCGCTGATCGGCGACAAGCGCCTGCTGCGCAACGCCTACCTGTTCTTCGTCAGCCTGGTCTTCTACTACAAGACCAGCGGCCTGTCGGTGCTGATCCTGCTGTTCGTGACCTGTTCGGACTTCCTGATCGCCCACCGGATTGCCGCGGCGAAGACGCAGGGGCGCCGGAAAGCCTGGCTGATCCTGAGCGTGTGCATTGACCTGCTGATCCTGTGCTATTTCAAGTATTCCTACTTCTTCGCGGACTTCGTGCATTCGCTGACGGGCCTGGAGCTCAAGGTGGTGAACGTGTTCGGCATACTGGGCAACGCCCTGGCGGGCGCGGAGCGCTTCAGCGTGGACAGCATCGTGCTGCCGGTGGGCATCTCGTTCTTTACCTTCCAGGTGATCAGCTACACGGTGGACGTGTACCGCGGGCAGGTGAAGCCGGTGGACAACATCCTCGATTTCGGCTTCTACGTGAGCTTCTTCCCGCAGCTGGTGGCGGGCCCGATCGTGCGGGCGAACATGTTCATCCCGCAGCTGTACAAGAAGTTCTTCCTGGGGCGAAAGCAGTTCGGCATCGCCGTGTTCTGGATCATCAACGGTCTCGCTAAGAAACTGATCCTGAGCGACTACATTGCGGTCAACTTCATCGACCGCGTGTTCGAGAATCCGCAGCTCTTCACCGGCTTCGAGAACCTCGCGGCGCTGTTCGGCTATTCCCTGCAGGTCTATGCCGACTTCTCCGGCTATACCGACATCGCCATCGGCGTTGCGATGCTGATGGGCTTCTACCTGCCGCAGAACTTCAATTCGCCCTACAAGGCGTCCAACCCGCAGGATTTCTGGCGGCGCTGGCACATGTCGCTCAGCACCTGGCTGAAGAACTATCTGTACATTCCGCTGGGCGGCAACCGCAACGCGACCTTCGGGACTTATTTCTGGATCATCCTGTTCGCGGTGATCGCGGCGATCCTGTCCGGGAGCTGGGTGGTGTCGCTGGTCTTCGTGGTGCTGGCGGCCGGGGTGGGCCTGGTGGCCCATTTCAATCCGGACCGGCGCAAGAAGATCCTCTCCAACATCAACCGTTTCATCACCATGCTGCTGGGCGGCATGTGGCACGGCGCTTCGTGGAATTTCATCATCTGGGGCGGCCTGAACGGCATCGGCCTGGTGGTGTATCAGTTCTGGAAGGAGATGAAGTGGGGGGTGCGCTTCGGCGTCGTGTCCGCCGTTTGCCTGTTCCTCGGGATCATGCATTTCGCCGTCGGGGCGCCGGTGTGGAACCTGCTCTTCGTCTGGTCGCTGTTCGTCTGGACCGGGACGCTGGTCCGCTTCATCTATCACTGCTGCGGCGGCAAGGGCTGCAAGCAGCTGGGCTATTTCTGGGGCGTGGCGCAGACGTTTACCTTCATCACCTTCACCCGCCTGTTCTTCCGCAGCGGCAGCAACCTGGATCCGGCCACGGCCAATGAGGTCGCGTGGCAGACCGCCCGCCGCATGGTCCATCAGATCGGCTCCGCCTGGAACTGGGCGCAGATTCCGGAGATTGTCGGGACCTATTGGAAGGTCTTTGCGCTGGTGATCGCCGGCATGGTGATCCACTGGCTTCCGGCGCGCTGGAAGCGCTGGTACCGCATCAATTTCGCGATGCTCCCGCTGCCCGTCATGGCGCTGGTGGTCGTCGCCGTCGTCTTCGTGGTGTATCAGTTCATCACCGCCGACCTGCAGGCGTTTATCTACTTCCAGTTCTAGTTAATACCGACGGCCCTTTTTCCGTCATTCGCCGGCATCGACCGGCGAATCTCCTGCCGCGCGGTACGGTCTTTGAAAAGGATTGCCGCGGTATGAGTCGAAGATTGATTTCCGTTATCGTATTATTGCTGTCCGGCGCCCTGCTCCTGCGGGCGCAGGACCCTCCGACGAACATCCTGGACGGCCCTTTGATGCGGGTGGACAGCCTGCAGCGCAGGCCGGAACTGCTCCCGCCGATGGGCGGGCCTGCTCTCCGCGGCCTCCAGATGCCTTCGATCCTCTCGCCGCAGGGTTACGAGAGCCGGGAGCAGCGCGCCGCACGGGTCAATGCGCGGGTGCGCAACAGTGTGCTGAATTCCATTGACTACAACCTGGAATGGTACCGTCCGCCCAAGCTTTCCCGGGAGGTGAAGGCGGCGCTATTCCTCGCCAGTTTCTTTCTCAAGAGTCCGTATGGCTACGGGGCGCACGCCGTGCCCCTGATGAACCATTCCTTCCCGTTTATCTATGCCATCGAGCCGGGGATGGCTCCCTACGACAGTCCCTATTCCCCGGAGCACTTTCCGCAAACTGTCCGGACGGAATACGACTTCGCCACGGGCACCTATAAGCAGGTGATGATCCCGTGGAGCGAATTCGAGAAGAATATGACGCGCAGCTTCGGCGGTGCCTACAAGCCGGAAGCTGTCCCGAAGATCGCCGTCACCCCGGTGGAACGGGAAATGCAGCGTCATTGAGGTCTAAAACCTTGAAGAAAACGGGCTCTGGTAGCGGCGGGAGATCAGCAGCGGCAGGAGGATGGCGGCCAGGGCGAAGGGAATGGCGATGGCGTAGAGGAGGGGGGAGCCGCTGATCTGGGCCATGGTCGAAGCGAGGGAGCCGGCTGCCGGCAGCCGGACCGGGTGGAGAATCAGGAGTGCGATGATGGCACCGCCCATCAGCAGGCCGGCCACGAAGACGGCGAGCAGGGTCTGGCGCGTGCGGCGGATTTCGCGGTCGCGATAGGCTTTGATCTGCTCCACGGCGGCGAGGCGCGCGTTCAGCTCGAGGGTGAACGACGTGGGATCGGCGGGCTTGGGCGCCGTCTGGCGGAAGAATTCTCTTATCTCGTTTTCCATTTCTCCAGATAATTTTTGACGTGTTGCCGGCCGCGGGTCAGGTAGGCCCGGACGCTGCCGGCGGGGATTTCGAGGATGGCGGCGACCTCCTTGACGGGCTTGTCCTCCATGTAGAAGAGCAGCAGGGCGGCGCGCTCCTTGTCGGGGAGCATGCCGATGGCGCGGTGGAGGTCTTCGTGGCGGAAGCGGCCGTCGGTGGCTTCCGGTCCGGGGACCGCCTGGGCGGCGGGGACGTCCAGCGGGGCGGTCTGTATTCTCCGGCTGCGAAGCCGGTCGATGAAGCAGTTGTAGGCGATGCGGAAGAGCCAGGTGCTGAAGCGCGCCGCGCCACGGAAGGAAGCCGAGGATACGTAGGCGTTGACGAGCGCATCCTGCGCAATGTCGTCCGCCTGCGCCGGGTCGCCGCACAGCGAGAGCAGGAATCTCCTCAGGGACTCCTGCTCGGCCGTTGCCAGGCTGATGAACTCCTCCCGGGTCACGCTCCGAACCTACTGCTGGTCAGCGGGTTTCTTTGCATCCAGCTCCGCGAGCTCCTTGGCCCAGATCTTCTTCTTGCCCACGAAGTAGACAATAAAGAAGGCGATGCCGACGGCCAGCAGGATGGCGCAGGGAATAATCATAAGCAGAAGGATCGCGGCAGGATTCAGGTCCACTTTGACGGTCAGGAAGACGACGGAAACGATTCCGAGCAGCAGGCCGATGCCCGCGGTGATGCAGGCGGCGATCAGGAAGCCCATCAGCTTGTCCTTGACGGTCTTCTCCTTGCAGCCGACCTTGGCCGCACTCTCGAAGAACGCCGGATCGAGCTGCGCGCCGCTCTCGACGGCCTTGAGCAGGACCTCCGTCTTCTTGTCCAGTTCGTGGCGACGGGTCTTCATCGCCAGGGCGATCACGATGATCGGCAGGATCACGCAAATCCCCAGCGGCACGAGCGTCTCGATAAAATTCCGGAGGGTGTAGAAAAACTGGGAATTATCCGCAGCAACCAGTAAACTTGTCATCATAACCAATACATTTTAAATTCAACTTCACCCGTTAGACGGAACTCCACTCCGAAAAGCTACAATGACTTTGAATTTTTTATCGAATCAGGACTTCGAGGCCGTCGTAGGCGTAGCGGAGGGGATCCGGGACGGTGCGGTCGAGCTCGGCCTGCGGGGCGTAGTAGGAGCGGGACAGGTGCGTGAGCCATACTTTCTGCCCCTCGACGGGGATATATTTCCGGTTGCCCGCGAGCACCTTGACCGTATCCTGGACCATGGCCACGCTGGAATGTGAGAACAAGCGGAAATCCGGCTCGTAATTCAGCCCCATCGTCGCCTCCATGATGATGCCCGTCAGGAACTTGCGGCTGCGGGAGAACTGCCCGGCGCCGGCATAGCCGAGCGCCCGTGCGGTAAGCCCGCCGGTGTCCGTCGCATAAAGCAGGCGGGTGGAATCCTTCTCGATGAGGTAGATGAGCGTCTCCTCCTCCACGAAATTGGAAGCATGATTGGCCGGCAGCGCTGTCACGGTCAGTCCCTCCTCCTCAATGGGCTGCCCCAGCGCGACCGGAAGAATCTCCGGCACCGGCTTGCCGACGGCCTCGGAAGCCTTGCGGAAATCCTCCTTCGCCCGGTCGATCCAGGTGGCGCCCACATAGATGCGGCGCAGGTCCAGCCCGAGGACGGCCTTCGGGTCATAGTGGTCGTCATGGGAATGGGTAAAGAAGATGACCTGCGGGCGCGCTCCCGCGGGAATCATGTCCGCGGCGGAGGCGGTGAAATCAAACAGGACCTTGCCGTCGGCGAGAATGCTGGCGTGGCGGCGCAGGTCTCCGTTCTCCATGGGGCCGCGCCAGTCGGCGCCGCCGGTGCCGAGGAACCGCACCTGGATGCCGGGCCCCGTCGGCTCATAGACCGCCGGACCGGCGTTCATGTCCGGGAAGCCGCCGGGAAATCCGCCGGGCGGCGGACCCTGCGGGGGTCGGGTCGGGGGAATCTGGGCAAGCGCCAGGGGATCAACTGCCGCGGCGACCGGTACAAGCGCCGCAACCTTCAGGAAGTCTCTTCTTTTCATTGCTCTGTTGTTGGTTATTATGTGCGTTGGCGTTGTGGAGGGCGGAGCGGAAATTGGTTTTTCGAGCTACTGCACGAAAAATAATTTCCGTCCGCCCGCGGGGGATACTAGCGGACCTTGCTGTCGCAGTACCAGCAGCGGGTGATGCCATTCTCTGCGAGGCGGAAGCGCGGCTCATGGTCCTCATTGTTGCAGATACACTTGGCGTTGGTGCAGTGCAGCGCGGGATTGACGATGGGCGCCTCGTGCTCGGGCATGGGATGCGAAGGATCGTTCTTCCACTCCATCAGGCTGATGATCAGCGCCATACGGACGAGCTTGCCGTTCTCCACCTGGCGGAAATACGCCGCGCGCGGATCCTCGTCCACCTCCGTGAGGATCTCGTTGACGCGGGGCAGGGGGTGCAGCACCGCCATCTTCGGCTTGGCCAGCGCCATGCGCCGGGCATCCAGCACGAAACTGTCCTTGACGCGGTCGAACTCATCCTCGTCGAGGAACCGCTCCTTCTGCACGCGCGTCATATAAAGGACGTCCAGCTCCGGGATGGCATCGTCCAGACTGTCCGTCTCGCGGTACTCCACGCCCATCTTCTCGCAGACATCCTGCTTGATATAGTCCGGCAGGCGCAGCTCGTCCGGGGCGATCAGCACGACCTTGATGCCGTGGTAGCGGGACAGGGCCTTGATCAGCGAGTGGACCGTGCGGCCGAAGCGGAGGTCGCCGCAGAAGCCGATGGTGATGTCGTCGATGTGGCCGAGTTCGCGCTTGATCGTGAGCAGGTCGGTGAGCGTCTGCGTGGGATGGCTGTGGGATCCGTCGCCGGCGTTGATAATCGGCACCTGGGACACCTCGGAGGCCACCAGCGGGGCGCCCTCGATGGGATGGCGCATTGCGATGATGTCGGCGAAGCAGCCAACCACGCGCACGGTGTCCTGCACCGTCTCGCCCTTGGCCGCGGAGGAATTCTGGGGATTGGAGAATCCGAGGACATTGCCGCCGAGCTCCATCATGGCGGCGGTGAACGAAAGTCGCGTGCGGGTGCTGGGCTCATAGAACAGGGTGGCGAGCTTCTTGTGGGCCATGCTGCCCTGATAGCGCTCGCGGTGCGCGATGATGTCTTCGGCCAGGGCTACGATCTGGTCGATCTCTTCCTTGCTGAGGTCAGTGGGGTCGATGAGGTGCTTCATAAGGCGTTGCGGAATTGCAGAATCTGTTCTTTCTGTGCGGGGGTGATATAGCCGCCCTCCACGGCCACGTCCACGAGGACGTCGAGATTGCTCAAAGAGTAATTGACGACATTCGCGGCGGCGAGCCGGTCCAGGCCCTTGCGGATGCCGTAGGTGAAGATGCTGACGATGCCCAGCACCTCGGCGCCCGCTTCCCGGAGGGCCTCCACCACGTCGATGACGCTGCCGCCCGTGGAGATGAGGTCTTCGACCACGACGACCTTCGTGCCGGGGTCGAGCCGGCCCTCGATGCGGTTGGTGCGGCCGTGGATCTTGGCCTCGCCCCGGACATAGCCCATCGGCAGGGCGAGCAGCGTGGCGGTGATGGCGGCGTGGGCGATGCCGGCGGTGGAGGTGCCCATCAGCGCTTCGCACTGCGGGAAATGCTCCCGCACGAGCATGGCGAGCCCCTCCTCGACCTTCGCCCGCACGGCGGGGGAGGACAGGGTCAGGCGGTTGTCGCAATAAATCGGGCTCTGGATGCCGCTGGCCCAGGTGAACGGCTCCTCTGGACGGAGAAACACGGCCCCGATCGAGAGGAGTTCTTTGGCAATCTGTCTTTGCATATGCTATTGATTCAAAAATTCTTTCAGGCAGCGCCGGTAGGCGGCCACGGGGTCGGGGGCGGCCGTCACGGGACGGCCGACGACGATGTAGTCGGAGCCGATCTGTCGGGCGCGGGCGGGGGTGGTGATGCGCACCTGGTCGTCCGCCGCCGCATCCGCGAAACGGATGCCCGGGGTGATGGTGAGGAAGCCCGCCCCGCAGGCGTCCTTGACCATCGCCGCCTCGAGCGGCGAGCAGACGACGCCGTCCAGGCCCGCCTCCCGCGCGTTCTGCGCGTATTTCACGATGGTCTCATTGATCCCGGCGCCGATGAGCAGCTCCTGCTGCATGCACTCCTCGCTGGTGGAGGTGAGTTGGGTCACGGCGATGAGCAGCGGCCGGCTTCCGTCAGGCCTCGTGAGGCCCTCCAGCGCGGCGCGCATCATCTCGATGGTGCCGGCCGCGTGGACGTTGCAGATGTCCACGTCGAGCGCGGAGAGCACCCGCATGGCCTTCCTGACCGTGTTGGGGATGTCGTGGAGCTTGAGGTCCAGGAAAACGGGATGCCCGCGGCGCTTGAGCTCGCGGACGATCTCCGGGCCCTCGGCGTAGAAGAGCTCCATGCCGATCTTGACGAAGGGCTTGCGCCCGCCCGCGAAGGCGTCGAGGAAGTCCAGGGTCTGCTGCCTGCCCGCGAAGTCGCAGGCGATGATCACGTCTTTTGCCATTATTCTACGATTCCGATAATATCTTGTAAACGGTCGATCCCCAGGCGCTCCATCAGCGCCGGCAGGGCCTCGATGATCTCCGGGCAGGCGGACGGGTTGCGCAGGTTCTCCGCGCCCACCTGCACGGCAGTTGCGCCGGCCATCATCATTTCGACAACGTCCTCAGCGCGCGCCACGCCGCCGCAGCCCATCACGGGGATCCCGCAGGCGTGGGCCACCTGGTAGACCATGCGCAGGGCGAGCGGGAAGACCGCGGGTCCCGAGAAGCCGCCCATCTTGTTGGCGATAATCGGCTTGCGCTTCTTAATATCGATGCGCATCCCGAGCACGGTGTTGATCAGCGTGATGCCGTTCGCGCCCGCGTCCTCGCAGGCCCGGGCGATGGACACGATGTCCGTCACGTTGGGGCTGAGCTTGATGAAGACGGGTTTATGGGTGACGGCCTTGACGGCCCTGGTCACGGCCGCGGCCGACTGCGGGTCGGTCCCGAAGGCCATGCCGCCGCCGTGCACGTTGGGGCAGGAGACGTTGACCTCCAGCAGATCGATGGCCGGGCAGGCGTCTGCCCGGGCGCAGTTGTAGGCGTATTCCTCGACGCTGTAGCCGCTGATATTGGCGATGACGACCCCGTCGTAGATGCGCCGCAGGGCAGGGGCCTTGTCGGACACGAGCGCCTCGATACCGGGGTTCTGCAGGCCCACGGAATTGATCATCCCGGCGGTGCACTCGGCGATGCGCGGGGTGGGGTTGCCGAAGCGCGCCTCGCGCGTGGTTCCCTTCAGGGAGATGCCGCCGAGCACGTTCAGGTCGAGGCTGTCGGCGAGCTCCAGCCCGAAACCGAAGGTCCCGCTGGCGGGAATCACCGGATTCTTGAGGCGCAGGCCGCAGAGCGAAACGGATAAGTCTTTTACCATAGGATCTCCTCCTTGTCGAAAACGGGCCCGTCGGCGCAGACGCGCCGGGGACCGGACTGGGTTTGCAGGGTGCAGCCGTAGCAGAAGCCGGCGCCGCAGCCCATCCGCTCCTCCATGCTGGCTTCGCCGGGGGCGTCCAACGTGGTGCAGACGGCCTTCATCATCGGCAGCGGGCCGCAGGTGTAGAAGCGGTCGAAAGCGGGCTTCGCGGCGGCGATGGCGTCGGTCACGAAACCTTTCGTGCCGGCCGAGCCGTCCAGCGTGGCGATGTGGACCGGGACGCCGAGGGCGCGGTACTGCTCCACCAGGCAGATCTCGTCGGCCTTGTTGAAGCCGAGCACCGCGGTGACCCGTTTGCCGGCGGCGAGCAGCTCGCGTGCCAGCAGGTACAGCGGCGCCGCCCCGAGGCCTCCGCCGACAAGCAGGGCGGCCTCCTGGCATTTCTCCGGATGAAAACCGGAACCCATTCCTTTCGTCATCCCGGACTGCGATCCGGGATCCCCGCCGCAAAGCAGTTCCAGTTCCATTCCGGGAGTCATCCCGGCCATCACCTTCGTGCCCTCGCCGACGACTTTATAGAAGAGGATCACCCCGTCGGGCAGGACGTCGCTGACGGAAATGGGCCGGCGGAGGTAGTAGCCCGGGATGGCGATGTCCACGAACTGCCCGCTGCGGATCGCCACGGGGGCGTCCGTACGCAGGCCCATCCGTAAGGTGTCGCGCGCCACCGGGTCGTTGCTATCGATCTTGAAAAGGCGTTTCTGCATAGGCTATGCTTTCCAGACGGGTTCGCCGTCCTTGAGGGTCAATATGATGCGGCTGCGCACGGCCTTGCCCGCGAAAGGCGTGGCCCTGCCCATCGAGAGGAAGTCCGCCGGATCCACGGTCCAGGCGGCGTCGGGATCGATCACCGTGAGGTCCGCGGCCTCGCCGGGGCGCAGGCCGCCGGGCAGGCGGAAAGCGGCGCGGGGGCCGCTGGTGAGCGCCTCGACGACGCGCTCCAGGCTGACCTTGCCGCTCAGCACCAGGTCGGTGTAGAGCACCGGGAAGGCCGTCTCCAGGCCCACCACGCCCATCGCGCTGCCGGCCAGCCCGCGTGCCTTCTCTTCGGCGCTGTGCGGGGCGTGGTCCGTGGCGATGGCGTCGATGGTGCCGTCGCGCAGGCCCTCGACCAGTGCCTGCCGGTCCTCGGCGCGGCGCAGCGGGGGATTCATCTTGAAGCGTCCGTCCTCCTGGAGGTCGTCCTCGCAGAGGGTCAGGTAGTGGGGGCCGGTCTCGCAGGTCACGCGCACCCCGCGCGCCTTCGCCTGGCGGATGAGCTCCACGCTCTCCGCGCAGGAGATATGGCACACATGATAGCGGCAGCGGGTCTGTTCCGCCAGCGCGAGGTCGCGCCGGATCTGGCCCCATTCGCTCTCCGAGCAAATGCCCCTGTGGCCGTGGGCGGCGGCGTAGCGCCCGTCGTGGATATAGCCCCCGCGCAGCAGCGTATTGTCCTCGCAGTGCGCGGCGAGGATGACGTCTTCCCGGGCGGCGGCGGTCATGGCGGCGAGCATCATGTCGTCCCGCTGCACCCCGCTGCCGTCGTCGGAGAAGGCGACGCAGCGGCCCTTCAGCACGGCGAAGTCCACCGGCTCCAGACCCCTTCGGCCAAGGGTGATGGCGGCGTAGGGGAGGACCTCGACGCAGGCGTCGCGGTCAATGATCTCCTGCTCCAGGGCCAGCGTCCCGGGGCTGTCGGGCACGGGATCGAGGTTGGGCATGGCGCAGACGGTCGTGTAGCCGCCGTGAGCAGCCGCGAGCGAGCCGGTGCGGATGGTCTCCTTGTAGCCCTGGCCGGGCTCCCGGAAATGGACGTGGAGGTCGACGAAGCCGGCGGAGACCAGCTTGCCGCGGCAGTCGACGGTCTGCGCGCCGGAGGCCTCACGGATGTCCGGGCCGATGGCGGCGATGCGGCCGTCGCGCACGAGGACGTCGCCCCTGCGCCGGCCTGCGGCGTCAATCAGGGTGCCTCCTTGCAGTAGTAGATCCATTCTATCTTGTTTGAGATTCCGGGTCAAGCCCGGAATGACGTTTAATATCCTCCGCCGTTAAGCCAGTCGGGGCGGTCATAATCACCGGCCTCGGCGAAGGGGAGTCGCTCGTCGAGCCACTCCTGATCGGTCCAGACGCTGTCGGCGCGGTCGATGTAGAGGATGCCGTCCAGGTGGTCGACCTCGTGCTGGAAGATGATGGCGGTAAAGCCGTGAATTTCTTCTTGTCGGGTCTCCAGGGTCTCCGGATCGGTCCAGCTGATGACAACCCCCTCGCTGCGCGGGACGATGCCCCGCTTGCCGGGGATGGACAGGCAGCCCTCCCGGCCCCGGACCGTGTCGCCCAGGTGCTCCAGGATGCGGATGTTGGGGTACACTTCGAAGGGCTCGCCTTCCTTGTCAAGCCGCTGGACGGCGACGACGCGGCGGTGGAGGCCCACCTGGGGCGCCGCGATGCCCACGCCGCCCTGCTGGGGGGCGTTGACGGTGTTGAGCAGGTTGCTTGCGAGCCGCTCGTAGAGGTCGCTGCGCAGCTCCTCGTCGGAGAGGTCCTTGCAGGGCATGCGGAGTTCGACGCTGTCCCGGCGGTCGTCCGTGACGAAGACGTACATGATGCCGCTGTTCATCGTGATGACGGTGCGCTCCCACACCTCGAAGGGGCCCCGCGCCTTGCGGGTATTGCCGCAGGAGGCCAGAAGGACAATGAGCAGGAGAAGAGAAATGCGAGCTTTCATACCAACCGACAAAGATAAGGCAAAAACAATAGGTATGCACGTACCCGCGCGCGGAAGTTTTCAACAATCGGGACCCCAAAAATGTCGATAACTTTCCTTGCAAGGCGCGCGGGTTTGTTGTAAATTTGCGCTTTGGTTAGTTGCATTATGAAAGTCAGCATTATTATGGGATCCAAGAGCGACTGGGAGGTGATGTCAGCCGCTTGCGAGACCCTCGAGCAGTTCGGGGTCCCCTACGAAAAAAGAGTTGTCAGTGCCCACCGCACCCTTCCGTTCTTCTGTGAATACATGGCCGGCGCCCGCCACCGCGGCGTGGACGTGGTCATCGCCGGTGCCGGCGGCGCCGCCCACCTTCCCGGGGTGGCCGCGGCCCTGACTTCGCTCCCCGTGATCGGCGTGCCGATCAAGAGCAAGGCCCTCAACGGGCTGGATTCCCTGCTGTCCATCGTCCAGATGCCCTCCGGCATCCCCGTCGCGACGATGGCGATCGACGGGGCCAAGAATGCCGCCCTCTACGCCGTCGCCATCCTGGCCCTGCAGCATCCCGAGCTCGCGGCCAAGCTGGAGGATTTCCGCAAGAAGCAGTCCGACAAGGTCCTTCAAACCGAGCTGTAGCGTATGAACGCACATCGCATCTTCGTAGAAAAGTATTCGGAGTTCCAGGTGGAGGCGCAGAGCCTCAGGAGCGAATTCAACGAAAACCTTTCTCTGGGTCTGCGTACCCTCCGGCTCCTGAACGTCTATGACCTCTTCGGCTTCTCGCCCGAGCTGCTGGAGAAGTGCCGCTACACGGTCTTCGGCGAGGTGGTGACCGACAGCGTGACGGACGAATGCCCACTCGAGGGCAAGAAATACCTGGCCGTCGAATATATCCCCGGCCAGTTTGACCAGCGGGCCAGTTCGGCCCTGGACTGCGTCCACCTGATCGACCCGGGCGCCGACGTGCAGATCCGCTCGTCGCGCCTCCTTATCTTCGACGACGACCTGCCGGAGGAGAGCCTCGCGGCCATCCGCCACTACTACATCAACGTGGTGGAGTCCCGTCCCAAGGACCTGGGGCGCCTGCAGCCGGAAGGCAAGGCGGAAGTCAAGCCGCTGGCGGACCTGACGGGCTTCACGAAGATGCCGCCGTCGGAGTATGCCGCGTTCTGCAAGCGCTGGGGCCTGGCGATGAACACCGACGACCTCGCGGAGGTGGTGCGCTATTTCACGGCCGAGGGCCGGGACCCGTCCGAGACGGAGCTGCGCATCCTCGACACCTACTGGAGCGACCACTGCCGCCACACCACCTTCACCACTGAGCTGACCGAGGTGCGGGTGGAGGATTCCTTCGCGAAGGAGGAGATCGAGGCGGCCTACCGCGAATTCCTCGCAGCCCGCAAGGAGATCGGCCGCGAGGGCAAGAGCCTCTGCCTGATGGAGCTCGCCACGATCGGGGCGCGCGTGCTGCGCAGCCGCGGCCTGCTGGAGGACCTGGAGCAGAGCGAGGAGAACAACGCCTGCAGCATCTACGTGCACGTGGAGGTGGACGGCAAGCCGGAGAAATGGCTGCTCATGTTCAAGAACGAGACGCACAACCACCCCACGGAGATCGAGCCCTTCGGCGGCGCGGCGACCTGCCTCGGCGGCGCCATCCGCGACCCGCTCTCCGGCCGCGCCTACGTCTACCAGGCGATGCGCGTGACGGGCGCCGGCGACATCAATGCTGCGGTCAAGGACACCCTCCCGGGCAAGCTTCCGCAGCGCATGATCAGCCGCAAGGCCGCCGCCGGCTACTCCAGCTACGGCAACCAGATCGGCCTGGCGACCACGCACGTGCGTGAAATCTATCATCCCGGCTACACGGCCAAGCGCCTCGAAGTGGGCGCCGTGGTGGGGGCGGTCAAGGCGGAGAACGTCCGCCGCGAGAGCCCCGCGCCGGGCGATGTGATCCTGCTGCTGGGCGGCCGCACGGGCCGCGACGGCATCGGCGGCGCCACGGGCTCCTCCAAGGAGCACACGGGCAGCTCGCTGGAGACCTGCGGCAGCGAGGTCCAGAAGGGCAACGCCCCCGAGGAGCGCAAGCTCCAGCGGCTCTTCCGCCGCCCGGAGGTGACGCGCCTCATCAAGAAATCCAACGACTTCGGCGCGGGCGGCGTGAGTGTCGCCATCGGCGAGCTCGCCGCCGGCCTGGACATTTATCTGGACCGCGTGCCGACCAAATACAGCGGCCTGAACGCCACGGAGCTCGCCATCAGCGAGTCCCAGGAGCGCATGGCCGTGGTGGTGGAGGCAGGCGACCGGGAGGCGTTCGAAGCCTACTGCGCCAGCGAGAACGTCGAGGTCACGCACGTGGCCGACGTGACGGACCGCGGGCGGATGCGCATGAGCTACCACGGGCAGACGGTGGCCGACCTTTCCCGCGAATTCATCGACAGCGCCGGCGCGAAGCATTTTGCCAAGGCGGCCGTGGGCCCCGTCGAGGACATTGACCCGTTCCGCCGCGAGCCGGCGGGGGATACCCTGAAGGAAAAGATGGTCGCGACCCTGTCCGACCCCAACGTGGCTTCGCAGAAGGGCCTCGTGGAGATGTTCGATTCCACGATCGGCCGCTCCACGGTGCTGATGCCTTACGGCGGCGCCCTGCAGGCCACGGAGACGCAGGTGTCCGTGCAGAAGCTGCCTGCCGACGGCTACACCGACACGGCCAGCATGATGGCCTTCGGGTACGACCCGTTCCTGACCAGCTGGAGCCCGTTCCACGGAGCCGCCTATGCCGTCGTGGACGCCTGCGCCAAGGTGGTGGCGGCCGGCGGCGACTGGTCGCGGATGCGTTTCTCCTACCAGGAGTATTTCGAGCGCATGAGCGAGGATCCGCGCAGCTGGGGCAAGCCCCTCTCCGCGCTGCTCGGCGCCCTGAAGATGCAGCTCGCCCTCGGCCTGCCGTCCATCGGCGGCAAGGACTCCATGAGCGGTACTTTTGAGCATATCTCCGTGCCTCCTACTCTGATCGCCTTCGGCGTCACGACGGTGGACGCCGGCCGGGTGATTTCCCCCGAGCTCAAGTGGGAGGGCAACAAGCTCTACCTCATCAAGCATACCCCGCTGCCCAGCCGCATGCCGGACACGGAGCAGCTGAAAGCCAACTGGGACTATGTCCACGCGCAGATTGCCGCAGGAAAAATTGTCTCCGCCTGGGCGCTGGGCCGCGGCGGCGTGGCGGAAGGCCTCGCCAAGATGTCCTTCGGCAACCTCTTCGGGATCGACGTCAAGCTTGACGAGCGGCAGCTCTTCGACCTGGGCTACGGCTCCATCCTCGTGGAGACGGAAGGGGAACTGGACTTCCCGCAGGCCGTCCGCCTGGGCGAAGTGACGCCCGGCGACGACGGGCTGCTCCGCATCAACGGGGAGCGGATCCTGATCGACCGCCTGGTGCAGGCGAACGCCGGCAAGTACGCCAAAGTCTATCCTGCCGCTGTACCTGCTTCCCATACCAAAATGCTGAAAGTCAAGCCCGAAGGGAAATACGAAGCCCCTTCCTGGAAGGGCCCGAAGGTCGAAAAGCCGCTGGTGTATATCCCGGTGTTCCCGGGCACCAACTGCGACTACGACACGGCCAAGGCCTTCCGCAAGGCGGGTGCGGACGTGCGCTTCGGCGTGTTCCGCAACCTCACGGGCGCGGACGTCCTCCGCTCCATCGACGAGATGGCGGCGGAGATTGACCGCTGCCAGATCCTGATGCTCGCGGGCGGCTTCTCCGCCGGCGACGAGCCGGACGGCAGCGGCAAGCTCATCGCCAATGTGCTGAACAACGCCCGCGTGGCACAGGCCATCGAGGGCCTGCTGGAGCGCGGCGGCCTGATCCTCGGTATCTGCAACGGTTTCCAGGCGCTCGTCAAGAGCGGCCTGCTGCCGTACGGCCACCTGGGGATGGTGACCAAGGATTCGCCGACCCTGTTCCGCAACGAGATCAACCGCCACATCTCCCAGATGGCGACCACGCGCGTGGCGACGACCCGCTCGCCCTGGCTCGCGGGCATGTCGGTGGGCGACCTCCATACCATTGCCGTGAGCCACGGCGAAGGCAAGTTCATGGTCTCCGAGGCCCTGGCGCGCGAGCTCTTCGCCCGCGGGCAGGTGGCCTTCCAGTATGTGGATCCCTTCTCCGAGGAGGTCACGATGGAGGCGCCGTACAACCCCAACGGATCCTACTACGCCATCGAGGGCATCGTCAGCCCCACCGGCCAGATCCTGGGCAAGATGGGCCACACGGAGCGCTGGGAGCCCCATGTGTTCAAGAACATCGAGGAGGAGCTCTACCAGCCGCTCTTCGACAACGCAGTCAATTATTTCAAGAAATCCCGATAACCCCATGAGAAAAGGAGAACTGATTTTCGAAGGCAACGAGAAGCAGGTGTTCGCGACCGACCATCCCGACCAGGTAATCTTCCGCTACAAGGACGTGACGGTGGCCTACAATAATGTGAAGCGGGCCCGCTTCATCGGCAAGGGTGCCCTGGACAACCAGATTTCGGCCATCCTATTGGACTACCTCAACCGCAACGGCGTGGAGACCCACTTCATCGAGCGGATCGGGGACCAGGAGCAGCTCTGCCGCAAGATCGAGATCATCCCCCTGCAGGTGGTGGTGCACAACCGGATCGCCGGTTCGCTGGCTTACCGCCTGGGCGTGGAGGAGGGTTATCGCCATTCCAACACCATCGTGGACCTGCGCTACAACAACGACGAGCTGGAGGATCCGTTCATCAACCGCGACCACGCCGTGGCCCTCGGCCTGGCGACCTACCAGGAGCTGGACGGGATGTACAACAACGCCCGCCGCGTCAACGAGCTGCTCAAGCCGCTCTTCCACAAGGCCGGCATCGAGCTCGTGGACATGAAGCTCGAGTTCGGCCGGGCCTCCGACACCGGGGCCATCATCATTTCCGACGAGATCAGCCCGGACACCTGCCGCCTGTGGGACGAAGCCACGGGGGAGCGCCTGGACAAAGACCGCTTCCGCCTGGACCTGAGCCGCGTGGTGGAGAGCTACACCCTCGTGTTGACCCGTTTGAAACAAGTAACTGAAACAGAATAATATATAATATGGGCGTACTGGCAGTATACGGCGTACCGAGCGCCTCGACCTTCATCTATTACGGACTGCACAACCTCCAGCACCGCGGCCAGGAAGGCGGCGGCATCATCACCTTCGACCAGAAGGGCGAGCCCCACAGCTACCGGGGCCAGGGCCTGCTGAGCGAGATCTTCACCAACGGGGAGCTGGACCACCTGCCGGGCGAAATGGGCATCGGCAGCGTGAAATACGCCAACGCCTCCAAGGGGGGGCTGACCAACGTGGAGCCGCTGTTCTTCCGCCACCATTCCGGCGATTTCGCGATCGCCGGGGAGGGCAACCTGGTGAACGCCCGCCAGGTGACGGAATACCTTGAGCGCCACGGGTCCATCTTCCAGACCAACACGGACAGCGAGCTGGTGGCCCACCTGATCAAGAAGGGCAACAAGGAGGACCGCATCACGACCATCGTCCAGGCGCTGAACATGGTCGAAGGCGGCTTCACCTTCGTGATCATGACGAAGACCCGCATCTATGCCTGCCGCGACAAATACGGCATCAAGCCCTTGTGCATCGGCAAGATGGCGGGCGGTGGCTATGTGGTCAGCAGCGAGTCCTGCGCCTTCGAGATCATGGGCGCAGAGTTCATCCGCGACGTACAGCCCGGGGAGATCGTGACCTTCGACTACCACGGGATGCGCAGCACCGTGTATTCCCATTTCAACCGCCACCGGATGTGTGCGATGGAGTACATCTATTTCGCCCGCCCGGACAGCGACATCGACGGCTGCAACGTCCACGCCTACCGCAAGGAAGCCGGCCGGCGCCTGTACCGGGAGTGCCCGGTGGAGGCCGACATGGTCGTGGGCGTGCCCGAGTCCAGCCTTAGCGCGGCGATGGGCTACGCCGAGGAGAGCGGCATCCCCTATGAGATGGGCCTGGTGAAGCACAAATACGTGGGCCGCACCTTTATCGAGCCGGTGCAGTCGGTCCGCGAGCTGGGCGTCAAGATGAAGCTCTCGCCGGTGCGGAGCATCGTGAAGGGCAAGCGCATCGTGCTGGTGGACGACTCCATCGTCCGCGGCACCACTTCGCTCAAGATCGTCAAGCTCCTGCGCGAGGCGGGCGCCACGGAGGTGCACGTGCGCATCGCCAGCCCGATGATGCGCTTCACCTGCCATTACGGCGTGGACACCTCCACGCCGGAAGAGCTCCTCTGCTCGCACCGCACGCTGGAGGAGGCGCGGCAGGTCCTCGGGGCCGACTCGCTGGGCTACCTGAGCCCGGAATCCACGCGGGACTCCTGTTTCGGCTGCGCGGATCCCTGCCAGGCGTGCTTCACGGGCGAGAACCCCACACTCCTGTACGACGATATGGTAGAAAACGATTAATCACATAATAAAGTCATGACTAATTCTTACGAACAAGCAGGTGTAAACCTGGAAGCGGGCTACGAGGTAGTCCGCCGCATCAAGCAGCACGTTGCCTCCACGGCCCGTCTGGGCGCGATGGGCAACATCGGTGCTTTTGGCGGTATGTTCGACCTGTCCGCCCTTGGCTACAAGGAACCGGTCCTTGTGAGCAGTACGGACGGCGTCGGCACAAAGCTCAAGATTGCATTCACGATGGACAAGCACGACACCGTCGGCATCGACGTCGTGGCCATGTGCGTCAATGACGTGCTCGCCCACGGCGCGGAGCCGCTCGTGTTCCTCGATTACGTGGCTCTTGGCCACAATGTCCCCGAGAAGGTCGAGCAGATCGTGGCGGGCGTTGCCGAAGGCTGCCGCCAGGCCAACTGCGTGCTGGTGGGCGGCGAGACCGCCGAGATGCCGGGCATGTACCAGCAGGATGAATACGACCTGGCCGGTGCGACGATGGGTGTCGTGGAGAAGGGCAAGCTCATCGACGGCTCCAAGGTCAAGGCCGGCGACGTCCTGGTGGGCATCGGCTCCTCGGGCGTGCACTCCAACGGCTTCAGCCTCGTGCGCAAGATCGTCTCCGACGGCCGGCATTTCTATTCCGACCGCGTGCCCGAACTGGGCGGCCGCAAGCTCGGCGAGGTCCTGCTGACCCCGACCAAGATCTATGTCAGGCAGGTGATGGATGTCATCAAGCACTGCGACGTCCACGGCATGGCCCACATCACCGGCGGCGGCTTCGACGAGAACATTCCGCGCTTCCTGCAGGAAGGCCAGGGCCTCGAGATCAACGAGGGGACCTGGGAGATCCCGGTGATCTTCCGCCTGCTGGAGACCTGGGGCGGCGTGCCGCACCGCGAGATGTTCAACATTTTCAACATGGGCATCGGCATGGTCCTCGTGCTCGATCCTTCCGAGGCGCAGCAGGCCATCGACATCCTCGTCTCCCACGGCGAGAAGGCCTGGGTCATCGGCAAGGTCACGGACAAGCCGGGCCTGTACCTGAACCTGCTGTAATGGGCAAGCGCCTAGCGGTCTTCGCCAGCGGTTCCGGGACCAATTTCGAGGCCATCGCGCAGGCTTGCGCCGACGGCCGCCTGGACGCCGAGGTGGCGCTGATGGTCTGCGACAGGCCCGGCGCCGCCGTGGTGGCGCGCGCGGAGCGTTTCGGCGTGCCGGCCTTCGTGGCCTCGCCGAAATCGTTCGGCTCCAAGGCCGAATTCGAGCGGGAGGTGATCCGCCGCCTGGATGCCGCCGGGATCGACCTGGTGTGCCTCGCGGGCTACATGCGCATCATCTCCGACGTGCTGCTGGAGGCCTACGGGGGGCGCATCATCAACATCCACCCCTCGCTGCTGCCGGCCTTCAAGGGCGCGCATGCGGTGGAAGACGCCGTGGCCTACGGCGTCAAGGTCTACGGCATCACCATCCACTGGGTGAACGCCGACCTGGACGGCGGGAAGATCATCGCCCAGCGGGCCTTCGAGTACGACGGCGACGACCCGGAGGAAGTCCACCGCATCGGGCAGAAGATCGAGCATGCATTGTACGTTGAAACCATAGATAAATTATTAAGACAGAAATGAGAGCGTTAGTCAGCGTTAGCGACAAGACCGGGCTCGTGCCGTTCGTGCAGGGGCTGAAGGAACTGGGTTGGACCATCATCGCCACGGGCGGCACGCAGAAGCTCCTGGAGAGCAGCGGCGTGCAGACCGTCGGCATCAGCGAGGTCACGGGCTTCCCCGAGATCCTCGACGGCCGCGTGAAGACCCTGCACCCCAAGGTGCACGGGGGCATCCTCGCGCGCCGCGACCTGCCCGCCCACATGCAGGTGTTGCAGGAGCAGGGGATCGGGACCATCGACCTCGTGTGCGTGAACCTTTATCCTTTCCGCCAGACCATTGCGAAGGAGGGTGTGAGCATGGAGGACGCCATCGAGAACATCGACATCGGCGGCCCGTCGATGGTGCGCAGCGCCGCGAAGAACTGGCGCGACGTGACCATCGTCTGCGACCCTGCCGACTATGACAAGGTGCTCGAGGAGCTTCGCGCCAACGGCAAGACCTCCGACGACACGCGCCTGAAGCTCTCCGCCAAGGCCTACACGCACACCGCGGAGTACGACATGTGTATCGCCTCGTGGATGCGCGCCCAGGCCGGGCTGAACGAGAAGCTCTTCCTGGAGTACGACCTTAAGCAGGGCCTGCGTTACGGGGAGAATCCCCACCAGGCGGCGAAGTTCTACGCCGCCATGCAGCCGGCGCCCTATTCGCTGGCCTTCGCCCGCCAGATACAGGGCAAGGAGCTGTCTTACAACAATATCCAGGACGCCAATGCGGCACTGAACGTGCTGCGCGATTTCGCCGACACGCCGTTCTGCGTGGCCCTCAAGCACATGAATCCCTGCGGCGCAGCCGTGGGGCAGACGCTGGAGGAGGCCTGGCAGGCCGCCTACGAGGCCGACAAGGTCAGCATCTACGGCGGCATCGTGGGCGTGAACCGCGAGCTCACCGCCGAGGTGGCGCGCGGGATGAAGCCCATCTTCCTCGAGATCGTGATCGCCCCGTCCTTCTCGCCGGAGGCGCTGGAGATCCTCTCCGCCAAGAAGAACCTCCGCGTGCTGGAGGTGCCGATGGCCCCCGAGGCCCAGGCGCCGATGCAGTACGTGGGCGTGAACGGCGGTATGCTGGCCCAGCAGCTGGACACCGCCGTGGAGGCCGTTAAGGAGGAGATGTGCGTGACGAAGGTGCGGCCCACGGCCGCGCAGCTCGCGGACCTCGACTTCGGTTGGCGCATTGTCAAGCATGTCAAGTCCAACGCCATCGCGGTGGTGCGCGACGGCCACACCATCGGGGTGGGCGCCGGCCAGACCAACCGCGTCGGCTCCGCCGAGATCGCCCTCAAGCAGGCGCAGGCGGCCGGTTTCACCGAAGGGCTCATCCTCGCCTCCGACGGCTTCCTGCCCTTCGACGACACCGTGGCGCTGGCCGCGCAGTACGGCGTGAGCGCCATCGTCCAGCCGGGCGGCAGCATTCGCGACGAGGATGCCATCGCCAAGGCCGACGAGCTCGGCATCACGATGCTCTTTACCGGAATCAGACATTTCAAGCATTAGTATGGCAAAGGATAAGAAAGTGCTCGTAGTGGGCGGCGGCGGACGCTGCCACGCCATCGTGGATGCGCTCAGCCGCTCCCCGCAGGTGGCGAAGATCTGGTGCGCCCCCGGCAATGCCGGCATCGCCGCACAGGCGGAGTGCGTGCCCCTGAAGGACACCGATGTCGACGGCCTGCTGAAGTTTGCGCAGGAGCAGGGGATCGACCTCACGGTTGTGGGCCCCGAGGCGGCGCTGTCGGTGGGCATCGTGGATGCCTTCCGCGCCGCCGGGTTGCGGATTTTCGGCCACACCCGAGCCGCCACGCGCATCGAGAGCAGCAAGGAGTTCGCCAAGATCCTGATGGACAAATACGGGATCCCCACGGCGGGCTACCGCAGCTTCGACGATTTCGACGAGGCGCTTGCGTACGTCAGCGCCCGGCCGTTCCCGGCCGTGCTGAAATACGACGGCCTGGCCGCCGGCAAGGGCGTGGTGATTGCCCCCGACGTGACCGAGGCCGAGGCCGCGCTGCGCAGCATGCTGCTGGACGAGACCTTCGGCAAGGGCCGCGTGGTGGTCGAGGACTACCTCACCGGGCCGGAGTTCTCCTTCATGGCCTTCGTGGACGGGGAGCGGGTCTATCCCATGCCGCTCTCGCAGGACCACAAGCGTGCCTTCGACGGCGACAAGGGCCCGAATACGGGGGGCATGGGCGCCTACACGGGCCTGCCCTTCATCACGGAGGAGGACCGCGTGTTCTCGCAGGAGCAGATCCTGGAAGCCGCGGCCAGGGCCATGGTGGCCGAGGGCTGTCCGCTGTCGGGCGTGCTCTACGGCGGCCTGATGAAGACCCCGGACGGGATCAAGGTGATCGAGTTCAACGCCCGTTTCGGCGACCCCGAGACCGAGGTCGTGCTACCGCTGCTGGAGAGCGACATCTATGAGATTTTCTCCGCCGTGGCGGAGGGTCGTCCGGTGGAGGAGCCGCGCTGGCGCAAGGCCGTGACGCTGGGCGTCGTGCTGGCCTCGAAGGGTTATCCCGGATCCTATCCGAAAGGCGCCGAAATCCTCGGCGTGGAGAAGGTCGGCGCCAAGGTGTACCACATGGGCACGAAGCGCGACGGGGACCGGCTCCTGACCGCCGGCGGCCGCGTGATGATGGTCGTCGCTGAAGACCGGAACATCCGTGCGGCGCGCGACAAGGTGTATGCCGAGCTGGAGAAGATCTCCTGCGAGGCGCTCTTCTATCGCCGCGACATCGCCCACTGGGCCCTGGACGGCCGCCTGCTGGACGGTAAGGCCCTCTCCGCCTCCATCAAGGACGAGCTGCGCGAGCGCGTGGGCAAGCTGGAGATCAAGTACGGCCGCAAGCCGTCGCTCGCCGTGATCATCGTCGGCAGCAATCCCGCCAGCCAGGTGTACGTGCGCAACAAGGTCAAGTCCGCCATCTATGTCGGGATGAACTCCCGCCTGATCACGATGGCGGAGGACGCCACCGAGGAGGCCCTGCTGTCGATGATCGACACGCTCAACCGTGACCCGGAGGTGGACGGCGTGCTCGTGCAGCTGCCGCTCCCTGCGCAGATCGACGAGCAGCGCGTGATCGACGCCATCGCCCGGGAGAAGGACGTGGACGGCTTCCATCCGCTCAACGTGGCCAACCTCTGGCTCGGCCGCCCGTGCATGGTCCCGTGCACCCCGAAGGGCATCCTGCGGCTGATCGACGAGAGCGGGATCGACCTGGCCGGCAAGACGGCCGTGGTCGTGGGCCGCAGCAACATCGTCGGCAAGCCGGTGGCCAAGCTCCTGCTGGACCGCAACGCCACCGTCGTGATGGCGCATTCCCGCACGAAAGACCTGAAGAGCGTCACGCTCCAGGCAGACGTGCTGGTCGTGGCCGTGGGCAAGCCGAACGTGGTCACGGGCGACATGGTGAAGCCCGGGGCCGTCGTGATCGACGTCGGGGTCAACCGCGGCGCCGACGGCAAGCTCTGCGGCGACGTGGACTTCGTGGGAGCGCGCCTGCGCGCCTCCGCCATCACCCCCGTGCCGGGCGGCGTGGGACCGATGACCATCGCGATGCTGATGGAGAACACGGTCGAGAGTTTCCTGGCCCGGGTGGAACCGAAATAGGGAATGGGGGAGTACCGCTACACGCTGGTCAAGTTTCTCAGGGACTGGGCGCTCATCATCGGCATGATTGTGGGCGCCTCCCTTTATCTGGTCTATCATGCCATTCCCGCGCTGCATCCTGCCGGGCCCATGCTGGAGCAGATCGCGAAACGGGTGCAGCCGGTGCTGCTCTTCATCATGCTTTTCCTGAGCTTCTGCCGGATCGAGCCGCAGCAGATGCGGCCGCACAAGTGGATGCTCTGGCTGCTGCTCGTGCAGGGCGGGATCTTCGTCGGCCTGGCGTTGCTGCTGGTCTTCTGCCCGGGGCTGCCGCTGCGCCAAGGGGTGGAGGCGGCGATGCTCTGCCTGATCTGCCCTACGGCCACGGCCTGTGCCGTGGTCACGGGCAAGCTGGGCGGCAACATGGCCGGCGTGGTCACGTACACGGTCCTGATCAACCTGTTGGTGGCGGTGCTGGTGCCGCTGATGGTCCCGCTGATCCACCCGATGGCCGGGCTGACGTTCAGCGAAGCGTTCCTGCGGATCCTGGCGAAGGTGTTCCCGCTGCTCATCATGCCCTGCCTGGCGGCCTGGCTGGTGCGCTACCTGCTGCCGAGGTTCCATGCCTGGCTGCTGCGTTTCCCGGACCTGGCCTTCTATGTCTGGGCCGTCTCGCTGACGCTCGCCATCCTGATGAGCACCCGCGCCATCGTCCACAGCGGCGCCAGCGGCGTGATCTGGGAGATCCTGGCAGCCTCGCTGCTCTCCTGCATCTTCCAGTTCTGGCTCGGCCGCCGCATCGGCCGCCGCTACGGCTGCCCCATCTCCGCCGGCCAGGCCCTCGGCCAGAAAAACACCGTCTTCGGCATCTGGATGGGCTACACCTTCCTCACCCCCGTCATCTCCGTCGCCGGCGGTTTCTACACCATCTGGCACAATGTGTTCAACACCTGGCAGATGTACCGCAAGCGAAAGACGGACGAAGCCGCCCGCCAGGTGTTGAACAAATGACCGTTCCTGGTCCATTCCCGACCTTCGCCGGCCCCGACCGGTGAATCTCCCGCTCCTTTCCGCATGGGGCAGGGGGGCGGGCACTACGCGGCGCGTGATGTGCAATCGACTGCCGATCATGTAATAAAGAAGAATAGGGGGCTATAAAAAGGCCCCTCCTAATCTTCTTAAAATGCTATCAACCAGCACTTTCCTCATCACGCAAAAGAGGGAAAGAAAGGGGCAGATCAGCCGCCGAGCGCCGCAATGCGAGGCGGCGGCGCCTGCTCACTGCCGGACGGCCAGGCGTTGGCGCCTCCAACGGCTCCCGGTCGAACTGCCGCGCTCCGCTACGCGCGGCAGCTCGACCGACAAGGCACCACTGCGGTTTTGAATTCTCCTTTTGGAGATAAACGATAAATCCCTAGCGAGTAGCGTTGCGCGCAACTCCATATCAATCAACATCTTATGAAATAAATCTACCCAAAAGCAAGCAGGTTAATCCTGTAAATCACTGACCGACAATCCTTTATCAAAAACGGGATAGCATTGATGTCTTGGGGCAGCCGCCGGGGTCGATGGGGAGGCTGGCGCTCGGCACCAAAAATGACGGATAATGGTTCCGACCCCATTCATAAAACCTGTGTCGGCGCCGAGATTCGCCTAAATCGGTTCCGAGCGATCTACCAGCGGATCATGAAGTTCACGGGCGAGGAGTGCACCTTCGCGAAGTTCCTGGAGTACGACGCGGTGAACCGCGGCAAGAGCCAGGCTGCCGTCCGACCACCGCTCAAGCTGAGCGAACGCCGCGAGCCGGGCGCCCCGCCGGTGATCGTCCGGTAACGGGTTCGGCGGTTGGGGAAGGTCCCGGGCCTGAAAACAGACCTTCCCCACCGAACCGCCCATCTGGATAGAAAAAGAGCGGTCCCGACCGGCGTCAGATCGTCCCTGTTTCTTTCAGGATGGCAATCCTCTCAGTTGGCGTGACTACTGTGGGCTTTATCGGAAAATGCCTTTTATTGTTGGTCACCATATATGCGTCTTCTACTGACAGGCATATCTCATAGAAGACTTGGTCTGTCGGATCGGGATGCTCTTCGTCGGAAGGGGTCCTTCCGGGATAGCAAGCACGGGAAGGGTAAGAATTTCTCTATACTCTTCTATAATCTCTTTGCAGACAAGAGGCTGGATGATTCCAGAAAGAACCAGAGCGACAACTCTGGATGCGGATGAATCTGTTGCAGCGAAAGAAAAGGGCATGACATAAACTGTCAAAACGGCATCGTATCTTGCGCCCGAAAGATAATCGCCAAGAGTATGAGTAATAACACACGATCGTCTCTCCCGAAACCTCCCGGGCCCTGGTTTTATGTTATCCTTGGGCTGATGTGGCTGTGGCCGATGGTGCTGCTGCCGTTCGTGTTCGTTTGGTTTTATCCTTCCGTGGCTTTGCGATTGCTCTGCAAGAGCACCTGGTGGCTGTTCGCCGGCGTGGCGCAGAGCTGGTGCCTGCTCGTCGCGGTCATGAATCGCTGGAAGTATGTCAAGGTGCTGCTGTGGGTGATGGGTATTCTGGTGGTGCCGTCGGTGTTCCTGCTGCCGTTCGGCATGATGAAACCCTTCTACCTGAATCACATGCGGGACTGGTTCTATCTGGGGAATCTGTTCCTGTCGGTCGTGCTGCATGTCGGGGCTTTTGTGCTTGTTAGCGTGGTCGCGGTCATTGCCCATCCGGAAGAGTTCCCGTCTTATGGGTCGGCGGGGACGTACGATCTGGATCCGGATGACGAATTGGATGCCGTTATGGGTGCCGCTGCCGGTGCCATAATGGCCAAATCGTTGATGGACAGTCCGTTGTTTAAGCCCATCAGTGACGATTATTATGGCCACCGCGGGGAGTTTGACTTGAACGACGAATCCCGGCGCGTGTCCGAGGACATGCAGCAGTTCTTCAGCGGCCGCCGCGGTGCCGACAAGACGGATCATTACGACTGGGCGGATGTGCTGGATGCGGACACGGACGGGTATTTCGAGGAATGATCCGTCCTACAGCGCCCGGACCTGCTCTTCGGTGAGGCCGGTGGCCTGTATGATGGTCTGTGTCTCCAGACCCATCTTCAGCATCTCCCGGGCGACTTTCTCGACGCCTTGCTCCATGCCTTTCTCAATACCCTTCTCAATACCTTTTTCGAGGCCCTTCTTCTCGGCATAGCGGATCTGGTTGCGTATGTCCCGTTCGGTGGTCATGCTGAATTCGTACTTGATTTTCTCCTCGGGAGCAAATTTAGAAATATTCGCCGTTTCAAACAATAGTTCAAAGATTTCCTGGCGGAGTTCCACCGGACGCTCCTCCAGGAACTGCATGTTGTGGAGCGAGTAGCAGAAATTGTCCAGGACGCCGGCCTCCGGGGTCAGCGCCTTTCCGCAGTTCGGCAGCTCCAGGAAGAGGAAGTGCACCGAGTCGGTCATCATCTCGCGGTCCTCGTCTTCATAGATGGAGTAGCGGTAGAGGACCCGGTTGGGGTCTTCGTGGAGAGGGAAGTCCACGATGCCGATGAAGTAGACGGTGGGGAAGTCGTAGTCCTCTTCGCCCTTCTCCATCTGCCGGATGATGCAGTGTGAGGTGTTGTAGAGGGCGCGTTCGTAAAAGAATTCCTGGGGCTCGCGCTGCATTTCGACGAGGAAGCGGGAACCGTCGGCGTCGGTCACTTCGACGTCGACGCGGATGCCGCGTTTGTCCGGGTCGGGGTTGGTATGCTCCTGGGGCGCGTAGCGGATGTCGGCGATGGTGCGCTCTGGGATGAGTTCCTGCAGGAGCAGGGTCAGCAGTCGCTTGCTGGTCGGGAGTTCGGCGAAGGTGCGCTTGAACCAGTCGTCGAGCAGGATGTTGGCATAGACGCCCTTGGCTTTGCGGGAGACGTACCGGATGTGTGGGGATTCGAGGCAGGGAGCCTCGTCGGTGGAAGGTCGTTGATCGTATTTCATAGAGCATGTTGTTTGCCCGAAGATACGGACTCTCCCGGTTCCGGACTATCAGGATTGTACCATTGGGACGAATGGCTGCAAAGTTTTTAAGTTTTAATGCGTTTTATACGTTTTTATCTCATTTCCTGCCGGGTTCCTGGGAAATGGGGCGGTTTTGGCTGGTTTCGGAAATTGGGTGGCGGGGCGATGTGGCCTGGAGTGGCGCCGGAGGCAGGTGGGGCCGCGCGGTGACGGCCTGAAGCCGCCGGGGCGCGGGGAAGTATGGCGCCCAATGGCGCCGGTGGCCGATTGGCTCGCGCGGTGATTTTGAAAAAGGCCTGCATCCTATCTTAACCCCTAGTAAATGCTCCCCTAAAGACAGGAAAAGGGCCGATTCCTGTCTGGGGCGGGAGATTCCCGGTCAAGCCGGGAATGACAGGGCGGGGAGGACAGGATCCTTCGGCAAGCTCAGGATGACAGGACCGGGAGGACCGGAGGAAAACTTGTTGATAACTTTTTTTGTGGCGGAGGGCATTTTTCTTTAACTTTGTCAGTCAAATAAAAGCCCCTCCGACTATGTCCTTTATCGATGAAAGAATCGCCCTGGAAGGCTTGACTTTTGACGATGTACTCCTGATTCCGGCGTACTCCGAAGTCCTGCCGCGGGAAGTTGACCTGCACACCCGGTTCTCCCGCAACATCACCCTCAACATCCCCATCGTGTCCGCCGCCATGGACACCGTCACCGAAGCGCCGATGGCCATCGCCCTGGCAAGGGAAGGAGGCATCGGCGTGATTCATAAGAATATGGGCATCGCCGCCCAGGCCGCCGAGGTCCGCAAGGTGAAGCGCTCGGAGAACGGGATGATCAGCGACCCCGTCACGATCAACCAGGATCAGACGGTGGGCGACGCCCTGCGGCTGATGAGCGAATTCCACATCGGCGGCATTCCCGTGACGGACGGCGAGCGCCACTGCGTGGGCATCGTGACCAACCGCGACGTCCGCTTCCAGGAGAACCTGGAGGTGCTGGTGCGCGACGTGATGACCTCGGAGGGCCTCGTGACCATCCCCGACACCCGCACGGACCGCGAATACGTCAAGTCCATCCTGCAGAAATATAAAGTCGAGAAGCTCCCGGTGGTGGACGCCAAGGGCCACATCGTGGGCCTGATCACCTACAAGGACCTCATCAAGGAGCGGCTGCATCCGGACGCCTGCAAGGACGCCAAGGGGCGCCTGCGCGTGGCGGCCGGCATCGGCATCACCCCGGATGCCCTCGACCGCGTGGCCGCGCTCTGTGCCGAAAGCGTGGACGCCGTGGTGCTGGACAGCGCCCACGGCCACAGCAAGGGCGTCATTGACCTCTGCAAGAAGGTCAAGGCGGCCTTCCCGGACCTGGACGTGGTGGTGGGCAACGTAGCCACGGAGGAGGCAGCCCGCGACCTCGTGAAGGCCGGGGCGGACGGCGTCAAGGTGGGCATCGGCCCCGGCTCCATCTGCACCACGCGCATCGTCGCGGGTGTGGGCGTGCCGCAGCTCAGCGCCATCTTCAACGCCTCCCAGGCCCTCAAGGGCACGGACGTGACGCTGATTGCCGACGGTGGCCTGCGCTACTCCGGCGACGTCGTCAAGGCCCTCGCGGCAGGCGGCGACTGCGTGATGTGCGGCTCGATGTTCGCCGGCACGGAGGAGTCTCCGGGCGAGACCATCATCTATAGCGGCCGCAAGTTCAAGGCCTACCGCGGCATGGGCTCCATCGATGCCATGGCCGCCGGCTCCAAGGACCGCTACTTCCAGGACGACAAGGTCGAGCTCAAGAAGCTCGTCCCCGAGGGGATCGTCGGCCGCGTGCCCTACAAGGGGACGCTCTCCGAGACGGTCTACCAGCTTGTGGGCGGCCTGCGCTCCGGCATGGGCTACTGCGGCGCGAAGGATCTCCAGGCCCTCAAGAAGGCCAAGTTCACGCGCGTGACGGCCAGCGGCATGGCGGAGAGCCACCCGCATGACATCACCATCACCAAGGAGACCCCCAACTACTCCCGCGGTGAATAAGATCCTGATCCTCGACTTCGGCTCCCAGGTGACCCAGCTGATCGGCCGGCGCCTGCGGGAGTTGAACGTCTACTGCGAGATTTATCCCTACAACCGTTTCCCCGCTCCGGACGAGTCCGTGCGGGGAATCATCCTGTCCGGCAGCCCCTGCTCGGTGCGGGATGCGAACGCCCCGAAGGTGGACCTCGACCTGCTGCGCGGCAAATACCCGCTGCTGGGCATCTGCTACGGCGCCCAGTACATTGCGCATTGCGGCGGCGGCCGGGTGGAGGGCTCCGTTGCCCGGGAATACGGCCGCGCCATGCTCTATGTCGTGCGTCCCGATTCGCCGCTGATGCGCGGCGTGAGCCCCCATTCGCAGGTCTGGATGTCGCACGGCGACACGATTTCCGCCCTGCCGACGGGCGCCGAGGTGATTGCGTCCACGCCGGACGTGCCCAACGCCGCCTACCAGATTGCCGGGGAGCAGACCTACGCGGTGCAGTTCCACCCGGAGGTGTTCCACACGGCGGAGGGCTCGAAGATCCTCTCCAATTTCGCCCTGGACATCTGTGGACTGGCGGGCGACTGGACGCCTGCCTCCTTCATCGAGACGACGGTCGCCCAGCTGCGTGAGCGCATCGGCGCCGACAAGGTGATCCTGGGCCTGAGCGGCGGCGTGGACTCGACCGTGGCCGGCGTGCTGCTCAACAAGGCCATCGGCCACCAGCTGACCTGCATTTTCGTCAACAACGGCCTGCTGCGCAAGAACGAATTCGAGGATGTCCTCGAATCGTACCGCGACATGGGCCTGAACGTCATCGGTGCCGACGCGTCGAAGGAATTCCTCGAAGCGCTGGCCGGTGTGGAGGAGCCCGAGGCCAAGCGCAAGGTGATCGGCCGGCTCTTTATCGAGACCTTCGACAAATACGCCCGGCAGATCGAGGGCGCCCGCTGGCTGGCCCAGGGGACGATATATCCCGACGTGATCGAGTCGGCGGGCATCCCCGGCATCGCCTCCAAGATCAAGAGCCACCACAACGTGGGCGGCCTGCCCGAGAAGATGAACCTGAAGATCGTCGAGCCGCTGCGCATGCTCTTCAAGGACGAGGTGCGCCGCGTCGGCCGGGCACTGGGCATCAAGGAGGAGCTGGTGGGGCGCCATCCTTTCCCGGGACCGTCGCTGGCGGTCCGCATCCTCGGGGAGGTCACGGAGGAGAAACTCCAGGTGCTCCGCGAGGCGGACGACATCTTCATCCGCGGCCTGCGCGCGTACGACTGCAGCGGCATGGGCTTCCCGTCCGCTTCCGACCCGCGCGTGACGGCGACGACGCTCTACGACGCCATCTGGCAGGCGGGCGTGGTCCTGCTGCCGGTACGCAGCGTCGGGGTGATGGGCGACGAGCGGACGTACGAGTGTCCGGTGGCCCTGCGCGCCGTCGTGTCCACGGACGCGATGACGGCGGACTGGTTCCGCTTCCCGTACGACTTTCTCGCCGACGTCAGCAACGAGATCATCAACAAGGTCCGCGGGGTGAACCGCGTGGTCTACGACATCTCCTCCAAGCCGCCGGCAACCATTGAATGGGAATAGTAATTATAAACGCAATACATTATGACAACAGGTAACGTCCGTCCCGCGGATATGGAGCGCATCACGACTCCGGCTCTTGCCAAGAAATTCATTGACGAACAAATCAGCGAGCTCCGTGCTCAGATCGGCGACCGGAAGGTGCTGCTCGCCCTGTCGGGCGGCGTCGACTCCTCCGTGGTCGCGGCCCTGCTGATCAAGGCCGTCGGCGACCAGCTGGTCTCCGTCCACGTCAACCACGGCCTCCTGCGCAAGGGCGAGCCCGAGCAGGTGGTGCGGGTGTTCCGCGACGAGCTCCACGCCAACCTCATCTACGTGGATGCCGTGGACCGTTTCCTGGACAAGCTGGCGGGCGTGGCCGATCCCGAGAAGAAGCGCAAGATCATCGGCGCGGAGTTTATCCGCGTGTTCGAGGAGGAGGCGCGCAAGCTGGAGGGCATCAGCTTCCTGGCCCAGGGCACGATCTATCCCGACATCATCGAGTCCGGCCCGGTGAAGTCCCACCACAACGTGGGCGGCCTGCCCGAGGACCTGCAGTTCGAGCTCGTCGAGCCCATCAAGCTCCTCTTCAAGGACGAAGTCCGCGTGGTCGGCAAGGCACTCGGCCTGCCCGACAATATGGTCTACCGCCAGCCGTTCCCCGGCCCCGGCCTGGGCGTCCGCTGCACCGGCGCCATCACGCGCGACCGCCTGGAGGCCCTGCGCGAGAGCGACGCCATCCTGCGCGAAGAGTTCGCGAAGAACGGCCTGGAGGGCAAGGTGTGGCAGTATTTCACCGTGGTGCCCGACTACAAGTCCACGGGCGTCAAGGAGGGAAAGCGCAGCTGGGACTGGCCGGTCATCATCCGTGCCGTCAACACCCGCGACGCGATGACCGCCACGATCGAGGAGATCCCCTATAAGCTGCTTCACCACATCACGCAGCGCATCGTCACGGAAGTCCCGGGCGTCAACCGCGTGCTGTACGACCTCACCCCGAAACCGACGGGAACGATCGAATGGGAATAACCCTAAAACACAATAATAAAAATGGCTGACGTACAAAAGGCAATCTACGACGCCCGTCCGCTCGGCGCGGGCAAAATGACCGTCCTCGGCCTCCAGCATCTCTTTGCGATGTTCGGGGCCACTGTCCTCGTCCCGGTGATCACCGGTCTCTCCGTCTCTGCGACGCTCCTGTTCGCGGGTATCGGCACGTTGCTCTTCCACCTGCTCACCAAGCTGAAGGTGCCTGCCTTCCTCGGCTCGTCCTTCGCCTTCCTCGGCGGATACGCCGCCGTGACGCAGATGGGCGCCGACAAGGGGCTTTCCCTGGCCCAGTCGCTGCCTTACGCCTGCATCGGCGTGTTCTGCGCTGGCCTGATGTATTTCGTGCTGGCGGGCCTGTTCGCCGCGTTCGGCCCCAAGCGGGTGATGCGCTATTTCCCGCCCATCGTGACCGGCCCGATCATCATCGCCATCGGCCTCACGCTGTCCGGCTCCGCCATCCAGAACTGCAGCCAGAACTGGTGGATCGCCCTCGTGGCCGTCGTGATCGTCATCATCCTCAATATCTGGGGCAAGGGCATGATCAAGATCGTGCCCATCCTGATGGGTGTGCTGGGCTCGTACATTGTGGCCGCCTGCTTCGGCCAGGTGGATTTTTCGGGCGTGAAGGAAGCCGCCTGGGTGGGCCTGCCGTTCAAGATGCAGGACACCGCCTTCGCCGTGTTCAGGAACCCTGACTGGGGCCTGATCATCGCTGCCATCCTGGCCATCCTGCCGATTTCGCTCGCCACGATGGTCGAGCACATCGGCGACATGTGCGCCATTTCCTCCACGACGGACATCAACTACCTCGGTGACCCGGGCCTGCACCGCACCCTGATGGGCGACGGTCTCGCCACGATGGTCGCTTCCCTGTTCGGCGCTCCGGCCAACACGACCTACGGCGAGAACACGGGCGTGCTCAACATCACCAAGGTCTATGACCCGCGCGTGATCCGCATCGCCGCCTGCTTCGCCATCCTGCTGTCCTTCTGCCCGAAGTTCGCCGCGCTCATCGGCGCGATGCCCGCCGCGACCATCGGCGGCGTGTCGCTGGTGCTCTACGGTATGATCTCCGCGGTCGGCGTGCGCAACATCGTTGAGAACCAGGTGGACTTCACGCATTCGCGCAACCTGTTCATCGCGGCGCTCATCCTCGTGCTCGCCATCGGTATCAAGTACGGCGCCAATGACGCCATCTCCCTGGGCTTCACCTCGCTGAGCGGCCTGGCTGTCGCCGCCCTCGTGGGCATCATCCTGAACGCCATCCTCCCCGGAAACGACTATGAGTTCAAGCAGGAGGACAAAGGAGCCGCATCCGTGAGTTTCGGACCCCGCCGTTCCGCCCAGCATGAAAAGATCAACTAGGGCGGGACGGTGAAAAGACTCTTATACCTGATCCTGGGCCTGCTGCTTGTGGCTTCTTGCCAGAACCGGCAGGCCCGGGCTTCTTATATCGTCCAGGTGTCGCTGGGCAGCTGGAAACATGCCGACTATTCCGCCGAGCAGGTCATCGGCCGCATCGACGAGGTCAGCCGGATGATTCCGGTCGGGAAAGTCATCATCGGCTGGAGCATGGACAGGGACCTTTACCGCAAGGTGGGGGAGCACCTCCATGCCAAGGGCATCAAGATGCTGCTGTGGCTGCCGGTGTTCGCCGAGACCGAGGATGTCTGCGACGGCACCTCCGCCGTGGACCTCTGGGGCCGGATTCCGGCCAGTTACGACCTGACGGAAGGGGAGGGGTTCAGCTTCAACTGCCCGTCCGACTGGTACAACACCGGGGCTCTGATCGCGCTGTATGACCTCGCATTCGGCGACTGCGGCTTCGACGGGGTCTTCCTGGACCGCATCCGGACGCAGTCTTTCGTGGGCGGAATCGGCGGTGTGCTGAGCTGCGGCTGCGAGGAATGCGCGGCGCGCTTTGCCGCCGAGGGCGTGGACCTGGAGGCCGTCCGGCAGGCCTGGGAGGCCAAGGGGGACGCCTTCCTGTCCGTGACCGGCTATGCGCACGAAACAGGCTTCGTGTTCGCGGATCCGCTAGCTGCGGCCTTCTTCGAGGCCAAAGGCCACGTCGTCAGTGGGGCCGTGGCGGCCTTCGCCGACCATTTCCGGGAAAAGGGTCTCGAAGTGGGCATGGACCTGTATGCGCCGTTCATGGCGCCCTTCGTGGGGCAGGACTACGCGATCCTCTCGGAGCACGCCGACTTCATCAAGCCGATGCTCTACCGCAAAACCACGGCTCCGGCCGGGATGTGCTTCGAGTACGGGCTGCTGCGCCAAACGCTTCCGGGCGCGACCGGCTACCCGGACTTCGCGATGGACGTGGACTTCCTCGACTCCCAGCTGAAGGCCATGGAGCCCTATTCCTGCGGGAAATATCCGGGGATCGAGATCAACTACCGCGAGGGCGTCGCCGAGACGGATCCGGCCTACGTGCGCGAATCGCTGGACGCAGTGATGCGCCACGGCTTCGACGGGGCCGTCCTCTCCTGGAACATCATGGAAGCCCCCGAGGCGCACATCGCCTGCCTGAAATAAGAAATCCCGGGTCAAGCCCGGGATGACGTTTATTTCGAGAGCCGACTTAAAACGAAGTCGGCTCTTATCTTGTCGATAATCGCCGTGACCACGCGGTAGGCGGGGGCGTCCTTCGTGTAGACGGCCGGCACCGCGAAGGCGACGCGCCCCTGGCGCTTGAGCTTCGCGGCCGTGGCCTTCTTGCGGTCGTTGTCCGGGTCGTAGACCGCGATGGAGTGGCCGCCGAACATGCCGACGATCTTCATGCAGGGCACGTCCGTGTCGCCGTCGCCGAAATAGATCATGTGCGAGAAGGGGATGCGCTTCTTGTCCTCGGCCATGGATTCGTTGACCTGCTTGTTGTCCCGGGAGCTGAAGATGCCCTTGCTGATCTTGAAGAGGAACTGCGTCTTGGCGGTGTAGTCCACGGCGATGCCGGGCCACTGCGCCTCGCCGTTCTCGTCGTAGATGAAGGTGCCGGCGAAGATGTGCTTGAACTCGTGTGCAATCGGACTGCCCTCGATGATTTCCGTCAGGCCGGAGGAGTTGATGTAGTGCTCGATCCTGACCCCGTGGGCGGCGCCGTATTCGTTGATGAGCCGGAACCACTCCCGCACGCCGTCAAAGAGCTGGATGTCCTGGCCGAAACGCAGGAAGTCCTCGCGGCGGAGCTTGATGCCGTTCTTTTTCGCTTCGTCGAACATCAGCTTCATGTAGGAAAGGACGTTCGAGGCGTCCTGCCCGATGGCGATGCTGTCGGACATCCGCCAGAACTCGTCCGCGGTCTTGCCGACGGCCTGGATGAAGCCGAATTCCTGCATGTTGCCGGGCGAGAGCGTCCCGTCATAGTCGTAAATCAGAGCGACAATCGGTTTTTTGTGCACCATCATTCACCACACATTTTTGGTTTTCGCCCCAAATATCGGAATAATTCGCCACATACGCACGCGGGAGATTGCAAAAATACGGCTCCCGGCGTACCTTTGCATCCGCAAAACCGAAAACCAAGCAATTAACAATAGCATGCAGAATTATCCGCATTACCTGGAGCGTCTTCAGAACGCTACCCGCAAGTATTGGGACAAGGCCGCCCTCAACAGCATCGGCGGCGAGTCCTTCACCTACGGCCAGATGGCCACTCAGATTGAGAAATTCCACCTCGTGTTCGAAAAGCTCGGCCTGAAGAAGGGCGACAAGATTGCCCTTTGGGCCCGCAACGGCGCCCGCTGGGGCATGAGCTACCTCGCGGTCAACACCTTCGAGACCGTGATCGTGCCGCTGCTCGCCGACTTCACCGCCGACAACGCCACCTTCCTGGTGAACCATTCTGAGAGCGTCGCCCTCTTCACCAACGAAGACAAGTTCGCCCAGATGGACATCCAGCGGATGCCCGCCGTCAAGTTCGTGGTCGACGTGGACAGCTGGCGGCTCCTGTTCGCTGCCGATGAGAAGATTGCGGCAGCCTATGCCGAGATGGACGCCCTGTTCGCCGCCAAGTGGCCCGACGGCTACGGCCCGGACGATGTCGTCTTCCCGACCGACAACTGGGATGACCTCTCCACCATCAACTACACCTCCGGCTCCACCGGCGACCCGAAGGGTGTGATGCTGACCTACCGCAACTTCTGCGCGACGGTCGACTACAGCCAGCGCAATGTCCCTGCCGGCGATAAGATGGTCTCCATGCTTCCGATGGCCCACATGTACGGCCTCGTGATCGAGTTCATCTATCCGCTCTGCAACGGCACCGCCATCTACTGGCTCGGCAAGGCCCCCACTCCGGCGACCCTCCTCAAGGCGTTCGCCGACGTGAAGCCGTACCTGCTCATCACCGTGCCTCTTGTGATGGAGAAGATCTACAAATCCAAGATCAAGCCCACCATCGACAAGCCGGCCGTCAAGTTCCTCCTCAAGGTCCCCGGCCTCAACCCATCTACAAGAAGATCAAGGACGGTCTCGTGCAGGCCTTCGGCGGCAACGTGCAGGAGTTCATCATGGGCGGCGCCCCGCTCAACCCCGAGGTGGAGAAGATCTTCAAGAAGATCCATTTCCCGTACCTCGTCGGCTACGGCATGACCGAGGCCTGCCCGCTGCTTGCCTATGAGCACTGGACCAAGTATGTCGCAGGCTCCTGCGGCAAGGCCGTGGACTGCGCCACCGTGCGCATCGACTCCGAGGATCCCCAGCACATCGCCGGCGAGATCCAGGCCAAGGGCGAGAACATCACCATCGGCTACTTCAAGAACCCGGAGGCCTCCGCGAACGCCTTTACGGACGACGGCTTCCTGCGCACCGGCGACCTCGGTATCATTGACAAGGACGGCAACATCTTCATCAAGGGCCGCTCCAAGAGCATGATCCTCACCGCCAACGGACAGAACGTCTATCCCGAGGAGGTCGAGGCCGTCGTCAACAACCAGCCCTTCGTGGCTGAGTCCGTGGTCGTGGACCGCGCCGGGCTGATCGTCGCCCTGGTCTATCTCGACAAGGACGCCATGAAGGCCGCCAACCTGGACGAAGAAGCCATCTCCGACCTGCCCGAACGCATCCGCAGCGGCGCCAACCGCCAGCTCCCCGGCTACAGCAAGATCGCCAAGGTGGAGCCCGTGCTCGTGCCCTTCGAGAAGACGCCGAAGATGAGCATCAAGCGTTTCCTGTACAAGTAATGCAACAGAAGGTCCCGCGCGCGCATCTTATGTGCGTATGAGATCTTTCGTGAAATTCTTCCTGGTGCTCGCCGCCCTGTCGGTGAGCACCTTTTCGTTGTCCGGCCAGGTCCGCCTGACGGACTGGGGCCGGCAGCGCGAGCGGCGTTTCAACCGCCAGCCGGTCAAGGAGAAATGGGACGCCCGTCTCAGCGTGGCCGCCTCGCCCCTGCATGCGGCCGACCTGTTCATCACCGGCCACGGCTGGTGGTACGGCATGGTGGACTATTTCTACTCCGAGCCGATTGGCTACGGCCAGGATTTCATGACCACCCTCTACTCGGACTACTACGGCCCCACCCGCACGGCGGGCGCCATCGGCATCGGCTTCGACTATGCCGTCTGCTGGTGGTTCTCCGTGTCGGTGGACTTCGCGGTGACCTCTTTCTGGCGCGACCGCTACAAGGGCGTGAGCAACCAGCTCGCCGGCTCTGACGGCGGCACGGCCTTCTACCTGCTGCCGCGCGCCAAGCTTATGTACATGAACCGCCGCTATGTACGCCTCTACGGATCCCTGGGCGTCGGTGCCGCCCTGTACGACGGTTTCGACAAGCTGAGCTACCGCTATACCGACAGCGACGGGCGCGTCCGCTTCGAGGACAATTCCTTCCGGGCCTGCGGCCAGGTCACCCCCATCGGCGTGGAGTTCGGCAACAAACTTTTCGGTTTCGCGGAGCTGGGCGCCGGCGCCCTGTACACCGGCATGCAGGCCGGCATCGGGTATAAATTCTAACAGACGGGCCGTATGAAACAGATCTTTCTTCCTATCCTGCTGGCCGGGGCGGCCGCTCTGAGCTCCTGCGTCGTGGACGAAGGAGGCAACCGCAACCTCAGCGCCTACCAGCTCCGGCAGCTCTCCGAGAGCCTCGTGGAGCAGAGCGTCACGACCAGCGTCAGCGCCATCAACCAGATGGCCCGCGACGGACGCGACATCAATGCCGACGGCTTCACGGCCCGGGCCAGCGACGGCATCCTCATCGTCCGCACGGACCAGGACTGCTGGGACGTCACCGGCCAGAACGAGACGGTCACTTTCTCACTGACCATCGAGCGCCAGGCAGCTGCCGACGGCTTTGACAAGTGGACCTGTAGCGACGTTCAGTGCCTGCACGACGAAGGCGCCAGCGGCTTCGCCAGGCTGATTGCCGACGGCGACATTATCTTTGAATGGATCACCATCACCAGCGCGACCTACGTCAACTCACGGCTTGAGCAGACCGGCCTTTACGAGGTGGAATTCTTCGCCGATCCCCGCGCCGCCTGCACCGACTGGGTCAAGCTGATCTACGCAGCCGGCGACCTGACTTGGAACACGAGCCGCGGCGGTACCGGCGACCACTTCTACTACGAGTGACAATTTGTCACTGGAACGGCATTTGAATCGACTGGGTCGGCCACATGGCCGACCCAGTCGATTCTAAAAACATTCAGATATGGCAACAAAAGCATTGAAGGGAAAAATCGGTGTGACCACCGAGAACATCTTTCCGGTAATCAAGCAGTTCCTGTACTCCGACCACGAGATCTTCCTGCGCGAACTCGTCGCCAACGCGGTGGACGCCACCCGCAAGCTCCAGGCCCTGGCCTCCAGCGGGGACTTCAAGGACGAACTCGGCGAACTGAAAGTCAGCGTCGAACTCGACGAAAAGAAAAAGATCCTCAAGGTCATCGACCGCGGCATCGGCATGACCGAAGACGAAGTGGACCGCTACATCAACCAGATCGCCTTCTCCTCCGCCGGCGAATTCCTCGAGAAATACAAGGACCAGATGGCCTCCATCATCGGTCACTTCGGCCTCGGCTTCTACTCCGCCTTCATGGTCAGCAAAAAGGTCGAAATCGACACCCTGAGCTGGCAGGAAGGCGCCAAGCCCGTCCACTGGACCTGCGACGGCTCGCCGGAGTACTCCATGGGCGAAGGCAAGAAGGCCGACCGCGGCACCGTGATCACCCTCCACCTCGACGACGACTCCGAAGAGTTCGCCGCCAAGGGCCGCATCTCCCAGCTGCTGGGCAAATACTGCAAGTTCATGCCCGTGCCGGTCGTGTTCGGCAAGAAGACCGAATGGAAGGACGGCAAGAGCGTCGAGACCGACGAAGACAACGTCATCAACAGCATCGAGCCCATCTGGACCAAAGCCCCGTCCGAGCTCAAGGACGAGGACTACCTCAAGTTCTACCGCGAGCTCTATCCGATGGAGGAGGAGCCCATGTTCTGGATCCACCTCAACGTCGACTACCCGTTCACGCTGACGGGCGTGCTGTACTTCCCGAAGATCAAGGAGCGCATGGCCATCGACAAGAACAAGATCCAGCTCTACTGCAACCAGATGTTCGTCACGGACCACGTGGACAACATCGTCCCGGACTTCCTGACCCTGCTGCACGGCGTGATCGACTCCCCGCAGAGCGACGCCAACGTCAAGAAGATCAGCACCTACATCACCAAGAAGGTGGCCGACCGCCTGGAGGAGATCTTCAAGGAGCAGCGCGAGCAGTTCGAGCAGAAATGGGACAACATCAAGCTCTTTATCGAATACGGCATGCTCTCCGACGAGAAGTTCTGCGAGCGCGCCCTGAAGTTCGCCCTGCTGAAAAACACCGACGGCAAGTACTTCAGCCTCGAGGACTACCGCACGGCCATTGAGCCTGCGCAGACCGACAAGGACAAGAATGTGGTGTATCTCTACGCCACGAAGCCCGCTGAGCAATACAGCTGGATCGAAGGGGCGAAGAACCAGGGCTACGACGTCCTGCTGATGGACTGCGAGCTGGACAGCCACTTCGTCAACCTGCTGGAAGCCAAGATCGAGCACACCCGCTTCGCCCGCGTGGACAGCGACTCCGTCGGCAACCTCATCCCCAAGGAAGACAAGGTCAAGCCGGAGATGAGCGAGGACGACAAGAAGACCCTCGACGAGCTCTTCAAGGCCGTCCTGCCGGAGGGCAACGACTACATGGTGGACGCCCAGAACCTGGGCGAGGCGGCCGCGCCGGTGCTCATCACCCAGAGCGAATTCATGCGCCGCTACCGCGAGATGAGCGCCCTGGGCGGCGGCATGAACTTCTACGGCTCCATGCCCGAGGCCTACAACATCATCGTCAACATGGAGAACCCGCTGGTGGCGAAGATCTGGGGCGGCAAGAAAGAGGCCGCAGACACTGCTGCGGCCGACTTTGCAAAGGACAATGAACTGCTGCATCAGGTCGTGGACCTGGCGCTGCTCTCCAACGGCATGCTCAAGGGCAAGGCCCTCGCGGACTTCATCGCCCGCAGCGAGAAGCTGCTGCAGTAGCTCTTGATGCCGGCGAACGGAGTCTTCCAGACGGGCGGCCGGAAATTATTTTTCGTGCGGTAGCTCGAAAAACCAATTTCCGCTCCGCTTTCCGTCGCCGGCTAGCAAATCTACCAGATTCTGGCGACCCAGCCCCCTCCGGGCGCCATTTTGACCGTCAGCGTGTGCTGTGCACCGCTGACGGTTATGGTTTTCACCTCGCGGACATAGTCGCTGGCCTTGCGGTCGGCATTGACGCCGTCGCGGAAGATTTCCACGTTGTAGCGGCCTTCCGGCAGGAATTCCGACAGGTCGAGCGTCAGCTCGCGCGCATCCCAGTCCGTCATGGCGCCCACGTACCAGGCGTCACCCTTGCGGCGGGCGAGCGCCGCATAGTCGCCGACCTTGCCCGCGAGGGCCACGGTCTCGTCCCACACGGTGGGCACGGCGGCAATCCATTTCAGGCATTCCGGCTCGGCCAGATAGCTGGTCGGGGCGTCGCAGAGCATGGTCAGCGGCGCCTCGAAGATGACGTATTCCGCCAGCTGGCGGCAGCGGGTGCCCTGGCTCATGGGCTCGGAATTCACCGGGCGGTAATTGCCGCGGGTGGCGTTGCGCATGGCGCCCTGCGTGTAGTCCATCGGCCCCGCGAACATGCGGATGAAGGGGATCTGGACGTCGTAGGTGACCTGGTCGATGCTGGGCTGGGCCCATTTCATCTGCTCCAGGCCGGCCACGCCCTCATGGTTGATTACGTTGGGGTAGGGGCGCTGCAGGCCGCTGGGCTTGAAGGCGCCGTGGAAGTCCACGAGCAGGCGGTAGCGGGCAGCCGTCTCGGCCACCTTCGTGTAGAACTGCACCATCTGCTGGTCGTCGCGGTTCATGAAGTCGATCTTGAAGCCCTTGACGCCCATCTCGGAGAAATACTTGCAGATGCCCTCGATGTCGCGGTTCATGGCCCAGTAACCGGCCCAGAGAATGATGCCCACGCCCCGGGCGTTGGCGTAATTCACGATGCCGGGCAGGTCGATTTCCGGAATGATCTGGAAGAGGTCGGCCTTGAGGTTGACGGCCCAGCCTTCGTCCAGGATGACGTATTCCACGCCGTTCGCCGCGGCGAAATCGATATAGTACTTATAGGTCTCGGTGTTGATGCCGGCGCGGAAAGGCACGCCGCTGATGTTCCAGTCGTTCCACCAGTCCCAGGCCACCTTGCCGGGCTTGACCCAGCTCCAGTCGGCCTGCGCCGCCGGGCGGCTCAGCGCATAGACCAGGTCGCTGTCCAGCATGTCGCGGTCCTGCGTGGCCACGGCGACGATCCGCCAGGGGAGGGCGGCGCCGGCCGGCTGCCGGGCGATGTAGGGCTCCGCGCTGCGAACGACGCCCTGCAGCATGTTGTAGCCGCCGTGCTCGACGTCCCTGGGATACGGGGCGAACAGGCCGCCGACGGCGGTCCCGCCCAGGTGCTGCAGGTACATGCCGGGATAGTCCAGCAGGTCGGACTCCGTGATGTTGATCCGCCAGCCGCGCTGCGTGGCGAAGGACACGGGCAGGAAGGCCTTCAGGCCCGCCTCCCACCGGCTCAACGGATGGACGGAGTAGTAGTTCTCGAAGGAATTGAAGAAGATGGAATCCTCGGGGCGCTCGGTCCGGATATAGGGAACGGTCGTCTCCACGTCCTCCGCGAAATGGAATTCAGCCTGCTCGTTCTCTACGGTGAATTCCTTGCCGCTGCGCGACACGAAACGCCAGGCCATGCCGGCGTCGTAGGCGCGCAGGACCACATCGAAGGTCTTGTAGCGCAGCGTCAGCTCGTTATAGTGGTTGCGCACCCGGGCGCGCTTGTACACCGGCGCGGCGAAGGTCTCGTCCACGGAGGCGCGGATGGCCTTCTGGAAGCGGACGGCGCCGTCGTAGGCGCTGCCGTCCGCGAGCCGGACGGCAATGGGCGAGGGGGCGAGGACGGGGACGCCGTCGTAGGCGAGGGAATAGCGCAGCTGCGGCGCGGCGTCCACCTCGACGCACAGGCGCCCGTCGGGCGAAAGGAGCTGGTAATGCCGCGGCGCGGCGGAGAGGCAGAAGGGGAGCAGCAGGAGCGCTGCAAGGGCGGAAATCAGTCGTCTGTCCATATGTGGTATTCTTCTTGCACGTAAAGATAGTGAGTTTTTTTGTATATATTTGCACGAACAGATTATTGCACGCTATGAAAAGATGGATGATTGCGGCAGCCCTGCTGCTCGCCTTCGTGCGGCCCGCCGCCGCCCAGAATGACAAGCCCTGGACCACCCACCGCATTGCGGAGAAGTGGAGCTGGGAGCAGGTCCCCATGCCCGAGATCAAGGGCAAGCCCGGGATCGCGGATTTCGCCATTGCCTTTGCAAACAAGTATCCCGGCAATGTCCTTTGGGATACGGTGAAGGATTACCTGACCGTCGACGGATATGAGAACGAAGAAGTCGATGAGTTCGTACTGGACAAGGCCGCGGGCTACCTGAGCATCGATTTCATGAGCGACGCGACCCTCGCCGGAGAGATGTGCTATTGGAACGTCAAGAACGGAAGGCAGCGTTTCGCAGTCAAGATTGCAGACTACGGGGGCGACAGCTTGCCGTGGCTCTTTATCTATGAATATGACCGCGAGAAGGGCGCGCTGATTCCCCATTCCGAGGAGCCGGTTGACTTCAGGTACGGCAATGTCGTCAATTTCGTACTGCCCCGGCAGGGCAAGGACATCGAGGTCATCAACGAGTATGGCCCGTCGGAGTGGGTCCGTTTCGACAGTGAGACGGGCGTGTTTACCTACGAATCGGCCGCACCGAAGGCGGTGGTGTACTGCTTCATCTCCGACAAGACCGCGACCAATGTCCGCAACGCCCCAAGCGGGACGGTGATCGGCCAGATCCCCAAGCCGGGCAGCTGGAGCCTGACCGTCTACAACCCGCAGAACGGCTGGTGGCAGATCCTGAACGGCGTTGTCGTTGAGGATATGGAGGGTGAAACGATTGAGTTTGAGGGAGATGCCTGGGTCCACGGTTCCGTGCTCGGCATCGGCACGCGCAACTACGGCGGGCAGACGATTCCCCTGCTCGCGGAGCCGCGCGAAGGCGCCGCCGTGACCGGCAAAATCACCAAGCAGGATGTGACCGTCCGTCCGCAGGACGTGTCGGAGGACGGCGAATGGGTCAAGGTCAACTGGAACGGCCAGAGCGGCTGGATCGACACCTACTGGCTCTGTGCCAACACCTTGACAACCTGTCCGTAATCAAATCGTTACAATAGATGAAACAGATCAAATGGCTGCTGGGCGCCGGAGTGGCGCTCGCGCTGCTTGCGGGCTGCAGGCAGGAGATTGAGGTGGCGACGGCCACGTTCGAGGATTCCATCAAGGCGGAGGCCGCCGATGCCCGCGTCGACACCTCCTGCTCCATGGAGTACCTGACCGGCGGCGTGTCGCAGGAGGTCATGGACCGGATCAATGCCGCGATCGTCGAGCACCATCTCCTGTTCGACGAGGCGAATGGCAGCACGGACGTGCCTGCGGCCGTGCAGACCTGGGTCGAGGAGACGGTCAACGGCAGCGGATTCGAGGGGGAGGAGATCACGGAGGAGAACGCCTGGGCCTACCACTGGACCTTCGAGCGCGAGGGCGTGTTCTCGACGGCGTGCAAGTCCCGTAAGTTGCAGACCTACAGGGGCTCGTATAACGATTATACCGGTGGCAGCCACGGCCAGTTCGGCATCGGCTGCGATGTCTTCGACATGGCCACGGGCGAGATCGTGACCGAGCCGGACCTGTTCATCGACGATTATTTCTCCCCGCTGTGCGATATCCTGGAGGAAGCCGTCGACGCGGCCGTTCCCGAGGAGGACAAGGACCTGCTCTTCGGCACGCCCGAGCCCAACGGCAATTTCGCCGTCTCCGAGGAGGGCGTCACATGGGTGTACAATCCTTATGAGATTGCATCCTACGCTTCCGGTATCATTGAAGTGCCCGTGTCCTGGGCCTCGCTCAACCCCTTCCTGCAGCCCCGCTGGCGCTAGCGGGCGAGCATATAGGGAGCCAGCTCTTCCCAGCTGACGAAGGCGTCGAGTACGCCGAGCACGTAAGGGCCAATCTCGTAGGGGTTGAAGACCCAGCAGACGCCCTCGTCGTCCACGCGGAAGTTACCGTTCGGATGGGGCGTCTCATAGATGGCATCCCACATGTCTTCATCGAGCTCTTCGAGGACCTTGTCGTAGATGAGGTCCGAGAGTTCTTCGATCTCCATGTCGAGGAAATCCTCTTCCGTGACCACCTCACCGGTCTTCATGTCGAAGACGGTGTAGGACAAAAAGTAGGAGCCGTGTGCGCCGCCGGTGTAGTCCTCGCTGGCCGTGGCGTAAGTCTGCCAGCCACGCTCTTTGCAGGCGGTCTCGAAACTCCCGTCGATGCTGAAGCTCCAGTTGAACATCCAGGCGTCATCCTCGTCGAAGTCTTCGGCGAATTCGGACGCGTCGGCCTCGTAGGTGCTGACCTGGCCGTCCGCCCACTGCCGGCAGGCGGCGGGCACGTCCACGGAGGTCTCATCCTCGTCGTAGAGGATGTCGTAGCGGATGATATGGTTGTTGATCTTGTCCATCACCTGCTTCGGGACGCCGCCGGTGATGTATTCCATCCTATAGTCATAGGACATGGATGCGTCGAAGCCCTGCATCGGGACCTCGCCCTCGTCGGAGACGGCGGCGGTCTTCATTTCACGGGTGCAGCCTGCGAGCAGCAGGAGGGCAGCCGCGCCGGCCGCCAGGAGGATACGGTACACTTTCATCTCTGTCAGTTCTGATTCTATGCAAATGTAGTGAAAAAAAATTTTATTATCTTTAACGAATGAAACTCAGCACAAGAGACACTTGACATGCAGACGGAAGAATTCATGACAATAATAGATGCGCATTCGCATCTATGGCTGAAGCAGGATACCATCGTTGACGGCAAGCCCGTAAGAACCCTGCGTAACGGACGGTCCGATTTCTTCGGGGAGGAGGTCCAGATGCTGCCGCCTTTCATGATTGACGGACGCAATTCCGCCGAGGTCTTTCTTTCCAATATGGATTATGCCAGAGTCTCAGGGGCCGTTGTCGTCCAGGAGTTCATAGATGGCGTTCAGAACGGGTATCTCCAGGAAGTCGCCGCTTTATACCCTGACAGGTTCAAAGTGTGCGCGATGTGCGATTTCAACCAGGAGGGCTTTCTCAGAAGCGCCTGTGACCTGATCGGCAGCAAGCGTTTCCAGGGCGTTGCGATCCCCGGACACAGATTGCATGGCAGCCTAACTTCCGACGAAATGATGCGGATGTTCGCCGAAATGCAGAAGAACGGCATGTTCCTCTCCCTCTGCCTTCACGAAGACAATCACCAGATTCCGGAGGTCAAGGAAATCGCCCGGGAATTCCCTTCCTTGAAAATCGCGATAGGACACTTCGGGATGGTGACGACACCGGGTTGGCTGGAACAGATAAAGCTGGCTCTCTCCGAAAACATATATATCGAGTCGGGAGGTATTACCTGGCTGTTCAACAGCGAGTTCTATCCTTTCGATGGAGCGGTGCGCTCAATTCGCGAAGCAGCGGATCTTGTCGGCATTGACAAGCTGATGTGGGGCTCCGATTATCCGCGCACAATCACTGCCATAACATACAGGATGTCATACGATTTCATCCGTAAGACAAAACTCTTGCATGAAGAAGAAAAGGCCGCTTTCCTCGGCTTGAACGCGAAGCGTTTTTACGGTTTTGCGGATTTCCCTGCCCTTCCATACATTAAAAACATGTCAGAATAATGAAAGCTTTACAGATAAGTGCTCCCGGAGGAGTCAAGGTAATTGACCTGCCTATGCCTTCTGTCGGAAATCAGGAGGTTCTCCTCAAGATGCAGTACGTAGGTTTCTGCGGATCGGACCTTAACACTTTCCGCGGTATGAATGCGATGGCCAAGCCTTTTGTGATCCCCGGGCATGAAGTTTCCGCTACCGTGGTATCCACGGGTGCGGAAGTCCCGGATTTCATAAAGCAGGGGATGTCCGTCACAGTCAATCCATACACAAGCTGCGGTATCTGCCCTTCCTGCAGGAACCGCAGGCCTAACGCATGCAGGGACAATCAGACGCTCGGCGTGCAGCGGGACGGCGCGATGCGCGAGTATATGGTCCTGCCTTGGACCAAGATAATCCCTGCGGAAGGGCTGACTCTGGAAGAGATGGCTCTTATCGAGCCGATGAGCGTGGGCTTTCATGCCGTCGGCAGGGCCGAAGTCACCGACAATGACACCGTAATGGTGATAGGCTGCGGCATGGTCGGCATGGGTGCTGTGGTTCGTGCGGCGCAAAGAGGTGCAATTGTGATCGCGGCCGATGTCGATGATGATAAACTTGCCCTTGCCAAGCAGATGGGAGCAGCATATGCGGTAAACACATTGAGCCCGGATTGTCACGAGAGCCTCATGTCTTTCACCGGCGGGAACGGTCCGGACGTCGTGATAGAGGCGGTGGGAAGTCCGGTCACTTACAGGCTCGCTGTGGATGAGGTCGCCTTTACAGGAAGAGTGATCTGCATAGGATATTCAAAAGCGGAGGTCTCTTTTGCGACCAGACTGTTCGTGCAGAAGGAATTGGACATAAGAGGGTCCCGCAATGCCCTTCCTGCCGATTTTGAAGCGGTTATAAGGTTCCTGAAGGCGAACCCGGGAAAGGTTGACGGGATGATTTCCAGAATCGTGACGTTCGATACCGCCCAAGATGCACTGGAGGCCTGGAATGCCGCTCCCGGCAAGGTGTTCAGGATTTTATTGAAGATTGACGAATGATTGATTAAGGCGCAGGCTTATGAAAGACAGCACACATAAAAGTTCCTTCTTGAGCAAGGACGGGGTCAGTTTGATTCTCCCGTTCATCGTCATCACCTCCTGCTTCGCGTTGTGGGGTTTTGCCAACGATATCACCAACCCGATGGTGAAGGCGTTCAGCAAAATCTTCCGCATGAGCGTGACCGACGGCACACTGGTGCAGGTTGCCTTCTACGGAGGATACTTCGCAATGGCCTTCCCCGCCGCCATCTTCATCAGAAAATACTCCTATAAAGCCGGCGTCCTTACGGGACTGGGCCTGTATGCGCTTGGCGCTTTCATGTTCATACCTGCAAAGATGACGGGCAGCTATTACCCGTTCCTTATTGCCTACTTCATTCTCACATGCGGTCTTTCCTTCCTTGAGACCAGCTGCAACCCTTACATCCTGTCCATGGGATCGGAAGAGACGGCTACACGCCGCCTGAACCTTGCACAGGCGTTCAATCCCATAGGTTCACTCTGCGGAATGTTCGTGGCCATGAACTTCATCCAGGCAAAGCTGAACCCGATGGACACCGCCGCCCGCGCGGAGCTTTCTGACGCCGAATTCGAGCTTGTCAAGCAAGCCGACCTGGGTGTGCTGGTGAAGCCTTACGTCATTATAGGAATCGTGATTACCGTGATGTTCGTGCTGATTCTGCTTACGCGCATGCCCAAAAATGGCGATAATGTGCACACTTTGGATTTCTGGACGACCATCAAGCGGATCTTCGGCATCAGGCACTATCGTGAAGGCGTTATCGCTCAGTTCTTCTATGTAAGTGCGCAGATCATGTGCTGGACCTTCATCATCCAGTATGGCACAAGGGTATTCATGCTCGAAGGAATGGAAGAACAGGCCGCCGAAGTGCTCTCGCAGCGCTTTAACATCATAGCCATGGCCATCTTCTGCGCAAGCCGTTTCATCTGCACATATCTGCTTAAGTACATCAAGGCAGGGAAACTGCTGTCAATATTCGCCGCCGCGGCCATATTCTTCACCCTGGGCGTGATTTTATTCCAGAACCGCATTGGACTCTATTTCCTGGTCGCTGTCAGCGCATGCATGTCTCTGATGTTCCCGACAATCTACGGAATCGCGCTGGATGGTCTGGGAGATGACGCGAAATTCGGCGCCGCCGGGCTCATCATGGCCATTCTGGGAGGAAGCGTCCTGCCGCCGTTCCAGGCAAAGATAATCGACGTGCCGCACGCCATAATGGGGCTCCCATCGGTCAACATTTCGTTTATATTGCCGATGATCTGTTTTGCTATTGTGATGGTTTACGGAATCAGGAGTTCTTCCACCTTACGCGCAACTGGTCGCCGATGATGCTTTTCACTTCGCGCACCAGTTCCGGATCGGCTTGCCTCTCAGCGACCTCGATATTCTTTTTCACGTTGGCAGGGTTGGCCGAACTGAACAGCGTGCTGGCGATATGCGGGCTGCCCAGTGCGTATTGAACGGCTAACGTTTCAATTGGATATCCCTTCTGGTCGCAGAACTTTGCCGCTCTTGAGCATGCCTCCACCAAAGCTTTGGGCGCAGGGTGCCAGTCCGGGACGCCTCTGGATGAAAGCAGGCCCATGGACAGCGGAGATGCGTTTATTATGCCTATTCCACGGGATTCGAAGAAATCGAAGTATTCTGTAAGCAGATCGTCGTTCAGACAGTAGTGGCAGAAACAGAGAACCGATTCTACGGTGCCGGGTGCCACATGCCCGATCACCCATTCGAGATTCTCGGGCTGGAGGTCGGTAATCCCGACATGACCGACAATCCCCTTGTCGCGCAACTCACAGAGTGCAGGAAGCGTCTCATTGCAGACAAGGCTGAGATCCGCGAACTCGATATCGTGGACATTGATGAGATCGATATGGTCGATATTCAACCTGTCCATACTTTCATATACGCTTTCGACAGCGCGTTTTGCCGAGTAATCCCAAGTGTTCACGCCGTCTTTGCCATAGCGGCCGACTTTGGTTGAAAGGTAATATTTGTCTCTCGGTATGTCTTTCAGGGCCTTTCCAAGCACGGTTTCCGCCTTATAATGGCCATAATAAGGAGAGACGTCGATGAAGTTGATGCCTCCGTCAACAGCTGTAAAAACGGCCTCAATGGCCTCGGATTCTTTAATTGAATGGAATACTCCGCCAAGCGAAGATGCTCCGAATGACAGTTCGGATATCTCCATTCCCGTATTACCCAGTTTGTTGTATTTCATATCGGTTTCTTTTATTTATCCGATTCGTATCAGCGTTATAGCGTGACGCCTTTTTTGAATATCGCCATTTCCCGGATTCCATTCTTTTCGCTCTGCACAGGTCTGCCCTCTGCCACCTGCAGCACGAATTCTATGAACCTCCCGGAAACCGCATCGACAGGCTCATCCTCTGCAATGGCACCGGCATTGAAATCAATCCATCCCGGTTTCCTGTTGGCAAGGGTGCTGTTTGAGGAAATCTTCATGGTAGGCACGAAACTTCCGAACGGGGTGCCCCGTCCGGTTGTGAAAAGGACGATCTGGCATCCGCTTGCCGCAAGAGCGGTGCTCGCCACGAGGTCGTTGCCCGGAGCGCTGAGGAGATTCAATCCTTTTGTGATGAGACGCTCTCCGTACTGAAGCACATCCCTCACTATGCTGCATCCGCATTTCTGGGTACAGCCCAGTGATTTCTCTTCGAGTGTGGAGATGCCGCCAGCCTTGTTCCCCGGAGAAGGATTCTCGTAAACCGGCTGCCCGTTCCTGATGAAATATTCCTTGAAGTCATTGATGAGCCTGACGGTCTTCTCAAAAGTTTCTTTATCCTGGCAACGGTTCATCAGTATGGTTTCCGCCCCGAACATCTCGGGCACTTCGGTCAGGACGGTCGTTCCTCCCTGAGACACGATCCAGTCGCTGAATCGGCCCAGCAGAGGATTGGCTGTTATGCCGGAAAGTCCGTCGGAGCCGCCGCATTTAAGGCCTATCTTCAATTCGCTCACCGGAATGTCAGTGCGCTCGTCTTTTGAGCAGACATCAAAGATGCTGCGTGCCAGTTCCAGCCCCACTGCGGTCTCATCTCCTTCGATCTTCTGGGTCTCAATGGTTTTTACCCTGGTAGGGTCGATCTCCCCCACGAATTCCATAAAAGGCCCCAGCTGGTTGTTTTCGCAACCGAGGGAGACAATCAGCACTCCTCCGGCGTTAGGATGACGGACCATGTCTGCAAGGATGCTCCTTGTATTCTGGTGGTCATCGCCAAGCTGCGAACAACCGTAGTTATGAGGAAATGCAACGATAGCGTCAACTGAGCCCATGCATCCTGCTTTCTCTTCCCGCAATTTCTCCGCAATCGCCTGTGCGACTCCATTCACGCATCCGACCGTAGGAATGATCCAGAGCTGGTTTCTGACACCGACCTGTCCATCCGGCCTCTTGAAGCCTTTGAAAGTTCTTGGGGCGCTTGGGCGGATTTCCGTGAGCGCCGGCTCGTAGCTATAGTCGAGCAGGCCTTCCAGATTCGTTTTCATGCAGTTGTGATCGATGCACGTGCCAGCGGCGGCATCACGTGTCACATGGCCTACAGGATATCCGTACTTGATAACGTTATCACCTTCCGAAAGGTCTTTAAGGGCTATTTTGTGCCCTGCCGGCACATCTTCTTCCAATATGACTTTGCCGTCGGAAAACTCGATGACATCACCTGTAGCCAGCGGCTCCAGGGCGACTGCGACATTGTCAGATGGATGAATCCTTATGTACTTCGACATCTGCTCTCCCTTTAAAGAATGGAAGCGACTGCGGCGCGCATTCCCTCCGCCTGAATGAGAGCAAGGTCGGCTGCAAGCATGTCAGTAAGGCCGGGGACAAGGTTGAGATCCTCGCCCCAGATGAGCTCTGAAGCCGCAAGGACGCCCCTGGCTACCGCTGTCGTGTCTGAAGTAGCCCAAAGGTCCTTCAAAAGCGCTATTATGGCCGCATCGTCATTGGGGACGATCTCATCATTTCCTCTCTTTCCTCCCTTATAGTACGTGCATATGCCTGCAAGTCCCAGGACGAGTCCTTTAGGGAGCTCACCCTTGCGTTCCAGGTAAGTCTTGAGCCCGGGGAGGTCCCGGGTCTTGAATTTCGGGAACGAGTTGAGCATGATGCTGGTCACGAAATGCTTTACATAAGGGTTGACGAAACGGTCCTTTACATCATTGGCAAACTTGAGAAGGTCATCCTGGGGAAGATTCAGGGTAGGGAGAAGTTCTTCGAACATCACTTTGTCGACGAACCGGCCGATGAGCTCATCCTCACAACATTCCTTGACGGTATCGAGGCCGCTGAGATATCCGACAGGGGAGAGGACGGTATGGGGTCCATTCAGGAGCGTGACCTTTCTCTCATGATATGGAGCCTCCGACGGGACAAAGAGGACATGGAGGCCAGCCTTGTCTGCAGGAAACTCCGAAGCTACTTCCTGAGGCGCCTCGATCACCCAAAGATGGAAAACCTCGGCTTTGTCAAGCAGATTGTCCTGATAGCCGATCCGCTCGCAGATACTGGCCGCATTGTCGCGCGGATACCCCGGCACGATACGGTCAACAAGGGTTGAATATACACCACAAGCCGTGTCAAACCACTCCGAGAACTCTGCTCCGAGCTGCCAGAGATCGATATACTGTCTGATGCACTCCTTCAGATGCTTTCCGTTTTCGAAAATCAGTTCGCACGGAAAAATGATAAGACCCTTTGCCTTGTCACCGGCAAAATGCCGGAATCTGTGGTAAAGAAGCTGGGTGAGCTTGCCAGGATATGAGCGTGCGGGCGCATCATCCAGCATGCAGTCAGGATTGAATTCTATTCCGGCCTCTGTCGTATTCGAGATGACGAAACGTATCTCCGGCTGCTCCGCCAGCTTGAGATAAGCCTGGAAATCGACATATGGATTGATGCCCCTGCTTATGACATCGATCATTTCGATGCTGTCGACAGTTTGCCCCTCATCGATGCCCTGGAGATTGAGATGGTAGAGTCCATCCTGCTCGTTGAGTAGCTCCACTTTCCCCTTGTCGATAGGCTGGACCACAACGACTGATGCATTGAAATCTGTCTTCTGGTTCGTTTTCCAGATGATCCAATCGATAAAGGCCCGAAGGAAATTCCCCTCTCCGAACTGAATGACTTTTTCGGTGTAGGTGTTGGCCTTCGCTGTAGTCCTGTTCAATTTTTCCATGATATGTTTAGCACATGACAATATCAAATATTGGGCTTCCGAAAGCTAACATACAAAATAGTGCACAGATTTCCAAGAACTCGTGCACAAATACGTGCACAAAACCATGGCTTTATAGGGGGGTGAAACGAAAAACCCCTCACAGACCATTCTGTAAGGGGTTTTGAGTGCTCCCTTAGGGGCTCGAACCCTAGACACCCTGATTAAGAGTCAGGTGCTCTACCAACTGAGCTAAGGAAGCAGTATTTCAAACGAAAGCTCGTTGTGACCCGTTCGGGGCTCGAACCCGAGACCCCAACATTAAAAGTGTTGTGCTCTACCAACTGAGCTAACGAGTCCTCCGTTTTGGGATTGCAAAGGTATCCCTTTCTTGGGAATTCTCCAAATTTTTTTACACTTTTTTCATCCGCCCGCTACAGCAGTTCGGAGAGCTGTTTGTAGAACTGCTTGCTGACCGGGATGGAGGGGACCTCCGCCTGGAGGAGCTCCGCGAGGATCATGCCGTCCTTGTTGCGGCTCAGGAGCTTGACGAAGCGGGGGTTGACAAAGTAGGAGCGGTGGCAGCGGACCAGTCCGTGCTGCGTGACCGTGTTCTCCACGCTCTTCATCGAGGCACGCAGCAGGAACTCCTTGACGCGCTCGGCGTCCATGTATCTGATAATCACGTAGTTGGCGTCAGCCTGGATGCAGATGACCGCAGCCGGGTCGATGCTGAGCTTGAGACGCTTGTGCTCGTCGTAGAACTTGAGCAGGGCGTCCGAAGGCTCGGCGGTGAGGTCCTGGTTCTTGTTGAAGATGATCCGCACCAGGATGAGGAAGAGGTAGGGATAGACCAGAATCAGGTACGCGTACGAGAAGCAGCGGGACAGCACGGCGAAATAGCCGGCTTCGCCGGAATGGAACAGCGTCGCGTACAGCGCCATGAAGAGGGCGAAAATGAACACCTCCCCGAAGCACCACACGATGTAGTGCCACCACAGGAAGGGGATGTGCTTGTAGAGGGCGCTGAAGATCAGGCGCGTGATGGCGAGGATGGCCATGAGGATGGTCGTCAGCATCACGAAATGGAAGCCGTAGCCCAGGCCGCCGGCCTGGAAATACTCCTGCATCCCGAAGGGATTGTACAGGAAGCAGAACCCGATGAAAAAGGCCGGGACGAGCACGATATACAGCAGCTGCGAGCGATAAGTCTTGCCGACGCGAAGTTTGGATGTCATGGGAAGTGTCCGATTTTCGTCCCAAAGTTACGGGGTTTTTCCCGCAAAACAAGGTTTTTCGTCCCAAATTCGCCCCTTATGCGGCGATTTCGCCAACTCGGCCGCCCGGTTTGACCACATATCACGGACGAGCCGGGGCCGACCGGAAAAAAAGCCCTATCTTCGCAGCCGGATTCGAATCTCACAAAGATTTAAACTATTATTATCAAGATGATCAAGATTGACAATTTCATCAAGCTTTTCGAGAGCTCCGTCCGCGAGAGCTGGGACCGCCCGGCGCTGAGTGATTTCCGCAAATCCACCATCACCTACCGCGAACTGGCAGAGCGCATCGACACCCTGGACCTCATTTGGAAGAAAGCCGGCCTGAAGCGCGGCGACAAGATAGCCATCAACACGCGTCCCTGCGCCCTCGGCGCCTCCCTGTACTACGCCGCCGTCAGCAAGGGCTACGTGGCCGTGGAGCTGTACAACGCCTTTACCCCGGCCGACACGCAGCGGCTGGTGAACCATTCTGACAGCAAGTTCCTCTACACGGAGAAGCGCATCTTCGACGCGATGGATTTCGCGCAGATGCCCCAGATCCTGTGCGTGGTCGACTGCGCTACCGGCGAGGTGCTCGCGAGCCGCGACGGCGTGGGCGAGCTTTACGCCGACGGCGCCCGGCTCCTCTCGGAGCGCTATCCCGCCGGCATGCAGCCGTCCGACTTCCGCGTGATCGACGCGGACCTGGACGAAGTCTGCGCCATCCTTTATACTTCCGGCTCCACCGGCAACCCGAAGGGGGTCATGCTGACCTACCGCAACGACACCGCCAACGTGCAGGCGATTACCCCGGGCTTCCCGTTCCACAAGGGCGAGAACTACCTGAGCCTGCTGCCGCACGCCCACAGCTTCGGCCTGATGTGTGACGTGGTCATCCCGCTGACCCTCGGCATGCACGTGACCGTGCTCGGCCTCCCGCCGATCCCGATGAACGTCAAGGACGCCCTCATGGAGGTCAAGCCGCGCATCTTCTACGGCGTGCCCCTCATCTTCGTCAAGCTCGTCGAATACATCCTCGGCCCGGAGCTCCGCAGCGAGGAGGGACAGGAGAAATTCAAGGACTACGAGAACCATCCCGATTACTGCAAGAAGCTCTATGACAAGCTGATGGCCGAGACGGGCGGCAAGATCGAGGTCTTCGCCACCGGCGGATCTGCCATCCCTTCGGAGGTGGAGTCCCTGCTGGTCTACAAGCTCAAGGTCCCCTTCATCACGGGCTACGGCCTGACCGAGCTCGCCCCGATCGTCTCCTACGGCAAGGTGGGCAAGTACATCCCCAAGTCCTGCGGCGAATATCTCCCCGAGGTGATGGAGCTCCGCATCGACTCCCCGGATCCCGCCAACATCGCCGGCGAACTCTACGTCAAGGGTGACGTGGTGTTCTGCGGCTACTACAAGAATCCCGAGGCCACGGCCCAGGTCCTGCAGGACGGCTGGTTCCGCACGGGCGACATCGGCACGGTGGACAAGGACAACAACGTCTTCCTGCTGGGCCGCAGCAAGAACATGATCCTGGCGGACAACGGCCAGAACGTCTATCCCGAGGAGATCGAGGTGATCCTCAACGAGCTCCCGTACGTGGCCGAATCCATCGTCCTGCAGCGCGAGCACAGGATTGTGGCTTTGGTTGTCCCGAACATGGACGCCCTCGACAAGGCCGGCATCGGCGCCGACGGGCTCGACGCCATCATGCGCCAGAACATCGCCTATCTCAACAGCCGGCTCCCTGGCTACTCCGCCGTCAACGACTACGAGCTCCGCTTCGAGCCGTTCTCCAAGACCCCGAAGGGCAGCATCCGGCGCTTCATGTATAAATAATGGAGGAAAGAAGAGTCGTCATCACCGGGACGGGCGTCATCTCGCCCGTCGGACAGGATCCTGCAGCGTTCTGGGCCGCCCTCAGGGCGGGCCGCTGCGGGATCCGCCCGTATCCCGGCCTGGAGACGTGGGGCCTGCCGGTCAGGGTGGCCGGCACGGTGGAGGACTTTGACCCCATGGCCTTCGGCCTCACGGTCAAGGAGACCCGCCGCAACGACCGTTTTTGCCTCTTTGCCCAGGCGGCGGCCTTCCAGGCCATGCGCGAGAGCGGCCTGGAGGCGGGGAGCAACATCGCCCCGGAGCGCCTGGGTGTGTATCTCGGCACCGGCATCGGGGGCATGCAGACCTTCATCGAACAGACGAAAGTGATGCTGGAGGAGGGGGCGGACCGCGTCTCCCCGCTGTTCATCCCCAAGATGATCGCCAACATCGCCGCGGGCAACATCGCCATCCGCTATGGCGCTGAGGGCGCCAACATGACCGCGGTCGCGGCATGTGCCTCAAGCACGCAGTCCGTGGGGGAGGCCTTCCGTGCCGTCAGATACGGATTTGCGGATGCAATCATCGCGGGCGGCACCGAGGCGGTGCTCAACCCGCTGGCCTTCGGCGGTTTCGCCAGCGCGCACGCCCTGACCCTCTCCGATGACCCGCTTCGCGCCAGCCTGCCGTTCAGCGCCAGCCGCAGCGGCTTCGTGATGGCTGAGGGCGCGGCGGTGCTCATTCTCGAAGAATACAACCACGCGCGACAGCGCGGGGCGCAGATCCTCGCCGAGGTGACGGGCTACGCCAACTACTGCGACGCCTATCATGCCACGGCCCCGCGCCCCGACGGCGTTCCCGCCGCCCGCGCCATGCGCGACGCGCTGGCCCAGTCCGGCTTCCGCGCGGACGAGGCCCTGTATATCAACGCCCATGGCACGGGGACCGTGCTGAACGACAAGACGGAGACGGTCGCCATCAAGCTCGCCCTCGGCGAGGAGACGGCCCGCCGCGCCGCCGTCAGCTCCACCAAGTCGATGACCGGCCACATGGTCGGCGCGGCGGGTGCGGCCGAGATCCTCGTGTGCGCCCTGGCGCTGCGGGACGGCGTCGTCCCGCCGACCATCGGCCTGACGGATCCCGATCCGGAGTGCGACCTGGACTACACCCCGCTCACGGCGGCGGAGCGCCCGCTCACCGTGGCCATTTCCAATTCGCTGGGCTTCGGCGGCCACGACGCCACTGTCGCCCTGCGCAAAATTTAAACGGAATATACATGAACAGAGAAGATATCAAGGAGTTCCTTCCGCACCGCGAGCCCATGCTGCTCGTGGACTGGACGGAAAAAGACGGGGACGTAATCCGTTCCACCTATCACGTGACGGGGGAGGAGTGGTTCCTCCGCGGGCATTTTCCCGATTTCCCGGTGGTGCCGGGGGTCATCGTCTGCGAGATCATGGCCCAGTCCTGCACCCTCATCCTCGGGGCGGAGCTCAAGGGCCACACCCCCTTCTACGCCGGCCTGGACAAGGTGCGATTCAAGCACATGGTCCGGCCGGGCGACACCATCGAGGTGGTCGCCAAGCCGATCGCCATCCGCGGTGCCCTGTATGTGATCGGGGCCCAGGCCATGGTGGACGGCAAACTCGCCTGCAAGGGCGAACTCACATTCTATCTGATGGACAACAAAGACCTGTAGCCGCATGCAACTGCTCAAAGGAAAGAAAGGCATCATCACGGGTGCCCTCAACGACAAGTCGATCGCCTGGAAGGTGGCCGAGCGCGCCATCGAAGAAGGCGCACAGATCGTGCTCACCAACACGGCCCTGTCCCTGCGGATGGGGGATATCCAGGCGTTTGCCGACGCGCACGGCTGCAAACTGATCGCCGCCGACGCCACCTCCCTCGAGGACCTCGGGACGCTGGTGGACGGGGCGATGGAGCACTTCGGCGGCCCGTTCGACTTCGTGCTGCACTCCATCGGGATGTCCCCGAACGTGCGCAAGAACCGCCCCTACGAGGCGCTTGACTACGGATTCCTGGGCAAGACGCTGGACATCTCGGCGCTGTCGCTGCACAAGCTCCTGCACACCCTCTACACGAAAGACGCCCTCCGGGAATGGGGCTCCGTGGTGGCGCTGACCTACATCGCCGCGGAGCGTACCTTCGTGGGCTACAACGACATGGCGGACGCCAAGGCGCTCCTCCAGTCGATCACGCGCAGCTTCGGGGCCATCTATGGCCCGGCGAAACACGTGCGGATCAACACGGTGTCCCAGTCGCCCACCGCCACGACGGCGGGGCAGGGGATCGCCGGGATGGAGGACATGCTGAAATACGCCGACCGGATGTCGCCGCTGGGCAACGCCACGGCGGAGGAATGTGCGGACTACATCGTGACGCTCTTCTCGGACTACACCCGCAAGGTCACGATGCAGAACCTCTACCACGACGGCGGCTTCTCCTCCGTCGGGCTCACCGCCGCCGAGACGGCGACCTTCCCGAAAGATTAATCCTCTTCCTGAATGATGTGGATGTCCCGCTGCGGGAACGGTATCTGGATGCCGTTCTCGTTGAGGGCGTTGTAGATGACCTCCTTGGCGCGGTCGATGTAGCCGATCCGCTCGGGGACGAGCACGTACTGCTTGACGGCCACCTCCACGGCGCTGTCGCCGAAGCTGTTGAACACCACGTAGATGCCCTTCTTGGGCTCCACGATCTCGCGGCCGTAGGCGTCCTTGGTCCGGAGGACCTGCATGGCCTCCTCCAGGACCTCGCGCACCCGCTGCACGTCCGTGCCGTAGGCCACGCCCACGATGATCTTGAGGAACTCGTAGGAGTTGCTCTTCGTCAGGTTCGTGAAGTTCTTGGCGAACAGGGAGGCGTTGAGGAAGGACATGGTCGTGCCGTCGATGGTCTCGACCTGCGTGCTCTGGTAGTTGATGGACGACACGCGTCCGCGCACGCCGTCGCACTCGATCCAGTCGCCCACGCGCAGGCGGCCTGACATCAGCTGGATGCCGTAGATGAAGTTGTTGAGCACGTCCTTCATGGCGAGACCGATACCGGCCGACAGACCGCCGGCGACCAGCGAGAGCGAGCCGGTCGGGATGCGGAGCATCACCACGACGATCACGATATAGACGAACCAGACGATCACGCTGACGATGCTGTTGCCCAGCGAGAAGTTAATTTCGTTGCTGCGCACGACCCGGCGGCCGGACTTGTTCAGGAAGGCCCTGTAGCTCATGTGGAGGTAGATGCTCCGGGCCGCATAGCTGATGTAGCGGAACACGAAATAGAGTCCCAGCACCATCTCGATGCTGTAGAAGGAAATCTTGAGCACCTCGTTGCCCTCGGCGTTGGTCAGGTTGACGAACGGGGTCTTGAAGATGTCCAGGAACAGGTCGGAGAAGTCGAACACGCCCAGCGACATCCGCAGGCAGAAGGGGATGGACATGAGCGCCAGCACCGGGATCAGCGTCATACGGACCAGGTCATAGAACCAGGTCGCGGGCATCAGCAGCTTGTCGCGCTCGGGACCCGTCACGAAATCGATGGTCTTGCGGTACTCGGCGATATGCGCCGCCATCCGGTTGTCGCGGTAGTAGGCGAGCTGGCGGCCGATGGCCACGAGCGTCTCGATGCAGGCCACCTGGAAGAACCACCACAGCATGACCAGCAGGGCGAGGAAGATGTAGCCCATCCACGACAAGCCCAGGGCCGCGGCGATGGCCGCGAAGGAGAGCCAGGAGATCAGCCGGTCGCTCGGATCCATCTTCGGCCCCACGCGCAGGCAGACCAGCAGCTGCCAGATCAGGAACGCCAGCAGGATGGGCGGGAAGAGGATGTTCATCATCGCGTTGGGCATGAACACCAGGCGGAAGAAGATCACGACCAGCGACAGCAGCAACATCGGCAGGTACATCCGCAGGCCGAGCTTCAGGCGGACCGGCTCCAGGCGGAGCAGGAGCGACAGCAGGATAGCTGCGACCAGCCAGCTGTAGGTGAGGATCAGCGAGAAGGCCACTTCGGCGACGTTGCTGGCGCCCCGGGAGAAGGCCATCACGATGCTGAAGATTACGACGCCCAGCAGCAGGGTGAGCACCAGGCGGCGCTGCTTGAACGCGACGGTGCGCACCGACTTGAACAGGCGGTGCAGCAGGGCCAGGATCCCGGCGGCGACCAGGACGCTGATCAGCAGGGTGACCAGGAAATAGATGATGAAGGAGACGAAGACATGGCCGCCCCACTCGCTCTCCACGTGCTCTTCCACTTCGCCTTCGTGCAGGTGGTCGCTGACCGTGTAGCGGTCGTGCATGCCCTGCCGGGCGCGCTGCCATTCTCGCTTGAAGTCCTTCAGGATCCCGCCGTAGGCGCTCTGCCCTTCGAAGAAGATCTGGTTCTGCAGGATCTTGTAGCGCCGCTGCGCGTAGTCGTAGGACTCCTTAAGCCGCAGGTAGACGTTCTCGTAGTGGGTGCTGTCGTCGATGATGTAGTCCTTGTTGGCGGAGTACATCTTGAGCAGCGTGGTGGCGAAGAAGATGCAGGAGTCGCGCTCCAGCTGGCCGGATTCGTCCAGCACGAAGGCGTCGTCCTCCAGCGCTTCGGCATCCTCCTCCGTCAGGCCCAGCTCCCGCTCCAGCTCGAGGATATCCACCTTGATGCTGTCGTTGTGGTAGCGGAGGCTGTCAGGCAGGTCCGCAATCTCCTGCAGCTGCGGCGGCAGGCGCCGGAGCGACTCGATCAGGCGCGAGAGCCGCTCGATCTCAATCTCGAGCTGGCCCACGGTCCGGTCGTAGGGCATGCGGTTTCGGTTGAAGTCGTCGTACTCGTCGGTCACGGATTCGAGGGCGTACGCGAGGTCGAAGGTGTACTCCTGCTTCTGCGAATAGAGCATGAGGGCCAGCTCATTGCACTTCTTCATGATCGAGATCATCCTCTCGTGCTGCGCCCCGTGCTGCTCCGCCAGGCGGACCTGCGAGGTGAAGATCTTCTCGTAGTCCTGCTCCAGTTCGCTCCGCAGCGTGTGCAGGGTCGAAGCCAGGTTCCGTTCGCCCAGGACGGCGGCAAGCGGCAGCGTCAGCAGGAAGGCTGCCAGCAGGGCGATGATCCGTTTCTTTTTCATCTATTATTGGCTCAGAATCCGTGGTTTTCTTTCAACAATCGACAAATTTAAGTAAATTCGCTCGAAAAGTCCATATCTCCATGAATATCTTAGCACTTCTTCTTGCGCTGGCCCCGGTCTTCACCGGCCCCGACGGCCGCCTGCAGGTCCGTTTCGAACAGGACGGCGCCCAGCTCCGTTACGCTGTCAGCTATGACGGCAAGACCCTTCTGGAGCCCTCCGGGCTGGGTTTGCAGACCAACGATGCCGACTACACCGCCCTCACGGTGGTGTCTTCGGACACCGAAACGCTGCGCGACACCTACACCCTCGACCGCATCAAGGCCTCCCGGATTGACCATCCGGCTGTACGCGGCGTACTGCACTGCCAGAATCCAGACGGCCGGCCGCTGGACATCGAATGGCACCTGACGGACAACGACGCCGCGTTCCGCTACTGCATTCCGCGCGACACGGAGACGGGGAGCGTGCGGGTGCTGCGCGAGACGAGCGCTTTCCGTTTCCCGGAGGGGACGACCGGCTTCCTGACGCCGCAGAGCGACGCCATGATTGGCTGGAAGCGCAGTAAGCCCAGCTACGAGGAGCACTACCGCTTCGACGTGCCGCTGACGGAGCGCTCGCAGTACGGCCACGGATTCACCTTCCCGTGCCTGTTCCGCGTGGGCAGCGACGGCTGGGTGCTGGTCAGCGAGACCGGCGTGGACAGCCGCTACTGCGGCTCGCGCCTGAGCGACTACGACCCTGTGGCGGGCTACACGGTGGCTTTCCCGATGCCGGAGGAGAACAATGGCAACGGCACGGTGGAGCCGGCGTTCGCCCTGCCCGGCGCGACGCCCTGGCGGACGATCACCGTGGGGGCGGACCTTGCCCCGATCGTGGAGACGACCATCGCCTTCGACGTGGTGGAGCCCCGCTACGAAGCCACGCGTCCCTATCTCTACGGCAAGAGCACCTGGAGCTGGATCGTCTGGCAGGACGCCAGCATGAACCACGCGGACCAGGTCGCGTATATCGACCTCGCGGCCGCGATGGATTTCCCTTATATCCTGATTGATGCGGGCTGGGACCAGGAATTCGGCCACGCCGGCATGGAGGAGCTGGTCCGCTACGCGCGCAGCAAGGGCGTGGAGGTCTTCCTGTGGTATTCCTCCAGCGGCTGGTGGAACGACATTGTCCAGAGCCCCGTCAACGTCATGTGCGACCCGCTGGCGCGCAAGCCCGAGATGCGCTGGATGGAGAGCATCGGGGTCAAGGGCATCAAGGTGGACTTCTTCGGCGGGGACAAGCAGGAGACGATGCGCCTCTACGAGCACATCCTCTCCGACGCCGACGACCACGGCCTGATGTGCATCTTCCACGGCGCCACGCTCCCGCGCGGCTGGGAGCGGATGTATCCCAACTACGTGGGCAGCGAGGCCGTGCTGGCCTCGGAAAACATGGTCTTCGGCCAGAACCACTGCGACCTGGAGGCGCAGAGCGCCTGCCTGCACCCGTTCCTGCGCAACAGCGTGGGCAGCATGGAGTTCGGCGGGGTGTTCCTCAACAAGCGGCTCAACCGCGCCAACGGCGCCCCTGGCCCCGGCGGGCGCGTGTTCGGCACGCAGCGCCGAACCACGGACGCCGCCGAGCTGGCCATCGCCGTGCTCTATCAGAATCCAATCCAGAATTTCGCGATCACGCCCAATAACCTCACGGACGCCCCGGCGGCCGCGATGGGGTTCCTTCGCGAGGTGCCGACCACCTGGGACGAGACCCGCCTGATCGACGGCTACCCGGGCCGCTGCATCGTCCTGGCGCGCCGCAAAGGCGCGACCTGGTACGTCGCGGCGCTCAACGCCGAAGAAGCTCCTTATTCGCTGGATATCAAGTCAATAGAAGCGCGGCTCGGCGGCTCCGCCCGCATCCTCTGCACCGGCTCCGACGGCCTGCAGACCATCTCCACGCCCAAAAAACCGCTCCGCCTCCCGAAGGACGACGGAGCAGTCCTTGTAATTCGACCAACTAATCCTTCAGGTTTTTAACGAACGCCGAAGGCGAGATGTTGAACTGCTTCTGGAAGCTCGTCGCAAAGTACGAAGGCGACGAGAAGCCGACCATGTAGGCGACCTCGTTGATCCGGTACTTCTGCGACGAGAGCATCTCGGCGGCCTGCTTGAGGCGGCACAGGCGGATGTACTCGTTGATGTTGAGCCCGGTATTGGCCTTGACCTTGCGGTACAGGGTAGACTTGCTCGTGCCGATCAGCGTCGTGAGCGTCTCGATGCTGAGGTCCTGCTCCGCCATGTGCTTCATCACGATGCCGTGCAGCTTCTCCATGAACTCCTCGTCCACCTTGCTGCTGTTCACGCTGTTGAAATGCGTGAGCGGGGAGTCCGTGAACTGCTTGTAGGAGATCTCCAGGTTGCGGAACAGATTGGCGATGTTCGCGCGCAGCAGCTCGATGGGGAAGGGCTTCTCGATATAGCCGTCCGCGCCCACCTCGAGGGTCTGCATGCGCGTCTCCATGCCCACGGCGGCCGTCAGCAGCAGCACGGGGATGTGGCTGTAGTCCGTATTGGTCTTGACATAGTTGCACAGCTGGCAGCCGTCCATCACCGGCATCATGACATCGCTGGCCACGAGGTCGATGCGCTCCTGCTGGAGCTTCTCTACGGCATCCTGGCCGTTGGCGGCGGTGATGACGTTGTAGTCGGCCGACAGCTCGTCGGCGAGGTAGCTCCGCATCTCGGCGTCGTCCTCGACCAGCAGGATCGTGTGGCGGCTGCTGTCCAGCTCCTGGGGATAGTCGTCCTGCAGCGGCTGTTGCACCACCGGTGCGGGCTCCGGCTTGATGACGACGGGCATCGCCTGGTGGACGGGCAGTTCGAGCACGAAGGAATTGCGCGAGCGCATGGAGGTGTCGAGGTAGAGCCGGCCGTTGTGCAGGCTCGCGAGGGCGCGGGCAAACGGCAGGCCGAGCCCGGTGCCCTGGCTCTTGCGCGCGTCGCCGACCTGGTAGAAGGTCTCGAAGATCCGCTCGCTGTCGCGCGCCGGAATCATGGTGCCGTTGCTGTCCACGCGCAGGATGGCGTTGCGGCCGTCCTGTGAAGGGTGCAGCGACACGTCGATGCGGTCGTGGCAGTACTTGACGGCGTTGGAGAGGAGGTTGCTGACAATCTTCTCCACGGCGTCGCGGGCGCACATCACCTCGAACGGCTGCTCCGGAAGGTCCTCCGTAAGGGTGATCTTCTGGTCGATGGCCATCTGCTCGAAATAGCGGCAGGACTTGCGTACGATGGCGCCCAGGTCCTCCTTGAGGAAGACGGGCTTGATCTCGTTCTGTTCCATCTTCCGCAGGTCGAGCAGCTGGTTGGTCAGGGTGAGCAGGCGGTCCGTGTTGGCCTGGATGGTGAGCATCTCCTTCTCGGCCGCGGGGGTGTATTCCTTGGCGGCGATCAGCTTGTCCAGCGGCATCTTGATGAGGGTCAGCGGAGTGCGGATCTCATGGGTGATGTTGGTGAAGAAGTTGATCTTGGCGTCGTAAACCTCCTTCTGCTTCTGGGTCTCCAGGTTGATGCGGTGGCGGTCGCGGTCACGCTTGCGCTTCATCTCCGTCTGGTAAATCAAGGCGCCGACCAGGCCGGCCAGCAGAAGCGCATAGATGAACTTGGCGGTATTGCTCTGCAGCGGCGGCGGCACGATCTCAAAATCCAAGCCCTTGCTGGCCTCGGGGCCCTCCGAGCCAAGAATGCCCACTTCGAAGTGGTAGCGTCCCGGGCGGAGGCCGGAGATGTTGGCCTGGTTGTCCGTGGTCGTGTCGGAGATGATTTCGCGGCCCCCTTTCTTCAGCGAATATGCGTAGGTGACCTGGTACATGATGGAATAGACCGGAGCCGCAAAGGAAATGGCCAGCAGGGAAGCGTCGCGGGATTTGACGCGTATGCGTTCAGTATTGAGCGAGGACCGGCCATCCTGGTGCAGCGGGGTGATGCGCCCGGCGCTGCGCGCCTCGATATGGGTGATGTAGACCGGGTATTCGTGGATGCTCTTCTTCATCTTGGCAGGGGAGAGGGCCACCAGTCCGTTGGTGTTGCCCATGTAGAGCATGCCGTTACGCATGGACAGGACTGCTCCGTAGCAAAACTGGCTGCCGATGATCTGCTGCCGGTCGAAGATGAAGTCCTGGATGGCCAGGCTGGAGCCGTTGATACGTGCAATGCCGCGGGTGGTGGAAACCCACAGGATGCCGTCTTCGTCTTCCGCCACGGCGCAGGTGACGTTGGTCCGCAGGCCGTCCTCACGCGTGATGGCGTGCAGCTGGAGTGTGGTCGGGTCGGGGTCGGGATCCGTGAAGCAGATTCCGCCGCCTTCCGTGGTGATCCAGAGCCGGTGGCGGCTGTCTTCGAAGAAGGAGGTGATGCGGTCTGACGTCAGGCCGCAGTCGGATCCGGCCGTATTGTAGTGGGCGACGGGCTGCCCGGCTGCGTTGTAGCAGAACAGGCCGCTGCCGTAGGTGCCGATCCAGATGCGGTCCCGGCTGTCCTGGTAGAGTGTGTGGATGAAGGCGGGGCAGTCCGGATCCGCGGGCTGGAAGCTGTCGCTTTTCGGATCGTAGACGAACAGGCCCGTCATGGTGCCGGACAGTAGGCGCCCGTCCGAAGTGAGCAGGCCGATGCCCGTGCTGTGGCCCGGGATGTCGTAGTGCTTGCGGACGGAGCGGCGCTTGAGGTCGAAGCGGTAGACCCCTTTGCCGAAGGTGTGGATCCACAGGTCGTCGCCCTGGATGGTCAGGTCCTGCATGTTGAGGTCGGGGACAATCTCGTAGTTCACGCCGCGGGAGCCGTCGGAGCCGAACACGTTGAGTCCGCCGTCCTCGGTGCAGAACCAGATGTTGCCCTCGGGATCCGAAACGATGGAACGGACGATGGTGCCCTTCATGGAGCGGCTGCTCGGATTCTGGTAGTAGAAACGGTATTCGTCGGAATTGTCCTCCCAGAAATTCAGACCCTTATAATAGGTGCCCACCCAGACGTTGCCGGATTTGTCCTTCGCCAGGCTGGTGATGAAGTCGGCCGAGAGCGAATGGGGCTCGTGCTCGTCGTAGAAGATGGACGACAGCTCTCCGCTGTCCGTGTGGCGGATGAACAGGCCTTCGTTGGTGCCGATCCAGTATTCGCCGGGTTGCCGCTCCATCAGGTGGCGGATCTCCCGGCCGCCGGAGGCGAAGACCAGGGTGCTGCGGAGCGAGGAAGTGTCAATCAGCAGGACGTCCCCGTCTGCGGTGGCGGCCAGCAGACGGCCGTTGGACGTTGCCTGGATCAGGGAGAGGCTGCGGGGGAAATCCATCCGGTCGAAGCGGTCCCGGAGCCTGTCGTACAGGTGCAGGGAGCCGTCGGAGAGCACGACCCACAGGGTGCCGTAGGCGTCGATGGCGATCCGCGAGGGATTGCTCCCCTCAAAGGTATACTGTTCCGTGAATCCGGTATCCTTGTCGTAGCGGTACAGGCAGTCTCCGGTGTACCAGATGCTGCCCTTGCGGTCAGGCGCCAGGTCGAAGGTGAGCGAGGTGCCTTTCTTGCCCAGGGAGCCCAGTTCCCCGTTCCTGGGGTCGAACCAGCCCACGCCGCCCGACGTGGCGTACCAGATAATCCCGTTCTCGTCTTCCCGGATGACCATGGCGGCGAGGTTGGTCAGCTTGTCCGGCGTGGTGTCGGTCATCTGGCGGAAATCATAGCTGTCGTAGCGGCACAGGCCGTCCCGCGTGCCGATCCACAGGAAGCCGTAGCTGTCCTGGAAGGTGCAGTGGATGGTATTGGAGGGGAGTCCCTCATAAGTAGTGAAATGGTCGAAATAATAGTATGATGCCGCGCGGAGCTGAAAGAATGTCAGCGCCAGCAGCAGGGTCAGTGCCAGAAATCGTCTCATAACGGCCGCAAGTTACGAAAAATTGTCTTCAATAATCGGTCATTTGATTTCGAATTTATTGCAGAAATCGGTCACCGTTTGAACGTATTTCAAGGTTTTCGGCGCAATTTTCCCCCGAATTGTCTCAAATCCGCTGTTTTTCTCGCTTTTTGAAGCGTTAGAATCCCATTTTCCGGCCACGGTTTGGGAAAATTGTCAAAATGTCATAATAAAGGAGGCGCCCCGCAGCGGGCGCCTCCCAAGCTCATTTCATAGGAAAAGTCTTTATACTAACACCTTAAAACAGGTCAGATTGATCACCAACCCGGGTTCTGAACGATATTCGGATTCTTGGACATGACGGAAGTCGGATACGGGAAGAACTCGTGCTTGCCAGCGACGAAGCCGACTTTGTAGCCTTTGTCGATAGCCTCGTGGGTGAGGACCATGTAGAAGCGGCTGTTGGCCTCGGAGCCGTTCTCCCAGATGGGCGTTTCGCCGCTCTTCGGAGCGCGGTGGACCTTGTCGAAGAGCTTCGGCACAGCCTGACCGGCCTGCTGGACACGAGCGGTGTCACCCCAGCGGAGGAGGTCAAGCCAGCGGCTGCCCTCGAGCCAGAGCTCGAACATCTTCTCATTCTTCAGGTCATCCATGGTGACGGAAGCGAGCGGGGCAAGGCCGGCACGCGTGCGGATCTCGTTGATGGCCCAGGCGCCCTGGCCGGCGTCGCCGCCCTGGATGCACGCCTCGGCGTAGAGGAGGAGGACCTCAGCGTAACGCATGATAATGCCATTGTTCAAACGGACGTTGTTGCCATAGCTGCCCACATCGGTCGCGCGGAGGAGCTGCTTGAACGGCAGCCAGAAGGACTGGCCGTAGAGACCATCCTGAGGGTCGGCGATGCCGATCTTGTCGGAATCCTTCTTCTGCTCGAGCGTCATCGCATTGATCTCATCGCTGTTGTACTCCATGTTGTAGACAGCGTCGTCGATGTGCTTGAGCGTCGCGTCGAAACGCGGGGAATGGCCGTCGTTGGCGAAGAACGCATCGCCGAACCACTTCGGGACACCGAGTCCGCCCCAACCGTCGACACCGCCATTGTACTTGGAGTGGGGAGCCGCACCGGCCACGAAGTGGTCGGAACGCCAGCTCCAGATGTTGGCCTCCATCCAAGTGGAGCGCTGGATCATACCGCCCCAGGCGCCGATGCCGGAGTTCAGTTCGATATTGAGTTCGAAAACCTTCTCTTCGTTGGCATCGCCTTCGACATGGAAGTTCTCCCAATACCTCTCACCGGGAACCAGTGCATACTTGCCCGAGTCGATGACCTTCTTGAGGGCGGTCTTGGCATTGGTGTAGTCTTTCAGGAAGAGGAGGGTCTTGCCTTCGAGAGCCCAGGCGAAGCCCTTGGTCACTTTCACGGCACCGTCCTTGTCGGAAGGGCTCTTGCGCTCGTCCAGATCAGGGACGGCAGCCTCGCACTCACTGACGACCCAGCGGAACAGGTCCTCGTGGGACATGGGGTTCTCGGGATCCTTGTCAGCGTTGTACGGAAGACCGTCCGCAATCACGTGGTCGATGAACGGCGGGGTGTTCCACAGTGCGGTGAGGAGGAAATAAATGTACGCACGCAGAACGCGGGCCTCGGCCACGACACGCTTGGTCGTAGCGGTCGGACCTCCCTCAGGGAGACCGTCCTTGAAGTTGTCAATCACCAGGTTGCAGGCGTAGTTCACCTGGAACAGGTTGCTGTAGAAGTGCTCGACGACCTGGTTGCCGGAGTCGAGACGGAACTCGTCCAGCTGCGCCATGAAGTCGTTGTCGCCGAAGTTGGAACCGGCGGCATACATGTCATCACCGCAGTTGTTGAGGGCGGCCTTGTAGTCGGTGTAGATGGAGGAACCATCCTGGCCGGTGATGCGGGTGGCGAAGCGGGCGTAAGCCGCTGCCATGGCCGCCTCGGCATCAGCGTCGGTCTTGTAGAAATCCTCGATGGCTACGACGCCCTTCTGCGGGATTTCCAGCAGGGATTCGTTGCAGGAGACTGCAGTGAAGAGAGCCCCGATGGCGAGAATGGAGTATACTAATTTTTTCATATTCAGTAGTCTTTAAGCATTAGAACGTCAGATTCACACCGAAAACGACCTTCTTGGTGGTAGGATACGAACCGGAGTCGACACCACGGGAAGAAGTGCTGTTGAGGGAAGCGGTCTCAGGATCGGCACCCGGGTACTTCGTGAAGGTGAAGTAGTCATCCAGGGAGACGAAGAAGCGGAGGTCGCTGATGAGGGCCTTCTTGGTGATCTGCTGAGGCAGGGTGTAGCCGAGCTGGATCTGCTTGATCTTGAAGTAGGAACCGTCGAAGATGGCTGCGCTGGAGCTGAAGAACGGCCAGCTGGAAGCGACCTTGTTGACATCCGGGAACTTGGCTTTGGCCTTGTCCACGTTAGGGTTGCTCCAGGAGTTGCGCCAGAAGTAGTTCAGGCCGTTGGTCTTGGGACGGTCGGCGGAGACCATGAGGTTGTAGATCTCGTTGCCGGCGGCGCCGGTGCCGAAGATCACGAGGTCGAGTCCCTTCCATGCGAGGTTGACGGTGACGCCGTAGGTCAGGTTCGGAATACCTTCGCCGAGGTACTGCCTGTCATTCTCAGTGGGAGTAGGGGTAACCTCGCCATCCTTGTCATAGTACAGCGCACCGCCATCATTGTCCACACCCGCGTACTTGTAGCCGCGGAAGTACCAGATCGGATAGCCGCCCTGGAAGGAGGACACAAGCACTTCGTTCAAGCCGCTGACGACGTCGGTGTCGAGGCGGTCAACCAGGGCGTGGACCTCAAGAACCTGGTTCTTCAGGGTGGAGAGGTTGGCGTTGATACTGTAGCGGAAGTCACCGATGGTGTCTTTCCAGCCAAGTTCGAACTCGAAACCTTCGTTGAGCACCTTACCGGCGTTCACCCAGGACTGGGCCACACCGATCTCGGGCAGGTTGTTGACCTGGAGGAGGAGATCCTTGGTGTACTTGCGGTACCAGTCGACGGTCAGGGACAGCTTGTTGTTGAGGAAGCGGGCGTCCAGACCGGCATCGTACTGCTCGGAGGTCTCCCACTTCAGGTTAGGGTTGGCCAGGCCGGAAGGCATGGAGCCGTAGGTGGCGCGACCGTCACCTGCGGACGGGTTGTACTGATAGAACTGGCCGTTCAGGGTGATGGAGGTGGAGTAGCGGTAGTTGTTGAGCACGTTGATGTTACCGTTGAGACCCCAGCTGCCGCGGAGTTTCAGGAAGGAGATGGCGTCGCGGCTGACGTTGTCGCGGAAGAACGGCTCGTTGCTGATGGTCCAGCCGAGGGACACGGAGGGGAAGTAACCCCAGCGGGCCTGCTTGGACAGCTTGGAGGAGTCGTAGGCATCGGCACGGAAGTTGGCCTGGATGCTGTAGCGGTTGTCGTAGCTGTACATCAGACGGCCGAAGTAGGAAAGCTGGGTGCTGAGGCCCGGGGCGTTGCCGTAGCTTCTGCTCGTGGACTCAATGGGGTTCACATAATTGATGTAGAGGAAATTGGGCTCGTAACCCTTGAGGGCATTAGGGCCGCTTGCGCTGAGGCTGGCGTTGTCGTTATGGTCCTCGGTATAGGACATACCGGCCATGGCACTGATGGTGTGCTTGCCGAAGCTCTTGCTATAGTTCGCGAAATTCTCCCACTGATAGTAGTAGCTCGTGTTGATGTTCGCGGAAATATCATGGTTGTTGGACTGCGCCATGGAGGTCAGCCAGTACGGCTTGGTGTAGCTGTGCGTGCTGCTCTGGGCAATACGATAACCGAAACGGGACGTGAAGGTAAAGCCTGCGAACGGAGTGAGGTTGGCGGCGAAGGCGCCGCGGATGTTGATGCCGTCGTTGGTGCTGTCGGTCTTGTCGCGCTGGAACAGCGGGTTACCGGTAGCTTCCTCCAGGTACTTGGACGTGCCGTAGAAATCGTTGTTGTGGGTCGGATCTCTCGGGATCAGTTCAGGGTTGGTCGCGTAGTGCTCCTGCATGCCGCCCGGGGTATTCTTGATGTCGCTGATGTAAGCCGGAGTCAGCGGGTCGATGGAGACCACGGAGTTCAGCACGGAACCGTAACCGTTGGAGACGGACTTGCGGCCCCACTTCTCGATCGAGTTGTTGGTGGAAACCTGCAGCCATTTGAACAGCTGGTAGTCAGCGTTGATCTGTGCGGTCAGACGGTTGTAGACATCCTTCTTGCCCACGACGATACCATCCTGGTCAACATAGTTGAGGGAGGTGAAGAAATGACCTTTATTATTACCGCCCTGGAAGGTGATGCCATGCTGCTGGCTCCAGCTGGGCTGGAACACTGCGTCGTACCAGTCGGTATCGGTGCCGTCGTAGTTGTTCTTCTTCAGCAGGTCCTCGGAGATGTTGCCGATGGCGGTCTGATAATCAATGTATTCTGTCGCGCGGAAGATCTCAGCCTTCTTGCCGAGGGACTGGAGGGTGAAGCGGCCGTTGTAGGACACGGAGGCGTGGCCTTCCTGGCCCTGCTTGGTGGTGATGAGCACGACACCGTTACCGGCCTGTGCACCGTAGATAGCTGCGGAGGCAGCGTCCTTCAGGACCTCCATGGACTCGATCATGGAAGGATCGAGGTACTGGATGTTGTCCACCTTCAGACCGTCGACGATGAGGAGCGGTCCGATGTTGCCGGAGTTGGAGGAGTAACCGCGGACGCGGATGTCAGCGCCTGCACCCGGAGCACCGGAAGAGTTGATGATCTGGATACCGGAGGCCTTGCCCTGGAGGGCGGCGGCGGCATCGGTCGTCGAACGGTTCGAGAGGTCTTCGGAACGGACGGAAGCCACGGCGCCGGTCAGGTCGCTCTTGCGCTGCACACCGTAACCGATAACCACGGTCTCTTCGAGCATTTCGGCGTCATCCTCGAGGGTGACGACCATGTTGGCGGCTGCAGGGACACGTTTTGTGGCGTAGCCGATGCAGGAAACCTCGACGGTAGTCCCGGAGGCAACACGGATGGAGAAATTACCATCGAGGTCGGTCGTGACACCAGTAGAAGTGCCAGGCACCACAACGGCTGCGCCGATGATGGGCTCACCGCTGGCATCCACGACTTTACCGTTGATGGCGCCGTTCTGGGCAAACGCGAAGTTCCCTCCCAGAAGTCCTGTAGCGAGGATCATTGCGATCGCTGCTACCTTTGCAATCAATTGCTTGGTCATAAATTAAAAATTTGGTTAGAGTGAGTTGGTTCTCATTTTTCTCATTTTGGGCCGCCCACAAGAAGCGGCATACAAAAATATAGATAAAAAGCAGCTAGTTTTTTCAAAAATTTAGTAAAAGCGTTCAAAAATTCGTCACATTTAAAGAATTATGCGCGCTGGACGGGCCTGAAACCGGCTTTGAATCAAATTTGAAACGGCATGAATGAAAAACAAAACGGCTGGGAAAAGCCCCGGAATAGCCCCCGCACTTTTTCCTGTTTTTTGCAGCTGACAAAAAATGTGTTAAATTTCCCAAAACACACGAGCCATGTCAACATCATTTTTCATCAGGACGACCAAGACAAGGGGGATGACCAAACTCTTCGTCCGCTTCCAATCGGTCAAGCAGGGAATCAACCACAAGATATCCACGCCCCTGCTCGTGGACATCCAAGCCTGGAACAACAGCCGCAACGGAGCGGTCCAGCTGATGCGCTGGCGCGACACGCACCCGGCGCTGGCGCAGAAGATGGATGAGATCAAGGGCATGCTGAATGCCACGCTTACCAACGACACCGGCATCACGCAAAAAGAATTTGCCGACATCATCGACCACGTGATCTACCGCGAAGCCCGGCACGCCCATAAACAGCGGGAGGAGGAAGCGAAGCAGCCCTCGCTGAACGAATACGTCACCCAGTTCCTTGACCAGATCGCTTCGGGCGCGCGTCACACCGACCGCGGGCGCAACTACGCCTCCTCGACCGTGCGGAGCATTCGGCATGCCCTGCACCAGCTCACCCTCTTCGGGCAGGACGTCCAGCGCGAATACGATTTCGAAGACATCGATATGGCCTTCTACTATGATTTCACAGCATATCTGAAGCGAAAGGGCTATTCCGTAAACTCCGTCGGAAAGTGCGTCCGGCAGATCAAGGCCCTCCTCCATGCCGCGGAGCTCGACGGGCTGTCGGTCAACCCCGCCTGGAAGCGGAAGCAGTTCAAGGGGACCCGAATCGATGTGGACAGCATCTACCTGACGCTGGACGAGATCCAGAAGATGATGGCGGCGGACCTGTCGGACCTGCCCGCCGAATACGAGCAGGCCCGGGACATCTTCATGGTCGGCGTCTGGACGGCCCAGCGGATCTCGGACTACAACCACATCCGGAAGGAGGACTTCGAGCCCTTGACCATCAACGGACGGGAAATCACCTGCCTGAACATCCGCCAGCGCAAGACCGGCGCCAAGGTCTCCATCCCGTGCAACAAACCCCTGAAGGCCATCCTGGAGAAATACGACTACCACCTGCCGCACCTGCAGGACCAGGTGATCAACCGCGACATCAAGGAAGTGGCCCGGCGGACGGGCGCGACACTGATGTACCTGGCCGGCATCGACATCTATGACATCATGCGTATCACCGGCCACACCACCCCGGCCATGGTCAAAAAATACATCAAGGCCGACAGCCGCTTCTACACCGTGGCTACCCATGAGGCCATCGACGCCAACTGGACGGTCGGCTTCAAGAACAAGCATAAGTTCTTCCCTTATCCGACTTCTGTGATGGACAAGAACCCGAATCTCATCCAGAACCCTGAGTGGTAGTAGATTATTCGGACTTATCTATGATAGACCCTGGGAGGCGCCCCGCGACGGGCGCCTCCCTTTTGTATTTTTTGGGAAATGATTATATTTGTCATTCACAGAAAACCAAATTGAAGATGAAATCCCTTTCTCGTCTCCTGACTGTCGCGGCCCTGCTGATGTGCACGGCCGGTTTTGCCCAGATTCTGCCGGGTGAGCAGGCCCCGCCTGCCACCCCCGGCCAGCGTAACTTCGGCGGCTTCCAGACCGCGCAGCGCGATACGGCCGGCATGGCCGCCATGATGCGCGCCCGCATGGCCGCGATGAACCAGATTCGCACCGTCCCCTTCGAGGAGCTCTCGATGAGCGACCCGTACATCCTGGCGGACGAGGCCACGAAGACCTATTACCTGACCTCCTCCGGCGGCCGGATGTACAAGAGCACCGACCTCAAGAACTGGACCGGTCCCTACAATATCATCGATATCAAGGGCCTGTGGCTCGAGCGGGCGGGCTTCGCCGCCGCGGCGGAGATCCACAAGATCGGAGACTATTATTATTACGCGGGCACGTGGAGCGACCACTCCGACCTCATCCAGCAGGTCCCGCGCCGCTACAATGTCCCCCACAACCAGACCTATCTGCTGCGTTCCGACAAGCCCGAGGGCCCGTATACGTCCTTTGCGATTACGCCGGGCTATGATTACCAGCCCCACGACTGGGACTGCATCGACGGTACGCTCTATGAGGAGGACGGCAAGATCTACATGATCTTCGTCCACGAGTGGACGCAGCTCATCGACGGCACGATGGACTACATCGAGCTGGCACCGGACCTGTCCTACACCGTGTCCCCGCGCCCCGTGACGATGTTCCGCGCCAGCGAACTCCCTTGCTGCGGCGAGATGAACGGCCTGGGCGAGGCCACGTTCGGGCTCAAGATGCCCGGTTGGGTGACCGACGGCCCGCAGATGTTCCGCACGCAGACCGGCAAGCTCGGTATGCTCTGGAGCACCTGGGGCAAGGAGCGTTACCTGCAGGCTGTGTGCTACTCGGAATCCGGCACCATCGCCGGTCCGTGGGTGCAGGAACCGGAGCCCTTCCTGGCCAACAATTCCGGTCACGGCATGCTCTTCCGCACCTTCGAGGGCAAGCTCCTGTACGTGGTGCACCACGAAGAAGGCAACACGGGCCGCAAGCCGCAGTTCTGGGAAGTGGACGACAGCGGAGACAAGCTCGTCCTCCTGAAGCGCTGGTATCCGTAGTCCCTGTCATTTCGAGCCTAGTCGAGAAATCTGTTTTATATGAAAAGAATCCTCCTTATAGCAGCCTCCCTGCTGCTTCTGGGCGCCGCTGCGTCCGGGCAGGGCCTGCGCCTCAACGAATACGAATACTACGAAGAGACGGGCGTCAACGTGCTCGTCTACAGCAACCAGTACAACGGCATGTTCTGCGACGAGAAGACGGCCGGCATCGAGCTGATCCAGCGTGGCGAGCGCATCGCCACGGGCGGCGGCATCCGCCTGATGGACACGCCCGAGCAGTGGGACATCTATCCCGACCTGCTGCGCCGCGACGTGGATCTGTACAAGCAGAGCATCGACCTGGGCTTCGAGTATCCTGATTATGACTTCCGCCCGCGCATCGTGGTGGCGGCAGAGGGGACGGGTTTCACGCTGAGCGTGTATCTCGACGAGCCGCTTCCGGCAAGGCTCGAGGGCAAGGCGGGGCTCAATTTCGAGTTCTTCCCGGCCAGCTATTTCGGCAAGACCTTCCTCGCGGACGGCAAGCCGGGGATCCTGCCGCATTACCCGGCAGGGGAGACGCAGATGAGGCCTGTGGAGGAGAAGATTACGCAGTTCTTCGGCCTGTCCACCTTCGATGATCGCGGGTATGCCGAATATATTGATCCTGAGCCGTTTGCAAAGGGGCATCAGATGGTGATGGCCCCGGAAGACAACGAGCTTCGCGTGGCTGTCAGTTCCGACAGCGAGATCCTCCTGTTCGACGGGCGCAACCTCGCCCAGAACGGCACCTTCGTGATGCGTACGCTGCTGCCTGCCGGCAAGACCGGCAAGGTGGTGAGCTGGACGGTCAAGCCGTCCTATGATCCGGACTGGATCCGCAAGCCCAATGTCGGATACTCCCAGATCGGCTACGCGCCCCGCGCCAAGAAGGTGGCGGTGGTGGAGCTGGACCGCAGGGATGAGGTGCCCGGCACCGCCCGGATCCTGCGCATCGCCGCCGACGGCTCCCGCCAGGTGGCCCGCGAGGTCATCGTGCAGGAGTGGGGCGTGTTCAACAACCGCTACAACTATGCGACCCTCGACTTCAGCGGGCTCCGCGAGCCGGGTCTGTATTGCATTGAATACAAGGATGTTGTGACGAATCCCTTCCCGATTTCGGAGAATGTCTACGCTGGGATGTGGCATCCCACGATGGATGTGTGGCTGCCGGTCCAGATGGACCACATGGAGGTCAACGAAGGCTACCGCATCTGGCACGGCCGTTCCCACATGGATGACGCCCTGCAGGCGCCGGTGAACTACGAGCAGCAGGACGGCTACCGCCAGGGCCCGGTGACCAATACGAAGTATGCCTCCTATGAGCATATTCCCGGCCTTGCCGTGGGTGCCTGGTACGACGCCGGCGACTTCGACATCCAGTCCGGGACCGTGATCGGCCTGACCACGCAGCTGTCCGCCGTCTGGGAGGAGTTCCGCCCGGAGCGCGACCAGACCTTTATCGACCAGAAGACGCAGTTCGTGGACATCCACCGTCCGGACGGCATTCCCGATATCATCCAGCAGGTGGAGCACGGCGTACTGAACGTCAATGCACAGGTGGAGAACATCGGTTTTGTGGCCCAGGGCATCGTCCAGGGCACGATGCACCAGTACCACCACCTTGGTGATGCCTCCACGATCACCGACGGGTTCGTGTATGATCCTACGCTGGCTCCCTACCAGCAGGTGGGGTTGCATACCGGCACGCGCGACGACCGCGTCGCGTTTACCTCCAACGGCGGCAACCCTGCCGGGCAGATGTCCACCATCGCCGCGCTTGCCGCGGCGGCCCGGGTGCTGAAGCCGTTCAATCCTGAACTGGCGGAGCGTTCGCTGAATAATGCCCTCAAGCTTTGGAAGGAGAATTTCGAAGCGGCCGCGCCGGCACAGGGTGCTTTCGGCGGCTTTGGCGGTTTTGGCGGCGACGGACGCATTGCTGCCGCGATTCAGCTGTGGCGCACGACGGGGGAGAAGAAGTATCGCGACTTCTTCGAGCCGCTTGTGCTCGCGCAGCTCAAGCCCGTGGAGCTGCCGCAGCCGCAGCAGCGCGTCATACGCAGTGACGGGGCGATCGGACGCCAGGGCGTGGCCCGTGGCGTGGCTGCCCCGGTGGGACCGCTGCTCTCCGCCGCCGGTGGCTTCGGGGGCGGTTTCGGCCGCGGAGGCGGCAACCTGTCGACGGCGCTCTCGCTGTACAGCGACATGGATGCCGACTTCCAGGCGGCGGTGCGCGCAGCGCTGCCCGCTTATGTCGAAGGCCTGAAGGCGCAGGCGGAGGGCAACCCCTACGGCGTGCCCATCTCCGGTCGCGGCTGGGGCGGCAACGAGCAGATCCTCGCCTGGGCGCAGAACTGCTACCAGGTCTGGAAGCTCTTCCCGGATATGATTGATCCTCAGCTGGTTCTGGATGCCTGGAACTATATTTACGGCTGCCATCCCTACAGCAATCTGTCCTTCATCACCGCCGTCGGTGTGGATGTGAAGCAGGTCGCCTACGGCAACAACCGCGCGGACTATACCGTGATCCCCGGCGGCCTTGTGCCGGGCCTGCTGGTGATGGCGCCGGACTACCTGGAGTGCAAGGACGACTATCCTTTCCACTGGGGCGAGAACGAGTGCTGCACCCGCAACGTCCCCCAGATCGTGAGCCTGTCGCTGGCAGCCGAAGAAATCGCCGCCAGCCTCCGTTAGTTGTCATTTCGAGCCTGACCTTTCGTCATTCCGGGCTTGACCCGGAATCTCATTTTTTGCGTATCTTTGCCGTATGGAAATATCCCAACGCGCCCAGAACATGCCATCTTCCCCGATCCGGAAGCTGGTACCGTATGCCGACGCCGCCAAGCGCAACGGCGTACACGTCTATCACCTCAACATCGGCCAGCCGGACATCCCGACGCCCCAGTGCGGCCTGGATGCCCTCAAGGCCGTGGACCGCAGCATCCTGGAGTACAGCCCCTCGGACGGCTACCTGAGCCTGCGCACCAAGATGGTGCAGTATTATGCCGAGTACGGGATCTACCTCTCCCCGGAGGAGATCATCATCACGACCGGCGGCTCCGAGGCGGTGCTGTTCGCCTTCCTGGCCTGTCTGGAGCCGGGCGACGAGGTGATCGTGACGGACCCGTTCTACGCCAACTACCTGGCTTTCGCCATCTCGGTCGGCGCTGTGATCAAGAGCGTCAAGACGAGCATCGAGGACGGCTTCCGGCTGCCTTCGGTGGAGGCTTTCGAGGAGCAGATCACCCCGCGCACGAAGGCCATCCTCATCTGCAACCCCAACAACCCGACGGGCTATCTCTACACCCGCAAGGAGATGCAGCGCCTGCGTGATATCGTCAAGAAGCACAAGCTGTACCTGTTCAGCGACGAGGTCTACCGTGAGTTCATCTACACGGGCATGCCCTATATTTCCGCCTTCCACATGGAGGGGATTGAGGAGAATGTCGTGCTGTTCGACTCCGTGTCCAAGCGCTATTCGGAGTGCGGCATCCGCATCGGCTGCCTCTGCACCAAGAACAAGCAGGTCCGTGACGCGGTGATGAAGTTCTGCCAGGCCCGCCTGTCCCCGCCGCTGCTCGGCCAGATCGTGGCGGAGGCTTCCGTGGGCGTGCAGAAGGAGTATCTGCAGAACGTGTACGAGGAGTACCTGGAACGGCGCAACTACCTGATCGACGGGCTCAACAAGATCCCCGGCGTGTATTCCGCCATCCCGATGGGCGCCTTCTACACCATGGCGAAGCTCCCCGTGGATGATGCGGAGAAGTTCTGCATCTGGTGCCTGAGCGACTTCCAGTACGAAGGGGCCACGGTGATGATGGCGCCCGGCGCGGGCTTCTACACGGAGCCCGGCGAAGGCCGCCAGGAGGTGCGTATCGCGTACGTCCTCCGCAAAGAGGACCTCGCCCGCGCCCTCGTCGTCCTCCAGAAGGCGCTGGAAGCCTATCCGGGTAGGCTTTAAGCGGGATCCATCCACAAAACAAGGCGTTTTTGTGGAGGAATTCCTATTTTTGTGCTCGATGAAGATCGAGCACCATCCCTTGGCGCCGTTCCTGCCACTTGGCGCGACGACGCTTTTTCTCGGCAGCTTCCCGCCGCCGCGGGAGCGCTGGTCGATGGACTTTTTCTATCCTAATTTCATTAATGATTTCTGGAGAGTGATGGGGCTGGTCCATTTCGGGGACGCCGGATGGTTTGAGATTTCTCGACAGGCTCGAAATGACAGCAGACTGGCTCGAAAAAGCAAAAAGGGATTCGACCGGGAGCGGATCGTCGCGTTCTGCGAACAGAAGGGCCTGGCCTTCTTCGACACGGCCACGGCGGTGCGGCGGCTCAAGGACAATGCCTCCGACGCATTCCTGGAGGTGGTGGAGCCGACGGACGTGGGCGCGCTGGTGGCCAGACTGCCGGCGTGCCGGCGGATCGTGACCACGGGCGGCAAGGCCAGCGAAGAGCTGCTGGACGTCCTGGCGAAGGAGATTCCGGGTCAAGCGCGGAATGACGGAAGGGGAGCCCGGAATGACGGAAGGGGAGCCCGGAACAAGCCGTCATGCCGCCCATCGGGGAATGTGTCCGAATCCACCTTCGGGGCCGGGAAATCGAATGGTGGCGCATGCCGTCCACCTCCCGCGCCTATCCGCTCCCGCTGGAGAAGAAGGCGGATTTCTATCGGCGGCTATTCTGACCTCTCCGCGTCGAAAATCGCATCGAATAGGGCCCGCAGGCGCTGCTGGTCGGCGATGAGGGCGCGCAGCTCGGCAAGCTTGGCGGCGTTGGGGGATTCCGGAATCCATAGTTTGAGGTAGCCGCCCTCGGCATATTTCTCGTGGAGGTGGTCCAGGGTGCGCTGCCAGTGCTCCTCGCGCCCCAGGTCGGGGTAGTGGGCGAAGCCGAACTGGACCGTGCGCTGCACGATGGTCTCCGGCTCGATCTGCCGGTCCGCCTCGGCGATGATGCGCCCGTAGATGCTTCGGGGGTCGTGGTCCAGCGAGGCGCGGTGGTCCTCGGCGGCCTGCGCGACGGTCTCGATCTGCTCCGGGGAGAACCAGTGGGGGAGGGCCGGGTCCTCCCGGATGATGCGCCCGGAGACGAGGTGGTGCGTGGCGCGGTCCTCGCACAGGCCCGTGTCGTGGAAAGCCGCGGCGGCATAGACCATTTCCCGGTCCACGGGGTAGAAGGCCGCCAGGGCCAGGGCGTCCCGGATTACGCGCTCCACGTGCGGACGCTGGTGCGCCTTGTCGAAACGGTCGTAACGGGGGAGGATTTCCGCCTCCACGTAACGGTGCAAATCGGGGTATTCCATACAGCGAAGATACGAAAAAAGCGGACAGAGCGGCGGACGGCTGGAGGTTTTTTTGCATCTTTGCAATGTATGTCACGAAAGAGTCTGACCATCTTGCTGCTGACCCTGCTGTGCTGCGTGGCGGCCCGGGCAGGGGAGCCCTATTTCTGCCTCAAGGCGGGACGCACCCTGTATTATGAGCGCACAAAAGCCTCCAACGGCAAGCTGGAGCGCACCACGACGATGCGTATCGGCGCCGTGACGCCTGCCGGCGCGGGGCGTCATGTGGATTACATTTTCCTGCTGCAGGGCCCCGGCGGCAAGGACCTCTATGGCGGGGAGGCTCCGATGAGCACGGAGATTGCCGCCGACGGCAGCGTGCGGATGGATGTGGGCGCGCAGCTCGGCGCCGTGCTTCAGAACATGTTCCCGAATGCGACAGTCAGCTCGACCGGCAGCCCCGCCGTCCTCCCCGCAGGCATGAAGTCCGGCGACCGGCTCCCGGATGCACACAGCAGCGTGTCCACGGGGGTGCTGACCTACACGGTGGACATTACGGAGCGCGAAGTGCTGCGCACGGAGCGCATCACCGTCCCGGCAGGGACCTTCGACAGCGTGGTCGTGCGGGAGCACAAGGTCGAAAAGGGCCCGGGACGCAACCGCAACACGATATCGGACAGCTGGTATGTGGCTGGCGTAGGCTATGTCCGCCATGATACCTATGACAAGAATATGCACCTGGATACGACGGAAGTCCTGAAAAAGTATTAAATTTGCAAGATTGACCTCCCGAGTGATGAGAAAGACCCTTCTGATCTGCACCCTTCTGCTGGCGCCCCTGGCGCTGGCGGGCCAGGAAATGTCCCGTGCCGACAGCACGGCCCAGCGCCTGGTGGAGGCGGGCTTCGCCAACGTGCGTGCCGTGCAGACCCCGGAGTATACGGTCTTTACCCTCGAAAACGACGCCTACAAGATCCCGGCCGAGGGCTTTGCCCGGGCCGTGGAGATCATCGAGGAAGCCGGAATGGACGCTTCCCGTCCGGTGAAAATCATCGGCACCTCGTTCAAGGTCCCGGAAGTCACCATCACCTACAACCCGGATCTCGGCATATGGCGCACCACCAAGCGCCTCGATGCGTCCTGGGATGCCGTGAAGGGGCAGCCCCTGCTGAACAATTCCTTCGGCAAGACGGACATCAACGTCTATCCCCAGGTCTCCCTGAAGAATTTCATCATCACGCAGGTCTACCAGTCGCTCTGGTCGGTCTGTCCCGCCATCGAGGTGCCGCTCTGGACGGGTGCGAAATTCAGCTATCAGGTCAAGATCCCGGTCGTCAACGACGGCTACGGCGACATGGAGGCCTACCCCCATCCGGGCTTCATCACGCTTTCGCAGCGTTTCCGCGACCCCTGGCACCTGAATGTCTTCGGCAAGGCCACGGTGGGCATTTTCAATTCCAACTACGTCGGTGCCGCCCTGGAGCTGGCTTACTGGTTCCCCAACGAGCGCTTCTGGGTGGACGCGAAGCTGGGCGTGGTGGACCTGATCCGTTTCGGCCCCTCCACTAGGTTCGTCGAGGGCGTGCGCACGAAGGGGCCCCTTCCGGACTGGCTGACCGGCTTCTGGATGCATCCCAATGCCACTCCGGACTGGACTTTCTGCTGGAATGTCGCGATCAATTATTATTGGCCGGCGCTGCAGACGCAGTTCCTGCTGCGGGCCGAGCGCTATATCCGGAAGGATTATGGCCTCAAATTCGAGATGATCCGCCATTTCCGCCGCTGTTCTGTGGGCTTCTATGCGATGAAGGGCCCGGATCCGGCGCAGCACACCAACGGAGGATTCCGTTTCCAGATCTCTCTGCCGCCCTTCCGGCAGGGGCGCCATGGCTACCTGCCCCGGATTTCGACCTCCGGCCAGATGGGCATGTCCTACAATGCCAACAACGAGCTATATTATTATAAGGAGTTCCGTTCGGAAGCTTCGGACAATATCTCGAGCAAAAACTACTATAATCCTTATTATATAGATGCGGCCATTAACCGGTCAAATCCAAACTGGAAGAAAAAGGACGACGCTTTCCTCCGGTGGCTGATCGGTGAATAAAAATTTTTAAAATATTTGTTTTTTACGTTTTTATGCTGTATCTTTGTCGCTCGTATGGAAGTATGCCTAAACGGGTATACCGACGTATGGTGAGAATTTGAATATTAGTTTAACGTTTAATATTTATTTTAAAGAAATGAAAAAGTTTTTTTCACTCATTGCGTTAGTAGGTGTATTCGCCGCTTGCGAGCCTGAGGAACTGAGGACCATCTTCACTTCCGCTCCTGCACAGCTGACGATCAAGGTCGGTAAGGTCTACAATGCCGTTGACGGCAAGGACCTGACCGCAGTTGCCACCAAGGATGCTGATGTCGTCATCGCTGGTACCCCGGCCATCGCCGCGAACAGCCAGGTGATGCATGCTTCCTATGGCGGCGTGACCGGCAGCGTTACCGTCGACTATCCGTCCATTCTGGCCGATACCGACCCTGTTACCATTACCGCCGCGGACATCTGGATCCCGGGCAACAAGAACAATTACAAGATCGAGGTCCGCGAGGGCAGCAAAGCTTCCGAGACCAAGAAGTATGGCCTCCTGAGCGCTGAGAATCACGGCGTCAGCTATACTTCTGACGATTGGGATGGCAAGTGGCTGGAGAATGCCAACGACTACATCCTGGTTGATACCTATACCTGGAAGGAGTACTCCGGCAGCGAGCTTATCAAGGACGACAAGGGCGAGAGCTGCCTCATCCTCGACGATATCTTCGAGGCTGATGTCAAGCTTGCCGCTGCTGCCAAGGACAACGATAAGATCACCTACGTTGAGAAGGAAGACGAGATTCAGGTCTCTGCCTGGGCTCTCTACAATGTGATCAACGCGGTCACCACCACCATCACCACCTGGGAGGTCGTTGCCACGCCGGATCCGGCTGGCTCTGCCCCGATCCCTGGCAACGACGGTGTTGTCGGTACCTTCTACACCAAGTCCATTCTCGCTATCCCGACCAAGGTTGAGGCTGCTCACCCGAGCCACAATTCTCACTACGAGGCTGGCAAGGGCAACGGTACGCACCATGGTGGCCACGGAGACGGCAGCAACGCCGGTGGCGGTTTCGCTGATGCCGAATAATCTTCATTCCTCCATTTGTGTCAAACGAAATTAAAAGATTATAGATATGAAACTCAAAGCAATTGCATTGTCTATCGCTCTTGCGGCCGGTGTGTTCGCCGCAAATGCTCAGACGGCTACCAAGGGGAGTGATGTTTTCGTCGGCCTCGGCGGCGGTGTCATCACCACCTTCAATGAGGGTCTCAACACCCCTGCTTTCTACGGCAACATCATGGTCGGTAAGTACATCACTCCGATTTGGGGTGTCCGCGCCGTCATCGGCGGTCCTTTCCAGAACCTTGACGAGCATGCTGGCAACGCTGCCAACTACGGTACTCCCGGTACCTATTACAACAAGCAGAACAAGCTCTTCGGTGAGTTGAACGCTGATGTCCTCTTCAACATTGCCAACCTCTTCGCTGACGACCTCGCGAAGTTCGACGTCTACGCCTTCTTGGGCCCGACCCTGAACTTCTCCTCCGTCGGCACCGAGTTTGCCCCTGCCGCCAACCAGAACTCCACCGCCGTCCGTGTGGTTGAGCCGAATCCGGATCCCCTTAAGATCCGTGTTGGTGCCACCGCCGGTCTCGGCCTTGGCTACAACATCACCAACGAGTGGGAAATCGCCCTCGAGGGCCGCTTCGGTGTGACTCCGTCCGTGTTTGGCGACGCCAGCCAGTACCGCAAGGGTGAGGGCACCGGTCGTCTGACCCTGAACGCCATGTACACCTTCGGTGGCAAGAATGGCAAGTTCGCCCGTGCCGCTGCTGCCGCTGCTGCCGCCGGCTACCTCTCCAAGGAGGCTGCTGACGCCCTGGCCCGCGACTACGCTGCCAAGAATCCGAAGATTGTTGAGAAGGTCGTCGAGAAGGAAGTCATCAAGGAAGTTGAGAAGCTCATCAACAATGAGATCCCTGCCTCCACCGCTGTCTTCTTCACCATCGGCAAGTCCAACCTCACCGAGCAGGACAAGGCCCGCCTCAAACTGTATGCTGAGTCCATCAAGGATGTTGACGCCACCTTCTCCGTCGCCGGCTACGCCGACAAGAAGACCGGCACTCCGAAGATCAACCAGACTCTCTCCGAGCAGCGTGCCAAGGTCGTGTACGACTACCTCGTGAGCTGCGGTGTCCCTGCCAGCAAGCTTGAGAAGAGCGCTAACGGCGGTGTTGATCCTATCTTCTTCAACAACGACGTCCTGAGCCGTACTGTGATTATCAAAGCGAAATAATTCTCTTTAGATAAATATTATTCCGTGGAGGACCCGCGACTTGTTCGCGGGTCTTCTTTTTTTGCCGCCGTGTTGCCTTCTCTATGTTTTTTTCTTATATTTGCGTATTGTATTAAGTTAGGTATCATCTGCGATGCTCGAGGAGATCAAGTCTAATATTGCCAAGTTGGTTGCGCTATACGAAGCCGAGAGGCAGCGGGCGGACACTTTGGCTGCCAGGCTTTCCGACAGCGAGCAGAAGTGCCGGCAATACAAGGAGCAGATTACTGATTTGAACCAACAGATAGACAATCTTGAGTTGATGCGTGCGTTCCAGGCCGCCGGCGACCCTGCTGAGTCCCGGGAGCGGATCGCCCGGCTGATCAAGGAGATTGACAAATGCATAAAGCTGCTGGAGAGTTGACATGGCACAGGACATCACACTGAAGGTCGCCGGCAAGCCCTACCGCCTCAGCGCTGCTACACCCGAGATGGAGCAGCTGATGCGGCTGGCTGCTGCGGACGTGACCGAGATGATGACCGAGTTCGACCTCCGTTTTCCCGACAGCAGCCCGGAGGACAAGCTGGCATTCGTGGCCATCCAGGAAGCAGCCCGCAAGCTCTCCGCCCAGAAGAAGATGTCCCGCCTCGTAGAGGAGGTGGAGGCGCTGCAAGGGGATGTTGCAGCCTATCTGGAGGGGATGAAGAAAGGTAAGTAGCCGTCAGGCCCATCTTCTGAAAACAACAAAGTTCTTCGGAACCGGGTCTACTCGTGCTGAGGAAGGCAAGCCCGCTTCGACGGGAAGCCCGGGACAGGACGGAGCCCAAATCTTATTCAGAGGCTTTCTGAAAGTTCGGCTGACGGCTTTTTTCCAAACAGTATCTGCTTCGCAAGAGACAGATACTGTTTTTTATTATATATATTATGTTTTTGTACTATATCCTAGCAGCCGTTGCCGGAGCCGTACTGGCCCTTGCAATTTATATACTCGTCAGCCGCTCCGCCTCGAAGGGCCGCGCCGACGCGATTATCGAAAAGGCGAACCTGGAAGCGGAGAGCCTCAAGCAGCAGAAGATCCTGCAGGCCAAGGAGAAATTCCTCCAGCTGAAGGGCGAGCACGAGAGTTTCGTGAACAAGAAGAACAATGAGCTCCGCGAGCGGGAGAACAACATCAAGTCCCGCGAAGGGCAGCTCAAGCAGCAGCAGGGCGAGCTGGACCGCCGCCAGCACGACCTGGATTCCCAGAAGGGGCAGGTCAATGCCCTCAAGACCAAGCTGGACGCCAAGTTGGAAGAATGTGAGCGCGTCACCGCCCAGGTCAACAAAGAGCTGGAGAACATCGCCGGCATGACCGCCGAGGACGCCCGCAAGATGCTGGTCGAGAACATGAAGGCGGAGGCCCGCAGCGAGGCCCAGTCCTATATCAACGATACCATGGACGAAGCGCGGCTCAATGCCGCCAAGGAGGCGAAGCGCATCGTGATCAACACCATCCAGCGCACCGCTACGGAGACGGCGATCGAGAATGCTGTCACGACCTTCCCCATCGAGAACGACGAAGTCAAAGGCCGCATCATCGGCCGCGAGGGCCGCAATATCCGCGCCCTGGAGGCCGCCACGGGCGTGGAAATCGTCGTGGACGACACCCCGGACGCCATCCTGCTGTCCGCCTTCGACCCGGTCCGCCGCGAAGTGGCCCGCCTGGCCCTGCACCAGCTGGTGATCGATGGCCGCATCCATCCCGCCCGCATCGAGGAGGTGGTGGCCAAGGTTAGCAAGCAGCTTGAGGAGGAGATCCTCGAGACGGGCAAGCGCACCTGCATCGACATGGGCATCCATGGCCTGAACCTGGAGCTTGTGAAGCTGATCGGCCGTATGAAATACCGTTCTTCCTATGGACAGAACCTGCTGCAGCACTCCCGAGAGGTGGCGAACATCTGCGCCATCATGGCCTCCGAGCTCGGCCTGAATCCCAAGGTGGCCCGCCGCGCCGGCCTGCTGCACGATATCGGCAAGGTCAGCGACCAGGATCCGGAGCTGCCGCACGCCATCCTCGGCGCCAAGCTCGCCGAGCAGTACAAGGAGCGTCCCGAGATCTGCAACGCCGTGGGCGCGCACCACGAGGAGATGGAGATGACCTCCATCTATGCTCCGCTGGTGCTCGTGGGCGATGCTATTTCCGGTGCCCGTCCGGGTGCCCGCCGCGAGGTGATTGAGTCCTACATCAAGCGCCTGCGCGGCATGGAGGACCTGGCTGCGTCCTATCCGGGCGTGACCAAGACCTACGCCATCCAGGCCGGCCGCGAGCTCCGCGTGATCGTCGGCGCCGAGGAGGTCTCCGACGAGCAGGCCGCGCGCCTGTCCACGGACATCGCCCAGCGCATCCAGGACGAGATGACCTATCCGGGCCAGGTGAAGATCACCGTGATCCGCGAGACCCGTTCCGTCGCCATCGCGAAATAATCCCGTCCGCGTATGCTTTCCCGTCTGGTCCTGTCTGTCCTTCTCCTGCTGCCGCTGCAGCTCACGCCGCAGATCCGCTGGAGTTCCGAGGTCAAGGAGTCCCCGGAAGGCAATCAGCTGGTCCTGACGGGCGAGCTGGACCCCGGGATCGACCATGTCACCGGCACGGTGACCTACATGCCCTGCGCCGGCGAGGCCTGCTACATGCCCGTCGACTGGGACTTCGAAGCGTACATAAAATCTACCGATTTGCAGGCGGAAGGGCCTATTGGTCCTGGAAACGTCTCACAGACCAATTTGGATTCATCGCCAGCGGAGCAGGGTAGTGCCTCCGGAGACCGTAGCCACCCTCGGCTTCGTAAGAGGGAGGGGCCCGCTGCCGAAGGCAGTGGGAGGGGTCCGGCGCAGCCGGACGTCTCAGGAGGCACTACCCTGGCCGCGGCGGAAAGCCCGAACAATAATCTGTGGGCACTGATTCTGGAGGCAATCCTGTGGGGCTTCGCGATGCTGCTGACGCCCTGCGTGTTCCCGATGGTCCCGATGACGGTCTCCTTCTTCATGAAGGGCAGCGAAAACCCCCGTCAGGGCCGCCTGAAAGCCTTCCTGTACGGCCTGTTCATCGTCCTGCTCTACACGGTCCCGATCAGCCTCATCATCGGCATCACGTGGCTCGTGGGCGGCAGCGGCGTGACGGCCGACATCTTCAACTGGCTTTCCACCCACTGGCTGCCGAACATTATCTTCTTCCTGGTGTTCATGGTCTTCGCGGCGAGCTTCTTCGGCGCTTTCGAGATCACGCTCCCGAGTAAATGGACCAACAGCGCCGACAAGAACAGCGACCGGAAGGGCTTGGGCGGCATTTTCTTCCTGGCCCTTACGCTGGTGCTGGTCAGTTTCAGTTGCACCGGCCCGATCGTGGGCACGGTCCTGATCAAGAGCACGGAAGGGGAGTTCTGGGCGCCGATGGTCACGATGCTGGCGTTCAGCATCGCTTTCGCGCTGCCGTTCACGCTCCTGGCGTTCTTCCCCTCGCTGCTGAAGAAACTCCCCAAGAGCGGTGGCTGGCTCAATTCCGTCAAGGTGGTGCTCGGCTTCATCGAGATCGCCCTGGGCCTGAAATTCCTCAGCACGGCGGACCAGACCTACCACTGGCACCTGCTGGACCGCGAGGTCTACCTGGCCATCTGGATTGCGGTCTTCTTCCTGCTGGGCCTGTACCTGATCGGCAAGATCCGCTTCAAGCACGACACGCCGCTGGAGTACCTGGGCGTCCCGCGCCTGACCCTGGCCATCGCCACGTTCGCCTTCGTAGTTTACCTGCTGCCTGGCATGTGGGGCGCGCCGCTGAAGGGCATCTCCGGCTATCTTCCGCCGATGGAGACGCAGGATTTCGTGCTGGGAGGTTCGCCGATCACGTCGGCGAATGACGGCGGGTTGGCGGCAGATGGTTTATCGTCATTCACCGGCTTGACCGGTGAATCTCCCGCGGGTACGATCCGCATCGCCCACAATCTTCCGGCCTACGACAACCTGCCGGACGGCCTGGCCGCGGCGAAGGCCGCCGGCAAGCCGGTCTTCCTGGACTTCACGGGCTACGGCTGCGTCAACTGCCGGGAGATGGAAGCGCGCGTGTGGTCGGATCCGGAGGTGCTGCGGCGCCTGCGCGATGACTTCGTCATCGTGGCACTCCACGTTGACGACAAGACAAAACTTCCTGAATCGCAATGGGTTATGAACGACCGCGGCAAGCCCCTCAAGGATGTCGGCCGCGTCAACTCCTACATTGCCTTGCACGACTTCGGCGTCAACGCCCAGCCCAACTACTTTCTCCTCGACGCCGACGGCAACCGCCTCGCCGGTCCCCGTCCCTACAACCTCGACATCGACGGTTTTATCCGCTTCCTCGACTCCGCCCTATAGGGCAGAAATCATTTTAGCGAAGAGGTCGGTCATCTTGGCAGCCGCGGCGTCGGCCTGCTTGACGACGTCGTCGCCGTCGTTGAGATTCTTCGGCTGATTGTCGGTGTTGGCGCAGTTGGTCACCACGCTCATGCCAAAGACGCGAATCCCGCAGTGCCGCGCCACGATGACCTCCGGAACCGTGCTCATGCCGAGCAGGTCGGCGCCGACGGTGCGGTAGAAACGCACCTCGGCCGGCGTCTCGTAGGTCGGCCCCGTGCTGCCGAAATACACACCCTTGCGCAGCGAAATGCCCATCTCCGCGGCACAGGACTCCGCGAGGGCCTGCAGATTGAGGTCGTACGCGCAGGTCATGTCCGGGAAGCGAGGTCCCATCTCGTCGAGATTGGGCCCGATCAGCGGATTCGGGAACAGGCTGATGTGGTCGCGGATGATCACCAGGTCGCCCACGCGGAAATCGGGATTGGCGCCGCCGGCGGCATTGGACACGAACAGGTCCTGCACGCCCAGCACGGCCATCGTGCGGATGCCGATGGTCACCAGGTCCATCGGATAGCCCTCATAATAATGGAAACGGCCCTGCATGGCGATGACCATCTTGCCGCCCAGGCGGCCGACGATGAAATTGCCCTTGTGGCCCACGGCGGTCGACACCGGGAAACCGGGAATGTCGCGGTAGGGGATCACGACGGGCTGCTCGATGCGGTCCGCCAGGCGGCCCAGGCCGCTGCCGAGCACGATGCCCACGATGGGCGTATAACCTCCGGTCTGCTGCCGGATATAGTCTGCGGCAACCTGATAGGTGCGTATTCTGCTATCCATGTTATTAAGCTTTAGTGGGTTATGCAATCTTGGCGAGGACCTTGCGGGCCTCGGCGATGATCTCCCGCTCGCCCGGGATCTCGCGGTGGCGCATCAGGAACCTGCCGTCGCAGATGACGGAGTCGATGCAGTCGGAGTGGGCGGAATAGACCAGGTTCGCGAGGAAAGGTCCGGGGGAGAGGAAGAAGGTGTTGTCCGTCTCGATGAGCAGCAGATCTGCCAGCGCACCCTCCTCGATACGTCCGGCGTCGAGCCGCAGGGCACGGGCGCCGTTGACGGTGGCCATGTCCATCAGCTCGGGCAGCGGCAGGGAGGAAGGGTCCTCCCGCCAGGCTTTCTGGAAGAGAGCCGCGGTCTTCATCGCCTCGAGCAGGTCGAGGTTGTTGGAAGAGGCGCAGCCGTCCGTGCCGAGGCAGAGGTTGATCCCGGCGTCGCGCATCTCATTATAGAGAAAGCGGTAGCCGGAGGAGAGCTTGGCGTTGGAGTTGATGTTGTGGATGCAATGCACGCCGCGGGCGGCGAGCAGCTCGATGTCGTGCGGGGTGAGCCAGAGCGTGTGCGCGGCCAGCAGGCGGGGGGAGAGGACGCCCAGCTCGTCGAGATACTCGACGGGGGTGAGCCCGCCGTGGGCGGCCTTGCAGTCCTCCACCTCCTTGCGCGTCTCGCAGAGGTGGATGTGGAGGTTGACGTCGTATTTCTTTGCGAGCTCGTCGGTCCAGCGGATCATCTCCTCGCTGACGGAGTAGATGGCGTGGAAGGCCAGGCCGTAGATGTGGCCCGGGTCGCCGGCATGAAGGAAAGCCTCGCTCTTGGCGATGCACTGCTCCTTCTGCCGTTCGGCCTCCTCGCGGCTGCCCTTGTCCATCACGTCGTAGCCCGTGGAGATGCGCATGCCCATCTCCCGGGCGGCCTTGACGGAGGAGTCGAAGAACCAGTAATGGTCGTTGAAGGTGGTGGTGCCGGTCCGGATCATCTCCAGGCAGGCGACCTTGGTCGCCCAGTAGACGAAATCGTGGTCCAGGTGCTCCTCGACGGCCCAGATCTTCTTGAGCCAGGCGTGGAAGAGCATGTCCTCGCCGATGCCCCGCATCAGGCACATCGGCGAATGGGTGTGCATGTTGATGAATCCCGGGATGGCGACCTTGCCGGAGCAGTTCATCACTTCGATGTCCCCGGTGAGCTGCCAGAGCGCGGCGTCCCCGGCGGCTCCGATCCTGCGGATCCGCCCCTGCTCGATCAGGATGTCCTTGCGGGCATCCCCGAGGGTGACGTCCCTGAGGAGAATGGCTCCCATCAGCGCTCTTCGAAATCAGCCTCTCCGAAACCTTCCGCCGTGCGCTGCGGGATCTCGCCGTGGAAGCAGGTATCCCGGATATAGGCTATCACTTCGTCCAGGCCTTCCGCAAACTTCTCGAAATCCTCCTTGTAGAGGAAAATCTTGTGCTTGTCGTAGTTGAAGGTCCCGTCCGGATTGTTGCGACGCTTGCTCTCCGTGATGGTGAGATAGAAGTCCTTGCGGCCCTTGGTGGCCTTGACGTCGAAGAAATAGGTCCGCTTTCCGGCCCTGACGGGCTTGGAAAAAACATCCTCGGCATCCCGGCTGTCATATCTCGCCGAATCGTAATCCTCTCTGTACATAGCTTTAATTTTAGTGTATATCTTCTTGCAAAAATAGAATTTTTCTCGATTACTTGCTATCTTTGCAGACAAATTTGTTTGAAAGTATGCTCAACCGAAGAATTCTCCGTGTCAAGGTCTTCAAGACCATTTACAGCTACGCGGAAAACCACGGTATGACTCTGAAGGAGGCCGAGGCCCTGCTCGATATCTCATGTGAGTCCACGCGGGACCTGTACCTGTTCCTGCTTGCGGTCGCCGGTCCCCTCACCGCGGAGGCGAAATCCCGCATCGAGGCGGCCCGCGCCAAGTTCAACCCGACGGAGGAGGAGCTGCACCCCAATCTCAAGTTCGTCGGCAACCGGATCGCCCCCCTGCTTGCGCAGGATCCCGATTTCTCGAAGATCATCTCCCGGAAGAAGCTCTCCTGGGACCAGTACGACGTGCTGCTGCGCCACCTCTACGAGCGCATCCGCAGCCGGAAGTATTTCCAGGAATACCTGGACAGCGGCGAGGACTCCCTGGAGGAGGACGCCCGGCTGTGGTGCCGGATCTTCGAGCGGGAGTTCGAGGACAACGACGAGCTCGACGACATCCTGGAGGACCTCTCCATCCATTGGAACGACGACCTGGGCTATGCCCTGGGCTGGTGCGTGCGCAGCGTCAAGGCGCTGGGGCAGGGGGAGCCGTGGCGGCTTCCGCCCCTGTACCAGAGCGAGCTGCCGGGCAATGAGGAATTCGAGAGCGACCGGCGCTTCGTCGTGGGGCTGCTCCGCACGGCCTATGCCCATTATGATGAATTCAGTGCCCGCGTGGCGGAGCTCACGCCGGGCTGGACCCGCGACCGCCTCTGCACCACGGACCTGGCGCTGATCGCCTGCGGCATGGCGGAGGCCCTGATGTGTCCGGCCGTCTCGCCCCGCATCATCATCAACGAGTACGTCGAGATATCCAAATACTACAGCACGCCGGAGAGCAGCGGTTTCGTCAACGGCCTGCTGGACAAACTGATCAACCAACACGAATAACAGAATATGATCAACATGATTTTACAGGCGGCCCCTGCCGCCGGAGCGGCCGGTGGCGGAAGCTGGAGCCTGCTCCTGATGCTTGCCCTGATGTTCCTGGTGATGTGGCTCTTCATGATCCGTCCGCAGCGCCAGCAGCAGAAGAAGCTTGAAGAAATGCGCAACGCCCTGAAGAAGGGGGACAAGGTCGTCACCGCCGGCGGTATCTACGGCGTCGTGGCCGACGTGGACGAGCGCACCGTCCTCATCAAGGTGGACGGCGAAGTGAAGCTCCGCGTGGACAAGTCCTCCATCCAGAAGGACATGTCCGAGGCCCCTGCAGCTCCCGCCGAAAAGAAATAGGAAGCCGTGAAGGGCTGGGTACAATTCCTCCTCTGTGTGCTGCTGTCCGCGGGCTTCTGGCTCGTGCTCAACCTGTCGCAGGATTATGTGGCGCTGGTGAGCGTGCCGGTCGTGGCGGAGAGCAACATCGAAGGCCGGGCAGCCGCCTCTACGTCGGAAGCCACCGCGACCGCGCAGGTGTCGGCTTCCGGCTTCCGGCAGCTGGTCCTGTCGCGCCGGCACAAGCGGCCCGTGCAGGTGACGTTCGGCGACACGGATTTCCGCTATGTCGGGGAGGACAGGTACGCCATCGCCAATTCCATCCTCTACCGCTATGCATCCCAGATTTTCGGGGACGGCGTGACGGTGGAGAGCTTCATTTCCGACGACCTGGAGTTCATCTTCCCGGAGGAGACCTACAAGAAGGTTCCGGTGCGGGCGGTGCTCTCGCTCAGCTTCGAGCCGCAGTACATGGCGCTCAGGCCGATGAGCCTGCAGCCGGACTCGGTGCTCGTGTATGGCGAGCCTTCGCGCCTGTCCCATGTGGAGCAGGTGCTCACGAAGCCCCTCGAGCTCGACGAGCTGCGCAGCAGCGTCCACGGCAAGGTGCGGCTGGACACGCCTTCCGGCGTGCGCCTCTCGCATCAGGAGACCATCTATTCGATGGAGGTCACGCGCTATGTGGAGGTGCGTGCGGAAGTGAAGATCGGCACGCGCAACGTCCCGGCCCGCACGGACCTGGCGGTCCTGCCTTCCACGGCGACGGCCGTGTTCCGCTGCGTCTTCCCGTCCACGGCGGACCCGGCGGCCCAGACCAGCTTCTACATCGACTGGCGCGACTTCTCCAGCTCCCGGAGCGGACGCTGCGTGCCGCGCTGCGAGGGACTTCCGTCCAATGTGATCGACTATACGCTCACCCCGGAAGTCTTTGACTGTCTGGTCAAAACGACGGAGTAGGCATGTGCACGATCCTGGTCACCGGTCCCATTGGCAGCGGCAAGTCCGCCGTCTGCCGCTACCTCGCCTCGCTGGGCTTCCCGGTCTATGACTGCGACGCGCGTACAAAGATGCTGTATTCGCTCGTTCCCGGGCTGAAATGCAGCATCGAGGAGCGCCTGGGCATTCCCTGGTCGCAGATCGGTACGGTGTTCGCCGAGCCGGACAAGCTCCGCACCCTGGAGGAAATGGTCTATCCGCACGTGGTGGAGGACCTGAAAGCGTGGAAGGCCGCCCAGACGGCCCCGCTCCTCTTCGTCGAGTCGGCCATCGCCTTGGACAAGCCGCAGTTCGACGGCCTCTACGACCGCGTCCTGCTGGTCACGGCTCCCTATGAAGTGCGCTTGCAGCGCAACCCCAAGGCTGCGGAGCGCGATGCCCTGCAGCGCTTCGATCCCGCCCGGATCGACCTGTCCGTCGAGAACGACGGCACCAAAGAAGAATTACAATTAAAAATCCGACAACTGATATGCAAACTGATTTAGCACGGATCCTGTCCGTGGCGGGCCAGCACGGCCTGTTCCACTATGTCGCCCAGGCGCGCAGCGGTGCCATCGCCGAGAGCCTTGCCACGAAGCAGCGCAAGGTGTTCTCCGCCTCGAGCCGCATCTCCAGCCTGGCGGACATCGCCATCTATACCAGCGAAGGGGAGATGAAGATGGACGAGGTGTTCCTCGCCCTCAAGAAGGTGCTCGGCGACAAGCCGGCCCCGTCCCCGAAGGCCTCCGACAAGGAGATTACCGACCTGTTCAGGAAGGCCATTCCGAATTACGACGACGAGCGCTTCTACCTCTCGCACATGCGCAAGGTGGTGGACTGGTACAACCAGCTCGTCCAGTACGCCTCGCTCGATTTCGTCAAGCCGGAAGAGAACGCTGATGCGAAAGAGGCTTAGGGTCATCACCCTCGGCTGTTCGAAGAACACCGTCGACACGGAGCATCTGCTGGCCCAGCTGCCGGCGGATGCTTTCGAGATTGTGGACGGCGACGAGCCGGTGGACAGCCTGCTGCTCAACACCTGCGGCTTCATCGGCGACGCCAAGGAGGAGTCAGTGAATGCCATCCTGGCGGCCGTGGAGGCCAAAAAACGGGGCGAGGCAGGGGAGATTGTCGTCTTCGGCTGCCTGTCCCAGCGCTATCCGGACGAGCTGCGCGCCGAGATCCCCGAGGTGGACGCCTGGTACGGCGCGCGCGACCTTACGCCCCTGCTGCGCCATTTCGGCGTGGTGCCGGGACCCTTCGTGAAGCGCCGCCTGTCGGAGGCGAAGGGCTATGCCTACCTGAAGATCTCCGAGGGCTGCGACCGCCGCTGCTCGTATTGCGCCATCCCGCTGATCCGCGGGGCGCACCGTTCCGTGCCGATGGAAAAACTCGTCGCGGAGGCGGAGTCGCTGGTCTTACGCGGTGTCCGGGAGCTGATCCTGATCGCGCAGGACACGACCTATTACGGGCTGGACCTGTACCACCGGCGTGCGCTGGGCGAGCTGATCGGCCGCCTCTCGGCCATTCCGGGGCTGGTCTGGATCCGCATCCATTATTCCTATCCCGAGGGTTTCCCGGAGGATGTGCTGGAGGCGATGGCGAACAACCCCAAGGTGTGCAAGTACCTGGACATCCCGCTCCAGCATATCGCCGACCCGGTCCTGGAGCGCATGCGGCGCCATGTGGACGGTGCCTGGACGCGGGCGCTCATTGCCCGGCTGCGCCGGGAGGTGCCCGGCGTGGCGCTGCGCACGACCCTGATTGTGGGCCATCCGGGCGAGACGCCCGAGGCTTTCGAGGAGTTGCTGGATTTCGTGCGCGAAGCGCGATTCGAGCGCCTCGGCGCTTTCATGTATTCCGAAGAGGAGGGGACATGGGGGGCGGAGCATTTCGCGGATGACGTGCCGCCCGCGACCAAGCAGGAGCGCCTGGACACCCTGATGGAACTGCAGCGGGAGATTTCCCTGTCCTGCAACCAGGCGCGCGTGGGCACGGAGGCCCTCGTCATGGTGGACGGCTTTACCGCGGAGCATGTAGCCGTGTGCCGCAGCGAATTCGAGAGTCCCGAGGTGGACGGGGAGATCCTGGTCAGTGGAGTGGCCCCGTCCGTACAGGTCGGCGACATGATCCGGGTGCGGATCGTTGTGGCCGAAGAATACGACCTTGTCGCACAGGCGATATAAGAGATTTGCTTTTTTGCGCTTTTGCGCTTATTTTTGCCTTGCTAAAACCTACCTTTATGGCAAATGACAATCAATCAGGCCAGCAGCTGATAGACCTGGATCGCGTTGTTGCTACCAAATTCAAGGGGAAGAAACTCCCCGGTTTCGTCATGCGCTTTCTCAAGCGCTTCATCCATCAGGACTGGATCAACGAAGGCCTCCTGCGCTGCCGCGAGGGGGATGATTTCTATTCCGATGCCCTGGAGTTCCTGGATGTCAAGATCGAGGTGGAGGGCCAGGAGCGCGTCCCGAAGGACGGCACCCGCTACCTTTTCGTGTCCAACCACCCGCTGGGCGGGATCGACGGCCTGGCGCTGACCGATTTCGTCCAGAAGAACTACGGCCATACGCGGCTTCTGGTCAATGATTTCCTGATGAACATCAAGGCCGTCCAGCCGCAGAGCGTGGCCGTGAACAAGACGGGCGCGCAGTCGCGCAATATTCTTGCGCAGGTGGATGAGGCCTATCAGTCGGAGGACCAGATGATGATCTTCCCCGCGGGCCTTTGCTCGCGCCGCATCGACGGCAAGGTGCAGGATTTCCCGTGGACCAAGACCTTCATCAACAAGAGCGTGGAGAGCGGGCGCGTCGTGGTGCCGGTGCATTTCATCGGGGAGAATCCCAAGCGCTTCTACCGGGCGGACTGGTTCTTCCGCAAGTTCTTGAAAACCAAGTTCAATGTCACGATGCTGTTCCTGCCCGATGCGATGTATCACACGCAGCACAAGACCTTCCGGGTGGTCGTGGGTGACCCGATCCCGCCGGAGACTTTCGACAAGTCCCGCAAGCCCCTCGAATGGGCTGCCTGGGTGCGTGACAAAGTGTATCAATTGAATTAATCCCCCGTTATGGAGAAGATTATCGATCCGGTGAGCGTGGACCTGCTGAAAGCGGAGCTCACCCCCGACAAGAAGCTTTGCGATACCAACAAAGCCGGCAATGAGATTTATGTGGTCGATTATTTCGACGCCCCCAACGTCGTGCAGGAGATCGGACGCCTGCGCGAGATCGCCTTCCGCGACAGCGGCGGCGGGACCGGCAAGTCCGTGGACCTGGATGAGTTCGACATGCTGCAGGACCGCTTGTACAAGCAGCTCATCATCTGGGATCCGGAATCCGAGGCGATTCTGGGCGGCTACCGCTACATCCTCGGCCCGGACATGAGTTTCGATGCCGAAGGCCAGCCGATCCTGGCTTCCTCGCACCTGTTCCGCTTCTCCGATGTGTTCATCCGGGATTATCTCCCGCGCACGATCGAGCTGGGACGTTCGTTCGTCACGCCCGAATACCAGAGCTCCAAGGCAGGCGCGAAGGCGATCTTTGCCCTGGACAATCTCTGGGACGGTCTCGGGGCCATCATGCTCCAGCATCCCAGGATGCTGTACTATTTCGGCAAGATGACCATCTATCCGGACTATGACAAGACCTGCCTGGCGCTGATCAACCGCTTCCTGTACAAGCATTTCCCGGATCCGGATGCGCTTGTCGTGCCCAAGGTCCCTTACCGGGTGGACGTGGACGGCCGCCTGCTGGACCTGATCCTCAAGGACCAGGATTTCAAGCAGGACTACCGCAACCTCAAGGATGCCGTGCGCAAGCTGGGCACGGGCATCCCCCCGCTGGTCAATACCTACATGAATTCTTCCCCGACGCTGAAGATGTTCGGCTCGAGCATCAACGACGAATTCTTCGACGCCATCGAGACGGGTCTGCTCGTCAATTTCGACGAGATGTATGCTGAGAAGCGCGACCGCCACAAGGAGCCGTACATGCGGCATTTAGCTGGAAAGAAACTCCGCCAGCGCTTGCCGAATCTCCGCCAGGAGACGTCCGAGTCGATGGCAAGGCTTCGCCGCAAGGTGCAGCGCAAGAAGAAGGAAAAAGAAAAGGTGGAGCCGTAAGCCGGTTTCTGTTCACTGATTTTCTGTCATTTATCTTCGCAACCTACCCCCTGGCATCGGGCGGGCCGCCCTCGTCTGCCAGTATATTTGGTCTTGCAGGTCCCGGTGCCGTACCCGTCCGGCATCGCTGACGGACGTCGTGGGCTCTTGCCCCGCGTTTTCACCCTTACCGGCTCTGGCCGGCGGTTCTTTTCTGTTACGGCTGGCGTAAGGTTGCCCCTGCCTGCGCTTTCCGCAGCGGGATGCCCTGTCCTGTCCGGACTTTCCTCCCTTTCGGGCGACAGATCGCTCCACCTGTTCTTTTCGTGAGCGCAAAGATAGGAAGTTTGCGGGATTATTCTGCTTTTTTCCGTATTTTTGCCGTTGTGAAACAGATTATCCGATACTTTCTGGCTGCGGCGATGTGCCTGGGGTGCATCGGCTGCTCTGCGGGCGTGAAGCGCTACAAGGTGCAGGTCGTCAAAGAGTACACGCACGACACGGGCGCCTATACGCAGGGCCTTTTCTTCGACGGGGGGCGTTTCTACGAGAGTACCGGCCAGTTCGGCGAGTCTTCCTTCCGCGAGGTGGAGCTCGCGACGGGCAAGGTCCTGCGCAAGCTGGACTTCCAGCAGAAGTATTTCGCCGAGGGTTCCGTCATGCTGGACGGCAAGCTGTTCATCCTCACCTGGCTCAACAAGGTCGCGTTCGTCTACGACGCCGCGACGCTCGAGTATAAGCAGGCTTATTCTTATCCCCGCGAGGGCTGGGGGCTGACGACCGACGGGAAGTCCCTGATCGCTTCCGACGGCTCTCCGAAGCTGTATTTCCTGTCGCAGGATTTCAAGCTGGAGCGCACGGTGGACGTGAAGATGGACGGCCGCTCCATGCGCAATCTCAATGAGCTGGAGTATATCGACGGCAAGGTGTGGGCCAATGTCTACACGACCGACATGATCCTGATCATCAACCCCGCCAACGGGCAGGTGGAGGCCAGTATCGACTGTTCCGGCCTGCTGCCGCGCGTCCTTCGCACCAGCGCCACCGACGTGCTCAACGGCATCGCCTGCGATCCCGCCACCGGCAAAATCTACCTGACCGGAAAGTACTGGCCCCGCCTCTACGAGATCAAACTCGTCCCTGTCAAATAACCTGCGGTACGGGAGCTCCCGTTTCTCCGCTATCGTGCTGACGCTTCGCTGCCGCGCGACCCTGACGGGTGAACGGCTTCGAAACGGGACTCCCGTCCGCCTGTACAGTGCCATGGGGGCCCGTATATAACGACAACAACCCGCTGTCACAGCGGGTCGTTACGGTTAGTTAGTAGTGTATTACCTTATAGAAGGTTAATTATTGTTGGTTAGAAGTCTCCGGTACAGAACCGGAGTAGAGTTGTTTCATTTCCAAGTGCAAAGATACGCACATTTTTTAATCCTACAAGATTTTTTCGATTTTTTTTCGAAAATCTTTGAAAAATTTTTCTCGAATTCTTAAATTTTTTTATTAAGTAGGGCCGGCCGGAGGCGTGCCGTGCGCTCCAAAGCCTGCTCATCTTGCCATGCTTCAATGAGTTTCGGATTGCCGCTGAGCAGTACGTCGGGGACTTTCCATCCGTTGAACTCGACCGGCCGGGTGTAGACGGGCGGGGAGAGGAGTCCGTCCTGGAAACTGTCCGACAGGGCGGAGGTCTCGTCGGTCAGCGCGCCCGGGATCAGGCGGACGATGGAGTCCGTCAGCAGGGCGGCCGGGATCTCCCCGCCGCTGACGACGTAGTCGCCGACCGAGATCTCGCGGGTGACCAGGTGTTCGCGGATGCGGTGGTCGATGCCCTTGTAGTGGCCGCAGAGAAGGATCAGGTTCTCCTTGAGGGAGAGCTCGTTGGAGACGGCCTGGGTCAGGTATTCGCCGTCGGGGGAGAGGTAGATGACTTCGTCGTAGTCCCGCTCGGCGCGCAGCTCCGCGATCATGTCGTACACCGGCTCGATGCGCATCACCATGCCGGCGTCTCCGCCGTAGCTGTAGTCGTCCACATTCTTGCGGGGGCCGATGCCGTATTTCCGGAGATTGTGGACCCGGATGTCCACCAGTCCCTTTTTGATGGCGCGCCCCACGATGGAGTGGGAGAGGGGGCTCTCCAGCAGCTCCGGGACGACGGTCAGGATGTCGATTCTCATATCGGAAAGTTTTGTCCTGCAAAATTACCCTTTTTATTTAATTTTAGTATATTTGTAAGCTATAACAATTCTAGAACTCTGATATTATGAGCGAAAACACCAATCCTGAAGAGATCCGCCAGGTTCTTTCAGATGTAGAAGGCCCGGTGGACACCACCCCCGTGGAGGCTTCCACCGTTGAAGAGACTCCGATCGTAGAATCAACTCCCGAAGCACCCGTCGAGGCTGAGCCGGAAGCCGCTCCCGAAGCTGCTCCCGAGGCCGCTCAGGAAGCTGAGGCGGAAGCCCCCGAGGCGCCCGCCGACAAGGCCGACAGCTTTGCCGACAAGACGCTCGCCGAGCTTTCCGACCTGTTCGGCAAACTCAAGGACAGCGCGGAGCGGATGACCCGCTCCAAGGAGGCCGAAGCCATCAAGTCGGCTTTCTACAAGCTGCTCGGCCGCCTGAAGGGCGAGAGCGGCGTGTCCGAGGATTCGGAGTCCAGCCAGGACAATCCTTTCGAAGCCGTGGAGCAGAATTTCAAGGCGATGTATGCCGACTACAAGAAGGAGCGCGCCGAATTCAACAAGCAGCAGGATGCGCGTCGGGAGGAGAATCTGGCGAAGAAGCAGGCCATCATCGAGGAGCTCAAGGCGATCGTCGAAGGTCAGGAGGATGTCAGCGCCCAGTTCCCGGCGTTCCGCGAACTCCAGAACCGCTGGAGGGAGGCAGGCCCCGTGCCGGCCACGGCTTTCCGGGACATCAACGATACCTACCAGTTCTATGTGGAGAAGTTCTACGACATGGTCAAGATCAACCGCGACCTGCGCGACCTGGACTTCCGCAAGAACCTCGAGGCCAAGCAGGCCTTCTGCGAGGCTGCCGAGAAGCTCGCGGAGAACGACAACGTCGTGAGCGCCTTCCACGAGCTGCAGAAGCTGCACGAGCAGTGGAAGGAGTTCGGCCCCGTGGCCAAGGAATACCGCGAGGACATCTGGAACCGCTTCAAGGCGGCGACCGCCGTCGTGAACAAGCGCTACCAGGCCCATTTCGAGGGGCTGAAGGAGCAGCAGGCGGAGAACCTCGTGAAGAAGACCGCCCTGTGCGAGCGCGTCGAGGAGATTGCCGCCCGCGAGATCAGCGGCTCCGGCGACTGGAACGCTGCCTCCAAGGAGATCGAGGAGATCCAGGCCGAGTGGCGCCGCATCGGCTATGCCACCAAAAAGGACAACCAGCGCATTTACGACCGCTTCCGCGCCGCCTGCGATGCGTTCTATTCCCGCAAGCGCGACTTCTACTCCGGCATCAAGGACAACATGAACGACAACCTCAGCAAGAAGATGTCCCTCATCGAGCAGGCCGAGGCCCTCAAGTCCAGCACCGAGTGGAAGAAAGCCACGGACCAGTTCATTGCCCTGCAGAAGCAGTGGAAGGAGATCGGCGCCGTGCCGCGCAAGAAGTCCGAGGCGCTCTGGAAGCGTTTCCGCGGCGCCTGCGACGAATTCTTCGCCGCCCGCGACGCCCATGCCGGCGGGGAAAACGATTTCTACGGCAACCTCAAGGCCAAGCGCAAGGTCATTGAGGACATCCAGGCCTATGAGCCCGTGGAGAATGCCGCGGCCAACGAGGAGGCCATGCGCGGCTTCGCCGAGCGCTGGCAGGCTATCGGCCACGTCCCCTTCAAGGAGAAGGATGCCGTGGGCCGCGCCTACCGCGACGCGATGCAGGAGAAGTTCCCTGACTTCTCCGCCCAGCGTGGCGCAGCGCCCCGCGCCGCCCGCGCCCCGCGCAGCCCCAAGGATGCCCTGATCGAGAAGTACAACCGTCTGCAGCAGGACATTACCACGTACGAGAACAATATCGGATTCTTCTCCGCCTCCAAGAACAGCGAGCCGCTGATCCGCCAGATGGAGGAGAGGATTGAGCAAGCCAAGGCCGAGTTGAAGGAATTGGAGGCGCAGATTCGGAAGGCCGAGGAGGGCACTGAGTAATGGACAAGAATTCGGTTATCGGCTTCATCCTGATTGCCGTCATCTTCATCGGCTTCTCGCTCTTCCAGTCCAACCAGATGCGCAAGCGGGCCGAGCTGCAGGCGCAGCTGGACTCCGTGGCGCTTGCCCAGTCGGTGGAGGCGCAGCTTGCCGAAGCGGAGCGCGTCGCCTCGCTGCCCGACAGCCTGCGTGAAGCGGCTGCCGCCGGTGCGGTCCAGACCTCCATCTACAAGGATTCCCTGCTGGAGGCTGCTTCCCATGCGGAAGGGCAGACCGTGACCCTGGAGAACAGCAAGCTCCGCATCGAGTTCACGACCAAGGGCGCCCAGCCGTACTCCGTACTGGTCAAGGATTACACGAATTACGACGGCTCGCCCCTGTACCTGTTCCGTCCCGGGCAGGCGGCGTATTCCTTCAGCGTGTACGCCGGGGAGTACGTGCGCACGGGCGATTTCATTTTCCAGGTCGCCGAGCAGACGGACAGCACCGTGGTGATGCGCCTTCCGTTCGCCGGAGGCGGATGCATCGAGCAGCGCTATGTGCTGCACGCCGACTCCTACCAGGTGGACAACCTCCTCTCCTTCGTGGACATGGGCACAGTCATTCCGCGCAACGTCAGTGCGCTGGACATGGATTTCGAGCTCACCCTGCCCCGCATGGAGAAGGGCTACAAGAACGAATCCCAGTACTCCAAGCTGGACTACTATTTCGAGGGCGACAAGAAGCCCGTGGAGATTGGCCGTGGCCGCAACGCCTCGCGCCGGGTGGACTCCAAGCTCAGCTGGTTCGCTTTCCAGCAGCAGTTCTTCTCCGCGATCATGCGCGCCCCGCAGCAGTTCGCCTCCGGCGAGCTGGCGGTCAGCTTCTTCCCCCAGGACGACGAAGACCGAAACCTGATGCACTGCACCGCGCAGATGCGCCTGGACCTGCCGCAAGGCGGCAACGGGAGCATTCCGTTCGAGTTCTACTTCGGGCCGAACCATTTCAAGACCCTCAAGGCCATCGGCAACAAGTTTGAGAAGATCATCCCGCTGGGCGGCTGGCTCGTGGGCTGGTTCACGCGCTATGCAATCATCCCGATGTTCGACTTCTTCCACCGTTTCATCTCCAGCTTCGGCCTGATCATCCTCCTGATGACCCTCGTCATCAAGACGGTGGTCTTCCCGCTGACCTACAAGTCCTTCTCCTCCTCGGCCAAGATGAGTGCCCTGAAGCCGGAGATCGACAAGATCAATGCGAAGTATCCCCACACGGACAACCAGCAGGAGATGATGAAGAAGCAGCAGGCCACGATGGACCTGTACAAGCGGGCGGGCGTGAGCCCGATGGGCGGCTGCCTGCCAACCCTGCTCACCTTCCCAATCTTGTGGGCCATGTTCCGGTTCTTCCCGGCATCCATCGAGCTGCGCCAGCAGCCGTTCCTGTGGTGCCAGGACCTGTCGGCCTATGATTCGATCGTGGACTTCGGGACGCGGGTGCCGATCTTCGGCGACCACATCTCCCTGTTCGCCCTGCTGATGGCCCTCACGATGTGGCTGTACTCCAAGATGTCGATGTCCAGCCAGCCGTCGGCGAATGACCCGAGCGCCGCGTCGATGCGCTTCATGACCGTGTGGATGATGCCGATCATGATGTTCTTCATCTGCAACAGCCTCTCCGCCGCGCTCAGCTATTACTACCTGCTTTCCCAGCTGATCTCCATCGTGCAGACCTGGGCCATCCGCCGCTCCGTCGACAAGGACAAGATCCTCGCCAAGGTCCGGGCTTCGGAGGGCAAGCCGGTGCCGAAGAGCAAGTGGCAGCAGCGCCTCGAGGAAGCGCAGAAGATGCAGGAGCAAATGCAACGCGAGCAAGCGAAGAAACGCAAATAAATGATTAAGGAAAACATTCTAGCTATCCATGGAAAACTGCCACCTGAGGTCAAACTGGTGGCAGTTTCCAAATTTCACCCCGTCGAGGCGATCCGGGAGGCGTATGCCGCCGGGCAGCGCGTCTTCGGGGAGAACCGTCCGCAGGAGTTCGCCGCGAAGGTCGAGTCCCTGTCGGACCTGGATCTGGAATGGCATTTTCTCGGGCATCTGCAGACCAACAAGCTGAAACTGGTCCTGCCGTATGCCGACCTGGTCGAGTCGGTGGACAGCCTCCATCTGCTGGATGCCATCCAGGAATGGGGCAAGGCGAACGGCAAGATCGTCCGCGTGCTGCTGGAGCTGCACATCGGCGCAGAGCAGACCAAGCAGGGCTTCCACGAGGAAGAGGCGCTGGACATCCTGTTCAATGCGGAGAGATACACCCACGTGCGCTTCTGCGGCCTGATGGGCATGGCGTCCCACACTGACTGCGAGGACGACATCCGCGCGGACTTTGCCCGCATCGCCGATTTCCGCGCCTATCTGCAGGACCTGTTCCCGGAGCTGTCGGACTTCACCGAGCTCTCCATCGGCATGTCCGGCGACTGGCCCCTCGCCCTCGACTACGGGGCCACCATCGTACGCATAGGAACCGCCATCTTTGGCGAAAGACAGTATTGATATGATCATGCACAGAAAAGTCCTCGTCACCAATGACGACGGTTATGATTCCCCGGGTCTGCACAAGCTGGTGGAGATCCTCCGGCCCTGGTGCGACCTGACCATCGTGGCGCCGAAGCGTCCCCAGAGCGGCATGTCCATGGCCGTGACGATGGGCCTCAAGCCCATTGCCGTGAAGCACCTGGAGCAGAAACCCGGCGAAGACTGGTGGTACCTCGACGGCACCCCCGCCAGCTGCGTCAAGTTCGGCATTGACAATGTCCTGTATCCGGACCGCCCGGAGCTGTTGATTAGCGGCATCAATCATGGCAGCAACGCCGCCACCGCCTCGATCTATTCCGGCACGATCGGCGCCGCGATGGAAGGTGCGGTCAACGGGATCCCGTCCGTGGGCGTGAGCGTCGACAGCTTCACCCCCTCCAGCGGTTTCTCCGGTGTGGCGGCGAAGCTTCCGGACATCCTGGAGCGCATCATCCCCGTGATGGAGCGCCGCTTCGGACTCTTCTACAACATCAATTTCCCGGACTGTCCCGTCGAGCAGATCAAGGGCATCAAGACCGGCCGCATGGGTCGCGCGCACTGGGAGCGGGAGTACCGGGACTATGGTGAATTCCTGCGTGAGAGCGGGTATGTCCCCAGCGAGGAAGACTGCCGTTACGTGGCCGCCAAGGAAGAAGGCGAGCAGCTCTATGTGATGGCGGGTGACTTCACGGACAACGGTGACAATCCCCACGACGCCGACCATCTCCTACTGAGCCAGGGCTACGTGGTCGTGACCCCGCAGAACATCGACAACACCGACAAATCGGAGATCGAACGCCTGTGCGCTATTTTCTGATTGCCGGCGAGGCTTCCGGCGATCTGCACGGGAGCAACCTGATCCGCGGTCTGCAGGCCGAGGACCCGGAGGCGGTTTTCCGTTGCCGGGGCGGCGAGCTGATGCAGGCGGCGGGTGCAGAACTGGCAGATCACTATCGCGAAGGCGCCGTGATGGGCCTCACGGACGTGCTCGGCAAAGCCGGCAAACTGCTGCGCAGCCTGCGGGACTGCAAGCGGGACATTGCGGCCTGGCGGCCTGACGTGGTGATCCTGATCGACTATCCCGGCTTCAACATGAAGATGGCGAAATGGTGCCACGCGCGCGGCATCCGCGTCTTCTGGTACATCGCCCCCAAGACTTGGGCGTCCCGGGCGGGACGCAACCGCAGGCTAAAGGCCTGGGTGGACCGGCTCTTCATCATTTTCCCCTTCGAGGTCCCGTATTTCACGGAGCAGGGCGTCCCGTTCATTTACAAGGGCAATCCGCTGGTGGACGCGGTGGACACCCACGAATTCGTGCGTCCCGTCGAGGGCCGCTACATCGCGCTGCTCGCCGGTTCGCGCAAGGGGGAGATCAAGCGGATGATGCCGGTGCTGATGGCCGCGGCGGACCGGCTCTCCGCCCTGCCCGGCTGGGAGGACGTGCGCTTCGTCGTGGCGGGGGCCCCGGCCCGCAGCGAAGCGGATTATGCACCGTTTATCGCCGGACGGCAGAAGGTGTCGCTGCTGTTCGGCAGGACCTACGACGTGCTCCGCTATGCGGATGCCGCCGTGATCAATTCCGGGACGGCCTCGCTCGAGGCCGTGCTGACCGGCACGCCGCAGGTGGTGGGCTGGAACGCGTCGCCGCTGGTCGTCTGGATCGGACGCCATGTGCTGCGCGTGATGGATCACGTGAAGTTTATCTCCCTGGGCAACCTGTGCCTGGGCCGGGAGGCGTTCCGCGAACTGGTCCAGGAAGCGTTCACCCCGGAAGCCGCCTCGGACGAGGTCCGGCGGCTGGTGGAGGACACCCCTTACCGGGAACGGATGCGCTCGGACTACGCCGAAATCCGGCGGCTGCTGGGCGGCAGCGGAGCCTCCCGCGCGGTGGCCCGTGCGATGATTGAAGAAATCCGGAAAGGGGCTTGATTTTCATGCAAAAAATAAGTAATTTTGCATGATTGAAAAGTTGGAAACTACTTATACAATTTATTAACATTTTATACTCATCTACAATGATCAAACTTGGTATTAACGGCTTCGGCCGTATCGGCCGTATGGTCTTCCGCGCTGCGGTTGAGAATTTCCCCAATGACTTCGAGATTGTCGGCATCAACGACCTCCTCGATCCTGCGTATCTGGCTTACATGCTGAAGTACGACTCCGTCCACGGCACCTTCCAGGGCGACGTGAAGGTGGAGGACGGCATGCTCGTGGTGAACGGCAAGAAGATCCGCGTCACCGCCGAGATGGATCCCGCCAACCTGAAGTGGAATGAGGTGGGCGCCGAGGTGGTCGTCGAGTCCACCGGCTTCTTCCTCACCGACGAGACCGCCCGCAAGCACATCCAGGCCGGCGCCAAGAAGGTGATCATGTCCGCCCCGTCCAAGGATTCCACCCCGATGTTCGTCTACGGTGTGAACGACAAGACCTACGCTGGTCAGGACATCATCTCCAACGCTTCCTGCACCACCAACTGCCTTGCTCCGCTGACCAAGGTGCTCCAGGACAAGTTCGGTGTCGTCCGCGGCCTCATGACCACGGTCCACGCTGCCACCGCCACCCAGAAGACCGTTGACGGCCCGTCCAAGAAGGACTGGCGCGGCGGCCGCGGCATCCTTGAGAACATCATCCCGTCCTCGACCGGCGCCGCCAAGGCTGTCGGCAAGGTGCTTCCCGAGCTGAACGGCAAGCTGACCGGCATGTCCCTGCGTGTTCCTACCTCCGACGTCTCCTTCGTCGACCTGACCGTCGAGCTCGCCAAGGAGGCCACCTACGATGAGATCTGCGCCGCGATGAAGGAAGCTTCCGAGGGCGAGCTCAAGGGTGTCCTGGGCTACACCGACGAGGCCGTCGTCTCCACCGATTTCCGCAACGACCCGCGCACGTCCATCTTCGACGTCAAGGCCGGTATCCAGCTCGACAAGACCTTCGTGAAGGTCTGCGCCTGGTACGACAACGAGTGGGGCTACTCCAACAAGGTCCTCGAGATGGCGAAGGTGATCGCCTAAGCGAAGACGCGACTTTTTTTACAGGGGATGGCAGGAATCTGCCATCCTTTTTTTATCTTTGTATCTGAAATACTACATGATTATATGAAAAGAATCCTCTTTGCAGCCGCTGCCTTGTTGACCCTCGGCATTTCTGCTTTTGCCCAGCAGCAGCGTCCCGCTCCGGAGTTCCCGGAGTTCACCTTCACCACCGTCAAGGCCAACCCGATCACCTCGATCAAGAACCAGGCGAGCAGCGGGACCTGCTGGTCCTTCTCCGCCATCAGCTTCCTGGAGTCCGAAGCCATCCGTCTCTGCAACATCAAGGATGAGGCGAAGTATCCCGATTTCTCCGAGTTCTACGTCGTCTCCACTTCGTACAAGGAGCGCGCGGAGAAGTACATCCGCCTGGACGGCAAGCTCGGCTTCAGCGCCGGTTCCGGCGCGGGCGATGTCCTGGATGTCGTGCGCAACCACGGCATTGTCCCCAATGCCGAGATGACGGGCATGAACTATGGCACTGAGCTGCCGCAGCAGTCCGAGATGGACGCCGTGCTCGCGGGCTATGTGGGTGCTGCCGTGAAGATTCCGAACCGCACCCTGACGACCGCGTGGAAGCGCGGCTTCGACGCCGTGGTGGACGAGTACCTGGGCGAGGCCCCCGAGACCTTCACCGTGGACGGCAAGACCTATACCCCCGCCTCCTACCGTGACGCCATGAAGATCAACGCCGACGACTACATTGAGCTGACTTCCTTCACCCACCATCCGTTCTACACCTGGTTTGCACTGGAGGTCTGCGACAACTGGCGCTGGTCCCAGTCGTACAATGTTCCCATCGACGAGCTGATGGCCGTGCTCGACAATGCGCTGGAGAACGGCTACACCGTCTGCTGGGGCGCCGACGTGAGCCATCCGGGCTTCACCCGCAACGGCCTGGCGATCCTGATTGACGAGAAGGCCACCGCCGCCGCAGCCCCCGGCTCCGACCAGGAGCGCTGGGTCGGCCCGGCAAACGGCCGTCCCGCCCCGCCGGCTCCCATGAAGGTCGTGGAGGCCGTGCCCACGCAGGAGTCCCGCCAGATTGAGTTTGACAACAAGACCATGACCGACGACCATGGCATGCATATCTATGGTATTGCCAAGGACCAGGACGGCAAGAAATACTACATGGTCAAGAACTCCTGGGGTGTGACCGGCAAGTACGATGGCATCTGGTATGCCACCGAGGCCTTCGTGAAGGCGCAGACCCTGGATATCACCATCCACAAGGATGCCCTGACCAAGGACCTGAAGAAGAAACTGAACGTCAAGTAATGTCGCTGCGCAGGCACATTCCGAACGCCATCACCTCGATGAATCTGGTTTGCGGACTCGTCGGGGTGGTGTTCGCCTTGCGCTCGAGGCTGGACATTGCCTTCTGGTGGATGCTGGCGGCATCCGTCTGTGATTTCCTGGACGGCTGGGTCGCCCGGAAGCTGGGTGTCATCTCGGCCTTCGGCAAGGAGATGGACTCCCTGTCCGACCTGGTGAGTTTCGGCCTGCTGCCCGCCCTGATGCTTTGCCTGCTGATGCAGACGTTCCGCTTTGATGCCGGATGGGTCTGCTGGATTCCGCTGGCCATGACGCTGTTCAGCGGCCTGCGGCTGGCGAAGTTCAATACGGATCCGCGGCAGGAAGCGCAGTTCCTGGGCCTGCCCACGCCGGCGGCGGCGCTGCTCTGCGGCGCGCTCTGCTGCTATTGCGTGCACACGCCGACGGGCTTCCTCTCCACCTGGGCCGCCGGACCGGTGTTCATCCCGGCTCTGGCGCTCTGCCTGGGGCTCCTGATGGTCAGCGAACTGCCGATGTTCTCCCTCAAGTTTCACGGGGAGGACAGCCGCAACCTGGTCGTCAAGCGCTGGACGCTGGTGGCATTTACTGCGGTTTCCGTGGCCTTCTGCCTGGTCTTTGGCCACCATCTCTCGCTGGCGGTGGTGCTCGTGATGCTCTTTTATATCCTGAACAACCTGGTATACGCCCTCTTCAAGCTATGAACCGTAGATTCTTCTTCCTTCTGCTGCTTGTCCTGCTTCCTGCCGCCTGCCGGCGGGAGGTAGTGGAGACGCGTCCGACCATCCCGCTGGTGCGGGAGATCCTTGCCGAGAAATCCGGGCCGCGCATCGCCCTGCTCCGGGACCGCCGTCCCATGCCGCAGCAGGATATCACGATTATCGGCGGGGAGTTCGCGTGCGACATGCTGGCCGAACGCCTCTCTTTCCGCGACCTTCGGGACAATGTGGACGGAAGCCATACCCCGGACGGCCTGCCGGATTTCGCCGGCGAGACGTTCGCCTGCATTGAGGACGGCAGGCACTATGCCGAATGGGTGGCGACAGGGGAGAGCGAGGAGCTGCGCCGCCAGGCGGTGTTCCGCGTGCTGAGCGCGCTGGACACCGTGGTGCACATCAGCCCCTACGACCTGGACGGCCTGGCCGTGAAGCCTTCCACGAAAATGATCGTCCTCGCGGACCCGTTCCTGACGGAATACGGCGGGTTCGACGTGGACACGCTTTTCCGCAGCTCCGGCTGCGACATCCCCGTCGTCTGTCCGATGGAGTCCATGATTGAGAAAGCCTTTGTGCAGAGTAGCCGCTGGGACCTGTCCGTCGGCATCCTGTGCGATCCCCAGTTCGACTCTGCGGGGATCTACGAGCGGATTTTCGCCCGCAAGGCGGCGGAGATCGGCGCCAAGGGCGCGAACTGTGTTGTCTATGGCATGGCGCCGGGCGACAGCGTCCTGTACCGTTTCCTGGACCGCTACCTCGCGGAAGGCAACACCCGTCCGCTGGACGCCATTCTGATCGACAACCTGTCCGTGGATCCGGAGTCGATGAAGACGGATCTGGCGGAGATCGTCTCCGTGATGAACGAGAGTTCGATGACGCTCGGCCGGCAGATTTCCCGGGGCTTTTTCTTCCTCAATTCCCTGGAGGAGGTGTCGGACCGCTGCTATGCGTTCCTGCGTGAGAATAACCTGTTTACCCATAATATTGCCAAACCTCAGGTATCGATCTTCAAGCCGGTCCGCAAGCCGGAGGCCGAGGACGGTTCGATTATCCTGATTCCCGGTTCGTATGTTCAAAATTAGCATTCAGGCGGAAGAGATTGAAGGATTGCCGCTGGGGTCTTTTCCCGGCAGGATCCATGTGATTGACAGGAACGGGATCGAGTTCGTCAAGGCGATCGCCTATCTGCGTACGCAGAAGATCATCGGTTTCGACACGGAGACGCGGCCGGTCTTTTCGCCCGGCCAGCACCACAATCCCGTGGCGCTGCTGCAGCTTTCCGGCGCCTCGCAGGCGTATCTGTTCCGGGTCGGAAAGTTCGGGATGCGAAAGCTCCTTTGCAGCTTGATGTCCAATCCCCGCATCCTCAAGGTGGGGGCGGCGGTCCATGACGATGTGCGCGGCCTGCAGCATTACCAGCGTTTCGAGCCGAAGGGGTTTGTGGACTTGCAGAAGATTGCCTATGAGTGGGGGATTCGCGACAAGAGCGTGAAGAAGCTGGCCGCGAATATCCTCGGGGTCCGGATCTCGAAGTCGCAGCAGCTGTCCAACTGGGAGGCGGAGGAGCTTTCCGCCGGGCAGCAGATGTATGCCGCGACGGATGCCTGGGTGTGTCGGGAGATGTATCTCAAGCTTCTCCAGTCGGAGAAGCATCCCCTGACGCCGGAGGAGCTGAATCCGCCGCAGCCGCAGCAGGAGTGCGCGAAGAAGGTCGAGGCGAAGCCGGAGACGGACGCGGACGCGTCCGCGAAGCCGAAGTCGCGTCGCCGGCGGCATCGTCACCGTCGGCCGAAGAAGGCGCAGGAGGCGCCGGCAGCCAATGGTTAAGGTTTTTCTCAAACACGGGCGCGACGAGTCGTTGCGCCGTTTCCATCCGTGGGTTTTCAGCGGCGCCGTCGCCCAGGTGCAGGGCTCGCCCGCGGAGGGCGACATCGTCGGCGTCTACAGCGCCGAAGGGCAGTTCCTGGCCTCCGGCCACTGGCAGGTCGGCTCGATCGCCGTCCGCATCCTCTCCTTCGACGCCGATCCCACCGCCCCCGGTTTCTGGATTGACTCCATCTCCCGCGCCCTCGCGGTCCGCGAAGCCGTAAAATTATCTGGAACGAATTGCTTCCGGTTGGTGCACGGTGAGGGGGATGGGCTGCCGGGGCTGATTATCGACTGGTATGACGGGGTGTGCGTGCTGCAGGCGCATTCGGTGGGTATGTGGCGCGCGAAGGGGCAGATCTGCGAGGCACTGAAGGCGGTGTTTGGCGACAGCCTGAAGGCCGTGTACGACAAGAGCTCCGGGACGGCGCCGTTCAAGGCCGGCCTCGAGCTGGTGGACGGCTATCTGTACCGGGCGCCGGGCTTCGAGGCGCGCGAGGCGGTGGTGCTGGAGAATGGCCGCAAGTTTCTTGTGAACTGGGAGGAGGGCCAGAAGACCGGCTTTTTCCTGGACCAGCGCGACAATCGCGAGCTGGTCGGCAAGTATGCCGCCGGGCGCCGTGTACTCAATCTTTTCTGCTACACCGGCGGCTTCAGCATCTATGCCCTGACGGCCGGTGCCGCCCTCGTCGACTCCGTCGACTCTTCCGCCCGCGCCATGGACCTCGTCGCCCGCAATATTGAATTGAATGGATGTAATTCATCCTATGAGAACTACTGCGAAGATGCGATTGACTTTTTGCATAAGATTCCGGAGGGGAAGTACGATCTGATGATCGTGGATCCGCCGGCGTTTGCGAAGCATCGCGGGGCGCTGAAGAATGCGCTGCGGGCGTACCAGCGGCTGAATGCCGCGGCGATCGCCAAGGTGGCACCGGGCGGGCTGGTGTTTACGTTCAGCTGCTCGCAGGTCGTCGACAAGATCACCTTTGCCAATACGGTCTTTTCCGCGGCCGCCCAGACGGGGCGGAGCGTGCGGATTCTCGACCGGCTCTGCCAGGGCGCAGACCATCCGGTCAGCATCTATCATCCCGAAGGGGAATACCTCAAGGGACTCCTGCTTTACGTAGAATAGGAAGCGTCCGTTTCAATCAGCCGGAGCAGCTCGTCGATGGCTTCGGTGTCGGGGATGTGGCGCAGGACGGGCTCGCCGCGGTGGTAGATCGTGACGCGGCCGCCGCCTTCGCCCACATAGCCCCAGTCGGCGTCGGCCATCTCACCGGGGCCGTTGACGATGCAGCCCATGACGGCAATCACCAGCCCACGGAGGTGGGCGGTGCGGCGCTGGACTTCCTCAAAGGTCTCCTGCAGGTTGTACATCGTGCGGCCGCAGCCGGGGCAGGCGATGTATTCCGGTTTGTAGAAGCGGCGCCGGGCCGCCTGCATGATCTCGTCGCGCAGGTACTCCGACAGCCCCGCCTCCGCCGGAATCTCGTCGATTTCGCGTTTCAGCAGCTTCGGACCCCACTTGATTGCCGCATCCAGCATGGCCTTTCCCGCCAGGGCGGTATGGCCTGCGTCTCGGCTTCCATCCTCGCTTCCCGCTGACGCGGGAACCGGATTCGGCGCCACGAATCCTGCTGCGGCTGAGCCTTCGACGTCAGGCCATACCGCCCCTGGCGAAGCGCTGCCGCCATGTTGTGCGAGATACTGCACTACAGGCAACTCATTTACCGGAGGTTCGGTGAGAGAGACGCGGATGGTATCTCCAATTCCTTCTTGCAGCAGCGAGGCGATGCCCACGCAGGACTTGATGCGCCCGCTGTCGCCGCCGCCGGCTTCCGTGACGCCGAGGTGCATGGGGAACACGACGCCGCGCTCCTGCATGCGGCGCGCGAGCTCGCGGTAGGCCTGCACCATCACGACGGTGTTGCTGGCCTTCAGCGAGACGACGACGCGGTAGAACTCCGCCTCGATGCACATCTCCAGCCATTCCATGGCGGCGAGCGCCATGGCCTGCGGCGTGTTGCCATAGCGGTCGGTGATGTAGCGGCCGAGCGAACCGTGGTTGAGGCCCACGCGCACGGCGGTCCCGTGCTGCTTGCAGACTTCCAGGAAGCGGGCGAACTGCTGCCGCGCCTGCTCGTGGTCGGGGTGGAAGTTGCCGGGGTTGATGCGCACCTTCTCGACGATGGGGGCCACGGCGATGGCCGTCTCCGACGAGAAATGGATGTCCGCGACCAGCGGCACGTTGCAGCCTGCTGCGCGCAGCCGCGCCTTGATCTCAGCCACGCAGGGCACGTCCTGCCGGCCCGGCACGGTGATGCGCACCAGCTGCGCACCAGCTGCGGCCAGCTCGAGGCACTGGGCCACGGTGGCGTCGACGTCGGAGGTGTGGGTATTGCACATCGTCTGGACGACGATGGGATGCCCGCCGCCAATCACAAGCGCGTCGCCGACGGGAACGGGAAGGGTCTCAATGCGTGCCATAAACGATAGCCTTGGCTTCCTGGCGCAGCGCCTGGCTGGTCTTGCCGGAGCGCTTGGTCAGCTGGAAATGGACGCCCAGCGTCACGATGGCGTCCATCGGATAGGCGTAGCGGTAGTAATAGGCGCTCGCGTAGTCCGGATCGTAGAGCGACGACCAGGACCAGCGGACGAGGGCGTTGAGGTGGATCTCGACGGGGTCGAACATCAGGCCGAAGCCGACTCCGCCCTGCAGGCCGTAGTCGAGCTGGTGCTCGTAGGAGCGGAAGGCATTGGTGTAGGCCGGGTCCAGGGTGGGCCCGGAACGGGTGATGGTCTTGCGCCAGCCGCCGTACACGCCCACGTTGACCATGAGCTTGCCGGGGTAGAAGTCCGCGTGAATCTGGGCCATGGCCGGGATTTCGAACACCTCCATCTTCGCCTGCTCCGCGCCGTCCACCTCCTGGGTGTAGCCGGTCTCCGGATTTTTCTCGAAGGCGAACGCCTCATAGCCGTGGGCCGCACCGATGACCAGGGCGAAGTAGGGGAGCTTGTCGAACATCTTGCTGAACTTCGTGAAGGTCACGCTGACATAATTGGGACAGACGGTAAAGGCGCGGTTGGTGCGTGCCGGCGAGAAATACATGTTGGCGAAGGAGACGCCGTAGTTGACCCCGATCAGCGTGTAATCGTTGATTAGGGGCGCCTCGGTCTTGACTTCGAGGCTGTCCGCTTCGAAACCCTGGGCCCCGGCGCCCCAGAGGGCGGCGCACAGAAGAAGGAGTACGGTGAAGGTCTTTCTCATGGCCGGATCAGGGGAAAAGGGTTGCTATCTGGACGGACTGGATGACCTCGGAACTGGCCGGGATGTCGATGTACTTGCTGCCGGAGAAGTCCAGGAACACCACGGCCTCGGGCTGGCGGTGGTCCAGCAGCGAGCCGGTGTCCACAATGGAGTTGCGGTTGCCGTCCTCCGTTAAGCGGACGCTGTAGCGCCCGGTCTTGAGGTAGGGGAAAACGAGGACCTGGTCTTCGTCCACGATGTAGCTGCGCAGCACGCGGTCGCGCTTCTCGGGGAGCAGGTCCACGATGAACCTGCGGTCCACGCCGCTGAGCTCCAGCTCCAGTTGACTCAGGGTTTCGTCCGAAGGGAGGCTGACCTTGACGACGGTGCTGTCGGACCAGAAGCCGTTGATGTCGCGGAAGGCGCGGTGGGGGAGCTTCATGGAATACTGGAAGCCCGGCATCAGCTTCTCCTTGGGGCGCAGGACATAGCGACGCAGATTGAGGCTGTCCTGCTCCACGGTAAACTCGGCGCGGCTCTCCCGCTGGCGGGTGTTGACGGCGAGGAACACGACGGAGTCGAAATGCTCCGTGATGATGGGGTTCCTGAACTCCAGCTCGAAGCCGTTCTGCTCCACGGTCTCGGGCGATGCCTTGAACGAGTAGACGCAGGTCGTGTCGTCGTGGCGGATGTTGCGCCGGGTGGTCTTGGAGTAGGTGCGCTTCTCGGAGGGCAGGGGCAGCCGGACGATTTCCTGCACCGGCGTGAGCTGGCCCAGCGAATCGGTCTGGCGGTAGTTCACGAAGATGCGCATCGTGTCCGGCGCGGCCTTGCGGCTGTTGATCCACAGCTCCAGGCTGTCCTGCCGGATGTTGAACTGGGTGATGATCTGGTCGGCGCGGAAGCCGGGGATCCACAGCGTGTCGATCCACGCCCCCGGGGCCATGAAGGTCAGGTAGGCGGAACGCTCGGAGGTGCGGACCTTGTTGACCAGGTACTGCTTGGACGGCCGCTCGCGGAAGAGCTTAAGCTCATACTCGCTGCGGCGCGCCTGGCAGCGCACGGTGTCGAGCATGTCGTATTTGAGCATCTCGGGCACGGTGTCATTGGCAAAATACACCGGCCGGATGAGCGAGTCGATGAAGGCGATGCTTTCCGTCTCGGGATCGTAGAGATTGTCGCTGTTGGCGTCCTTGACCGCATAGAGGCGGTAGAGGGTGTCCTGGATGAAGGGGAGGACGAAGAATCCCCAGTCGTCCGTCTTGACGGCGGCGTAGGGCCGGCGGTTGAAGACGGCGGAGTCGGCGTGGTCCTTGTGGAGCAGCACGGTGGCGCCCTTGACGGGGGCGAGGGTGTTGCAGTCCACCACGGTGCCCGTGAGCATCATCGAGTCGATCTGCGCGCCGGTCGAGAAGACGTAGGTGTAGCCCGGGAACATGTTTCCTTCGTTGGCGTCCGCGATGGCGTCGGTGAAGCTCAGCGTATAGGTCATGTTCGGCTCCAGCGGCTCTTCGAAGGAGACGACCAGGCGCTTGCCGCGCAGGCGCGCCTTCGGCTGCTTCCGCTGGGGCGGGGACAGGAAGATGTTGGCCGGGGTCTTGATGTTGACGTACTCATTGAAGGTGAACACGAAACTGGCGCCCGACACTGGCACGCCCACGGCGCCCGGCAGCGGCTTGATGTCGATGATCAGCGGCGGGATGGTGTCCTTCTTGCCGCCGCTGGGCGCCTGCGTCGTGTTGGCGCACGACGGGGCGAAGAACAGCGGGGCGAGGACGCCGCAGACGATGATCACAAGGGGCAGGAATCTCTTCATGGCGCGTCAGATATCGGTTCGGATGACATCCTGGATGCCGTCGATGTGGCTGAGGCCTTCGACCATATGCTCCAGGTTTTTCTTGTCCCGGACGAGCAGTTCGATGAAGCCCTCGAACAGCTCGCCGTCCGCGGAAAGCTGGAGCTTGCGCATGTTGATGCCGAGGGTCCGGGAGATGAAGCTGGTGATGTCGTTGAGCATTCCGACCCGGTCAATCCCCTTGAGGGAGATGCGGATCGGGTATTCCTGCTGGACGGCCATCCACTGGGGGACGACCATGCGGTTGCCGTATTTGCTGGCGAGGCTCTCGGCGATGGGGCAGGACTTCTTGTGGACCATGACCAGGTTCTCGCTGGCGGAGAAGCCGATGACCGGATCGCCCGGAATGGGGTGGCAGCATTCCGCGATGCGGTATTCGATGGCGTGGATGTTTTCCTCCCGGGAGGGAGACCTGCGGCGCTGCCCGTCCGAGAAGTCCTTCTCGTTGATGATGGCCTTGAACTCCTCTGGACCGAGGAGACCGAGACCGATGCGGAAGTAGAGCTCTTTCTCGTCGCGGATCTGGCTGTAGTCCTGGAACTTGCGGAGCAGCTCCTTGCTGCTCTTCAGGCCCATGAGGCGGATGCGTTCGCTGAAGATGCGCTTGCCGTCCTTGGCGATGTTGTCGAAATCGCTCCGGAAATATTCAATCACGCGGTTGCGGGCGTAGCGGGTCTGCAGGAAGGAGATCCACTCCATCTTGGGGTGGGCCCGCTCCGCGGTGATGATTTCGACCTGGTCGCCGGCCTTGAGGGCGTGCGAGAGCGGTACGAGCCGCATGTTGACCTTGGCTGCGATGGCTTTGTTGCCAATCTCCGTATGGATCAGGTAAGCGAAGTCGAGGGCGGTGGCGCCGCCGCGGATGGCCCGCTGTTCGCCCTTCGGCGTGAACACGACAATCTCGCTGCTGACCAGGTCCTTGTGGATGATGTCCAGCAGCTCCAGGGCGCTCACGTCGTCGCTCAGCAGGATGTCCTGGACTTCGGCGAGCCATTTGTCCATCTCGGAATCGTTCTCGGAGATGTAGCCGTCGTTCTTGTAGGCCCAGTGGGCGGCGATGCCCTTCTCGGCGATGTCGTCCATGCGCTTGGAGCGGATCTGCACCTCCACCCAGAAGCCGGCGTGGCTCATGAGGGTGCAGTGCAGGGCTTCGTAGCCGTTGCTCTTGGGCTGGGAGATCCAGTCGCGCCGGCGGCCCAGGTTCTCGCGGTACAGGTGGGTGACCGTGGAGAAGATCAGGTAGGCCTGGCCGCGCTCGGTCTGGATGGTGTTGTCCGACGGCTCAAAAATGATGCGGACGGCATACAGGTCGTAGATCTGCTCGAAGGGCACCTGCTTCGTGCGCATCTTGTACCAGATGGAGTAGGGGGTCTTGATGCGCTTCTTGATGGTGAACTTGTAGCCGGCATCCCGGAGCGCCTGCTCGATGGGGGCGATGAAGGTGTCGATGTCCTTGTCGCGCGAGGCGATGTTGCCCTTGATGCGCTCGGAGATGCGCTTGAAGTCCTCCGGTTCCTTGTAGCGGAGCCAGATGTTCTCCATCTCTGACTTGACGCTGTACAGGCCGAGGCGGTGCGCCAGCGGGATGAAGATGAACATCGTCTCGGAGAGGATCTTGTCGCGTTTGTGCTCGGGCATGAACTCGATGGTCCGGCAGTTGTGGAGCCGGTCGGCGAGCTTGATCAGCACCACGCGCACGTCGTCGTTGAGCGTCAGCAGAATGCGCTTGAAATTCTCGGCCTGCAGGCTCTCCGTGGCGGCTTCGCCCTTGCGGTCCTCGTTGTCGAGCACGGTCTTGATCTTGGTCAGGCCGTCCACCAGGGTGGCGATCTTGTCGCCGAACAGGTTGCGGATGTCCTCGACGGTGTAGGCGGTGTCCTCCACGACGTCATGCAGGAGGGCGGCGCAGATGGACTTGCAGCCGAGGCCGATCTCCGTCACGACGATGTTCGCCACGGCGAGCGGGTGGAGCATATAGGGCTCACCCGAGCGCCGGCGGACGTTCTTGTGGGCCTGGTTGGCAAATTCAAAGGCCCGGCGCACCGTGTCCACCTCCGCTTCATCCTTGCAGCGGGTGGACGCGACCTGCATCAGCGAGGCGTAGGCCTCGTCGATCTTGCGGTAGTCGTCGGGTGTGAATTGGGAGAAACTCATGATCGGTTTTCGGCATCCCAGTCGGACGCCCGGTATGTGTCTACGTTCTGGAAACTATAGGTGAGCTGCGCCCCGTAGATGATGATCTGCCAGCTGAAGTTCAGCCAGATCAGGAACAGGGGAATGGCGGCGAGGACTCCGTAAGCCTGGTTGAGCCGGCCCACGAACATCTGCGTGCGCAGGTACAGATACTGGAAGAGCATGAAAAATATGCCGGTGATCAGCGCCGAGCGGAAGGCATACTTGTACTGGACTTTCGCGGCGGGGATGTATTTGTACATGACCGACAGGGTGCCCACCAGGATGAAATAGAAAATGAAGTAGCCGAGCAGCTTGATCAGGAACCGCACTTCCGTCAGGTCGAGACCGTACAGGTTGGGCAGGTTGGAGGCGTAGATGGCGCCCGTACCGAAGATGATCATCAGGAAGGGCGAGAGCAGCAGCACCAGGAAATAGAAGCCGAAGCGCGTGTAGATCTTGCGGGGAATCTTGAGGATGCCCCAGACGTTGTTGAAGACGCGTTCGACCTGGAACATCATCCACAGGATGGTCCAGATGAACAGCAGGGCCGAGATGAGCCCGAGGCCGCCGCCCTGTGCGGAGGCGAGGATGTTGCCGGCCCGCTCGGAGAGCATGTCCACGATCTCGGGATGGCTGGGGAGGGCCATCTGGAGGACGTCCGTGATCATGTTGTCGAGTCCGAGACCGCCGGTGACCGCAAAGGCGAAGGCGATGAAGGGCACGAGGGCCAGGGTGATGAAGTAGCTGAGGGCGACGCACTGGAAGCCCATGCGGTTCTCCGTGAAGGTGCGGAAGGTAATGCGGATCAGCTTGACGATGCGGACGGTCTCCGCATAGGCCTTGCCGGACCCGCTCGTGTCGAGGGTCCAGATGCGGTCGGAGAACAGGTCCGTTATCTTGCTGGCTATCTTCATCGTATGCTAGAATAAAGTAAGTTCTTCGATTTGGGGTCCGCCGGACGGCAGCGGCCTTTCCTCCGCTATCGTGCTGACGCTGTCGCTGGCGCGCGACCCTGACGGGTGAACGGCTCCGGAAAGGCCCTGCCGCTCCGGCGAATTTTCCGGCAGCATCGCGCGGAATTCTTCTTCGGAGACGACCGGGATGCCGAGCTTCTCACATTTTTTCAGCTTCTCCGGCCCGGGCTTGGTGCCGGCGAGCAGGAAGGCGGTGGCGCCGCTCACCGACGAGCCGGCCTTGCCGCCGTGGGCGGCGATCAGCTCCTTGATGCGCTCGCGGCTGATGCTGAAATTGCCGGAGACCACGATGGTCTTGCCCGCGAGGGCGTCCGACAGGGCGGCTTCCTGCCCGGCTCCGTCGAAACGCAGGCCGGCAGCGCGCAGCCGGTCGATCTGCGCCAGGTGGGCGGGGTCGTGGAGATAGTCGAAGACGCTGCGGGCAATCACCTCGCCGATGTCCTCGACTTCCAGCAGCTCCTCCTGCGTGGCGGCGGCGAGGGCGTCGATGCTGCCGAAATGGCGCGCGAGCGCCTTGGCCGTCGTCTCGCCCACGTAGCGGATGCCCAGGGCGAAGAGGACACGCTCGAAGGGGACCTGCTTCGACGCCTCCAGGCTGTCGAGGAAGCGCTGTGCGGCCCGCTCCTGCCAGCCTTCGAGGCTGATGAGCTGGTATTTGCTGATATCGTAGAGGTCGGCGGGCGTGCGGGCCAGGCCGGTGTCGTAGAACTGCTCCATGGTGGCGTCGCCGGCGAGGATATCCATGGCCTTGCGGCTGACGAAATGCACCAGGCGGCCCTTGATCTGCATCGGGCAGCCGTCCTGGTTGGGGCAGAACCATTTCGCCTCGTCCTCCGGCCGGACCAGCGGCGTGTCGCAGTCGGGGCAGCGGTCCGGGAAGACGGGCGGCTGTGCGCCTTTTGCCCGGTGGGCGGGATCGATGCCGGTGATCTTGGGGATGATCTCGCCGCCCTTCTCGACGAACACCCAGTCGCCCACGCGGATGTCCAGCAGGGCCATCTGGTCGGCGTTGTTGAGGGTGGCGCGCTTGACGAGCGTGCCGCTGAGCTGCACCGGGGCGAGGTTCGCCACGGGCGTGACCGCGCCGGTGCGTCCCACCTGGTAGTCGATGCTGAGCAGCTCGGTGCAGGCCTGTTCGGCCTTGAACTTATATGCGACGGCCCAGCGGGGCGACTTGGCGGTGTAGCCCAGCGCCCGCTGGCAGGCGAGCTCGTTGATCTTGATCACGATGCCGTCGGTGGCGTAGGGGAGGAATTTGCGCTCCTTGTCCCAATGGTCTATGTATTCCTTGATCTCGCTGATATTCCGGCAGATGCGCTGTTTGTCAGAGACGGGAAGACCCCAGCTTGCGGCGGCGTCGAGCGCCTCGCTGTGGGAGTTGAAAGTCACCGATTCGGCCGGGATGTGGTAGAGGGTGCAGATGAGTCCGCGGTGCGCAACTTCTTCGGGGTCGATGAGCTTGAGCGAGCCGGAAGCGGCGTTGCGGGGGTTGGCGAAGGGTCCTGGGCCTCGCGCTCGCGGTTGAGGGCGTCGAAGGCTTCGTAGGGCATCAGGATCTCGCCGCGGATTTCGAATTCTTCGGGATAGTCCCCGCGGAGCTGCTGAGGGATGCTCTCGATGCGGCGGACGTTCTCCGTCACGTCGTCGCCCTGGATGCCGTCGCCCCGGGTGAGGGCCTGCACCAGCTTGCCGCCGCGGTAGGTCAGGCAGATGGCCGTGCCGTCGAACTTCAGCTCGCAGCTGTAGCTGAAAGCGGTGCCGTCGAGGACCTTGTCGGCCCGGGCGGCAAATTCTTCGATTTCTTCGAGGGAATAGGTGTTGCCCAGCGAGAGCATGGGGTAACGGTGCGGGCGCTGGACGAAACCCTGGCGCGCCTGCGACTCGGCGTTCGCGCCCAGCGGCGCGTCCAGGTCGGAGCCGACGCGGTGGGTGGGGGAGTCGGGGCTGTCGAACTGCGGAAATGCCACCTCAAGCCCCTCCAGCTCATGCATCAGCTGGTCGAACTCGTAGTCCGACATCGTCGGCGCATTATCTACATAATAGCGTCGGCTGTTCTCCCGGAGGATCTCCCGGAGCTGCTCTATCCGTATTTTCGCGGCCTGTTCCTGCATGAACGCTGTTTGCTTTTCCTTGCTTCCGCGCGCGTATATGCGCACAACCCACAAAAATACGCATTTCCCCCGGAATTCGCAAACCTGGGCGGGCCGGTTGTCGGCGGCCGGGGAGCTCCCGTTTCTCCGCTATCGTGCTGACGCTATCGCGCTCGCCCGACCCTACCCGGGTGAACGGCCCCGAAACGGGACTCCCCGTCCACCGGAGGCATCTGCCGGGGCGCCAGTGACTGTCTCCCGGGGCTGCCGGGCACGGAAAAGGGCCCCAGCGTGCCCGGGACCCCGATTTTTCCCTTCCCGGGCACGGAGAGCCCCTCCAGCGTGCCCGGCAGCCGCATTTCTGCTCCGCCGGGGGCCCCGGCACCCCGTTTTGCCCCTGCGGCGGGCAGGCGGACCGCCTGCCAACCGCTTCCCGCCAACAATTCGTCGGGAATTTCGTCGAAGGGAAAAGGGCTTTCGTCGAAAGGGCCGATTTTTCGTCGAAGGGCTGCCGGCGTTCGTCGAAAGGCGTTCGGCGTGGCCTGTTTCGTGTTGTAGCTTCGCAGCAGAAAACAAAACGAACACGAAATATGAAACGAATTTTCTCCACCCTGATCCTCGCCGTCATCTTCAGCACGGCCCTTTCCGCCCAGCGTACCACTGTCAAGGGCGACATCCTCGACGCACTCACCCGCCAGGGCGAGCCCGCAGCCGTCCTGCAGTTCTTCAGCGCGGACGACGCCACCAACCCGATTGCCTACACCACGACCGACCTGGACGGCGCCTTCTCGCAGGTGCTGACCGGCAAGGGCACCTACACGCTCTACTTCTCCGGCATCGGCCGCCAGGAGCGCAAGGTTCCCTTCACCCTGGACGGCGAAGAGACCCTCGACCTGGGCGACATCCTGATTGAAGACGACATCGAGGCCCTCGCGGAAGCGTCCGTGACCGCGCAGCGCCCGCTCGTGAAAATGGAAGTGGACCGCATGACCTATGACGTGTCCAACGACGTGGACTCCAAGACCGCCACGGTCCTGGACATGCTCCGCAAGGTCCCCATGGTCACCGTGGACGGCCAGGACAACATCACCGTCAACGGCTCCTCCAGCTTCCAGGTCACGGTGGACGGCAAGCCCAGCCAGATGTTCTCGGGCAACCCTTCCCAGATCTTCAAGATGATGCCCGCTTCCTATGTAAAAGATATCCAGGTGATCACGAACCCCGGCGTGCGCTATGACGCGGAGGGTGTGGGCGGCGTGCTCAACCTCGTGACCAACCGCGAGGCCACGGGCGGCCAGAGCGTGGCGGATGCCTTCTACGGCTCGGTCCGCGCCCAGGGCAGCACCCGCGGCGGTGGCGGCGGCCTCTTCCTGACCCAGCAGGCCGGCAAGTTCACCTGGAGCCTCAACGGCAACGGCATGTACATGAGCATGCCCGGCACCACCACCGACGCCACCCGCGAACTGATCGGCGGAGTGGGCGGCAGCACCCTGAACCACAGCGAGTCCGCGATGACCATGCCGATGGGCATGGGCACCCTGAGCGCCAGCTACGAGATCGACGCGCAGAACCTCATCTCCGCCACCGCCGGCCTGATGCACTACGGCTCCACGATGGACGGCCTGACCAGCACCAAAATGACTGACGCACAGGGCAATACCCTCCTCGGCTACGACGGCACCTCCCTGATGAAGATGAGCTCCAACTCCATCACCGCCAGCGTGGACTACCAGCACCTCTGGAGCGACGTCCCCACCCGCAGCCTGATCTTCTCCTACCAGTTCTCCGGCACGCCTTCCACGTCCGTGAGCGAGAATACCTACAACGCCGGGACGCTGGCCGCGCTGGACCTCACGAACCGCAAGACCGACGGCACCCAGGGCTCCTTCGACCATACCTTCCAGGTGGACTTCACCACACCGCTCGGCGCAAACAGCACCTTCAACGCGGGTGCCAAGTATATCAGCCGCCACAACAGCTCCGACCAGCAGTTCTACCTCTGGGACGGCAGCGACTGGGCCTACAACGCCGCCGGCAGCCTGAACTACGACTTCTACAACCGCATCGGCGCCGTGTACACCGAGGCCAAGACCACGATCGGCTCCCTGAGCCTGCTGGGCGGTGTCCGCTACGAGTACACCTGGCAGAGCGTCAACAATGCCGGCAACAGCTTCAGCACGCAGTACGGCAGCCTCGTGCCTACGGCCAGCCTGCAGTGGAACCTCAGCATGACGCAGAACATCGGCCTGTCCTACAACATGCGCATCAGCCGTCCGGGCATCAGCTACCTCAACCCTTACGTGGACACCTCCGATCCGACCGCCCGCAGCTACGGCAACGGTGACCTCGAGGTCGAGCGCGGCCACAACATCAGCCTCGTCTACAACCTCTACAGCCCCAACTGGATCGTGAACCTGACCCTGCGCGAGCAGCTTGTCGGCAACGGCATCTCCGCCTACAGCTTCTTCGACGACAACCAGCTGCTGAACACGACCTACGGCAACATCGTGCGCACCAGCACCACCGGCCTCAACGCCTTCATCAACTGGAACGCCAGCCCCAATACCCGCATCTTCCTCAACGGCGGCCTGAACTATGTGGATCTGCGCAGCGAGGTTCTCGGCCAGCAGAACAGTGGCCTGAGCTACAATGCGATGCTCGGCATCCAGCAGGCGCTGCCCGCCAACATCAGCCTGAGCGCCAACGTGGTGGCCATGGGCAAGAACTACTCCCTGCAGGGCTGGAGCACCGGCATGAGCATGGCGATGGTCGGCGTGACCAAGAGCTTCTTCGACGACCGGCTCGGCGTCAGCGTCAACTACACGATGCCGCTCAGCGGCGGCAAGGGCATGCAGATGAAGAGCGTGACCGAGACCAAGGATTTCCGCTCCGTGAGCGTGAACACCATCCCGATGCAGAACCTCAATGTCAGCATCAGCTGGAGCTTCGGCAAGCAGGGCAGCGCCCGCGTCAAGAGCGCCCGCAAGTCCATCAGCAACGACGATGTCCTCAACACCGAGAGCACGGCCGAGAGCCTGGGCGGCTCCATGATGGGCGGCGGCATGACGGGTGGCATGATGTAACGGAATAATTACTATCTTTGTACAAATTGCCACTTAGATGAACCGAAAGAACAACCGTCTCATCCTCAACATCGCGCAAGTCCTCGTCTGGGCCTGCGCGATGCTGCTGCCCGCAGCCGTCACCTGGCTGATTTCCGGCGACAGCAACCGTTTCAACATGACCTTCTGGTCATCGTTCTACATGCTGATGCCCATCTGCCTGGTGTATCTGGTCAATTATTTCATCCTGGTGCCCAAGCTGCTGTTCCGCAAGAAGATGGTCTGGTTCATCGTGGCGAACGTGCTGCTGCTGGCGCTCATGAATGCCCCGAGCCTGATCCCGCGCGGGGAGATCCCGGAGGCCATCCGCGAGCACATCCAGCGGCGGGACATCCTCGCCTTCCGCATCCCGACGCTCATTTCGGCGGCTTTCTTCCAGCTGGTCTTCATCTTCCTCGCCATCGGCGTGCGGTCCATCATCCGCTCCAACGACATCGCCTTCCAGCTCCAGGAGGAGAAGCGCAAGACCGCGGAGGCGGAGCTCACCTGGCTCAAGCACCAGCTCAACCCGCACTTCCTGTTCAATACGCTCAACAACATCTCCTCCCTCACGCAGATCGATCCCGACAAGGCGCAGGAGAGCATCGCCCAGCTGAGCGACACGCTCCGCTACGCCCTGTATGACACGGACACCGACAAGGTGCCGCTCAAGGGCGAAGTGGAATTCATGGACAATTATATCCGCCTGATGCAGCTCCGCTGCAACGAACTCACGGAGGTCAAGACCTCCTGGGAGATCCCCGACGGGGATGTCAGGATCGCCCCGCTGCTGTTTATCTCCCCAATCGAGAATGCCTTCAAGCACGGGGTGAACGCCCGGGTGGCCTCTTTCGTGCACATCAGCCTGCGCCCGGAGGGGCGCGACCTCGTGTTCCTTTGCGAGAATCCCGTTTTCGAGAAATCGGGCGAGGACCACATCGGCTCCGGCATCGGCGTGGAGAACCTCAAGCGCCGGCTCGAACTCATCTACCCCGGCGCCTATTCCTACGAACAGCACAATGACGACGGCGTCTACTCCGTGCGGATCGCCCTTAAAAACGTGTTGGGATGAAGCCGCTGCAGTGCATTGTCGTCGATGACGAGCCGCTGGCCGTCAAGATGCTGGAGAATTTCATCTCCAAGACTTCCTTCCTCGCGCTGGATGCCTCCTTCACCGATCCCGTGGCAGCGCTGGAAGCCATCCGGGACCGTCGCCCGCAGCTGGTTTTCCTGGACATCCAGATGCCCGACCTGAACGGCATGGAGCTCTCGCGGATGGTCCCTGACGGGACGCGCGTCATCTTTACCACCGCCTTCAAGCAGTACGCCTTCGACAGCTATGAGGTGTCTGCGCTGGATTTCCTCCTGAAGCCAATCCGCTACCAGAAGTTCATCGAGGCGGCGGAGAAGGCGCGCAAGTGGTTCGAGCTGGTCGAAAGCGCGGACCAGGGCGCGGCCACGACGGTCCAGCCGCAGGGCGAAGAGCGCACCGCCATCTTCGTCAAGGCGGACGGCCAGCTGCGCAAGGTCGAATTTGCGGACATCCGCTATGTGGAGGGAATGAAGGACTACGTCCTGCTGCACCTCCTTTCCGAGAAGCGCCCCATCGTCACGCACATCACGATGAAGGCCGTAGAGGAGCTCCTGCCCGCCGCCACCTTCATGCGCGTGCACCGGTCCTACATCGTCGCGCTGGACAAGATCGACTCCGTCACCGGCACCTACGACATCTCCGTCGGCGACACCTTCATCCACGTCTCCGACGCCTACAAATCCGCCTTCGAAGGATATCTATCGCAGCGTATGCTGCGATAGATACCGCAGAAAGCGGTTGCCGGGCACGCTGGAGGGGGTTTCCGTGCCCGGGGAGTAGTTTTTTCGGGTCCCGGGCACGCTGGGGCCCTTTTCCGTGCCCGGCAGCCGCTTCTGAAAGAATCATACATTTTTCGGGAAAAAGAATCCGGAAATAAATGATTCATCAATGGCTTTCCTGAAAGAAACTATCTGATGGTCAAAGGTTATGCTGATATGCATTAAACTAAACGTTTAATGTGCGATGCAAACGGGTCGGTCTCTTTACCTTTGCCACCATGGAAAACATGAATCAAAACCTGTCTCGGCCCCTCTCGTTCGGAGAACGGGAGCAGCAATGCAAAGACTTATTCTTCTCGCGCGGCCCCTTTTACCACTTATGTACGCCCGGGGACAGCCAGCTCGTCTTGTTTGAAACGGACGATGATTTCCGCTTTGCCATGAACCTTATGGCATCGAGCACCTATTCGGAGCCCGACGTCAGTGTCATTACCTTTGAAGCGATGCGCACACACCTGCATCTGATAGGAGAAGGGCCGATTGCCGCTGCAGTAGAATGGTTCTCCAAACTAAGAAAGCGACTTTACAGATTCTACCAATCTACGGGGCGGGTTCGTAACCTGGATTCATTCCAGGCCAGTGTTTTCCCGATAGATGATTTATCCTTTCTGCGCAATTCGATCGCTTATGTCAACCGAAACGGCTATCTGGTTCATCCTGAACACACGCCATTCTCATATCCCTGGGGCGCCAACCGTTTCTATTTCAATCCTGATGCGAAACAACGACGGGACCGGAAATACAGCGATTTATTCATTCGGGAAAGACGGCAACTGTTTGGCAGCCATTCTGTGGATTACGCGGGAGAGTCCCCCATTGTGGATGGATATATCTCTCCCGCATTTTTCTGTGACTTGAAACTTGGCGAGGGTGTTTTTCGCGATGCACGCCATTATTTCAGCTTGGTCTCACGAAGTGTCGAAGCTTATAAAGATATCGCCAATTTGCTGGGAGACAGCATGTTCTATACGGATGACGAATTATACCTCATCGTCCGACAAATCTGCCGCGACCGCTATGGCAACGCGCGTCCCGAGATCCTGACGCTGGAACAGAAGATGGAATTGGCCAGAACGCTCCGTTTCGAATACAAATCCTCTGACCGTCAAATCCAGCGTATGCTCCATCTGGATGAGCGCAGACTCCTGGCACTATTCGGGAAGTAGGTTGCCGGGCACGCTGGAGGGGGTTTCCGTGCCCGGGAAGGGGAAAAACGGGGTCCCGGGCACGCTGGGGCCCTTTTCCGAAAAAACTATTTTAACATAGTTGCGTAGCTAAAAAATTTTAGCTATGTTTGCGGAAAAGACCACGCTTATGAAACGCCTGACCAAGAAAGAAGAGATTATCATGAACCATTTCTGGGAGCGGGGGCCGCTGTTCGTGAGGGAGTTGCGGGAATTGTACCCGGACCCGAAACCCCATTTCAGCACGCTCTCGACCCAGGTGCGGACACTCCAGGAAGAAGGATTCATTGACCACAAGGCTTATGGCCCCACCTACCAGTACTTTGCCAAGGTGACGCCGGAGGAGTACAAGCAGCGCTGGCTGACGGGGCTGATCGACAAATATTTCGGGAAATCCTACATCAATGTGGTCTCCGCGTTGGTGAAGGAGGAGAAGATCTCCGTAGAGGAGCTGAAGGAGCTCATTGACTTGATAGAAAAAGGGAAATAGCCATGTTGTCCTTCCTGATTTACGAAGGCAAGGTGGCGGTCGCCCTCGCTGTCTTCTATATGTTCTACCGGCTCCTTCTGAAGAAGGAAACCTTCCACCGCTTCAACCGTTTCGTGCTGGTAGGGACGGTCGTTTTGAGCTTCGTGCTGCCCCTCTGTATCATCACCATCAAAAAGCCGATGGAGATGACGGCGGCGCCGGTAGGCAGCGTGGCCGTCGGCGAGTTGGTCACGACCGCCCCGGTGGCGGCAACGACCCCCTGGTGGCCGGTGGCACTCATTATCCTGTTCTGGGCTGGTGTCACTTTCGTGCTCATCCGCGAGCTGATTTCCGTCTTGTCCATCGATCTTATCATCCGCCTGGGTCAACAGGTTCGGGAAGAAGACGGATGCAAGATCGTCGTGACGGATCAGGAGATCGCCCCTCTCAGCTGGATGCGGTATATCATCCTTTCGCGGAAAGACTGGGAAGGCCCCCACGCACCCATCCTCGCGCACGAGAAAGCGCACGTCGCCTACGGGCACTCCGTGGAGCTGCTCCTGGTGGATATCCTCGCGGCCTTCCAATGGTTCAACCCCGCCATCTGGATGCTCCGTGCGGACCTGCAGGAACTCCATGAATATGAGGCAGATGACGCCGTGCTCCGGAGCGGTGTGGACCTGAAAGATTATCAGTATCTATTAATAAGAAAAGCTGTCGGCAAGAGCGGCTACTCAGTTGCCAACAGCTTTAATCACAGTATCCTTAAAAATCGTATTACTATGATGTCAAAATCAAAGTCCCCCCTTCGCCGGGGGCTGCGGGTGCTTTATCTGCTCCCGCTCGTGTGCCTGGGCCTTGGCCTGCAGGCACGGACGGTCTATGTCCCGAAGGACAAAGATACCAATAATTTCGTTGCCGATGCGGATGATGTTAAGAAAGTCGTCACGATAAACGTGGACGCAGAGGGACGGATTGTGATTGAAGGCAAGGAAATCCCGTTGAATGGGATTGCAGATTATCTCCGGTCACTGGGTATCCCGGGGGCGGAAATCGGTGTCAGTATTGAACAAGTTCAAGACACCCCGGTAGAGGTGATGAGAGATCTGGACAACCAACTTCGGCAGGCTGGCGTGTCGAAGGTCCAGGCTCGATCCTATATTCACACCCCGGTTATCATTCTGCAACGGTCATCAGGAGAGGCAAAAGAGATTTCGAAAGAGGAATTGGGCAATCTGGACGAAGAAAAGATAGAATCCATAGAAATGAATCTTGCTCCGGCTCCAGACATCATAGAAAGGTATGGAGAAAAGACTAAAGAAGGGGTATTATTTATAAACTACCAGGAAGATAAGGTCAAGATAGATCCCTTCTCAAAGGGTGTTTACCTGACGCCTTTTGAGTTTTCTACCCTGGCCATTATAGATATGGAGGGGAACCGGATAACAGATTTCCGCAGCCAGCCGACAATGACCGCAGGCCAGGATGAGTTCCTCGGGCTATACGTCGTCGTCAGCGAGAATCCCCGAAGATGTGAATACGTAGTCCGCTTGGTCGGAGGAAAGCCCATTCAGGCCATTCAGTGGCAATCGCCACCAGCAAGCACTCACGTATTGTATATAAACGGGAGAAGTATCGGAGAGTTTCAAAAAGACGAAGCTGGCAAAAATGACGAAGTGATGCTGGCACCTCGCTTTCAGCATGGCACCACGCACCAATTTGACAGTTGGGTACACGCTCATCTTGTTTATCCCCAGAGAGCCCGGGTAGCCGGGATTGAAGGCGTTGTTTTAACTTCCTACGATGTTTGTGAAGATGGTAAAGTCCGCAACGTCAGGGTCCTGGTCGGTATTGACGACCAACTGGATGCCGAGGCTGTTCGCGTCATTTCTTCATCTCCACGCTGGGAGCCTGCCATAATGAATAACAAGCCTGTCAAGGTCTCGATCCAGTTGCCTGTTAAATTCACTTTGAACGAACGTGGGGACATTCTCTCCCGTCAAGATGATGATACTGCTCCCTATTACTTTAAGGATAGTCGTACCGAGGACGAAGCAATTCCTGTGGTTAGGATTAAGCGCGGAAACGGGGAGCCTCTGGTCATTGTGAATGGAGAGAAGATGGAAGACGGTATCAATGCCATCAAGCTCATCGATCCTTCTACCGTTGAATCTATGGAAGTGCGAAAGGATTCAAGTCTAGTTGCTCATTACGGCCCCGAAGCTGCTAACGGCGTCCTCTGGATATGTACCACGCAATAAAGAGTCTCAAAAGGAAAACGGCATGCTTAATAATCTGATAATTAAGGTATTATATTTGAAAGACGGGACTTTTATGAGAGTAATCGCCACCCTCCTCGCCGGCCTCCTTCTGGCCGTGGCTTCGCACGCCCAGGTGGTCGTGATGGACTCCGATATGTTCGAGCGCAACCGGAACATCAGGGTCAAACTGCTCGTGCAGGACGCCAGGTCGGAGGAACCGTTGCCCTTTGCCACGGTGTACCTCAACCCGCAGGGGGACACGACCATCACCCATTTCACCCTCTCGGACCAGAAGGGCGAAGTGCTGATCCCGGACGTGCCCGTTGGACGATATCGGCTCAACGTGGAGCTGATCGGCTACACGCCGTTCCGGAAAGACTACAACATCCGCAACTACGAGGAGGACCTCGGTACGATCAAGCTGGAGGAGAATCCGGAGATCATCGACGCGGCCTCCATCACGGCGGTAGGCAACGCCGTCGAAGTGCGGCAGGACACGCTGATCTACAACGCAGCGGCCTTCCACGTGGGCGACAACGCGATGCTGGAGGACCTGATCAAGAAGATGCCTGGCATGGAGGTAGGCGACGACGGCACGGTCAAGGTGAACGGCGAGCCGGTGGACAAGATCACCGTCGGAGGCAAGACCTTCTTCTTCAACGACCCGTCGGCAGCGCTCAAGAACCTCCCGGCCAAGATCGTGGACAAGATCAAGGTCATCGACCAGGAGAACAAGGAGGCCGCCTTCTCGGGCATCGCCTCGCAGGACAGCCGGGAAAAGGTAATGGACCTGGAGCTCAAGGAAGAATACAAACAGGGCTGGTTCGGCAACGCAAAGCTGAGTGGAGGCTACCGGCCGGGCGTCAATGAGGAAGGTCTGGGCGATGACCGCCACGCCTTATATGGCGGCAACCTGATGGTCAGTGGCTACAATGAGAAGGACCAGCTGACATTGATCGCCAACGGGCAGAACGCCTCTGATCCTGGCGGCAGCGGCAGTAGTGTTTTTATCTCTGTTGAAGATGATCTCGAAATGCTGGACGCCCTGTCCCTGCTGGGCGGGATGAAGACCACAGCGATGGCGGGGGCGAACCTCAATTCCGACCGCATCAAGGGGATGGAGTCCTCGGCCAGCGTCAGCTACAATTTCTCTGACCAGATCTCCGGGACCCGTACCGCCCGGGAGTCTATGCTGGTAGGCGAGAACCCCCTGTTCACCAACGGACTGACGAGCGGAACGAGCCGGAGCAACCGCGTCAGCGTCAACTTCGAGCTGAACAGGAAGGACACCAGAAAGATCAACTTCGTTTTCCGGCCGGCATTCCGCTTCAATAGCAGCGCCTCGACCTCCCGCAACCAGTCCACCACTACGGATGTCCTGGGCGAGGAAATCAACGGCACCGATGCCGGCAAGTCCTCTTCATCCCGCTCCTTCCAGGCCAGCGGCCGCATATCCGGCGGTGTGAGGGACATCGGCAAGGAGCGGCGCAGCCTGAACCTGACCGTCAACTACAACTTCAACAGGAGCCTCGGAGAGAGCCGGGAGGACTCCCGGACCTGGTATGGGGCCACCGTAACGCCGCGGAACCTGCATTACGACACCGGCGGCAGCGGCAAGATGGTCGGCGGAGAGCTGTCTTATCTGGAGCCCTTCGGGCAATACTGGGGGCTCGCGGCCATTGTAAATGCGCGCTGGCAGCAGCGGGGCAATGACAAGGCCGCCTTCAATGCCGACGGTTCTGCCAACGACTATTATTCCTCGCGTTCGCGCAATGATTACCTCCTGCTGAACCAGAGTCTCCAGATGCAGTACCGCAAGGAGAGCAATCAGTTCTATTTCGGCTTGCAGCATGCCCAGACGCGCAACGAAGTGCGCTCCCGTACGCTCGGCCGGGACACCGAGACAGGCATCGGCGAGTGGCTGCACGACTGGTCGCCGTACGTGAGTATCCGCTGGTCCGGGAAAGAGGGACAATCTGTGCGTGTATCCTACCAGGGATCTTCCAGCCAGCCGGCCGCGGTCCAGATCAATCCGGTGCTGGACATATCCAACCCGCTTGAGATCTCCACGGGCAACATATATCTCCGTCCGAGTTTTCAGCATAGTCTAAGTTTCGGATGGGACTTTAATAACCGGAAAACCTTTTCTAACATCGGTGTCAGCTTGTTTGGCGACATGACCCAGCGCAGGATCGTGTCCGCTTCGTGGTTCGATGCAGATGGTGTCCGTTATTTCGTGCCGGTCAACACCCGAAAGCCCTCCACTTCCCTCACCGGTTACTTCTCCTGGCGCCAGCCTGTCGGCGAAAAGAAACGTCTGATTCTCGGCTTCGGCATTCAGGGAAACCTTGCTTCGAGCACCCACTACCAGGCCACTTCCCGCCAGACCGGGATGGATCTGCTCTCCTTCGACTACAACGCCTTTATGGCGGATTTCTGGGGCGATGCGAGTGGCAGCCGCTTCTACGGTGGTTTGAGCGGATTCTCCGAAAGCCGCACCTCCCAGTCCGACATTTATACGACGTTGCAAGCGGCATACATGCTGGATCGCTTCTCGGTCACTCTCCGCTCGGCGATTGAGAACGAGCGGAGCCGATACAGCCTCGACCCTACCGCCAACACGAACTATTGGCGCTTCGGCCAGTATCTCGACCTGCTCTATGAGACGCTGCATGGCTGGGAGTTCAAGACGGAGGTATCCTTTAACCAGTTCCGGGGTTATCCCGCCGGATTTAACGAGCCGTACTGCCTCTGGGACCTCTCCGTCAGCAAGAATATCAAGGCTTTTACGGTAAGCCTGGGCATCTCGGACCTGCTGAACCAGCAGCGGATGCAGCAGCACACGGTCAATGCGGAATACATCGAGGACCGCTACAGCCTGGTGATGGGCCGCTACGCTATGTTCTCGCTCAAATGGAGTTTCGGCAAGATGAATCCCGCCAAGAACGCCCGCGTGCAGAACGCGATGTACAATATGCTTTAACGCCGGCGAATGACGGGAAATAAAATCACCTCTTGTAACAGATGATAGTTGTTTGTAGATTTGTACAATAATAAAGTCCAGTATGAAAAAGCAGATTCTATTTCCCATCATCGTAATGCTGGCCGCTTGCGCGCCGAAAACCGGAAATACCACCAAGGTTGTGGGGCAGTTTGTCGAGAACGCCCCTGAAACCGTAAGGCTAACGCGAGGTTATTATGACGGCATGATGGATGAGGATCATTATGTCTCTTTCTTTGACACCACCGTTGCGGTTGTGAACGGTCGCTTCGAGCTTGAAATCCCGAAATGTCTTTCCACGACTACTGAATTACGGTTGGGGAACGACCACTTCAATTTCATTTCCGACGGCTCCACCATCACCATCGACCCGGAATCGCGTACCGCCGTCTCCTCTGACAAGAAGGGGCCGCATTCCCTGTTTATGGAATTCGGCAACCGATGGAACGACTACCAAACCAGGATGGCCGGGTTTGGTAGTGACAGGGAAGCAGGAGAGAAGTATCGCGACGAAAATCTCGGCGCTCTCCTGGACTACACGAAAGAGGTGGCCCGGAACAACCTCGACAACATCAATGGCCTGCAGGCACTTGAGATGCTATATTTCAGCAGCATGGGGCAAGGCGTTGAGTTGAATCCGGAGGAGATGTTCTCCCTGGTGAACGGCCTTTCCGATGAGATGAAATCGGCACCGATATCATCAATGATGTTTACCGAATTGTACGATATTTACAACGGCCTGGTCAACACCGTGGAAGGAAAACCATTCGTGGACTTCACCGTCGTTCAGGACCCGGCGAACCCCGAGACTTCCACGGTTAGTTTATCCGATTATGTTGGTCGCGGCAAGTATGTCTTGGTCGATTTCTGGGCTTCCTGGTGCGGGCCCTGCAAAGAAGAGATGCCCAACCTCAAGAACGTGTACGACACCTACCACGGCGACAGCTTCGATATGCTCAGCATCGCCGTTATGGACAATGTGGAGAGCACCGTCAAGGCGGCCAAGGAGCTTGGAATCGTCTGGGATCAGATTATCAACGCCCAGCAGATTCCGGGGAAGGCGTATGGTTTCGACGCGATTCCGCTTATCATTCTCTTCGGCCCTGACGGGACGATTCTCAAGCGGGATATCCGCGGCGAGCAAATCGGCGAGGCCGTGAAGGAGGCCTTGGGGAAATAGGTGATAAGCACTGTTATGCGAAACTCTTCTGTCACGATACTCCTCCTGCTTGCCGGGCTCCTGTCGGCTTGTTCGGGGCGGTTATCCAAGACGGTCATCGAAGGTCGCGCCGATGGCATTTCCGGTTCTGATCC
>CAJOHX010000009.1 GCA_905234475.1 uncultured Bacteroidales bacterium | reverse complement strand
TGGTATGAGATGTTAGGAACCGTAACGCCAAACAACGCCGCGATTGCCTTCTGATTCGCCCATATAGTTTCATTCGCAGGGTCGACCATCGCTTCCATCATGACCAGCCCGTCTTCGGACTTGTAGATTACTATGTCGTTTCTCTCTTCCATAGTTCCATTCATTCAAACAATTACAAAGATACTTCATTCGTTCGGAAATGAAAGCAGGATACCAGAGAATTCCGAGATGGGAAGGGAAAGAGTCGCTACAGCATCCCGGCCTCGCGGGCCTTTGAGAGCATTTCGGCGGTGTTCTTGGCTTCGATTTTTTCAAACGAGTTTTGCTATAATCGGCAGCAGGCATCGATAAAAAGCTTTGGATCAATCTGCAGTTCTTTGCAGATGCGCGCAGCGACTCCGAGGGAGGGAACGACCGCACCACGTATGTATTCGCTTATCCTTGACTGACTTGTTCCCACCCTAGCAGCAAGCGTTTTCTGAGCAATTCCATGTTGCTTAAGGTGCTTTCTGATGAGGAAGCATAGACTCGGTTGTGGTTCACCATACTCAAGTGAGGGCTCGTTCAATATCTGAAAATCTCTCGTCTCCCAGTTCTTGACTGCATTTGAGATGCGGATAAGATTATCCAAACTCATCCCCGTATTGCCGCTTAGCCACAATGAAAGTTGACTCTGCCGTATCCCGAGATATTTGCCCAGTTCTTTCTGGGTGATTCTTTTTTCAAGCATCTCTGAATTGATATCCGAGAGGAATAATCTCCGTTCTATTCGTGTGATGTCCATACGTTTCATGTATTAGTCCTGCGAAGATAATGAATAATTTAACTATTTTAATACGTTTGACGTAAGAAAATTTGCAAAACTGACTGAATAAGGATAGTTTTGGCAAAGAAATTACATTAAACACAACATCATGAGTGAATATACATCAGTATACTTAAGAGAGAAAGCAGCTGCGCTTTTGTCTTTTCGTGACAACCCAACGGCAGAGGAACTTGAAGGCAAAAGTGAAGAAGAAATACAAGCTTTTTATCAGGAGGTTCAAACTTACAATGACACAGTAGGGGAAACATTTGGTTGTGAATTATTTTATCTTACAACTACGCCCAGCAGACGACTAAAAGTCTTGCCATGGTCGCCAGATCCCAAACCATTGACAAAAGACCTGCTGAAGGAAATCATTGACTTCTATAATGAAGAGATCTCTTCTTATGAGAGTATTATTTCTGACAGAAAAGAGGATATAGAGTGCTATGAGGCAAGGATTGTCAGGGCAAATGCTGATCTATATGATAAGATTGAGGAAGATATCTTTGATTGTAAACGCAGTATAGAGGAATGCCAGGAGGAATTGGAAGAACTGAAATTTTATTGCTCCGAATTTAGGTTTCTACAAGGAATTCTTGATAATAATTCCAATTCAGAACGCTTTGAACTGATATATACCAAATGCTGAAATGAAGTCATGTCTACAATAATGGCCCCTGGGAATATTATGGATAAGGTCAATAAAATCAATCAAGAGCTTGCCAAATATGAGCCAAATAATCAGGAATTATGAAGATACAATACGCATCCGACCTGCATCTGGAGTTGCGGGAGAATATGAATTACATTAAGAGCAATCCTCTACCTGTAGTCGGGGAAATACTGGTCCTTGCCGGAGATATCTACAATCTGGACAATTCTTCTATAACCCACTTACAATTTTGGGATTGGTGCGCAGATCATTTTCAATATACCCTAATTGTACCTGGAAATCATGAGTACTACAACTATAGCGATATTCATGAACGAGGGGACTCGTGGCACTGGATGCTGAGAAACAATGTGGGTTACTTTCAAAATCAAGCTGTAAGGATTGGAGACGTTGCCCTTTTCCTGACAACACTGTGGTCAGTCATCACAAATCCCAATAAGGATATTGTTAGAAGGTCACTAAATGATTACTATAGAATTAAATGCGGGAAGCGATTATTGATACCTGATGACATAAACTCCCTGCATATGAAATGCCTTGACTTTCTTGACAGGGGGCTGGAATTGGATGAAAAACACAAGATTGTTGTGTCTCATCACGTTCCCGCAAGAAGTTGCGTTGCCCCGAATCATCTGGATTCTCCACTAACCGACGCATTTTGTGCTAACCTTGATAAATACATTGAACACAGGAACATCGACGCATGGATTTATGGGCATTCCCACACAAATATTGACAGGACCATTGGCAAAACAAGGATACTCTGCAACCAATTAGGATATGTAAACCATGCTGGAGAAGGGGCGGATTTCTGCCCGGGAAGAATTCTCGAGATATGATTCAGCTTAAGGATATCAAGAATACTACCGAAAAACCGTGAGGTTGTCACTTCCCTATACAGAAGCGGCTGAAGATCTCGCCGAGGACTTCGTCGGTGGTGATTTCGCCGGTGATGGTGCCGAGGGAGGCGAGGGCGGAGCGGAGGTCCTCCGCGAGGAGATCATTGGGGAGGCCGCGGTCGAGGCCGTCGCTGACGGTGCGAAGTGAGTCGGCGGCGGCGCGCAGGGCGGCCGCATGGCGGGCGTTGGTCACCAGGGTGCCGCTGACGAAGGCCACGCCGGCGCGCGCGACCAGCGCGGAGCGCAACTCGTCGAGGCCCTGGCCGGTCTTGGCGGAGATGGGGAAGGCGGGGGATTCGCCGGTCAAGCCGGCGAATGACGAACTGGGACTGAATTGACTAACATCTCCGGAACGAAGGTCGATCTTATTGGCCAGCAAAATGAGCTTTTGATGGGTCTGGTCCACCTTGCCAGTAATCATCTCAACAGCTTTATCCACAGCCTCTTGCGCATCGGTAGCATCAATCACGCCCAGCACGATCTCTGCCTCTGAGATCTTCCGGAAGGTCCGCTCGATGCCGAGCCGCTCCACCTCATCTTCGGAGGCGCGGATGCCGGCGGTGTCGATGAAGCGGAACAGCACGCCGTCGATCACGCAGGTCTCTTCGACCGTGTCCCGCGTGGTGCCGGGAACGTCGGACACAATGGCACGGTCGTCCCGTAAAAGTGCATTCAAAAGGGTGCTCTTGCCGCTGTTGGGCGCGCCCACGATGGCGACCGGCACGCCGTTGCGGATGGCGTTACCCAGCCGGAAAGACTCCGCCAGCTGGCGGCAATGCGAACAGGCGGTGTCCAGCAGGCCCCGCAGGCGTGAGCGGTCCGCAAACTCCACTTCTTCTTCGCTGAAATCCAGCTCCAGCTCCATCAGGGCGGTGAGCTCCAGGAGCTGTTTGCGAAGGTCACGAAGCTCCGCGGAATAGCCGCCGCGCAGCTGGTTCATCGCCACACGGTGCTGCGCGGCGGAAGAGGCAGCGATAACGTCCGCAACCGCCTCTGCCTGCGCCAGATCCATTTTGCCGTTGATAAATGCCCGCCGGGTGAATTCGCCGGGCTCGGCGAGACGGCAGCCGGCCTCCGTCAGCTTGTCCAGCAGCGAGCTGACGATGAAAGGGGAGGCGTGGCAGCAGATCTCGGCGGCATCCTCGCCCGTGTAGGAATGCGGCGCGCGGAACAGCGACACCAGAACCTCGTCCAGGCCGGCTATCTCCCCGAATTTCAGGCTGTAGCCGGGGGATTCCGCTGCCGTGCCGGCACGGAAACGCACCACGCGGTCCACCACGGACAAGGCCTCCGGTCCGCTGATGCGGATCAGGGACACGGCGCCGGAACCGACGGATGTCGCCGGAGCGCAGATCGTATCGAAAAAGTGGTCCATCAGGGTGCGAATTTACAAAAAACAGCCGTATATTCGCAAATAAATCACATACTATGCGTAGAACACTAATTTTATTCACAGTCATCATGGCCACTCTCGGATGCCCTTCCTGCGGGCCTGACAAGCAGCAGCCCGCCACCGTCTATATGACGACAGAAATCACCCCCGAATCCCTGATCCGGATGTACGAGGTCCTCGGCATTCCCGCCGAGGGACACGTCGCCGTCAAGATCAGCACAGGCGAGCCCGGGGGACACAATTACCTCAAACCGGAGCTCATCGCTCCGCTGGTCCGCAAGGTCAGCGGCACGATCGTGGAGTGCAATACGGCCTACGGCGGCCTCCGCGGCACGACGGAGGAACATCTCCAGGCGGCGAAGGACCACGGCTTCCTGGACATCGCCCCCTTCGACATCATGGACTCGGAAGGGGAGATGAAGATCCCGGTGCGGGACACCACCTACCTCAAGTACGACATCGTCGGATCGCACCTGGCGAACTACGACTTCATGATCAACCTCGCCCACTTCAAGGGCCATACGATGGGAGGCTTCGGCGGCGTGCTGAAGAACATGAGCATCGGAGTCGCCTCGCAGGGCGGCAAATGCTACCAGCACTCCACGGGCAAAGCCGAGAACATCGACGATTTCAACGCCCTGCTGATGGAGACGGTCACCGAAGAGGGCGCCGGCCTGGAAGCGGCGGACTGGGTGGCGATCACCCACAGCCATGACGCCTTCCACGAATGCATGGCCACCTGCGCCGCGGCGGTGGAAGATTACATCGGCAAGGGTAAAGTCCTCTACATCAACGTGATGAACAACCTGTCCGTGGACTGTGACTGCGACGGTGCCCCCGCCGATCCCGAGATGCACGACATCGGCATCCTGTCCAGCCTCGATCCCGTGGCGCTCGACCAGGCATGCGTGGACCTTGTCTTCAATTATGAGGACAAGGAAGGCGACAGCGCGGAAGCGCTCAAGGAGCGCATCACTTCCCGACACGGCATCCACACGGTCGAGCATGCGGAGAAGATCGGTCTCGGGACGAGGAAATATAAGCTGGTCAAACTTTGATATTTTCCGCCGGATTTGCTATCTTTGCATGATTGTAATGTGCAGTCACTAATTTCATCATCCAAATATGATCTACACCAAAGAAGTGCAGCAGATGTGCTGCGTTGCTAAAGGCGCCAACCACGCCAATGCACCGATTCCTGAAGAAGGGAAGTGGGTGCATGCAAAAGAAATCAAGGACATCTCCGGCCTTACCCACGGTATCGGCTGGTGCGCTCCGCAGCAGGGATGCTGCAAGCTGACCCTCAATGTCAAGGACGGCATCATCGAGGAGGCCCTCGTCGAGACCCTCGGATGCTCCGGCATGACCCACTCCGCCGCCATGGCTTCCGAGATCCTCCCGGGCAAGACCCTGCTGGAGGCCCTGAACACCGACCTCGTCTGCGACGCCATCAACACGGCGATGCGCGAGCTCTTCCTCCAGATTGTCTACGGCCGCACCCAGTCCGCTTTCAGCGAGGGTGGCCTTCCCATCGGCGGTTCCCTCGAGGACCTCGGCAAGAACCTCCGCAGCCAGGTGGGTACCATGTACGGGACCAAGCTCAAGGGCTCCCGCTACCTCGAGATGACCGAAGGCTACTGCACCCGCATGGCCCTCGACGCCGACAACGAAGTGATCGGCTACGAATTCGTCAACCTGGGCAAACTCATGGATGCCCTCAAGGCTGGCGCGACCGGCCCCGAGGCCATTGAGAAGGCCAAGGGCACCTACGGCCGCTTCAAGGATGCCGTCAAATATATTGATCCCCGTAAAGAGTAAGACACCATGGCACTTTTCGAAAGCTACGAGCGTCGCATCGATCAGATCAATGCAGCTCTCAATAAATACGGTATCAAGGACATCGATGAGGCCAAGGCCATCTGTGATGCCAAGGGTATCGACCCGTACAAGATCTGCGAGGAGACCCAGAAAATCTGCTTCGAGAATGCGAAGTGGGCTTACGTCGTGGGCGCTGCCATCGCGATCAAGAAGGGCGTGCGAGGCCATCGGCGAGGGCCTGCAGGCCTTCTGCATCCCCGGTTCCGTCGCTGACGACCGCAAGGTCGGTCTCGGCCACGGCAACCTCGCCGCCCGCCTTCTCTCCGAGGAGACCGAGTGCTTCGCCTTCCTTGCCGGCCACGAGTCCTATGCGGCCGCCGAAGGCGCCATCAAGATCGCTGAAATGGCCAACAAGGTGCGCCAGAAACCGCTTCGCGTCATCCTGAACGGCCTTGGCAAGGACGCCGCGAAGATCATCTCCCGCATCAACGGCTTCACCTATGTCCAGACCCAGTTCGATTATGCTACCGGCGAGCTCAAGATCGTCAGCGAGAAACGTTACTCCGACGGTGTCCGCGGCGGCGTGCGCTGCTACGGCGCAGACGATGTCCGCGAGGGTGTCGCCATCCTCTGGAAGGAGAACGTCGATATCTCCATCACCGGCAACTCCACGAACCCGACGCGCTTCCAGCACCCCGTCGCCGGCACGTACAAGAAAGAGCGTGTCCTCGCGGGCAAGAAGTACTTCTCCGTGGCCTCCGGCGGCGGCACCGGCCGCACCCTGCATCCGGACAACATGGCCGCCGGCCCTGCCTCCTACGGCATGACCGACACCCTGGGCCGCATGCACTCCGACGCCCAGTTCGCAGGTTCCTCCTCCGTCCCGGCCCACGTCGAGATGATGGGATTCCTGGGCATGGGCAACAACCCGATGGTCGGCGCCTCCGTGGCGGTCGCCGTGGCGGTTGCGCAGGCGATGTAGAGATGGCCGATCAGGTCGGCCATGACAAGTCACTTCCGACGACCATGACAAGTCATTTACGACGGTCATGACAAGTCATCCCCGGCCTGACCGGGGATCTCGATAAGAATGGAAGAAGCAGCCTCAGCGGGCTGCTTCTTTCATTTTCTCCGCCACCAGGACGGCGGCGTTGCGGACGATCTCGGGACAGGGGCGCTTCTTGTAGTATTCCGCCGTCCGTTCGGATGGCTCCGGCCCTTCCGGGCGCCGTTCGCGCAGGCCAAGCAGCTCGCCGCAGATGATACTGCCGCCGTTGCGGGCTTTGAAGCCCTCTGCCAGCTCCTGGACGAGCGCATAGTTGGCCTTGCGGTCCTCCGCCGCGGGCGAAGCGGCCGGGCAGATGAAGCCGGCGAGAATGGTGCATCCGCTGAAGCTGCCGCAGACCTCGCGCATCCGTGCAAAGCCGCCGCCGAATCCCGAGCCGACCGTCTTCAGCGTCTCGGCGTCGGAGAGCCGGTTGGCCTTCAGCACGTCGGAAAAGGCCAGCAGGACGGCCTGGCAGCAGTTGTATCCTTCAAGGAAATACGCCCGGGCGCGCTCTCCGCGCTCGATGGGGTCGAAAGAATCCGGCAGTTGCATATCCTACCTATCCGATGTAGCTCTTGATGAAAGAGGTGGACGGGAGCTCCTTGTCGGACACAGGCACGAAATAGTGCAGGAACAGCAGCAGGCGGTGTGCCTCGCTGTATTCCGGACAGTTCTTCGGGACCGTGGCCAGGATCCGCTCGGCGTGCGTGCGCAGCACGGCGAACTCCAGCAGGTAGGCGGAATTGAAGAGCACGTCGGCCGTCTCCTGGAACGGATAGACCCATTTCACTTCCGCACGGCGGACGTTGGGCCAGTTGGAGATGGTCTCGCGGGCCGTGAAGGCGCCCTTGTTGAAATCACGCACGATGCGGCGCAGCAGGCGGTTGTCGCTGGTCGGGATGCAGTTGTGGTCGTCCAGCGAGATACTGGTGATCGTGTTGATGAAGATGCGGAACTTGGAAGCGTCGGGCACCAGGTTGGTCAGCATCGGATTGAGGGCATGGATGCCCTCGACGAGCAGGACGGACTGGTCGTCCAGCTGGAGTTTCTTGCCATTGTATTCTCGCTTGCCTGTCACGAAGTTATACTCCGGCACCTCAACTTCTTCTCCAGCCAGGAGCTGGAGCACGTCCTCCTGCAGGTAGTCGTGGTCCACGGTCTCGAAATTGTCGAAATCGTATGTCCCGTCGGGGAACTTGGGCGTGTCCAGGCGATTGACGAAATAGTCGTCCGTGGAGAAGGACACGGGATGCAGGCCGCAGGCCTTGAGCTGGACGCTCAGGCGCTTGCAGAAGGTGCTCTTGCCGCTGCTGGTCGGGCCGGTGATCAACACGATCTTGACCGGATCCGGCAGCGCGTGGCGCCGCTCGATCTCCTCGGCGATCTGGACAATCTTCTTCTCCTGCAGCGCCTCTGCTACCTGGATCAGGTCGGAGGCCGTGCCGCTCTCGATGGCGCAGTTGACGTCGCCGACGTTGTCCAGGCCCATGATGCGGTTCCAGCGGAGCGTCTCGGAGAAGACGTCGAAGGTCTTGGGCTGCTCGAAGAAGGGCGCCAGCTCCCCGGGGGCGTGGCGGTCCGGGACGCGCAGCAGCATGCCGCCGCGGTAGGGGACCAGGTCCCACACCTTCAGCAGGCCCGTGCCGGGCACGAGGGCCTCATAGAAATAGTCGGCCGTGTCCTGCAGGGTATAATAGGTGATATAGACGTCGCCGCAGGTGCGCAGCAGCTTGACCTTGTCTTCGTAGCCCAGTTTCTTGAAGATGCGGATGGCTTCGGCGATCTGCACCTCATGACGCCGGAAGGGGATATCCCGGGCCACCAGGTCCTTCATGTGCTCGCGGATGGCGGTGGTCTCCGCTTCCGTGACTTCCGTCCCGTCGGGCTTGTCCACATTGCAGAAATAGCCCTTGGAGATGGGCCGGCGCAGCACGACATGGAAATCGGGATAAAGGTCCCGGACGGCCTTGCAGAGCAGGAAGGCGAGCGAACGGCAGTAGACATTGCGGCCGCTGTAGGAGCGGTAGTCGAGGAACTCGATGTCGCGGTTGTTGAACACGCGGAACTTGAGTCCTTCGGCCACATTGTTCACCTTGGCGGAGAGGATGTCGTAGGGGCGTTCGAATTCAAAGGCCGGGAGCATTTCCAGCAGCGTGGTCCCTTCCTGGAATTCCTGGAAGGTGCCCGTGTTCTTGCAGAAGATTTTTAGCATGTCGTGGTTAGGAGTGTATTTGTCCATGACAAAAATAAGAAATATTTTCAGTATATTTGTATCCCGATTGGACCTAACGGGAGATTTCATGTCGTATATACCTGAAGATGCCTGCCTGCAGCCGCTTGGCACGCAGAAGAGCACGAGCATGTACCAACTGCAGGCCGACGGGCTGAGCAACCAGTATTATATTGTCAGCGGGGAGGGCACCCGCCATCTGATGGCGTCCCCGGAGGTGGTGGGCTACGAATCCTACCTCTCCATGACCCCTTCCACCACAGCCGCCCTGCGGTATTTCTCCGAACAGGGCCTGGCCAGCGAAGTCGACATCCTCACCATCCTGCGCGGCGGGCTCAACTATCCGCTGGAGGAGTGCTGCTACAAGGCCGGGATCCGGGTCCCCAACATGAATTTCATTTCCTGCGAGCGCAAGATTGAGAACGGGGTCATCACAGGCCTCGATATCAAATACGAGAAGCTCCACATCGCAAAGGACATCACCCTGATGATCGGCGACATCATCGCCAGCGGCGACACGCTGCGGCTCTGCCTGACGCAGGTCGTGGACCGTTTCCGCCGCCGGGGCGGGAGCCTCAAGCGTATCATTTTCTTCACGGTGGGCGGCACGAAGGCCATTCCCCTGATGGAGCGCTTCACGGACGAAATCCGCCGTTTCTTCCCGGAATTCGAAGGTTTCCACTGTGTCTTCTACGAGGGCATATTCACCGTCTATGAAGACAAGGGCGTGACGGGCATCAACATTCCGGACATCGATTTCGGCTGGCGGGGCGGCATCGTCTCGCCGGAGTTCCGCCACTATGTGCTGAGCTTCCTGGAGGACGCCCTCTTCGAGAAATGCATCATCTACGACGGGGGAGCGCGCCGTTACGAGATTCCCGTCCATTACGGGGAAGTCATGGAATACTGGGAGTCGCTGCTCGCCGCGGCTCCGGGTGTCGATTTCCCGGCGTTCATTGCCGAGAAGATCGGCTACAGCCGGCCGGTCAGTTACGACCAGTGGCGCAGCATCTGCGGCTATCAGCTGCTGGACGTACGCAAGCTCTACGAACTCGAAATGCACTATCTGGACCTGCTGGAGAGCCGCACGCTTGAGGACATCTGCCGGCGCCGCATCCGCGAGATCCGCGAAAACCTCGGAAAATATATCCAATAAATAACCTTTTCACACGATGTCTACTAAAACCCACGTCGATTACGACTACACCGCCGGCAAGGTTGCGCAGACCGGCCGCAAGAGCAACTTGAGCATGTTCATGATCATGCTCGGATTCACCTTCTTCTCCGCCAGCATGTGGGTGGGCCAGCAGATGGCCGCCGGGCTGGATTTCAAGGGATTCATCCTCGCCATGCTGCTGGGCGGCATCATCCTGGGCGCCTACACCGGCGCACTTGGCTACATCGGCGCGGAAAGCGGCCTCACGCTGGACATGCTGGCCCGCCGGAGCTTCGGCACCAAGGGCAGCTGGCTGCCCAGCGCGATGATCAGCTTCACGCAGATCGGCTGGTTCGGCGTGGGTCTGGCGATGTTCGCCATCCCCGTGGCGAAGGAAATCATGGGCCTGGAAGTGACGCCCGACCACATGCCCGCCATCGGCTATGTGCTGGTGGCCGTGGCCGGCCTGCTGATGACGGCCAGCGCCTATTTCGGCATCAAGAGCCTGACGCTGATCAGCTACATCGCCGTGCCGCTGGTGGCCATCCTGGGCACCGTGGCGATGATTCTCGCCATCAAGCGGGGCGATGCGGGCCTGGTGGAGCAGTTCTCCCGCGGCACCAAGGATCTCTCGGTCATCGCCGGCGCCGGCCTGGTGGTCGGCAGCTTCGTGTCGGGAGGCACGGCGACGCCGAACTTCACCCGCTTCGCGAAAAACGCCCGAGTGGGCCTCTGGGTCACGGTCGTGGCCTTCTTCATCGGCAACAGCCTGATGTTCCTGTTCGGCGCCGTGTCCAGCATCTATGCGGGCGGCAACGACATCTTCGAGGTGATGCTCAACCTCAACCTCTTCTACTTCGCCATCCTGGTGCTGGGACTGAACATCTGGACCACCAACGACAACGCGCTGTATTCCGCGGGCCTCGGCCTCTCCAATATCTTCGGCCTGTCCAAGAAGACCATGGTGCTGATCTCCGGCATCATCGGCACGATAGCCGCCGTGTGGCTGTACTGGAATTTCTGCGACTGGCTGAACGTACTGAACTGCACCCTGCCGCCCGTCGGCATCATCCTGATCCTGAGCTATTTCTGCAACCGTAAGCGCTACCGCGACGATTCGATGCCCGTCATCAGCGTCAACTGGTGGGCCGTGGCAGGTGTGGTGCTCGGCGCCGTGGTCGCCAACCTCGTGAAGTGGGGCATCCCGTCCATCAACGGCATGGCCGTGGCGGCTGTCTGCTTCTTGGTGGGGCAGGCCGTTTGCAAGAAATGATTATCTTTGACTGACAATAACCAATCATACGCTATGAGCCAAGTACACGTTATCGACCACCCGATGGTGCAGCACAAGCTGACCATCATGCGCGACAAGGAGACGGGATCCAAGGATTTCCGGCAGCTCCTTGAGGAGATATCCCTGCTGATGGGTTACGAGATCACCCGCGACCTCCCCCTGGAAAACAAAGAGATTGAGACGCCTATCTGCAAGATGACCGCCAAGAAGGTGCGCGGGCGCAAGCTCGCCATCGTCCCGATCCTTCGGGCAGGCATGGGCATGGTGAAAGGCATCCAGACCCTGGTTCCCGTGGCCAAGGTGGGCCATATCGGACTCTATCGCAACGAGACGACGCATGAACCTGTGGTCTATTACTGCAAGCTGCCCGAGGACATCCAGGAGCGCCTGGTGATCGTCACCGACCCGATGCTCGCCACGGGCGGCAGCGCCTGCGACGCCCTCAAGATGCTGAAGGAGCGCGGGTGCAAGAACATCCGGATGATGTGCCTCGTGGCCGCGCCGGAGGGCATCGAGCGCGTACAGCGCGAGCATCCCGACGTGGACATCTACGTGGCGGCTATCGACGAGAAGCTCAACGAAGACGCCTACATCGTCCCGGGTCTGGGAGACGCAGGAGACCGCATTTTCGGCACGAAGTAGATCCTTCGACAAGCTCAGGATGACAAAAGAAAGGCGCTGCAGACCGCAGCGCCTTTCCTGTCATTCTGAACGAAGTGAAGAATCTTAATAATTATCGTAATACTTAGCCTCCCGCGGCGTGACCTTGGACATGTTGTCCAAGAGGTCCTGGTTGGTCTTGTACTCGTCCATGAGCTGCAGCATGAAGTTCATGGCCTCGGTCGGGTTCATGTCGGCCAGGAGCTTGCGCAGGATCCAGATCCGCTGGCTCTGGTCAGCCCGGTAGAGGAGGTCGTCGCGGCGGGTGCCGGACAGGACGAGGTTGACGGCCGGGAAGATGCGGCGGTTGGCGAGGGTGCGGTCGAGCTGGATCTCGCTGTTGCCGGTACCTTTGAACTCCTCGAAGATGACGTCGTCCATCTTGGATCCCGTCTCGGTCAGGGCCGTAGCAAGGATGGTGAGGGAACCGCCGCCTTCGATGTTGCGCGCAGCGCCGAAGAAACGCTTCGGCTTCTGGAGGGCGTTGGCGTCCACACCGCCGGTGAGGACCTTGCCGGAAGCCGGCTGCACCGTGTTGTACGCACGGGCGAGACGGGTGATGGAGTCGAGCAGGATCACGACGTCGTGGCCGCATTCGACCAGGCGGCGGGCCTTCTCGATGACCATGTTGGCCACCTTGACATGCTTCTCGGCGGGCTCGTCGAAGGTCGAGGCGACGACCTCCGCCTGCACGCTGCGCTGCATGTCCGTGACCTCCTCCGGACGTTCGTCCACGAGGAGCACAATCTCGTAAACTTCCGGATGATTGTCCGCGATAGCATTGGCGATGCTCTTGAGGAGCAGCGTCTTACCGGCCTTCGGCGGGGAGACGATCAGCATGCGCTGGCCCTTGCCGATGGGGGCGAACATATCAACAATACGGCAACTGATATCCTTATTGCGGCCGTTGCCGGTAAGGTTGAATTTCTCGTCCGGGAAGAGCGGGGTCAGGAAATCGAAGGGCACGCGGTCGCGGATGAACTCCGTGCTGCGGCCGTTGACGGAATTGATCCGCACCAGCGGGAAATACTTGTCGCCTTCGCGCGGCGGGCGGATCTCGCCGGCCACGGTGTCGCCGCTCTTGAGGGCGTTGACCTTGATCTGCTGCTGGGAGACGTAAATGTCGTCCGGGGAATTCAGATAATTATAATCAGAGGAACGCAGGAAGCCGTAGCCGTCCGGCATGATCTCCAGCACACCCGTGGCCTTGACCGTGCCCTCAAACTCGGGGACGCGGGGGCGCTGGGGCTGCTGCTGGCCATTCTGCTGGTTGTTTTGCGGACGCTGCTGGCGCTGCTGCTGATTGCCGTTGTTCTGGCCCTGCTGGGGATGCTGCTGACCCTGGGCCGGGTTTTGCTGCTGCGGGGCTGGGGACTGCTGGGCCTCCTTCTCCTGGGGCTTGGGCTGCTCCTGCGCGGGGGCCGGCTCCGCCTTCGGGGCGGCCTCTGCCTTGGGCTTGCGGCCACGCTTCTTGGGCGCCGCATCTGCGGCGGGAGCGGCCTCTTTCTTCTCGGCTTCCGGAGCCTTTGCAGGCTCAGCAGGGGCTTCTGCCTTGGGCTTGGGGGCCTTGGTGCGCGGCTTGCCCTCGAGCTTGGTTTCCGGTTTTGCCTCAGGGGCGGGTGCCGCCTCCTTGGGGGATTCGGTATCGGGTGTCTTGGCCTTCGTCGGGCGGCCCCGGCGGGCCTTCGGCTTGTCTGCCGTCACGGAAGGCTTGACAGACTCTTCGCGGGCTTGCGCGTCCAGGATCTGGTATGCCAGGTTTTCACTGTCCAGTTTCTTGATGCCTTTGATATTAAGATCGTTGGCTATGGTCTCGAGCTGCTCTCTAGTCATCTTGTTGAGCTCGAACAAGGTGTGTGTCATATGGAAAATTTAAAATCCGGCGAATGCCGGTTGGTTTTGATGTGCAAATATACACAAAAAAATCAATTATCCCAATAGCTGTTGGTCTTCTTGAAACGCAGCAGGTCCGCCAGGGCGGCGGCGTTGGCGGCGATGCGGAAGCTGTAGGACTTCCAGTTGCCGGTCGGGATCCAGGACACGGCGATGTTGAAACAGTGCAGGTCGTAGGTGGCGCTCAGGCTGGTGGTTGTCAGCTTCTTGGCAACGAAGTCGTAGCCCGAGCTCATGTTGATGGACATCTTGGGCGTGAGCTTGATGTTGCCGGACAGGCTGAGCGTGGCCGTGATGCGGTCCTTGTGCGTGAGCTTCGACGCCTCCTTATCATAAGAATAGGAACGCGACATGCTGAAGCTGGCGCTCGTGTTGAGCGACCAGGGTACGTTGGGATTGGTGTAGTAGACCCAACCTTCCGGGATATATTCGCCCGTGACGGGATGGTAATAGATGCGCTGGTAATACTCCGACGGGGTGCTGCCCCGGCCGTCCTTGCCCGTGCCGTCGTTGCCGTTCATGGTGCCCTTGCCGGAGATGGAATAGGAGGCGGACGCCGAGAAATTGGTCAGGCGCGCGAGGCCCTGCCCGCTGACCACGGCAAAGCGGTTGTAGCGACGGCCCTGTTCGCTGATGGCGTAGGGATCGAATCCCGCGCTGGCGCTGATGTTCACCTTGCCGAAGAGCGAGGTGGACATGCTCATGGATATGTTGTTCATCCTCAGCGAGTCCGCGAGGAAATTGTAGCCCGTGTTGATGGACAGCTGGTCGATCAGCTTGACCTTCTTGGTGCCCGTGCCGGTGGTGTCGGCGAAGTCGCGGACCTTGGCTTCCAGGTTGTTGCCGATGGACAGCGATGCAGTCGCGGACTTGCCGCGCCCGGGCGGGCTGTACATCTGGCCCGAATAGACGTTGTATTCATACACCTTGGACTCTCCGTTGCGGTCGGTGTAGTTCAGGGTCCGGTAGCCGTTGGCATACGTGGCCTTGTCCGGACTCAGGGAGATGGACATGGACGGGGAGATCACATGCCGGATCGCCTGGAGCCGGTGGTGCTTGCCGAAATTGAAGGTGCCGTAGATGCGCGTGCTCATGGACGCGCCCATCGAATAATTCTGCGTGATGCCCAGCGTGCCGAACTGCTTGCCCTGGTGCGCTTCCACCTTGTCCGTCTCAGGATTGTATTCGTACTCCGTCTTTCGGAAGAACCAGTTCTGCGAATAGGAGACCGAAGGGGACAGGTTGATGTACTTGAACAGCTGGAAGTTGGGCAGTCCGATGCTGAAATTGTGCGTCATGCCGTTCTGGAAGCGGTCCAGGAACGACTGGTTGAGCGCGAACTCGGAGGCCTTGAAGCTGATCTTGTTCTGCAGCGAGGTGTTGTAGCCGAACGAAATCCGCTCGTAGAATTTCTCCTTGCCCACCCGGTTCTTCTTCTTGAACGGATAGATCGTGCTCATGGAGAAGGTAATGTTCGGCAGGGTGAAGGTATAGGAGGAGTCGCGGGAGTTCTGGCTGTGCAGGGCGTTGATGCTCAGGTTGAACTTGCCGTTCCAGTTGTGGCCCCAGGAGATGGAGGAGGAAATCTGGTTCTGGATGGCCTCGTTGACGTTGCGCGAATTGTAGCGGCTGTTGGACGGGCTCTGGAAATTCACGGAAGCGGAGAACGTAGTCCCGGGGTGGGCCTTCGAATCCTGGCTGTGCGACCAGCGCACGCCGAAGTTGGAGGTCGAGAAGAAGTCGGGGGAGCCCTTCTCGCCCGTCTGGTCGTGGGAATAGTTCAGCGACAGGTTGCCGTTGAACTTATAGTTTACCTTATAGCGCGAATTGACGTCCACGGCCCAGGATCCCAGGGTGTAGTAATCGCCTGTCACGGACAGGTCGAAATGGTCGCCGAAGACGAAATACATGCCCAGGTCGCGCATGTAGAAGCCGCGCGCCTCCTCCTCGCCGAAAGTCGGCATCAGCAGGCCCGTGGCGCGCTGCGGCCGTTTGGGGATGAAGCCGAAGGGGAGTCCGACGAAGGGGAGGTGGACATCCTCGATGACGAGGTGGGCCGGGCCGAAGACCGTCGTCTTGGTCTCGCTGATCACCTTGCCGACGCTCAGGTCTACATAGTAATGCGGATGGTCGGCGTCGCAGACGGTGTATTTGCCATGGGAGAGGTTGATGGACTGGTCCTGCATCATCTTGATGTCGCGCCCGTGCAGGATGCCGTCCTGGTCGTTCGTGAGCATGTTCTTGATGCGGGCCTTGCGCGAATTGAAGTTGTAGCGCACCTCGTCCATGTTGTAGGTCGCCGCGCCTTGCTTCATCACGGGACGGCCGACCCATTCGCCCTTCAGGGTGTCGTACACGCCGCGGGCGAACACGATCCCGTCGTTCATGTCGTACTCCATGTAGTTGGCCGTGAGCTCCATGTCCTGGTATTTCACGCTGGTCTCGCCGTAGTAGTAGATCAGGCGCCGGCCGTTGGAGAAGTCGCTGATCATCGAGTCCGCCGCGTTCGAGAAGGCGGGACGGTCCAGCGAACTCTTGCCCAGCAGGGCCACGGAGTCCACCCGGCGCAGCGAATCCACCACGCGGAGGGAATCGCGCCGGGCCAGTTCGGCCGAATCGGGGGCGGCGACCTCTTTCTCCACGCGGGTGCCGTAGACGGTCCCGGCGTTGCGGTTGCGGCGCAGCTGCGCGGCCGCTTCCGGCGGGGCGAACGTCAGCAGCAGGAGCATCCAGGCACAAATTATGTATATAGACTTCCTCAAACGGGATTTTTAGCTATATTTGCACTAATCTACAAAAATAGTACTATTTTTTGAAACGCACAATCTGCCTGCTCTTCGCCGTGCTTCTTTGCATGGCCCATGCGGCTGGAGACAATCTCCGGCTGTCCACGATTGTCATTGATGCCGGCCACGGCGGCAAGGACCCCGGGGCAGTGAGCCAGGACAAGAAGACCTACGAGAAGACGCTGACCCTGGACATCGCCAAGACCCTGGCGGACAAGATTCGGGCGGCATATCCGGACGTCAAGGTCATCCTCACGCGCTCCGACGACCGTTACGTGACGCTGGGCGACCGGGCGGACATCGCCAACAAGGCCGAGGCGAACCTGTTCATCTCCGTGCACATCAATTCGAATGCAAAAACTTCTCCAAACGGCTATTCCGTCCATGTGCTGGGCCAGTCGAGCAACAAAAACCGCGACCTGTACGCCGGCAACATGGAGATCGTCAGCCGAGAAAATTCCGTCATCCTGCTGGAGGACGACTATACGACGACCTACGGGGATTTTGATCCCAACGACCCCGAGTCCTATATCTTCATGAGCCTGATGCAGAACTCCAACCTGGAGCAGAGCATCCGCTTCGCGCAACTGGTGCAGAAGCACCTGGCGGGCGGCCCCATCAAGACGGATCGTGGGATCTCCCAGGACCCGTTCCTAGTGCTCTGGCGCACGGCCATGCCGGCCGTCCTGCTGGAGCTGGGCTTCATCTCCAACAGCACCGACCTGACGGCGCTGCGCAGCCAGGACGAACGGGAAAAAATCACGGAGCGCGTCTTCCAGGCAGTCCGGGAATACAAGGGGATCTATGACGGCACGGTCGACGTCCCGGCGCCGGAAGGCGGCCAGAAAGCGCCCGTCGTCCGGACAGACAGGCAGGAGACTGCGTCGGGGGCAGTGTATGCCGTACAGATCTTCGCCGTCAAGCGGAAAATGGATCCCAAGGCAAAAGAATTCATGGGCTACACGCCCCGGATCATCCAGTTCGGCGAACTCTATAAATATTATATCGGGATCAGCGATTCGAAGGCGACGGCCAAGAAAAATCTGACCGCCATCCGGAAAAAATATCCCGATGCTTTCCTGGTGAAAATCGACGGCGACCAGGTCTCGCGGGAGGATTGACCGGAAGGCCTTTTCCGGCTTTTTCGCTTGCAGAGCCGTTTGCGAAAGTGAAAAACATTTATTTGCTAATTTAGAGACTTTCTAAATACGTAATTGCTTTGAAATTAAGCGACTTATTGTTTTTTATCTTTTCGTAATGCCTTAAAATACAGATAGTTAGAAAAGAAGATGCGTGCACCTCATTTATCATTATTTTAAGGCAAAAAAACTTAAAAAACAATATCAAAAAAAACTTTTTTTCACTTTTTTTTCCTCCATTTTTGCACTGCGATACGACGGGATCCGCCGGTCGTTTTTTTGTCAGATACCAATGAATTCGTCCGAGAGACACATCGAAATATGGGATAACTGTCTGCAGATCATCGAGCAGATAGTGGAGCCGCAGCAATTCAAGACGTGGTTCCGCCCGATCCGTCCTGTCTCGTTCGAGGATTCCAAGCTGACGGTCGAGGTGCCGACGATCTTCTTCCAGGAGTACCTGGAGTCCGCCTTCCTCGACGTGTTGCGGATGACGCTCCGCCGCGTGATCGGCGAGGACGCCCGCCTGGGCTACAAAGTCCGCCCCGTGCAGAACCAGCCGGCCATGAAGCTGGCGGGCCAGCGTGCGGCGGTCCCGGTCAACCCTCAGGTGACCATCAGCACCCAGGTGTCCGCGAATCCCAGCCCGTTCATCTATCCGGGCCTGCACAAGGTCCAGATCGACCCGCGGCTGAATCCCGCCTACTGTTTTGCCAATCTGGTGGAGGGAGAGTGCAACAAGATGGGGGTCACGGCCGGTGAGAACATCGCCGCCGCCCCGGGCAAGACGGTGTTCAACCCGCTCTTCATCTTCGGCGGGCCGGGCCTAGGCAAGACGCATCTCGCGCAGGCCATCGGCATCGCCATCAAGGAGAAATTCCCCGAGCAGGTCGTACTCTACGTCACAGGCAACGAGTTTAAGACCACTTACATGCATGCCGTGTCCGTGCTCAACAAACTGACGGACTTCATGGCCTACTACATGAAGCTGGACGTGCTGATCGTAGACGATATCCAGGACCTGATGGGCCCCGGATGCCAGAACGCCTTCTTCAACATCTTCAATTACCTCCACCAGAGCGGCAAGCAGCTCATCTTCACCTCCGACCGACCGCCCGTGGAGCTGCAAAACTTCGAGGAGCGGCTGCTGTCGCGCTTCAAGTGGGGACTGTCCGTCCAGCTGACCCCGCCGGACTACAAGACCCGCCAGCGCATGCTCCGTTCGCGCGCCGAGCGCGAAGGTGTGGACCTTCCCGCCGAGGTGCTGGACTTCCTGGCCTCTCGCGTCCGCTCCAATTTCCGCGAGCTGGAGGGCGCCCTGATCTCGCTGATCGCCCACGCTTCCGTGGAACGCGACAAGACCATGCTCGAGCTCGCCGGCTCCATCACGGAGAATCTTGTGGGCGAGGAGAAGGTGGACCTCAATATCGACAAGGTCCAGAAGTCGGTGTGCGAGTACTTCAACATCAGCCGGGAGGACCTGGTCTCCAAGTCGCGCAAGCGCCAGATCGTCCAGGCCCGCCAGATCGCGATGTTCCTGAGCCGCAACCTGATTTCCAACTGCTCGCTCGCCACGATCGGGCAGGAAATCGGCGGCAAGGACCACGCCACGGTCCTGCATGCCTGCACCACCGTCTCCGACCTGATGGCGACGGACAAGGTATTCAGGAAATATGTCACGGACATCGAATCGATGCTCGTGCCGGCCTCTTCGTAACCCTTTGCCTATGGCACAGATAGCCCCTTCCATCCTGGCGGCGGACTTCCTTCATCTCGAGAAGGACATCCAGCTCGTGAACCGCTGCGGCGACATCATCCACCTCGACGTGATGGACGGCACCTTCGTGCCGAACATCTCGTTTGGATTCTCGGTCATCGACCAGGTCGCCAGGATTGCCACCGCCCCCATGGATGCCCACCTGATGGTGGTCCATCCGGAGCGCTGGGTGGAGAAGATTGCAAAGGACGGCGTGAAGATGTGCTCCTTCCACTGGGAGGCGGCGGGCCGCAATACGAGCCGCCTAATCGAACGGATCCACGCACTCGGCATGCAGGCCGGCGTGGCGATTAACCCCGACGTGCCCGTCAGCCGGCTGTATCCCTACATCGGCAAGGCGGATTATTTCCTGGTCATGTCCGTGTTCGCCGGATTCGGCGGACAGAAGTTCATCTACGAGACCCTCGACCGGGTCGCGGCCCTGCGCGCGGAGATTGAGCGCCGCGGCGCGAAAGCCCTGATCGAGATCGACGGCGGCGTCAACCTCGGCAACGCCCAGACCATCCGCGAGGGCGGCGTGGACCTGATCGTGGCCGGCAGCGCCGTGTTCGGCGCAGAAGACCCTGCAGCTGCTATTTCGGCTCTTCGGGGAGCCTGAACATATATTTTCCGAATTCTTCTTGCAGAGATTTTCTGCCGTCGGCGGAGTCCAGAAGGGCGAAGCGGCGGCGGATTTCTTTTTCCAGCCGCTCCAGCTCGGCGCGCACGTCGTAGCGCCGGCCGGTCAGCTCGGACAGTGACACGGGGTTGGGCAGGTCCGCGGGCCAGCCGCGCTCATTGAGATTGAGCCCGATCCCGACGATGCTCTCGCGCAGGGTCCCTTCCTCAAGGATGTTCTCGATCAGGATGCCGCAGATCTTGCGGTCGCCGACCCACATGTCGTTGGGCCATTTGATCCGCGCCTCGATGCCGTGGCCGAGCAGGTAGTCCCGCAGGGCGAGGGTGGTGACCTGCGTGACAAGGATCATCTCTGACGCGGCGATCCGGCAGGGCTCCACGTAGCGGTAGAGGATGCTGAAAGTGAGGTTCTCGCCCGGGCTCGCATACCAGGTGTGGGAGCCTTGTCCGCGCCCCGCCGTCTGGGCGACGGCTGCCACGATTGACAAATTGTCAAGGCCCTGCAGACGCTCTCTGAGCACCCTGTTGGTCGAATCGGCCTCGTCCAACCATATAATCTGCGCGCGGGAATCGGATGGTTCCATTTTTGTTAGTATATTTGTCCAGCAAAAATACACAAGATGCCTCAAAAACCCAACAAAACCGATCCCCAGAAGCCCAAGATCATCCGGATCAACCTCTCTTGGCTGTACATCATCCTGCTTGTGGCGATCGGATACATGCTTTTCTCCCAGGGCGGCCCTTCGCCGCAGAAAATTGAATGGCCGCAGGTCCGGCAGATGATGCTGGACGGCGACATCAAGGAGATCCATTTTGTCCGCAACGATTTCAAGGGGTCGATCACGGTCCAGCCCGACCGGCTCGGCAAATATGCCGACATGTTCGCCGGCGGCAAGGTCCCGTCCCGTTCCCCGCATTTCTTCTTCCTCACGTCCACACGCTTCGATCCCGAGCATGAGTTCGCCGAGGTCAATGAGCAGCTCCCCGCCGACGCGCAGGTCAAGATCATCATGGAGAACGACGCCAAGATCTGGGCCAACGTCCTCGAGTGGGTCATCCCGCTGGTGCTTCTCTTCCTGCTCTGGGGCTGGATGTTCCGCGGCATGGGCCGCCAGATGGGCGGTGGCGCGGGCGGAGCCGGCGGCGGGATGAACCCCTTCAATGTGGGCAAGTCCACCGGCAAGCTCGCCGACAAGAACAAAGTCAACGTCACCTTCAAGGACGTGGCTGGCCTGTACGGCGCCAAGGAGGAGGTGATGGAGATCGTGGACTTCCTCAAGAATCCGAAGAAATACACCGCCCTCGGCGGCAAGATCCCCAAGGGAGCCCTCCTCGTGGGCCCTCCGGGCACGGGCAAGACCCTGCTGGCCAAGGCCGTGGCAGGGGAGGCCGACGTGCCGTTCTTCAGCATCAGCGGCTCCGACTTCGTGGAGATGTTCGTGGGCGTGGGTGCCAGCCGCGTGCGCGACCTCTTCGCCCAGGCCAAGGAGAAGGCCCCCTGCATCGTGTTCATCGACGAGATCGACGCCGTGGGCCGCGCCCGTGGCAAGAATGTCGGCTTCTCATCCAACGACGAGCGGGAGAACACGCTGAACCAGCTCCTCACGGAAATGGACGGCTTCGGCTCCAACAGCGGCGTGATCGTGCTGGCCGCGACCAACCGCGCGGACATCCTCGACAAGGCGCTGATGCGCGCCGGGCGCTTCGACCGCCAGATCCACGTGACGCTGCCGGACCTCAATGAGCGCAAGGACATCTTCCAGGTGCACCTGAAGCCCCTAAAGCTTGCCCCGGATTTCAACCTTGACCTGATTGCCAAGAACACACCGGGCTTCTCCGGCGCCGATATCGCCAACGTCTGCAACGAAGCGGCGCTGACGGCCGCCCGCCGCGGCAAGTCCGACATCAACAACCAGGACTTCTCCGATGCGGTGGACCGCGTGGTCGGCGGCATCGAGCGCAAGAAGACCATCATGTCGCCGGAGGAGAAGCGCCTCACGGCCTTCCACGAAGCGGGCCATGCCGTCGCCGGATGGCTGCTGCCGGGCTGCGACCCCGTCCTGAAGGTCTCCATTATCCCGCGCGGACAGGCCCTGGGCATCACCTGGATGCTTCCGGACGAGAAAGTGACCCGCTCCAAGTCGGAGATCCTCGACGACATGTGCAGCCTGGTCGCCGGCCGCGTGGCCGAGGAGATTGTCAACGACGGCGTTCCGTGCACCGGCGCGCTGAGCGACTTCGAGCGCATGACCAAGATGGCGTATGCGATGGTCACCTATTTCGGCATGAGCGAGAAGGTCGGCAACATCTCCTTCTACGACGCGCAGGGCGGCTATGAATTCACCAAACCCTACAGCGAGAAGACGGCCGAACTGATCGACTCCGAGGTGAAAGCCATCGTGGACGAGGTCACGGCCAAGACCCGCAAGATCCTGCTGGACAACTGGGCGGGCCTGACGACGCTGGCCGAGCAGCTGATCGACAAGGAGGTCATCATGGCCGACGACATCGAGAAGATCTTCGGTCCCAAGGCCGGCAAGCACGGCGAAGAACGTTTGAAAAAAGACAATAACAGTCATTCCGGACTTGATCCGGAATCTCCCGCTGTATGAGCAACTTCTGGACCCGCACCCTTTCCGCCATCGTCTTCACGATTGTGATGGTGTTCGGCCTCATCTGGGACCGCGGCATCTTCGCATGCCTGTTTGTCACCATCCTGGTCGTCGCCCTGCATGAGTTCTATACGATGGCGCTCGGCAAGCGCTTCCGGATGCAGCAGGTGCTGGGACAGCTGGCCGGCGGGGTTGCCTTCCTGGCGGTGGCCTTGCACTGTTTCTACGGGGTCGACCTGCGCTGGCTGACCGTCGCGCTGATCCCGCTGCTGCTGATTCCGGTCAGCTGCCTGCTGCTCCCGTCCCGGGAGGGTTTCGGCGACCTGTCGATCCTGTATGTGGGATTGCTGTACATCGCCCTGCCGATCACGCTCGCGCCCCTCGTCATGATGGACGGGGAGGTGTTTGACGGCTGGCAGATGCTCTCGCTGTTCATCATCATCTGGCTGTCGGATGTGGGCGCCTACTGCCTCGGGACGGCCTTCGGGCAGGGGCCGAAAGCGCGCAAGCTCGCACCGACCATTTCCCCCAAGAAGTCCTGGGTAGGCTTCATCAGCGGCATCGTGTTCGGCGTCGGTGCGGCCGTCGGCCTTTACTACCTGGGCTGGTTGCAGTACGGCCTCGGGCACTGCATCGCCCTCGGCGTCATCGTGACCGCCGGCGGTGTGGCCGGCGACCTCTACGAATCCATGTGGAAGCGGCATTTCGGCGTCAAGGATTCCGGCAAATGCATTCCCGGCCACGGCGGCATGCTGGACCGATTCGACAGCAGCCTGGTGGCCATCCCGTTGGCCTATATCTACTTGACCCTGATTGACTTGCTATGAGGATAGACCGCGACTCCCTTGGAAGCCTGGCCATCGTGTACGGCTGCAGCGCGGCGATCATCGCCGCGGTGCTGTGCTTTGTGCACGTGCCCTGGCTGAGGTGGTCGCTGATCGTGCTGATCCTCTGGGTGTGCGTGTGGCAGACTGCGTTCTTCCGGGTGCCGAAGCGCACGCGTGGCGGCACGGAGCGCAGCATCACGTCCGTGGCGGACGGCAAGGTGGTGATCCTGGAACGCGCCTTCGAAGACCATTTCCTGCACCGCGAATGCATCCAGATCTCCGTATACATGAATTTCTTCGATGTCCACGCCAATTTCTGGCCCTCCGACGGGGAGATCCTCTACTACCGCTACCATCCCGGCGAGCATTTCCTGGCCTTCAAGCCCAAGGCTTCCGAGGAGAACGAGCACAGCTGCATCGGGATGCGGACCCCTTCCGGCCACGAGATCCTGTTCAAGCAGCTGGCGGGCGGCTTCGCCCGGCGCATTGTCTGCTACGCCCGCGAAGGCGAATCCGTACGGGGAGGGGAGCAGTGCGGCATCATCAAGTTCGGCTCCCGCATCGACCTCTTCCTGCCGGTCGATGCAGACATCAAAGTCAAGGTAGGGGACGTCGTCCGCGCCTGCGAAACGGTGTTAGCAGAGCTTTGACCGTCATTCGCCGGCCCCGACCGGCGAATCTCCAAGCAACGAATCCAACGCTGACTTCAACTGCCCAGCTCCTTTAAACAGGATCCCACGGATGCCGACGGCTTCGGCGCCGGCCACATTGGCGGCGTTGTCGTCGATAAAGACGCATTCCGCAGCCTTCAGGCTATAGCGGTCCAGCAGGATGCGGTACAGACGCGCATCGGGCTTGATGACCTTCTCCGCGCCGGAAACGACATAGCCGTCCAGCACCTTGAACACGGGATATCTGTCCCGGACGAGCGGGAAGAATTCAATCGACCAGTTGGTCAGTCCCCAGACGCGGAAGCCGCGCGCCTTGCATTCGCGCACGAGCGCTTCCATGCCGGGAATGGGGCCACCCATCATTTCGATCCAGCGGTCATAGAACATCCGGATTTCCTTTTCCCACTGGGGGAACTTCGCGACCGTCTCTTCCGTAATCTCAGCGCTGGGACGCCCGGCATCCACCTGGGCGTTCCAGTCAAAGGCATGAATGGTCTGCAGGAACTGTTCGGCCTTGGCGTGGTCGCCGAAATAGGGATCATACAGGTAGTAAGGATTCCAGTCTACCAGGACGCCGCCGAAATCAAAAATCAGATTCCGGATCATTTGGCGTTCTTTGTCTTGATCAGGACCACGCCGTTGGCGCCCCGGACACCATAGATGGAGGAGGACCCGTCTTTGATCACATCCACGGAATCGACATCCATGGGATTGATGGTGCTGATATCGCTCATCTCGATGCCGTCCACAAGGATCAGGGGCTCGTTGTTGCTGTTGATCGAGCCGGTGCCGCGGATGCGGATGGACTGGCCGGACACCATGACACCCGGTACCTTGCCCTGCAGGAATTCGTAGATATTGCTGTACGCCCGGTTGTTGTCGTTCTTGACCTTGCCGACGGATCCGGTGACGGCGTCGCGACGGGCTGTGCCATAGCCAATATTAACCGTTTCACTGCCGTAATTGTTGGTCGGCATGCTGTCCGGACGGAACAGGGAACAGGACGCAGCCAGAAGGGGCAGCAGGATAAAGAGAGCTATCTTTTTCATGATTCTAGTATTTTCAGCCCAAAAATAAGGAATTATTTGGAAAATTCTTATATTTGCAGTCCCAACGGTGCGTTGGCCGAGTGGCTAGGCGCAGGTCTGCAAAACCTGTCACAGTGGTTCGATTCCGCTACGCACCTCTCCAAAAGCCCCGACAGCTGTCTGCCGGGGCTTTTGCTTCCCGAATACGCTATTTATGGTATAGTATTTGCAGAAAAAGCGCATGCACCGGAGCATATAAATGTTTTATTACAAATGAAAAAGATTCTTTTACTCGCTGTGGTCGGCCTGATGGCCTGCTTTGGTTTGAATGCACAGCCCCCGATGGGCGGCGGTGGTTTCCCTCCGATGGGAGGTGGCGGCATGCCCCCGATGGGTGGTGGCGGATTCAATATGGCTTCGGCAAACGACACCCGGACTCCTGAAGAGAAGACCGAGGACGTCGCGACGAAGTACGGTCTTGATGACACGCAGCGTGCAGCCCTGCTTGAGCTGAACCGCGCCTACGCCGGCAAGCTCCAGATGGAGGTGGACACCACCATGATGCAGCGCGACTTCCGCTCCATGACCGAGGAGGAGCGCCAGGCCATGTTCGACGACATGCAGAGCCGCATGGGCGACATGATGGACCAGTACAACGAGATCGCCGGCAATCAGGATGCCTACGAGGATGCCCTCAAGCAGATCATGACCAAGAAGCAGTACCGCAAATACCGCGTCGACCAGGAGAAAGAGGCGCTCAAGCGCCAGCGTGAGATGGAGCAGCAGTTCCGCAACGGCGGCTTCGGCGGCGGCATGCCCCCGATGGGTGGCGGCGGCTTTGGTGGTCCCGGCGGTGGCTTCGGTGGCCCCGGTGGCAGATTTTAATTCGTTTGACTGATAGAAAAAGGTCATCCGCGCTTCATGCAGGATGACCTTTTTTTTGTATATTTGCGCAAACCAACCATCTCCCATGAGGCTTCGCCTGTCTTGTCTGCTGCTATTGCTCCCGGGGCTCCTGTCCGCCCAGAGCTTCAGTGAATGGCTCCTGCATCCGAGCCTGTCCTCCGCGACCCTTGTCATGGAGAATTATTCCATACAGAGCAACAGTTTCCGTACTGGTACGCTAGCGATGCTGAGCGCCGGTTTCGGCAACGCCGGGTCCCCCTTCCGCGTCAACGTCTCCTACGATATCCTCAGCTCCAAGTTCATCACCTGCGAGGCCGTCTGGCAGCCTACAATCGGATTCGGCGTCCACGTGGGCATGCAGAAGATGTTCTTCATGACGGAGACCACCTTCTCGCCGACCAGCATGGGCATGGTGGGCTATTCGCAGGCCATCAGCTACCTGGCCGGCTATTCCAGCGACATGACGGGCATCAACTCCCGAAGCCGCGACGTCGGCATCAGCCTGCAGGGAGGCCTGTGGCCGCAGGACGCTTACGCGCTGGTGAACTACAACATCGGAGTTTTCAACGGCAACGGCTACAGCTTCCGCGACAACAACCGCGCAAAGGACATCCAGGCCCGCATCATCATCCAGCCGATCTGGAACCTGAAATTCTCCTTCGGCGGGATGTACGGCCACTACAATCTCCCGGAGACGGGTGAATTGGCCGCCCGGCACCGCTTCTCCTGCGGCTTCTGGCTCGAAGACGGCAAATGGTTTGTGCGCGGCGAGAATATCTACGGCATCACGTCGGATATCCGCAGCAACGGCACCATGGCCATGGCCGGCTGGTGGTTCCATCCGCGCCTGCTGCTGGCCGGGCGCGTGGACCGCTTCCAGCGGGACCTCTCCCTGCCGGAGAGCACCTCGACGCGCGCGGACCTGTGCTTCTCGCACTTGCTCACGCAGGACGGCTCCATCTGCTACCGCATCCAGTACCGGCACACCTTCTATTCCGACCCGGCTGTGAAGGACACGGACGGGCTGACGCTGTGCCTGAGCTTCTCCTTCCGGCGGAGCCTCTGACAGAAACAACATAACACACGATATGCGTAAAAAGGCCCTTTTCATCGGCGGTACCGGTACCATCAGCACCGCCATTACCGCCAGGCTCGCAAAGGACGAGGCCTGGGAGCTGACCCTGCTTAACCGTGGAACCTATAGCGGCGAAGTCCCTCTGGGCGTCCGCCAGATCCAAGCTGACATCGCCGACGAGGCGGATGTCGCGCGCAAGCTGGCGGGGGAGCAGTGGGACTGCGTGTGCGACTTTATCGGCTTCAAGCCGGCCCAGGTGGAGCGCGACTGGCGCCTCTTCCGCGGGAAGACCAGACAATACATATACATCAGCTCGGCTTCTGCCTACCAGAAGCCGCCGCAGAGCCCGTGGATCACGGAAGAGACCCCGCTGGAGAATCCCTTCTGGGAGTACTCGCGCGACAAGATCGCCTGCGAGGAATTCCTATTCGATAAATACCGCGAAGAGGGCTTTCCGGTGACGGTCATCCGTCCGAGCCACACCTACGGCGACCGCTCGGTGCCGGTGGGCGTACATGGCGACAACGGCTCCTGGCAGGTACTCAAGCGCATGCTGGACGGCAAGCCGGTCATCATCCACGGCGACGGCAGCTCGCAGTGGACGCTCACGCACAACACCGACTTCGCCCAGGGATTCGTCGGCCTGATGGGCCGTCCGGAAGCCATCGGAGAGGCCTTCCAGATCACTTCCGACGAGACGCTGACCTGGGACCAGATCCACGAGACGATCGCCGAAGCGCTCGGCGTTGAGCTGAGGGCCTACCACGTCGCATCCGAGTATCTGGACGCCTGCGGGCCCTATGATTTTCTGGGCGGCCTGGTCGGCGACAAGGCGCGGACGGTGCTGTTTGACAACAGCAAACTCAAACGTCTGGTGCCCGACCTGCAGACGCGCACGCCCTTCGCCAAGGGCGTCCGGCAGACCATTGCCTATGTCCTGGCCCATCCGGAATGCCAGGTGCCCGATCCGGCCTTCGACGCCTGGTGCGACCGGCTGATTGAGAAGTTGGAACAGGCGAAAGCTGAAATCAGGAAATGAGCAAGGCAGAACAATACAAGCTGCTCTACGCGCAGCTGAAGGGCCTGCTGGAAGGGGAGACCGACCGGACGGCCAACCTGGCCAATGCGGCGGCGCTGATCCACGGGACCTTCGATTTCTGGTGGACGGGATTCTATCTGGTACAGGGCGAAGAACTGGTCCTGGGGCCCTTCCAGGGGCCGATTGCCTGCACCCGCATCCCCTTCGGCAAGGGGGTGTGTGGCACGGCCTGGAAGCGGCGGCAGACCGTCGTCGTGCCGGATGTCGAGGCCTTCCCGGGCCACATCGCCTGCAGCAGCGCTTCGCGCAGCGAGATTGTCGTGCCGATCCTGCGGGGCGGGGAAGTCCTGGGCGTGCTGGACATTGACAGCCGCGAGCTGGCGACCTTCGACGAAGCCGACGCCGCCGGGCTCGAGCCCATCGCGGCCCTGCTCTCCGACATCCTTTAGGCGAGCACCAGATCCAGCTCGTCGAAGAGCTCGATGAAATCGGCGGACACCGTGCCGGCAATCTGCCGGGCGGCGTCTTCATTGTGCGTACGGTCGGTAATCTGCTGCGCGAGGGCGGCGCGGAGGCTCAATATCTTCTCGTTCTTGCTCATGGTAGTACCTTTGTTATCTTGTTTCAACGATGCAAAGGTACGCCCCCGTTTTGACAGGTCTTGTCAAAGAGAAAAATCTTTCGAAAAATGTTGCAAATATTCGCGGAGCCAGGCGCGGAGCGGCTCTCCGTCGAGGATTTCGACCTCCCCGGCGAGGCCGGCGACGAAGCGTCCCACGCCCATGGCAGCGCAGATACCCGTGTCCAGGATCCACGCGTCGCCGTCCGCCGTCAGGTCGCGCTCCGCGAGGGGATACTCCTCTACGAGCAGGTTCTTCGCCTTCATGGTAAGGCGCAGGCGGACGCGGAATTCTTCCTTTCCCGCCATGCGGAACACGTCCATCCCCAGCCGCTCATGCTCCGCCTCGCGGCTCCACGCCTCGTCCTCCAGCACCTCGACCTCCTCCATGCGGCTGATCTTGAAGATCTTGTTGCGCCCGTCCTCCAGGTCGAAGGCCCACACGTCGATGAAATTGGTGGTGAAGCCGAAGGGCTCCACGCGGCGGTCGCGGATCTGCCCGCTGTGGCCGGATTCGTAGCGGACCAGCCGCACGGGCTTCTTCTCGCGCACGGCGCGGGAGAGCGCCTCGACATTGGCGGCGTTGGACCGCTTGTCGATATAATCCGCGATGCTCGTGCTGCTGTAGATGGCCGCCAGCTTGCGCTGCAGGCCCGCCTTAAGGGCATTGGTCGGGTCCAGCCGGTCGATCAGGTGGTTGACCAGGTAGGCCTCCTCCTCGGAGAAATAGACCAGCTTGTCCAGGTCGGGATAGCGGGGCGAGAGCTTCGCCAGGCGGTAGATGTTGCCGTGGATCTTCTCTACGGCGAAGCCGCAGCTCTTGAAGGTGTCGATATAGCGGTAGATCGAGCGGTAGGACGTGTCCAACTTGTCGGCGAGCTCGTCGACGGTATACTCGACGCTCCCCGACATCAGGGTCATCAGGCGCAGCATGCGCTCGATCTTGGGCTGGTCCATCGCTATTTGAGGCGCAGGCCGCGCTCGGCGAGCGTGACCGCTTCCACGAGCGTGTCGTCGTCCTTGGCCAGCACGACCAGGATCACCAGGATGCCCTTCTTGGGCTCGTAGCACATCATCCGCATCGGCGAGTCATCCTCGGCGAGTGCCTCGAAACCATAGGCTTTCTTGCCGTTGAACGGCCATTCGATGATGGGGTCGAAGTCCTCGGGATCCTCTTCGTCGAAGCCGACGGTGTCGGCGTAATTGGCCAGCGCCTGGTCCGCCGCCGTCGTGTCCTCCGGCATGGGACCCACGTAGGCGTCGATCAGCGCCTCGTCGGTCTGCTTCCTGTCGTTGGGAAGGTGGCAGCTCAGGTGGGTGATCTCAACGCCGGATTCGTCGAGATAGGTGTCCAGGTCGGAGACCCAGCCCTGGGGGAGCTTGATGGAAATGTCGTAGGCCATAGTGCTTGTGTTTTCACAAATGTACGAAAATTAATTGCTATTTTTGTCCTATGCGCAAGATTTCCCTCCTCCTGGCCCTTTGCGTGGCCCTGAACGCCTGCCAGGCCCCCACGGCCCGGACCCTCCGCGTGGACGCGCAGGACGGCCCGGAAACGGTCCTGGCCAAAGCCGTGCGCGTGGTTCCCACCCCGCAGCAGCTGCATGCCCTCGAAAACGGCTTCGCCGCCTTCGTGCACTTCGGGCCCAACACCTTCACGGGCGTGGAATGGGGCAGCGGCATCGAGGACCCGTCGGTTTTCGCGCTGGACGCGCCGGACACCGACCAGTGGTGCCGCATTTTCAAGGATGCCGGCATGAAGCGCGTCATCCTCACGGCCAAGCACCACGACGGGTTCGTCCTCTGGCCGAGCCGCTACACGCAGCACGGCGTGGCCTCCTCGCCGTACCGGGGCGACGTGGTGAAGGAACTGGCGGCCTCCTGCCGCAAATACGGCCTGGAATTCGGCTTCTACCTCTCCCCGGCGGACCTCTACCAGATGGAGGCGCCGGACGGCCTGTACGGCAACGGGAGCGCGGCCACGCTGCGCACCGTCCCGCGCCCCGTCGAAGGCCGGCCGTTCGACAACAAGACGACCTTCCGGGCCGAGCTGGACGACTACAACGAATACTTCATGAACCAGCTCTTCGAGCTCCTGACCGAGTACGGCCCCATTTCCGAGGTCTGGTTCGACGGGGCGCACCCCAAGCACAAGGGCGGCCAGCAGTACAACTACCTGGCCTGGAAGGAGCTCATCCATGCCCTCGCGCCCGACGCCGTCGTCTTCGGCAAGGAAGACCTGCGCTGGTGCGGCAACGAGGCGGGGGAGACCCGCACTGCAGAATGGAACGTCATCCCGTACGCGCAGGATCCTGCCGTGATGAACATGTTCGACGACCTGACGGAAGCGGACCTGGGCAGCCGGGAGCGCCTGCTGGTGCAGGAAAAGCCCTTCTGGCTGCACTACCAGCCCGCGGAGACGGACGTATCCATCCGCGACGGATGGTTCTGGCGCAACGAAGACGAACAGGCCGTGCGCAGTGCGGACAATGTCTTTGACATCTGGGAGCGCGCCGTGGGCGGCAACAGCATCCTGCTGCTCAACGTCCCGCCGGGGCGCGACGGGCGCATCTCCCCGCGCGACAGCAGCGTCCTCGCCGAAGTCGGCCGCCGCATCCGCGACACGTACAGTAACAATCTGTTGGAAGGCGCTGCTTTGTCGTCATTCGCCGGCTCCGACCGGCGAATCCCCTCGTACGAGTACACCCTCCCGCTCGCCGTCCGCTTCAACCGCCTGGAGCTCCGCGAAGATCTGTCGAAGGGGGAGCGCATCGAGGCTTTCGCCGTGGACGTGTGGGAGGACGGCTGGCGCGAGATCGCGCGCGGCACCAACGTCGGCTACCGCCGCATCGTCCGCTTCCCGACACAGAACGCCCTGCGGCTGCGCGTGCGCGTCACCGCGTCCCGCGCCAAGCCGCATCTGTCGGCTGTTGCCGCTTATCTATCGGAGACTGTCGAAGACTGACTGTACGCGGATGAACGCCCGGACGTCATCGTCCCGCGGATGGTCCACAGGTTGTTGACAAAGACCATCAGGCACACCGTGAGCGCCCGCAAAATGTCGAGTGCGGGATTGCGCTGGGTGTACTGATTGGCCGCCCCTGTCAACTGACCTTGCCTTTGCCTGGTTTGTAGTTGCGCAGGAAGTCCTCCAGGCGCAGTTCGCTGCCCCGGGCCACGGGATCCATCGGCGTGCCGACGGGCTCGCCGGTCATCTCGTCCTCGGGCGGACCGAGGATCTCGTCGATAAGCGCGAAGGTCTCTTCCAGCAGGTCCAGCGCATGCTCGGCCTGGGCACGCTCCGTGCCGTCCTTGATCTGGGAAATATTCTCCCGCAGGGGGATCCGTGCGTCAATCTCGCTGACGCTCCGCTCCACCTGCAGGGCCACCTCCTCCACGGCGTAGAGGACGTCTTTAATCTCGTTCAGGCGGCGGATGCTGTCCTGAAGGGTCTTGATATCGTCGGAATAGCTTCTTTTCATATCTTGTCTGGAGATTCGCCGGTCGGGGCCGGCGAATGACGGGTCTAGTCCATCAACTTTTTATATTTAAATCTTTTCGGCTCGGCATCGCCGAGGCGGGCCTTGCGGTTCTCTTCGTATTCGGAGTAGCTGCCCTCGAAGAAGTAGACCTGCCCGTCGCCCTCGAAGGCGAGGATGTGGGTGGCGATGCGGTCCAGGAACCAGCGGTCGTGGCTGACCACGACGGCGCAGCCCGCGAAGCCGTCGAGACCCTCCTCGAGCGCGCGTATCGTATTGATGTCCACGTCGTTGGTCGGCTCGTCGAGGAGCAGCACATTGCCTTCGTCCTTGAGCGTCAGCGCCAGGTGCAGGCGGTTGCGCTCGCCGCCGGACAGCACCCCGCAGAGCTTCTCCTGGTCGGCGCCGGAGAAGTTGAAGCGCGACACCCAGCTGCGCGCATTGATGTCGCGCCCGCCCAGGCGCACCCATTCGGAATTGCCGGCGATGGTCTCGTAGACCGTCTTGTCCGGGTCGATGCTCTTGTGCTGCTGGTCCACATAGGCGATCTTGGCCGTGGGGCCGATCTCGATGGTGCCGCTGTCGGGCTGCTCGATGCCCATGATCAGGCGGAAGAGGGTGGTCTTGCCGGCGCCGTTGGGGCCGATTACGCCCACGATACCCGCGGGCGGCAGCACGAAGGTCAGGTGCTCGAAGAGGAGCTTGTCGCCATAGGCCTTGCTCACGTCATGGAACTCGATCACCTTGTTGCCCAGGTGCGGACCGTTGGGGATATAGATTTCGAGGCGCGCCTCCTTCTCCTTCGCATCGGCGGAAGCCAGCTTCTCGTAGGCGCCCAGACGGGCCTTCTGCTTGGCCTGGCGGGCCCTGGGGGCCATCCGAACCCATTCGAGCTCGCGCTCGAGGGTCTTGCGCCGCTTGCTCTCCTGCTTCTCCTCCTGCGCGAGGCGCAGGCTCTTCTGCTCCAGCCAGGAGGAATAATTGCCCTTCCAGGGAATGCCCTCGCCACGGTCCAGCTCCAGGATCCAGCCGGCCACGTTGTCCAGGAAATAACGGTCGTGCGTGACCGCGATGACCGTGCCCTTGTATTGCTTGAGGTGGGCTTCCAGCCACTGGATACTCTCCGTGTCAAGGTGGTTGGTGGGCTCGTCAAGAAGCAGTACGTCCGGCTGCTGGAGGAGCAGGCGGCAGAGCGCCACACGGCGCCGTTCGCCGCCCGACAGGGTGGCCACCTTCGCGTCGGAAGGCGGGCACTGCAGGGCGTCCATGGCGCGCTCCAGCTTGGCGTCGACCTCCCAGCCGTCGTGGTGCTCGATGAGCTCGGTGAGCTCGCCCTGGCGCTCGATCAGCCGGTTCATTTCGTCGTCCGACATCGGCTCGCAGAACTTCATGCCGATCTCGTTGTACTCATTGAGCATATCCATCACCTCCGCGACACCCTCCTGGACCACTTCCAGGACCGTTTTGTCCGGATCCATCTGCGGCTCCTGCTCCAGGTAGCCGACCGTGTAGCCGGGCGCCCAGACCACCTCGCCCTTGTAGGATTTCTCCACGCCGGCGATGATCTTCAGCAGGGTGGACTTGCCCGAGCCGTTCAGGCCGATGATGCCGATCTTGGCCCCGTAGAAGAAGGAGAGATAGATGTCCTTGAGGATGACCTTGTTGTTGTGGGGAAGGACCTTGCCAACCCCGTTCATGGAGAAAATAATCTTTTCGTCAGCCATGGGCGAAGGAGGTTATTTGCGGTTCGTTCTGTATTTCCAAAGGAAGAAGAGGGTAGCGGCGACCACGACCACGCAGGCGCCGATCCAGCGATTCCAGCCGAGCGGGAGGTTGAAGCCGATCTGCGCGATGCACAGGTACGTCACGCTGACGGCCGTCATCAGGCAGGCCGGCAGCAGGGTCATGAGGTAGTAGGCGCCCTTGCGCTCGCGCGAAAGGTAGACCGTCACAGCCCACAGCGTGAACACGGCGAGCGTCTGGTTGGCCCAGCCGAAATAGCGCCAGATCACGTTGAAGCCGTCTTCGTTGGCGATGTTGAACCAGAGCAGCAGCGCGGCCACGACGAAGAGCGGGACGCTGATCGCCAGGCGCCTGGGGATAGCCTTCTGGTCGAAATGCAGGAAGTCGGCGATGATGAGGCGCGCGCTGCGCAGGGCCGTGTCGCCGCTGGTAATCGGCGCAGCCACCACGCCGCACAGGGCCAGGATGCTGCCCAGCACGCCCAGCCAGGCGCGCGAGACCTTGGTCACCACGGTAGGAGCCGCATCGGCAAAGGTGCCGCCCACTTCCGCGGCGCCGCCGCCAAAGAAGAAATAGGAGGACACGGCAGCCCAGATCAGGGCCACGAGCCCCTCAGTGATCATCGAGCCGTAGAACACCGGGCGGCCCAGCTTCTCATTCTTAAGGCACCTCGCCATCAGCGGGCTCTGCGTCGCATGGAAGCCGCTGATGGCCCCGCAGGCGATGGTCACGAACATATACGGCCAGATGGGCTGGCCGGCGCCGCCCCAGGTCTTCGAGCGGTTCGACAGGCCGTCCCAGAGCTCGGGGATCTGCGGATGCTTGAAGATCAGCCCGACCATCAGGGCCAGGGCCATGAAGATCAGCGCGATGGCGAACACGGGGTAGATCTTGCCGATGATCTTGTCGATCGGGAGCATCGTCGCAATGATATAATACACGAAAATCACCCCCGCCCAGATCATGAACGCAGCGTTGGAGCCGTCGCCCGCCAGGTCCTTCAGGATCACGGCCGGGCTGTACACGAACACGGCGCCCACAAGCACCAGCAGCAAGATCGAGAAGCACAGCATCACGGTCTTGGTGCGCCTGCCCAGATACTTGCCGATCAGCTCCGGCAGGCCTGCGCCGCCGTTGCGCAGCGACAGCATGCCGCTGAAATAATCATGCACGGCTCCGCCGAAAATGCATCCCAGCACGATCCAGAGATACGCTGCCGGGCCGAACTTGGCACCCATGATGGCGCCGAAAATGGGACCGGTGCCGGCGATGTTCAGGAACTGGATCATGAAAACCTTCCACGTGGGCATGGGAATGAAATCCACGCCGTCGGCCTTGGTGATCGCCGGCGTCTTCCGGTTGGGATCCGGCCCGAACACGCGCTCGACGAACTTGCCGTAAATCAAGTACCCCAGGATCAGGGCTGCAACGCTGATGAAGAATGAAACCATAGTTCAAAGATACCATTTTTTGAGGGAAATTGCTATCTTTGTGTTGGAATAATCGTATCATCAAATATCCAATCCATTATGAAGAAACTGTTTACCATCGTCATGATCGCCGCCTGTGCGATGATGACCTTCTCCTGCAAGAACAACGGCAAGGAGGAAGAGAATGCCCTTAAGAAAGCCGCCGGCGATGCCGTCGAGTCCGTCGAAGGCGCTGCGAAGGGCGCTGCCAAGAAGGCTGGCAAGGCCGCGAAAGAGGCCGAAGGCGCCATTGAAGAGGCTGCCAAGGAAGGCGTAGACCGCACCCTGGACGCTCTCGATAAGCTCGACGACATCATTCCTGCAGCCGCAGCGGAAGTGCAGCCGACCTTCAACGGCGGCAGCTCCGATGCTTTCGTCAAGTATGTGCAGGACAACCTCAAGTACCCGCAGGTCGCCATCGACAACGGTGAGTCAGGCCGCGTGATGGTCAACTTCATCGTTGACGCCAACGGCAAGATCAAGAATGCCCGCGTGACGAGCGGCGTGTCCGACGCCCTTGACGCCGAGGCCCTCCGCGTCGTCAACTCCGCTCCGGACTGGACGCCGGCCAAGGTGGGCGGCAAGAACGTCCCCGTTGCCTATAACATCCCGGTGGTGTTTGCCCTCAGATAATCACAGGTCGGCGAATACCTGCCAGACAGCCTCCCCGGTGCGGGCGTTCAACGCCTCGTCTGCCGGGGAGGCTCCTTTTTCGGGTGTCAGCCCGCCGCACAGGTCCACGCCCAGGACGGGGTGGGCCGCCGCAATTGCGCGAAGCGCGGAGAGCAGCTCCCCGAGGCGCATCGCCCCCTGGTCCCAGTCCGTGCGGGCGTAGTCCGGCGACAGGACGTCCAGGTCGATGGAAAGGTAGACGGGGCCTTCCGGCAGCCGCTGCAGGGCGGGGAAGTCCGCCGCGTCGCGCACCCATACGTCCGAGCGCAGCAGCGGCAGGCGCCGGGCCAGCGCCACCCAGCCGCCGCAGCTGAGCAGGCCGTCGCCGAAGGCGCCCGGCTGATCGTCCGGGTGGTGGTCGAAGAGGACCAGCGAAAACGGCTCCCGGATCCGCTCCAGCCAGAATAGGCTGACATAATGATAGTCTCCGGTGCCGATGTCATGGAAGGCATGGAGCGGCAATTCGGCGACATTGCGCCGGATCCGCTCCGCACTTTCCGGTGCGCAGAAACAATTTGTGCCCTCCAGACACGAAAAATCGGCATTTATACGCAGCATGGCGGCATAAAATTAGGAAAAAAATAAAAAAATCCCTACATTTGTTGAATCGTGCGATAATCTAAAATGACGCCTGAAGGACAATATCCGCTGGATCCCGAGAAGATCTACTTCTCCATGGACGAGCTTACGCTCGACACGGAGGAGGGACCCAAGACGCTTCGCATGGGCGCCTGGCTCAACTACGATCCGGTCCGCATCCACCGCATGATCGTGCGGGACAAGACCCTGCAGGTCGACACGATGGAGGTCCTCAATCCGCTCGTCAGCAAGCTCCGCCGCGCAGATCCCGACTACTACAAGAAATTCATGGGCCTGCGCCTGGTCATCGACTATCCCGGCTACAGCTCCGGGATCCTCGCGAAGATTCCCTTCGAGAACGACCCCGTCGGATTCTACAAATGGTGGCGCAAGGGCAAGCACGAAGAGAAAGTCTACCTCTCGCTCGGCAACCAGGTGATCCTCTTCCAGAAAGTAGCGATGATGGACCCCAAGATGATCCTGAAGAAAGACCTCGAAATTCTCAAGTAACACTCTAATAACCACATGGATAACCTTCTTAAAACGACTTGTCTGCATGACCTCCACGTGGAGCTTGGTGCCAAGATGAGCCCTTTTGCGGGCTATGACATGCCCATCCAGTACAGCGGCATCATCGACGAGCACAACGCCGTCCGCCATGCGGCCGGCGTCTTCGACGTCTCCCACATGGGAGAGGTCTTCGTGAGCGGCCCCGATGCAGAGAGCTTTGTCAACCACATCTTCACCAACGACGTCCGTCCGCTCGCCCCGGGCGCCATCCTCTACGGGATGATGCTCTATCCCGACGGCGGCACGGTGGACGACCTGCTCGTCTACCGGGAGTTCGAGCCCGACCGTTTCCTGCTGGTGGTCAACGCCGCCAACGTCGACAAGGACTTCGCCTGGATGCAGGAGCAGGCCGATGGCTTCGCCGTCGTGCTGGACAACCAGTCCGACGACTGGGGCCAGATCGCCGTCCAGGGCCCGGAGGCCGAAAAGGCCGTCTGCGGCGCGCTGGGCTTCAAGGAAGCCGCGGAGCTGTCCTTCTACACCTTCAAGGATTTCGAGCGCAGCGGCAAGCGCGTCATCGTCAGCCGCACCGGCTACACCGGCGAGGACGGCTTCGAGATCTACGCCGCGCCGGAGCTGATCCGCAACTACTGGAACATCGTGCTCGCCGCCGGCGTCAAGCCCTGCGGCCTGGGCTGCCGCGACACCCTGCGCTTCGAGGCGGGCCTGCCGCTCTACGGCGACGAGCTGACCGCCGACATCTCCCCGGTCATGGCCGGCCTGGGCATGTTCTGCAAGCTGGACAAGCCGGAATTCATCGGCAAGGAAGCCCTTGCGGAGCAGAAGGCAAACGGCGTCGCGCAGAAGATCGTCGGCATCGAGCTCTCCGACAAGGCCATCCCGCGCCACGGCTATCCCGTGGAGCTGGAGGACGGCACCGAGGTCGGCGTCGTGACGACCGGCTACCACTCCATCAGCCTCGACAAGAGCATCTGCTTCGCCCTCGTGGACAGCGCCTACGCAGCCCTCGGCACGCCGCTGTGGGTGCGCGTGCGCAAGAACGCCTTCCCGGGCGTCGTCGTCAAGAAACGTTTTTACCAGACCAATTATAAAAAATAAAACCAAACCATATTTATGAGCAAGATTATTGAGGGACTTCTCTACAGCGAGTCCCACGAATGGGTCAAAGTGGATGGCAACGTGGCCATCATCGGCGTGTCTGATTTCGCACAGAGCGAGATGGGAGACATCACCTACGTAGAAATGCCCGATGTGGACGACGAGATCGTCGCCGGCGACGACTGCGGCGCCCTGGAGAGCGTCAAGACCTCCAGCGAGCTGGTCGCTCCGGTGTCCGGCAAGGTGGTCGCCCGCAACGACGCCCTGGAGGACCAGCCCGAGCTGATCAACGAAGACGCCTACGAGGCCTGGATCATCAAGGTCGAGATGTCCGACAAGGGCGAGCTCGACGCCCTGCTGAACGCTGCCGCTTACGCTGAAATCGCCAAGTAAGGAATATGGGAGCATTCAGCTATTTTCCTCAGACTGAGGAAGATATCCGCATAATGCTCGAAAGGATCGGCGTCAGTTCGCTCGACGACCTGTACGCCGATGTCCCCGCGGAATACATCTACAAGGGGGAGTACGACCTGCCGTCCGCCATGAGCGAACAGCAGGTTCGTGACTTTTTCGAGGGCCTGGCCGCCAAAAACACGCGCCTCAAGGTGTTCGTCGGCCAGGGCGCATACGACCACTATGTCCCGTCCGTGATTCCCTACATCACGTCGAGAAGCGAATTCCTGACGGCCTACACGCCGTACCAGTGCGAGATCTCGCAGGGCACGCTCCGCTACATCTTCGAGTGGCAGACGATGATCTGCCGCCTGACCGGCCTCGCCTGCGCCAACGCCTCCATGTACGACGGCCCGACCGCCGCCGCCGAGGCCATGCGCATGTGCGTCGCCAGCACCAAGAAGCGCAACTCCGTTATCGTGTCCGCCCGGCTCCTGCCGAACGTGATCGACACCATCCACACCTACGCCAAGTACGCCGGCATCAACGTCGTCGTCACCGACAAGGTCGCGGAGGAAGTAGCTGAAGGAGTACTTGACCTGGCTGGCGTCATCGTCCCGTCCATCAACCGATTCGGTATCATCGAGAGCCACCTCGGCCTGGCGGATCTCGTCCATCAGATGGGGGCCCTGCTGGTCGAATACTGCGACCCGTCCGCCCTCGCCGTGGTGAAGAGTCCGGCCGAATGGGGCGCCGACATCGCCGTGGGCGACGGCCAGAGCCTCGGCATTCCGCTCTGCTTCGGCGGTCCGTACGTGGGCTTCATGGCCTGCACGGAGGCGCTGATGCGCAAGCTCCCGGGCCGCATCGTCGGTCAGACCACCGACGCCTCCGGCAAACGCTGCTATGTCCTGACGCTCCAGGCGCGCGAGCAGCACATCCGCCGCGAGAAGGCCACCTCCAACATCTGCTCCAACGAGTCCCTGATGGCGCTCTGGTGCACCGTCTACCTGTCCCTGATGGGACCGGAAGGCATGCGCCGCCTGAACGCCCTCTGCTACGAGGGCGCGCACTACCTGCACGACGCCCTGCTCGCCACGGGCAAGTTTGCCCGCGTCTTCGACGGCGAATTCCTCAAGGAGTTCTGCCTCAAGCCCCTCTGCAACGTCGAGAAGCTCCAGCAGGCGCTCCTCGACGCGGGCTTCTTCGCCGCCCTCCAGACCGAGGAAGGCTACGTGACCTTCTGCGTCACGGAGAAGCATCCCCGCGAGGAGCTGGACCGCATCGTCGAAATCGTCAAATCATTATAGGAGGGCCGCGATATGAAATACTACGACAAACTCATCTTCGAACTCTCCAAACCTGGCCGCATCGGCTTCTCCCTGCCAGATTGCTTCGGCCTCGCAAGCGAGCAGCCTCGCTGCAAGGCAGCAATCTGGCGCGAGGCACCGCTGGATTTGCCGGAGGTAAGTGAGGTAGATGTCGTTAGACATTATACCAATTTGAGTCAGATGAATTTCGGCGTGGACACCGGCTTCTACCCGCTGGGGTCCTGCACCATGAAATACAACCCCAAGATCAACGAAGAGCTGGCCAACCTCCCGGGCTTCACCGGCCTGCACCCGCTGCAGCCGGAGAGCACCGTCAAAGGCGCCCTGGCGGTCTACGCCGCCATGGACAAGGCCCTCGCCGCGATCACGGGGATGAAGCACTTCACCTTCCTGCCCTGCGCGGGCGCCCACGGCGAACTCACCGGCCTCATGCTGATGCGCGAATACCACATGAGCCGCGGCGACACCGCCCGCACCAAGGTAATCGTCCCGGACAGCGCCCACGGCACCAACCCCGCCTCGGCGGCCGTCTGTGGCCTCGACATCGTGGTGGTGAAATCCAAGGCCGACGGCCTCGTGGACGTGGAGTCCCTCAAGCCGCTCCTCGGCCCGGACATCGCCGGCATCATGATGACGAACCCCAACACGCTGGGCCTCTTCGAGCGCGACATCAAGGAAATCGCGAAGCTCGTCCACGACTGCGGCGGCCTGCTCTACTACGACGGAGCCAACATGAACCCGCTCCTGGGCATGGTCCGTCCGGGCGACATGGGCTTCGACATCATGCACCTCAATCTCCACAAGACCTTCTCCACGCCCCACGGCGGAGGAGGCCCGGGCAGCGGCCCCGTCGGCGTGTCCGACAAGGTGGTGCCGTTCCTGCATATCCCGCACGTGAGCGGCTTCCACGGCAATTTCGGCATCATTCTGCGCGCCTACGCGTACATTCTGATGCTGGGCCGCGAGCACATCCGGATGGCCGGCAAGCTGGCCACGCTGGGCGCCAACTATATCAAGGAGTCGCTGAAGGACTGCTACAAGCTGCCCATCCCGACGGTCTGCAAGCATGAGTTCGTTTTTGACGGGCTGCTGGAGGACAACGGCGTCTCGACGCTCGACGTCGCCAAGCGCCTGCTGGACTACGGCTTCCACGCACCGACGATCTATTTCCCGCTGCTCTTCCACCAGGCCATCATGATCGAGCCCACGGAGACGGAGTCGCTGGAGACCCTCGATGCGTTCATCGCCGTGATGCGCAAGATCGCCGAGGAGGCCAAGGCCGATCCGGAACTCCTGCACACCGCCCCGCACAACACCCCCATCGGCCGTCCCGACGAGACCACCGCCGCGCGACAGCCTGTCCTTAAATATGACTAAGAGAACAAAGGCACTGATTATTCTGCTGGCACCATTTGTCCTGGGATTTTTCCTGGGACTTCTGGTGGGTGGCGGATGTAGCCGGAAGGAGAAGAAAGAGAAGCCCGAGAAGGTCGAAGTCGTAGAGGAGCAGCTCGCGGAAGAGGTGAGCGGAGAGGAGGAGCCCGAGGTGGTGGAAGATGACGTGGACGGGACGGGGGAGTCGCAGGCGAAGGAGATTATCTACTACACCAAGCTGATGAGCTACGGCAAAGTCTTCGACGACCTCAATGAGGCGCATCTCAATATGGCCAAAGTCATGGGCCTGTCCGAAGTTCCCGAGAAGCGGAGCGACGTGGACACGAAACAGCTGGTCAAGGTGGAGAGCACCGACTTCCTCGAAATCGACGACCTGCGCTACTCGGTGCCTTATCTGACGGCCGCGGCGGCCCGCGAGCTCAACCACATCGCCAAGGCCTTCCACGACTCGCTGACGCGCAAGCAGTTCCCGGTCTACAAGCTCGTCTGCACCTCGATCCTGCGGACGGAAGAGGACGTGGCGAACCTGCGCAAGAGCGGCAACCCCAACGCCTCCGACAACTCCTCCCACTGCTACGGCACCACCTTCGACATCAGCCACAGCCGCTATTTCCGCGAGGTGGAGACCGACGAATTCATGCAGCCCTACGAGCTTACCAAGGTCCTGGCAGAGGTCCTGCGGGACGAGAAGACGCTCGGCCACATCCTCGTCAAATACGAGAAGAAGGAGCACTGCTTCCACATCACATCCTGCATACGATAACCAATTTACAAATATGAAAAAAATACTTGCAATAACGCTCCTCGCCGCCCTGAGCCTCAGCCTGGGCGCACAGGAAGCCGTTGTGCAGCTCTTCACGGAGAACCCCGACCGCGCTGCCAACAACATGCACTACTACGAGTTCAATCCGATCGAGGACACTCCCGCCCCGAAAGGATTCAAGCCCTTCTACATCTCGCACTACGGGCGCCACGGCTCCCGCTATGAGCAGAACTCGACCTTCGCCCGCGCCGCCCTGGAAGGCTTCTTCCACCTGGATTCGCTGGGCCTGCTGACCCAGCAGGGCAAGCGCCTCTACGAGCAAGTGAACCGTGTCGTCGAGGCCCACAAGGGCATGGAAGGATCCCTCACGCCGCGCGGCGCCCGCGAGCACAAGCAGCTGGCCGTCCGCATGGCAACCCGCTTCCCGGCCGTGTTCAAGAACAAGGACCGCCAGGAGGTCAACAGCTTCTCCAGCACCAACTTCCGCTGCATCGTGAGCATGTGCAACTTCACCAACAGCCTCAATGAGCAGTATCCGGCGCTGGACTTCACCTTCACGAGCGCGGAGCGTTTCATGTCCTACATCAACCCCAGCCTCAATGTCCCCAGGCCGGGCGAGACCCCGCAGCAGCGCCCGCCGATGGACATGGCCGCCTACATGCGCAGACAGCAGCAGCAGAACGAGCGCCACGCCTACCAGCCTGCCACCGGCACGCCTGGTTACGACTTCACACGCTTCCTCCGCCCGCTGTTCACCAACTACGACGCCGCGCTCAGGGAGCTGGGCAATCCGGAATCGTTCGTCAAGGCCATCTACACGGCCGGCGGCCTGTGCCAGCTGGTCGATGAGCTGAGCGACATCGACATCTACCACGAGTACTTCACGCCGGAGGAGCTGGTGTATTTCTGGGCGCCGGGCAATGATTCCTTGTACCGCATGTGGGCCGGCTCCGTGGAGAACGGGGAAGTGATCCGCTACGCCATCCGCCCGCTGCTGATGGACTTCGTGGAGAAGGCCGACGCCGCCCTGCAGCCCGGCAGCCACCGTGCCGCCGACCTGCGCTTTGGCCACGACACCTCGGTCCTGCCGCTGGCCGCGCTGCTCGGCGTGGATGACACCCAGCACCGCGTGTTCCCGTACCAGAAGGCACACGAGATGGGCTGGTACGCCTTCTTCCAGATCCCGATGGCGACCAACTGCCAGATGATCTTCTACCGCAACAAGAAGGATGAGGTCCTGGTGAAGGTCCTCTACAACGAGAAAGAGGTCCAGATCCCCGGCATCGAGCCGGTGTCCGGACCTTATTATGCCTGGAGCTCCCTCCGCGCACACTTCATCGCCCTGTGCGACCGTGCCGCGGAGCCCTGGCGCCGTCCTGTCATGCCGCCCCCTCCGGGCAGATAACAGCCTATAGCACCGGCGTCAGCCGGTACGTCACAACGTCGTGCGAAGGCACGACGACAGAAGTGCGGGCGCCGACGGTTTGCCCGCGCTTTCTGCCTTTGACGCGGGTGGTGAAGGGTTTCGCCTTGGCGTTCCAGAGGTCTTTGGCCTGGTAGTTGACCTTGGCGAACTGCGTGCTGCGTCCGCTCAGCTCATCCTTGCACTCGAGCGCCTCCCAGTCCAGCGCCACCGTCACATCGTCGGGGCCGCCGTTAAGCACGCAGAAGGCCCATGCGCCGTCGGACAGGGGCTTGAACCAGTACTGCAGGTCGCCGTCTTTGCGGAGCCTGAGGCCCTGGACGCCGAGCGGATCCTGGTCGATGGCGATCACATCCTTATTGGTGATGACGGCGAGCGTCTCGGCACTCATGTTCGTGAGGTCGTTGCCGAGGATCAGGGGAGCGGCCATCATGCACCACATGGTGAAATGCGCACGGTTCTCCGCATCGCTCAGCCCGTTGCCGACCTCGAGCATGTCCGGGTCGTTCCAGTGGCCGGGGCCCGCGTAGGCGCGCAGGGGCTCGTTGATGTCGATGATCTCCAGCACGCCCAGCGAGCGCCAGCGGGGCCGGCCGTTCTCGTCGTAGGTGATGGGATCGGCCAGGAAATGGGCGCCGATGTCGCCCGTGGTGCGCCAGGAGTGGCCCACCTCCGCAGCCCATTCCCAGGGCTTGTTGGATCCCCATTCGCAGATGCTGAACAGGATCGGGCGGCCGGCGCGCTTGAGGGCGCTGCGCATCGTGGTGTAGGCGCCTACCGGATTGAGGTTCTGCGTGTAGCACCAGTCGTACTTGAGGTAATCGATGCCCCAGGAGGCATAGGTGAAGGCATCCTGGTACTCGTGGCCGTTGCTGCCCGCGTAGCAGGCGCAGGTGTTGGTGCCAGCGTCGCTGTAGATGCCCAGCTTGATGCCGCGCGCATGGACGTAGTCGGCCAGCGCCTTGATGCCGGAAGGGAACTTGACGGGATCCTCGTGGATGAAGCCCTGCTCGTCGCGCTCGCCGTGCCAGCCGTCGTCGAGGTTCAGGTAGACGTAGCCGGCGTCCACCAGGCCCAGCTCGACCATCTTGTCGGCGGTCGCTTTGATGAGGTCCTCGGAGATGTCGGTGGCAAACTTGTTCCAGGAATTCCAGCCCATCTGCGGGGTCTCGGCGAGGCCCTCCCATTTGGGAAGCGGGGCGTCGGGACGGCGCGGCTGCGCGGAGAGGGACAACACGGCCAGCAGGCCGGCAAGGAGGGTAACGATCTTTCTCATAATGGATTGGTATTTAAATGATTTCAGTGACGGTGAGGACGCCGTCCGCGACGCGGAAGCGCACATTGCGGCCGGCGAAGGACAGACCGTAGACGCGGTCCGGGTCGTCCTGGTACTGCGGACGGGGATCCTGCGCGAGGAGCTCCGTCAGGGCGTCGAGCTCGGCGGGCTCCAGTTTGTGGTAGGCGTCGCGCGGAAGGAACACCTCCAGCGGCTGCCATTCGTGGGCGTCGACGAAGCCGCTGCGCACGCCGGGATGGCTGTCGGCATATTCGACGTAAGGCTTGATGTCGTAGATGGGCGTGCCGTCCGCCAGATCGGCGCCCAGGACATGGATGGTGCCCGCTTCCGCATTCACTTTCTCGATGCGTACGGAGCTCAGGCCCAGGGGATTGGGACGGTATGGGGAGCGCGAGGCGAACACGCCGACGCGCTCGTTGCCGCCCAGCCGCGGGGGCCGTACGGTCAGGCCCTCGGAGGCGTCCTCGCGGTTGAGATGGAAGCCCCAGATCAGCCAGATCCAGTCGAAGCCCTCCAGGCCGCGGAGCGCCTCGGGAGCACGGAAGCCGGGCTCCAGCACGACGGTGCCGCGCAGCGAGGCGGCCAGCCCGGCCTGACGGGGCAGGCCGAACTTCTCCGGGAGGGGGGAATGGAATATGGCGATTGGTTTTATATCCATTGTGCAGGGGGATTCGCCGATCAAGTCGGCGAATGACGAACTGACCGTCATTCGCTGGCTCCGACCAGCGAATCTCCGTAATTAGGCATTATCTTGGCTTCCGGGAGGATGCCGTTCAGCTCATCCATATAGCGGTCGTAGAGGGCGTTGAAAGCCGGGAGGTACTTCGGGTCCAGCGGCTCCGAGGCGGGGGAGTTGAGCGACAGCGGATCGAGCGCCGTGCCGTTGTGGAACACACGGAAATCGAGGTGCGGTCCCGTGGACATGCCCGTGGAGCCGACATAGCCGATCACCTGGCCCTGCGACACATATGAGCCGACCTTCAGGCCTTTCTCGAACTTCGACAGGTGCATGTAGCTGGTCTCGTAGCCGGCGGCGTGCTTGATGCGGATGCGGTTGCCGCCACCGCCGCCGTCCCAGCCCAGCTTGGTGATCGTGCCGTCGCCCAGGGCCAGCACCGGCGTGCCGGTCGGGGCCGCGTAGTCCACCGCCAGGTGGGCGCGGACCTGACCCGTGACCGGGTGCTTGCGCGCATAGGTGAAGCCACTGCTGATGCGGTTGTACTTGAGCGGCGCCTTGAGGAACATGCGCTTGAGGCTCTCGCCGCCCTTGTCCCAGTAGGTACTGCGGTCGCCCTCGCCGGTGTCGAAGCGCACGGCGGCCACTTCCTTGCCGGTCAGGGCGCCGTTGTAGAGGGCGAAGAACACGGTGTCGATCCCCACGACCTGTCCGTCAACAACCGACAGGTCATAGATCATGCGGAAGCGGTCTCCCTTCTGAAGGCCGAAGAAATTGACGCTCCACTGGTAGATGTCGGCCAGCGTCATGATGAGGTTCGGCGAGCCGCCGGCGGCGATCATGTCGTTCCAGAGGGAGCTGTTGATGGTCACGTTCGTGATCTTGTGGACATGCTCCACCGGCTTGTCCACGCTCCAGATGGCCAGCGAGTCGGCACACTGGAACACGTACGACCGGATCCGGTCCTGCACATACACCACATACTGGAGCGTACGGGTGCTGTCGGGGGTATAATAGGCCTGCACGACGTTGCCGGCGCGCATCTTGCGCACGTCGAAGACGCCTTCGCAGAGCTGCACCATGTCGTAGGTGTCGCGGGCGCCGAGGCCCAGGCGGTTCATCAGGCCGGAGAAGGAATCTCCGCTGCGCACCTGCAGGGTGTCGGCGTCGAAGCGCTCCGGGAAGAATCCCAGGGGCGGGACGACTTCCGGCTCGGGCTCGACGGGCGGCTCCTGCGGCTTGCGGTGGCAGGAGGCCACGGCCAAGAGCAGGAGGAGGGCCGGGAGAAGGAGATTTCTCGACTTCGCTCGAAATGACATCATACTAACTAACCATTAAATCGTCATTCCGGGCTTGACCCGGAATCTCATAGTTGCTATTTAACTAAACTGCCAAGAATACTGCGGGTGAGGGTGCGAAGGGCGCTGGAGGTGGCGCTGCCGATGGCCTTCTCCGCCACGCTCTTGCTGTTCTTGCTCTTCTTCTTGCCGGTCACGGCGTTGGCGACCGCGGTGCCCGCGCTGCGGGACACGCTGGAAATCGCAGCCGTGGCGGCCGCAGCGGCGACACTGCCCACGATCGTCTTCTTGGCCTTGCTTGCCTTCTTGGTGGTCTTGGCGGCCGGTGCGGCTTCGCGCGCCTCGCGGTACTGGATCTTCTCCTGCTCCTTCTGGCGGGCAGCCTCCTCCTTCTGCTTCTCGATCTCGGCCTGCTGCTTCGCCTGCTCCTCGGCGGCCTTCTGCGCGTCGGCGAGCAGGACCTCGAAAGCGGACTCGCGGTCGATGATGTGGTCGTATTTGCCGCCCAGCGGCGAAGCGTTCTGGATGTCCAGGCGCTGCCCGGCGGTGATGGCGCCGATCTGGCTCAGCGGGAAGAGGATCTTGGCGCGCTCCACGATGCTCGGGGCGCCCTTCGGGTCGAGGAAACTGACCAGCGCCTCGCCGGTCTCGAGCGCCATGATGGCGTCCTCCGTCTTGAAGGCGGGATTGACCCGGAAGGTCTCCGCAGCGGCGCGCACGGCCTTCTGGTCCTTGGGCGTATAGGCGCGCAGGGCGTGCTGGACGCGGTTGCCCAGCTGGCCGAGGACGCTGTCAGGAATGTCGGAAGGATTCTGGGTGATGAAGTAGACACCGATGCCCTTGCTTCGGATCAGGCGGACCACCTGCTCGATCTTGCTCACGAGGGCGGGGGAGGTGTCGGTGAAGAGCGTGTGCGCCTCGTCGAAGAAGAACACCAGCTTCGGGAGCTCCAGGTCGCCCACTTCCGGCATGGTCGTGTAGATGTCGGACAGCAGCCACAGCAGGAAGGTCGAATAGAGCTTCGGGTTGAGCATCAGCTTGTCGGCGGCCAGCACGCTCATCACGCCGCGGCCGTTCTCGTCGACCGCAAAGAGGTCCTGGATGTCGAACGACGGCTCCGCGAAGAACTCGTTCGCACCCTGGTTCTCCAGCGACAGCAGCGCGCGCTGGATGGCGCCCACGCTGGACGTGGACACGTTGCCGTAGGTCCGGGAATACTCCTCCGCATGCTCCGCCACATAGCCCAGCAGGGCGCGCAGGTCCTTCAGGTCGAGGAGCAGCAGGCCCTTGTCGTCCGCGACGCGGAAAATAATGTCCATCACGCCGGACTGCACCTCATTGAGGCCCAGCAGGCGGCTGAGGAGCATCGGGCCCATGTTGGAAATGGTGGTGCGCATGGGGTGCCCCTGCTCGCCGAACACATCGAAGAAGCGGGTCGGGCAGCCGGCGAACTGCGGATTCTCGATGCCGAACTCCGGGAGGCGCTTCTCGATGAAGCCGCTCAGACGGCCGGCCTGGCTGATGCCGGACAGGTCGCCCTTCATGTCCGCCATGAAGCAGGGCACGCCCGCCTGGCTGAAGGATTCTGCGAGGACCTGCAGGGTTACCGTCTTGCCGGTGCCGGTCGCGCCGGCGATGAGTCCGTGGCGGTTGGCCATCTTGCCAACGATGGAGATCGGCCCGTTGGGGCCGTGGGCGACATAAAGTCCGTGGGTTGCGTCGTACATATGGTGATTAGTTTATGATTTCTATCGGGTAAAGTTAGCAAAAATTGGGGATTATTGTTAAATTAGCCGAGTGAAACCAAACCTTTAACCACATTTTGATATGAAAAAGTACATTGCTGAATGCATCGGGACCTTTGTCCTGACGTTCCTGGGCTGCGCCACCGCCATGTTCATCGGCTGCGGCACCCCTGCCGGCCTCGTCGGCACTGCCATCGCTTTCGGTCTGACCGTCGTCGCCATGGCGTACACGATCGGCAACATCTCCGGATGCCACATCAACCCGGCCATCACCCTCGCCGTCGCCCTGTCCGGCCGCATGACCTGGAAGGATGCCTGTGGCTACTGGGCCGGCCAGTTCGTCGGCGGCATCGTCGCCGGTGCCCTCCTGCTGCTCCTTGCCAACCTCATGACCCCTGAATTCGGCATCACCTTCGCGGGCGCCAATCCTGCCGGCCTCGGCACCAACGGCATCGCCCACGCCGGCGGTGCGGGCGGCGCGCTGCTCGTCGAGTTCATCGCCACCTTCATCTTCGTGCTCGTCGTCCTCGGCGCCACGGACGAGAAGCTCGGCGCCGGCAAGCCTGCGGGCCTCGCCATCGGTCTCACCCTCATCCTCGTGCACCTTGTCTGCATCAACCTGACCGGCACCTCCGTCAACCCGGCCCGTTCCTTCGGCCCGGCCCTGTTCGCCGGCGGCGACGCCCTCAAGTGCGTCTGGGTGTTCTTCCTTGGCCCGTGCGCAGGCGCTGCCCTGTCCGCCCTGGTCTGGAAGTGCCTCGCCAAAGAATAAACCTATAATATCAAAATGAAAAAGATTCTCATTATCCTCTCCGCTGCGCTGCTCGTGGCCGGTTGCGGACTTCTCAGCAACCTGTCGAGCGGAGGCAGCTCCGCCTCCAAGGCCCTGCAGAACCTGGGCGGGTCCAAGACCTTCACTTTCAACTCCCTGCCGAAGAACGTCGACGAGCTCAAGCGCCTCCCCGAAGCCAAGTGCTCGACCCCGTACGAGACGGCGGCCCTGACCGTCCTCGCGCTCACGCGCTACGAGGAGAGCCCGGAAGACTGCATCGAGATGCTCAACTTCCTGAAGGGCCCGGAAGAGGTCACCACCTATGAGAAGCAGTTCATCCGCGAACGCATAAAGGACAAAGGCTACAAGGTCATGTCGTTCTTCAAGGGCACGCGCCCGGACAACAACTACACGCCCTCCAAGCCCTACACGGTCACGGTCTCGTCCAACCCTTACTCCTTTGACAACGCCAACTGGGCCACGCTGTACCTCACCTCCAGCGGTGCGGACAACCCCCGTCCGGTCAAGCTGCGCGAGAAGCCGAGCACGGGCGAGTGGTTCCTCAACGAGATCCAGTTCCTGTCGGATATCCGCCTCCCGGCCAACCAGGACAAATGGTATTAGGCCATGGCGAACTTCCTGCAGAAACTCCTTGACACGGTCGGCGGCAAGTTAGCCACGGCTGCGACCCAGGCCGTCAAGAAGGCCGCCGGGACCAAGACCTACACCTTCCCCGCGCTCCCGCAGACGGTGGAGGAGATGAAGGCCCTCCCGGAGGCGGCCCTGACGGACTGCTACGCCGTGGCCGCGCTGACGGTCGTCTCGCTGCTCCGCTACGAGACGGATCCCGATGCGTGCTTCGCCATGCTGGGTTTCCTCAAGGGTCCCGAGCCGCTCTCCAACCTGGAGAAGCAGAACATCCAGGACCGCCTGGCCGGCAAGACCTACAAGCCGCGCTCCTTCTTCGCCGGCGCGACGCCGCAGAACAACTACACCCCCACGGCCCCGTACACGATCCACGTGGCGTCCAACAGCTACTCCTTCGACAACGAAGGCTGGGCGACGCTCTGGCTCAAGTCGGGCGGGGGAGACAACGAGCGTCCCGTCAAGCTCCGCAAGAAGCCGAGCACCGGACAGTGGTTCCTCAATGAGATCCAGTATCTCAGCGACATCCGACTACCGGTCGCCGAAGACAAGTGGGCATAAAATGATAAGCGCCAGGTTCGATGAGCCTGGCGCTTGTTTTATGTCTAATCGTCATTCCGGGCGGTCCCTGAGCCTGTCGAAGGGCGACCCGGAATCTCTTCAAGCCTGCCTGAAGGCCTTCCTGGCCACCAGCCAGGCCAGCGCCGCGATGGCGACGGCCATCGACAGGAGGATGCACTCGATGGCCAGCGTGCCGGCGGATCTCGACAGGACCACCGTCAGCCCGTCCACCAGGGCGTGCAGCAGGATGGCGGCGGGGTAGAGCCAGAGCCATTTGCCCGCCTTGCGGACGGCCACCCACACCAGCACCGACAGCGACAGGTGCAGGATCACGGCGGAAACGCGCTCCCACAGGCCGAGCAGGAAGGATGCCGGCGCCGCATTCTCCAGCTGGGTGAAAATGGCGTCCATCTGGGCCTTGGCGTCGAAGTCGACGTGGGCCGTCAGCATGTCCGTCTGGCCCGCGTTGATCATCAGCGCCATGACCGCCTGGGAGATCATCGTGACGGCGAAAACGACAATCACCTCCATGCCGCCGTGGCCGACGCCGTAGGCGAGGGCGGGGAGCGTGCTGGAGGGCTCCTTCTTCATCAGGAACTTCATCGACAGGAACCGGCCGGTCTCCTCGAACAGGCCGGCCATCAGGCCGCCGTAGAGGGCATAGTACAGGGTGTTGCCCTGGATGGTCGCCCCGGCGGGCCCCCGCAGCACGATCTGATGGACGATCGACTCGAGGATCAGCGCGAACACGAAGAACGTCGCCGCACCGATCAGGATCGTGGACCACTTGGCGTGATGCTTCCTGACCATCCACCAGGCCAGCAGGACCGGCACCACGATGCCGATCACAGCATTCACGAACATAATGACAACAGACGCGGTAGGTACCATAGGACAGACTAGTTTTCTGCAAATATAATCAATCTCCGCCTACTTCTGTCTCTACCCTACTTCTGTCATTTCGATTTCCACCTACGTTTGTCATTTCGAGCGAGCGCAGCGAGTCGAGAAATCTCCATCCGGCGGAGCCGGCAGGGGAGTATACGCACAAAAAAGCCACTCCGATCGAGGGGTGGTCAAAAAGAAATGTTGCAATTCCGGAAAAAAGCAGTACCTTTGTTGTGGATTCGTCATGGGGAATTCGGGTAGAAGGGATGACAACCCTCTCAAACAATTTGATGCGAGCCCCCAAAAGTCGCTGCCTAAGCGGCTTTTATTTTTTTGCTGAAATACAGTATTGAACATATTCTCTCGTGGTTTTCTGCTTTCCCACGACAAGCATAGCCCCTTTGTGCTTCATAATCAGTATTTCGGAATACGGTTTTTGATTCTCGTCATCTTTTTTAGGAGGCATTCTTTTAACGAGTTTTGCTTCAGAAAGTATTTCTGACAAGCGAAATACTTCACATATTCCATACCTTTTTCTCCGGATTCGCTGCAATCCAGGATGCATAAAAATTTTTGATGATTTGTTTACGGGCCTTATTATCTTCCCGGCTGGTTCCCTGCGGTATCTCCATATCAATATAATTATGGGGTTATGCCGATCATGGCCGAAGCCAAAGATTCGGTGACTAAAAGAGAAGTATTCGTTGTGAAGGGAGCGCCATCCAGAGGGGGATGGCCCTGCTCCTGGTTTCATTACCGGCCGATTCAGACGACCAACTCAAGAGCAAATATCGGCATTCCCCTATAGAATAGCAAACCGTTTTAAGAATCCGCAAACGGCTAAGGGCCTCCCGGCGGAGCTGGGCAAAAAATAATTTCCTTTGACAGAACCTGTCAAAATACGGTTGTACCTTTGCGGTACAAAACCAAACGCACGATGGTAAAAGACCTCATCATTCACCCGGAAGTCCTGGCCCTGCAGAAAGAGCTGGAGCAGCTGCGCCAGAAGTCCTCGGAGCTGTATCTCCAGGCAGAGTTCATGCAATTCGAGGAGCGGCCACTGCTGTACTCGCTCTATGAGACGCAGATCGGCAAACTGGAATACGAAGAATTCCAGCAGAAGGTCAAACTCAGGCTGCTCACCTACGAAGCCAAGCTCATCCAGGCCTACATCAAC
>CAJOHX010000008.1 GCA_905234475.1 uncultured Bacteroidales bacterium | reverse complement strand
TGTCGGTGCTGGGAAGCCTGGACCGCTACGGCTTCGACATGCCGGACGCCTCGCACGAGGTGATGGGCTGGCACAACCTGGTGGGCATCCTGAAGTTCCGCCACGAAGGGGAACGGATCCAGTTGGAGCTGACTGGCTCGGCGAACCGCTACGGCAGCAGCCAGACGCAGGATAAGTTGTACCGCGAGACGCTGAACCACCTGTCGCTGCGCTCGGACCTGATGGAATACGGCCTGCAGGCGGGTGTGCAGCACCGCATCGGGAAGCGGGACCGCTTCCGCCTCGATGAGGGGGTCAACGTGCGCTACGCACGCTTTGCCCCTGGACAGGTAGGGGTGCAGACGAAGGTGACGGAGACGCTGCTCTGGAACGCCTGGCTGCAGGCGGAATACCGGATCCCGGAGATACTCTCGCTGAAAGCGTCTGTGCGTCATAACCATTACCGGAACTATGACTTTCACCCTGCCTCACTGGCTTACCGCGAGTGCGGGGAGCGGGAGGATCCCGAGCTGAGCGCGTCGTTGAAGTGGAACTTCATCCCTCAACTGGCCCTGGAAGCCACCTATGACCGACTGGTGCAGTACTACCACACGCTGGAGGGCATGCCGGTGGGCTGGTCGTTGGATATGATCGTGCCTACGGGCGAATATGTCGCTCCAGAGTCATCTCGGCAGGGCAGTGCCGCCCTGACCGGCCGCTGCGGCGCACATGCTTTCTCGCTGGGCGGCTTCTACAAATGGATGGAGAACCTGATTTACTACAAGTACTCACAGGCGCTGTTCAGCGGCGCGCTGGCTGCCTGGGAGAATGATGTGGAACTGGGCAACGGCCGTTCGTACGGCCTGGAGGCCCTGTATGAGTTCCAGCAGGGAGACTGGTACGCCCGGGCGTCGTACACGCTCTCGAAGACGACGCGGGAGGACTTCCCGTCTTTCTATGAGGGGCGGCCTTTCCACGCGCGCTTCGACCGGCGCCATGTGCTGAACGCCACGGCGCAGTGGCGGGGTTTCACGGCGACGGTGATCCTGCAGAGCGGCCACTGGGAGAACGGCCAGTCGGAGACCTACGAAATGCCCTTCCTGGGGGACAGTTGGATCGCAGACTACTACTCGGGGGTTAACAATTACCAGATGCCGACGGTCTTCCGCCTGGACCTGGGGTGGCAGAAGCGTTTCACGACGGGACGTGTCCGCCATACGGTGAATGTCGGCGTCTGCAACGTCACGAACCACTTCAACCCCTTCATGCTCTACTTCGACACCGGCACCGAGTCCTGGAAGGAGATCGCCCTGCTGCCTATCCTGCCGAACTTCAGCTACCGGGTGGAGTTATAGATTCAGCAATTTAGCCGTCAGTTCCACCAGCAGCTCGCCGTCGGAGACGAGCGTCGATCCGTCGCCGCCCTTCCCGAGGTAGTCGTATTCGCAGAGCAGCGAGATGGCGGCCATGGCCTTGGGGACGGGGTAGTTGCGCACGGCGTAGTCGTATTCCTTGTAGAAATAGGGGTTCAGGCCCGGGAGGGCGCGCGCCTTGTCCTCCGCCGACGGGAAGCCGCCGGAGGAGAGCAGCGCGCCGTAGCGCAGGATCCGGTTGAAGTGCGTGAATAGGGCGCTGACGGCCGCCGGAAGGGCGAAGCGGGCGGCGTCGCCCAGGTGGGCGGCGATCTTGAGCGCCCGTGGGGCGTTCTTGTAGGAGAGCTCGCGGGTGAGCTCGTAGACGCTGAACTGACGGGAGATGCCGACGTTGCGCTCGATGTCCTCGACCGTCACGCGGGTGGTCCCTTCGGGCAGGGCCTTGGTGAGCTTGTCCGTCTCCACCACGAGGGTGGTCAGCTCCGTGCCGGCCGACTCGGCGAGCAGGGAGGCTGCCGGTGGGTCGATGCGCAGGCCGCGCGAGGCGTAGTAGGACTGGATCCATTCCGGGATCTGGTAGTCCCGCAGGGCGGGGGAATCCACCACTTCGCCGATCTTCTGCGCGGCCTTGTAGAAGGCCTTGCGCTTGTCCACGGCGGCCTTGTGCAGCAGGACCACGAGCACGGTGCTGTCCAGCGGGGAGGCGCAGTAGAACGAGAGGTTCTCGATGTCCTTCATCTGCTGGGCTTCCTTGACGACGACGAGCTGGCGCTCGGCCATCATCGGGAAGCGGCGCGCCGCCGTAACGACCTGGTCTGCCGTGACTTCTCCTCCGTAGCAGATGGTCTCGTTGAAGTCCTTCTCCTCCTCGGGGATGCAGTACTGCACGATGGCGTCGCAGACCAGCTCGGGATAGTACGGCTCATCGCCCATCAGCAGGTAGACGGGCTTGAAGGAACCCGCCCGGACCTCTGAGACGATTTTCGCACATTGTGCGTCGATATTGACAGAACTCTTGGCCATATCCATACAAAAATACGCAAAATCTTCGTACTTTTGCATCTAATGCAAACACAAATCCTGATTCATATGAAGAAATTGATTTCCCTGCTCGCAGGCGTCCTCCTGCTGTCAGGCGCGTCCCTGCTGGCGCAGGACGCCACCGTCCGCGTCCACGACGCGGGTACCGGCATCACCATCCCCGCCGAGATCTACGGCCAGTTCTCCGAACACCTCGGGCGCTGCATCTACGGCGGCCTCTGGGTGGGCAAGGATTCCTCCGTTCCCAACGTGGAAGGCTACCGCAAGGATGTCTTCGACGCCCTCAAGGCCCTCAAGGTTCCCGTGATGCGCTGGCCGGGCGGCTGCTTCGCCGATGACTACCACTGGATGGACGGCATCGGCCCGCAGGAGAAGCGCGGCTACCTCACGAACAACAACTGGGGCGGCACCCTTGAAGACAACAGCTTCGGCACGCACGAATTCCTTAACCTCTGCGAGATGCTCGGCATCGAGCCGTACATCAGCGGCAACGTGGGTAGCGGCAGCGTCGAGGAGATGGCCAAGTGGGTGGAATACATGACTTCCGACGCCAAGACCCCGATGGCCGACCTGCGCCGCGCCAACGGCCGTGAGAAGCCATGGAAGGTCAAATACGGCATCGGCAACGAGGCCTGGGGCTGCGGCGGCAACATGACGCCGGAGTACTACAGCGACCTCTTCCGCCGCTACGGCACCTACCTGCGCGACCAGGGCACCAACCGCCTGTTCAAGATCGCCAGCGGCGCCTCCGACTACGACTACAACTGGACCCGCGTCCTGATGAAGAACCTCGAGGGCAAGGGCATGGCCGGCATCTCCCTGCACTACTACACCTGCAAGGGCTGGACCGGCAGCAAGGGCTCTGCGACGAAGTTCACGGACAAGGAGTACTGGTGGACCCTCGCCAAGACCATCGAGGTCGAGCCGGTGCTCAAGAAGCATATCGAGATCATGGACGAGCTGGATCCGTCCGGCCGCGTCGCCCTGCTGCTCGACGAATGGGGCACCTGGTTCGACGTGGAGCCGGGCACGAACCCGGGCCACCTGTACCAGCAGAGCACGATGCGTGACGCCATCGTGGCCGCGCTCAACTTCGACATCTTCCACAAGTACACCCGCCGCCTGAAGATGGCCAACATCGCCCAGGTGGTCAACGTGCTGCAGTCGATGATCCTCACCAACGAGACCGAGATGGTCCTCACCCCGACCTATCACGTGTTCGAGATGTACAACGTCCATCAGGACGCCGAGTTCATCGACTCCGAGGTGCTGACGGCCCACGTGAAGACCGAGCGCGAGTGCGCCGTGCCGGAGGTGGACGCCACCGTGTCCCGCAAGGACGGCGAAATGCATATTTCCCTGGTCAACACCGACCTCAAGAAGGCCAAGAAGGTGCTTGTCACTTTCGACGAGGCCGGCGTGAAGAGCATCCTGTCCGCCCGCGTGCTGACCTCCAAGGATGTCCACGACTACAATGATTTCGGCAAGGCCGACGTGGTCAAGCCCGTCGCTTTCAAGGACTACAAGCTTACCAAGGCCGGCATCGAGGTGACCCTGCCTCCGTGCAGCGTGGTGGCCCTGGCGGCGAAATAACAGCAAACAGTCATGGCCGGCAGTGACCGGCCATCTACAATAGTGTATTATGGCAATTATAGAATGTAAGAATGTCTGCAAGAATTTCGGGGAGAAAGTGGCCCTGGACCACGTCAGCCTCGATATTCCTGAAGGAGGGATCTTCGGCCTGCTCGGCCCGAACGGGGCCGGCAAGACGACCCTGATCCGCATCATCAACCGCATCACGATCCCCTCGGACGGCGAGATCTGGTTCAACGGCCATCCCATCACGCGGGAGGATGTCGCGCGTATCGGCTACATGCCCGAGGAGCGCGGCCTCTACCGCAAGATGAAGGTCGGCGACCAGGCCATGTACCTGGCCCAGCTGAAGGGCATGTCCGCCGCCGACGCCCGCCAGGCCCTCAAGGAGTGGTTCGTCCGCTTCGGCATCCAGAGCTGGTGGGACAAGAAGGTGGAGGAGCTCTCCAAGGGTATGGCCCAGAAGCTCCAGTTCATCACCACGGTGGTCCACAAGCCCTCGCTGATGATCCTCGACGAGCCCTTCTCCGGCTTCGACCCGGTCAACGCCGAGCTCATCCGCCAGGAGATCCTCCGCCTCAAGGACGAGGGCGCCACGATCATCCTCTCGACCCACAACATGGAGTCCGTGGAGGAGCTCTGCGACAACATCGCGCTCATCAACAAGGCCCGCCTGGTGATTACCGGCGGCGTGGAACAGATCCGCCGCGACTATGGCAACAACAACGTCGAACTGGTCTACACCGACGCCGACGGACGCCATGAGGTCGTTCTGCCGCGCGAGACCGACGGCGCCTCGACCCTGCGCACCTACCTGGACAAGGAGGGCGTGCAGATCAACTCCTACAAGGAGCTGATGCCGCGTATGAACGACATTTTCATCAAACTCGTAACGGAAGGGGAGGAACAGGCATGAACTTCAAGACAATAGGCATCGTTATCAGCCGTGAATACCTCAACAGGGTCAAGAAAAAGAGCTTCATCTGGACGACGATCCTCGTGCCCATCCTGATCGCCGGCCTGACCATCGGCATCATGGTGGCCATGATGAACACCAAGGACAAGGTCAAGACCATCGCCGTGGTGGACGCCTCCGGCATCGTCATGCCCTACATGACGGACACCGAGACCATCCACTACAAGGACGCCGGCACCCTGCCGCTGGACAGCGTCAAGGCCAACCTCTCGAAGCTGGGCTATGACGGCGTGCTCTCCGTGGGTGAGCTGGATCCGGTCGAGAAGACAGTCTCGGCCGACATCTTCTCGGCGAAGCCCTTCGGCATGGAGCTGACGGACAACATCAACGGCCGTATCAACCGCGCCGTGGAGGACTACCGCATCGCCTCCTACAACATCGAGGGCCTGGACCAGATCCTCAAGGATGTCAAGGCGAACGTCAAGCTCCACTCGTACACCGTCTCTGAAAGCGGCGAGGAGAAGATCTCCGAAGCCGGCGTCTACAGCATCCTGTCGATGCTCCTCGGCATCTTCCTGTTCATGTTCATCACGCTCTTCGGCGGCATGGTCATGAGCTCCGTGATCGAGGAGAAGACCAGCCGAGTGGTTGAGGTGCTCGTCAGCTCCGTCAAGTCCACCGAGCTGATGTTCGGCAAGATCATCGGCATCGCCCTGGTGGCCCTGACGCAGTTCCTGCTGTGGATCGTGCTGTCCGTGGCGATCATCACGATCGGCGGTGCCGCGATCGGCTTCGACAAGCTGGGCGGCAGCAATCCCACCGAGCTGGTCAGCACGATGGGCGTGGACGCCGAACAGCTGGAGGCTGCGACCGCCCAGCTCTCGGACGAGAGCGAGATGGGTACGGTCCTGAGCACCCTGCGGGGCCTGCCGTACGGCCGCATCATCGGCCTGTTCCTCGTGTATTTCATCTTCGGCTACCTGCTGTACGCCTCCATGTTCGCCGCCATCGGCTCCGCCGTGGAGAACGAAGGCGACACGCAGCAGCTCCAGTTGCCGCTGACCATCCCGCTGCTGCTGGGCTACATGATCGCGCTGTATGCCTTCCGGGCGCCGGACAGCTCGATCGCCTTCTGGGGGTCCATCATCCCCTTCACCTCGCCGATCGTGATGATCTCGCGCCTGCCTTTCGGCGTCCCGGCGTGGGAGGTGATCCTGTCCGTGGCGCTGCTGATCGGGACCTTTGTGCTCTGCGCCTGGGCGTCGGCAAAGATCTACCGGGTCGGCATCCTGATGTTCGGCAAGAAATCCACCTTTAAAGACCTTTGGAAATGGCTAAAGCAAGACTGATCGCGCTGGCGGCCCTGGTGCTGCTCGGCACATCCTGCCAGTACGAATACGAGTACTCCTGGCAGAAATACGTCATGGACGGCCACCGCACCGGCGTGAAAGCCCCGGCTGCGGACAATGTCCCCGAGACGCTCGGCGTCATCGAGGGCAGTACCTACACCGCCCCCAACGGCAGGACGTTCCAGGAGGGGAGTGCGACCTACGGGGTCGCCAGCGACATGATCAAGGTGCAGCCGCTGCTGGAGGACCTCAAGACGGTCGTGGGCACCGCCACGCGCAGCATGGCCGGCTACGCACCGGAGAGCGAGCTCTCCAACTGGTGGGTGGACACCATGATGAAGTCCGTGGCCCGGCTGACCAAGCGCAAGGTGGACGTGGGCTTCCTCAACTTCGGCGGCATCCGCACGAGCCTCCCGGAGGGAGACCTGCTGCTGGATGACTTCGTGTCGATGTTTCCGTTCAACAATTATCTCACTTACGTGGAGCTTAAGGGATCCGACCTTCAGGAGATCTTCAACTTCATCGCCTCCTCGCGACCTTTCGTAATTGGCGGTGCGAAGCTTGTGGTCACCAACCATCAGATCGACACCCTGCTCGTGGGCGGCAAGCCCATTGACCCGAAGAAGACCTACGGCGTGGCCTCGGTCGACTTCCTGATCGACGGCGGCGACGGCATGACCGTCGGCAAGAACGCCAAGCAGATGATTGTCACGGACAGAAAAGTGATCGACGAGGTGCTCTCGGCGATCTACGAGCTGCAGGCTGCCGGCAAGCCGCTCGAGTATTTTACCGACGGACGCTGTTCGTATGACCAATGGGAGGAGGAATAAGCATGAAAAAGTCCCTTATCGCCCTTGCAGCGGCTCTGATGGCCGTCTGCGCCTGCCAGCAGCCCAAGCTGGTGATCCTGCATACCAACGACACCCACAGCCACTTCGAGCCCCTTCGCGGCGGCCGCGATGACGGCCACGGCGGTGCCATCGAGCGCGCTGCGTTCGTGGATTCCGTGCGCGCAGCCGTCGGGCAGGAGCGCCTCCTGCTGCTCCACGCCGGCGACTTCAGCCAGGGCTCGCCCTATTTCACCGAGCTCAACGGCGCCATGGAGCCGATGGTGATCAACGACATCGCCTACGATTGCACGACGCTCGGCAACCATGAGTTCGACAACGACATCGAGGCCCTGACCGCGCGCATCAAGTCCTTCACCGGCACCAAGGTGGTCTGCGCCAACCTCGACCTGTCGCCCTTCGAGCTGGGCGAGTACGTCAAGCCCTACGCCATCTTCGAGCGCGGCGGCCTCAAAATCGGGGTCATCGGCCTCGAATCGGAGCTGGCTACCAACGTCAGCAAGGCTGTCGCTTCCCGCATGCAGCAGTTCGACGACGTGGAGGTGACCAACCGCTGGGCGGACTACCTCCACGAGACCGAGAAGTGCGACCTCATTATCCTCCTGTCCCATGCCGGCTACGACAAGGACCAGGTGATCGTTCCCGAGACCCGCTGGGTGGACCTCGTGATCGGCGGCCACACGCACACCTTCGTGGACGACTTCCTCTATGTGAAGAACGCCCGCGGCAAGGATGTGCCCATCATCACCGACGGCAAATGGGGCCTCGAGATGGGCCAGATCAATATTCGTCGGAAGCTATCCTTCGCACGTTAAAGATCTTCGTGCCGGAGCGGTAGTAGCGGATGTCGAAACAGGAGAACTCCTCGTGCCGGTAGAGCCCCTTGCGGTGAAGCCCATCTGCACCAGGTCCGACAGCGACATCGTCGTCGTCTTTTCTTTGAGCAGCGCCTCCAGGATTTCATAGTTCCTGGAGAGCGCTGTAATCGTTTCCAGGCGGATATCCTTGCGCTGCCGCTGCAGGCGGTTGTGGTACCGGTTCTTGCAGCTTGGGCAGCAGAAATGCTTGTCCTTTCTTCCGTAGATGGCGGTGCCGCATTCCAGGCACGCCGTCTCTCCTTCCTGGCGGATCTTGTATCTCATAGCTTTCTTTTTTCTCAAATTTTACCCGTTTCTGCGGAAAGTCCAAGGCTTGCATAAAAACGCAAGCCACTTTTTGCGGTTTTTATCGGATTCCGATGTTTTTATCAGCCGATAAATAAAATTGAAGGATGCAAAAACGTATCGCGGACCCCTGCGTGTTTTTGTAAAACGGCAGGGGCAAATCATAAAACCGCATTAAAACGTAAAAACCTGCATCCCAGGGCCGGCTGGAGGCTGCCAGCCCGGAGAAAAGCCTCTTCCTTTGCACCGGGAACCGGACCGCGCGGCCGGGAGCCCGACAAACCATGTAAAAGGAAGAAATTATGGAACAACTCAACAAAATCGAGCTACGCGGGGTGGTCGGCAATGTCCGGGTCATGACCTTCGACGAGAACAAGATGGCCCAGATCAGCCTGGCAACCAACTACGCGTACAAGGACCGTGACGGGACGGCGGTGATTGACACCAGCTGGCATCACATCGTGGCCTGGGAAGGCCGGAACGTCCAGCAACTGGAGAAAATCGGGAAGGGTTCTCGCCTATATGTCCAGGGACGCGTGCGATACCGCAACTACACGGGCGTCGATGGCGTGGACCGGGTCGCGACGGAAATCCTGGCAAGCAGGCTGAATATCCTCAGCGACGATGATTCGATGCAATATGAAATGTGATGCGTGCATCGGGGGAGTATGGGACGGGGCCGGTCTCAGCCTCACTCCTGCGGTCCCGTCCCGGACTCTTGGGCGCCGCTGCGTCTCGGCAGCGGCGGGATGGATCTGCGCCTTGCTGCTGGCGTGCTGCTCCTGGCAGCCTGCGCCCGCGCAGCCGGTGCCTCCGGCTGCAACCGGCCCGGAGGAGCTGGCGAACCAGGCCCGGCTGGCCGTGTCCCAGAACCTGGCGGATTACCTGTTCCTGGGTACGCTCAATGCGGACATCCAGTATTCCGTGCACCGGGCGTGGACCCTGCAGGCCGGCGCCAAGTACAACAACTGGACGTGGCGCCACCGGATGGACACCCAGTTCGAATCGCGCCAGCAGTGCTACTACCTCGGCGCACGTTGGTGGCCCTGGTACACCTATTCCGGCTGGTGGCTGGGCGGCCGCCTGCAATACCGGGAGTACAACCGCGGCGGCCTGTTCTCGCAGGAGACCGAGGAGGGAGACGCGTTCGGGGTCGGTGTTTCGGGCGGCTACAGCGTCCATGTAAACCGTTGGCTCAACGTCGATTTCGGCCTGGGCCTCTGGGGTGGCGCGACCAAGTACGTAACCTATGCCTGTCCCTACTGCGGCAAGCGGCTGGACGAGGGCACCAAGGCCTTCTTCCTGCCGGATGAGGCGCGGATTGCCCTGGAATTCATCTTCTGACGGCCATGGACAGGAAGCATAGAACGACGACAACCTGGTCTTTTGCAGGGGCATGCCTGCTGCTGCTCGCCGTGGCGTCCTGCGCCTCGCAGCGCAAGCTGGGCTCGGTCCAGCGTGAGCAGATGGGGGCCGCCCTGCGCCTGCCTCCCGGCCGGCAGGAACTGCCCACGGTACCGACCGGCGGCATTCCGCGGCGGGATACGCTGCGCGTGACGGACCTCAGCGGACGGGAGATGATCCTGATGCAGGCGGTCCGGGACGACGAGACGGGGGAGATGGTGGCGGCGGAGCGGCTGGATGCCGCCATCGTCACGGCCCGCTTCCGCAACGTGGCCGAGCGCCACGGGCGGATTGACCTGGAATTCCAGGTCGTGGTGCCGGAGGAGATGCAGGATTCCCGCTGGCAGCTGCGCCTGCACCCCGACTTGTACCTGCTCGAGGACAGCCTCCGGCTGGACGACGTGGTGATCACGGGTGCGGATTATCGAAAAGCGCAACTGCGTGGTTATGAGCAATATGAGAAATTCTTGGGACGGATCATCACCGACACGCTGGCCTTCGTGGACCTGCGCAACCTGGAGATCTTCCTGGAGCGGAACATCCCGCAGGTCTATGCGCTCAAGACGGACTCCACCTTCGTCTCCGACGAGCTGTTCGAAAGCTATTTCGGTGTGTCCGAGCAGGAGGCGGTCGAGCATTATACCAACAAGTTCCTGCGCCGGCGCAACGAGCGCCGCAAGGCGGCCCGGGAGCAGATGTTCCGGCGTTACATCAAGGCGCCGATCGTCACGGACGGCATCCGGCTGGATACCGTAATCCGGGGGACGTCCGGGGAGTTCATCTACAACTACATCCAGACCATCGCTACCCGGCCAAAACTGCGCAAGGCGGACATCCGCCTCTGCGGCGAGATCTTCGAACAGGACCGCCAGCTCTACACGGTGCCGCAGTCCGATCCGCTGACCTTCTATATCTCCTCGGTCTCGGCCTTCGTGGACGGGACGGAGCGGTACAAGACGGTGATCATCTCCCGCAACCTGGAGGCGAATACGTCCTGCAACATCGACTTCAAGACCGGGCGCCACGAGATTGACGAGAAGCTGGGCGACAATGCCCGGGAGATTGCCTACATCAAGGAGAACCTGCGCAACCTGCTGCTCAACGAGACCTACGAGCTGGACAGCGTGACGATTGCCGCCTCGGCTTCGCCGGAGGGCTCGCTTTCGTCCAACAACGCCTTGACATATAGGCGCTCGCGGGCGGCGGCGGACTATTTCGAGCACTACATCCAGTATGTCCGGGATTCTGTCCGGCGCGAGGACGGCGTCTTCATCAGCGTCGGCGACGACTTCACGGAAGGGCGGATGCAGACTTCGGGGAGGGCCTCCCGCGAAATCCGTTTCCTGTCGCGCAGCGGCGGGGAGAACTGGCTGGCGCTGGACGATTTCGTTCGGCTGGACAGCCTGATGACCGAGGCGCAGAAGGAGGATTATTTCCGCCTTGAAGCGCTGAAGGACGCTGATGAGCGGGAGAAGCGGATGCGGGGCGAATCCTGGTACAAATACCTGACGGAGCAGTATTATCCGCGTCTGCGGACGGTCCGGTTCACCTTTGCCCTGCATCGCAGGGGCATGGTGAAGGACACGGTTCATACCACGGAGCTGGACTCTGCGTACATGCGCGGCGTCGAGGCAATCCGGGACCATGACTACGAGCAGGCGTTGGTGTACCTGACCCCGTACCAGGACTACAACACGGCCGTCGCCTATGTGGCGCTGGACCGGAACGCCTCGGCACAGGCCATCCTGCGGGACCTGCCCCGTACGCCGCAGGTCAACTACATGCTGGCGCTGCTGTACGCCCGCGAGGGCGACGACCAGCAGGCCGTGCAGCATTACGTGAATGCCTGCGGGCAGGACCGTTCCTATGTGAGCCGAGGCAACCTCGACCCGGAAATATCCGCCCTGATCCGCAAATACGCCCTCAACCAGGAGGAGGAAGAGGACTGGGGCGACCTGATTTATTGAAATGCTAGCTACAAACCAACCAAACATGAAGAAAACATGCATTCTGCTCTCCGCTGCGGCGCTTTTTGCCGCCGGGTGCAGCCGGCTGCCGGCGGCGGATCCGACCGGTGGCGAATCTGAACTGACCGTGAATCTCTGCGGCCTTCCGGAGTCGAAGGCGACGCCCGGAACCGACGCCGAGAACACGGTGAACAACCTTTCCCTCTATGTCTTCGACGCCGACGGGATGCTGGACATCGTCCATGCGTGCACTACTGATGAGATTTCCCGCAAGACGGCGAAATTCCCGGTCAAGACGGGCGTCAAGACGGTCTATGCTGTCGCCAATATGAACGAGACAGTGGCGGCCCGCGCCAACGCGGCGTCCCTGCTGTCCGATCTGGAGGCAGTCACGTATTCCCTGTCGGACAACCAGCCTTCGGGCCTGGTGATGCGCGGGAGCATGGCTTCCGTGGCCGTGAGCGCCGCTTCCGGCGGATCGGCGAGTGTGGATCTGGTGCGCGGGGTGTCCCGCGTCTCGCTGGGAAGCGTCAAGAACAATCTCCCGGCCCCGTACGGGACTGTGACGGTCGTTCACGCCTTTCTGTGCAACGTGGTCGGCAACCAGAACCTGAAGGGCAATGCCTCGCCGGACCCGGCCCTGTTCCTGAACCGGGACGGCACCCGCGGGCACGTGCGCTCGCAGGTGATTGGGACTGGGTCGAATGCGGCGGAGTGCGCCAACCTGACTTTCTGCACCCTGGGGGACAACATCGCGTCCGGCGGCACGAAAAGCTATGACAACCGTTTCTTCTATGCCTTCCCGAATGCGCTCACGACGCCGAATAACGGCTTTACCGACCCGTTCACGCCCACGGCGACCGTCCTGATGACCGTTGTAAAGATCAAGGGCCAGAATTACTACTATCCGGTGGTGCTGAAGGGTGGCCTGGCGGTCAATACCGAATACAAGGTGGACCTGACCATCTCGGGTCTGGGCAACAAGGAGGACAATCCCTTCGTCAAAATAGAAAAGGGAGACCTCACGGCGACCGTGCAGATCCTGCCCTGGACCACCGGCACCCCTGTATCTGAAACCATTTAACCGACAAATCAAATTGAAAACCATGAATACCAAGAAAATACATATTATGATGGCCGTGGCCGCGCTGCTCTTCGCGGCCTGCAGCAAGACGGACCTGCCCGGCGGACAGACGGGCGTAAAGAACGCGGAGACCGAGCTTTCCGTGAATTTCCACTCGCTTGCCACCAAGGTGGCCGCGCAGCCGGAATCCAATGAGAAAATGATACGCAATGTGCAGATCTTCGTGTTCCGCGCCGGATCCGGCGGGGATGCCGGCAATCTGGAGATTGCAGCTTCTGCCGGATTCGACCAGGAGCTGGACGCTTCCACGGGCAGTTACAACGGGATTACGCTGAAATGCTCGACGGGTGAGCGGGAGATCTGGGCCGTCGTCAATGATTCCAAGGACCATACCTCGGGCGCCGATGCGGTGGCGACGAAGGACGATTTCCTGGCCCTGACCCATGACCTGAAGGACACCCGCAAGGATAAATTGCTGATGATTGGTACGAGCGGGACCCTGACCCTGCACGAAGGCCACGAGGACGTGGACATCGTGGTCCGCCGCGCTGCGGCTTCCGTCATTCTGGAGACGGTGACGCAGGATTTCAGTTCGCCGGCCTACCAGAAGAGCGGCGTGTTCCGGGTGGAGGACTGCTATCTGCTGAATGTTCCCGGAAGGGTGAATTTCGGGGGGACCCTCGAGCCTGCCACGCTGCCCACGGAAGCCTGGTACGCCCGGATGGAGGCCCAGACGAACCTCTCCGAGGGGGTCATCTATGACCGGGTGACGCCCAAGACCCTGAACTACGGCGACGTGGACACCACGCCGCATGCCTTCTACGCCTATCCGAATGCCTGTGCGCCCAGCGAGGATGCATCGTGGTGCGCCCGTTCGACCCTGCTGGTGCTGGAAGCGTCGGTTTACAATGGCCATGACTGGCAGAAATACTATTATCCCGTGGTCATCGCAGGCGGCCTTGAGGCCAATAAGCAGTATCGTGTCAATCTGATCATTCACCGACCGGGCACCCTGGATGTCAACCATCCGGTGAAATTCGAGGACGTTACCACGGTCGTCAGGGTGTGCGACTGGGATTCCGGAGACCGTTATGACCAGGAGATCTAGCATCGTCGGGCGGGGGCTCATGGCCTCCGCCGCGATTGCCGGCTGCCTGTCGTGCAGCGTCAAGGAAGACCGGATGGAGTGCCCGGCGTACGTGACGGTCCTGACAGACCGCTTTGCGAAGCAGGGCTTGCAGGACGGGACGGTGTCGTTCTCGGCGGACCACCTGCTTGCCCGGGACGAGATCAATTTCCTGTCCTACCTCCGTGAGGGATACGAACAGGCCTGTCCGCGCGATTATGCGCGGGCGGCCGTCCTGTCCGGGGTGGAGAACGGCCGCCTGTCGGAGGACAGGTTCGTCATCCCGCCGGGACGGCAGGCGGACCTGCTGTGGGCGTTTGGCACAGCGTTCTCCGCAGAGGAGGATTCGTATGTGCTGGATGCCGTCCCGCACAAGCAGTACTGTCTGATCAAGTTCCTGTTCGACGATTCCCCGACGCCTCCGGGGGATTATCCCTGGCGTTTCCGCCTGCTGGCGGACTGCTCCGGGATGAACATTTACACGCTCGAGCCGGTGGAGGGGACGTACCGCTCCGTTGTCGGACCGAATGCGATCGGTGAATGGTATGGCGTCCTGCCGCGGCAGAAGACGAACAATATGCGGCTGGAAGTCTTTCTTCCGAATGCGGACGATGAGACGGAGGGACGGACGGACTACACCCTCGACCTTGGAAAAGCCTTTGAGAAACAGGGGTATGACTGGGGTGAGGAAGACCTGAAGGACATCGCCGTCACGGTCGGTTTCACGGAGACGGGCATCCGCCTGACCGTAGAGGGATGGGAAGGGGACGACCACTATCACGAGATAGAGATATAATGATACAACACTATGAAAAAGAATAGATTAATAAGCCTGCTGAGCGGCCTTTTCGCGCTGACCCTCCTGTCGTGCGAACCGGACAGCTATCCCACCTATTTCATCCTGCCGGAAGAGATGGGAGGGGAGTCGGCCCGGGCGGAAATCCCGCTTGTCATCGGGACGCTGGACCCCGTAGCGGAGGATACCAAGGCCTCCCTGCTCCGGGATGTCGAGTCGAAGGGATCCGGAGCCCTGGTCCTCGTGTTCCGGACGGCGACGGCCCGGATGGATTCCTACCGTTTCTATTCGCAGGAAGAACTGCAGAACCAGGCACGCGTGCCGCTCAGCCTGCGCGTGCCGCTGGGGGAGTGCGATTTCTATATTCTGGGCAACCTGAATGCCATCCGCAAGTCGGACGGAACGGCCTTTCATCTGGTCGATGCGTTGGGAGATGATTTCCCGATGGATGAGACCAGCCTCGAGGCGATGGTGTACCGGCTGGACGGTGGCGACTTGAACGGCACCTATCGCCGGGAACGCTTCGCGGAAGTGGCCTCCTGCGGAATCCCTTACATGCATGTGCGGAAAGGGGTCAACACGGTGGCGCAACTGTCTGTCGGACAGGGGATTCCGGATTCCGACAAGTGCAAGCGCCTGTTCAGCAAACTGACCGTGAAGATCGACCATTCCGCCTTCGACGGGAGTGGGGCGAATCCGGATTTCTTTGTGAACCGGAAGCTCTATCTGCGGCAGGCGAATGCCCGTCTGCAACCTTTCTCAACGACTTCCCAGAAGGCGGTGGAGGCGGCTGACGTGCTCGCCGAAAGCGATTACGACCCGGATATGGGCGCGACCAACGCCTCGGTGACGACGTACAGTTTCTATGTGCCGGAAAACATGCAGGGAACGCTGCTGCCGGGCAATACGGACAGTCGCAGAAAGACGCGCGAGGAACTGATTGCGCAGGGGAAATCGGCGGCGGAGCCCTATGTGACTTATGTGGAATTCGAGGGCACACTGGATCCCTCTGCCGGAGGGTATGGCGGGGATGTGACCTACCGCTTCTATGTCGGTTCGGACAATTGCAGCAATTTCGACCTGGAACGGGGGCGGGAATACGACATCCGCCTGACCTTCCGGGTCGGGAGCCTGTTCCAGCCGGACTGGAAAGTGCAGCTGGACGGCTGGACGGACACGCGGCTGTTCTGCCTGACGGCGGATGCGGCGTTCACCGACGCCCTCTCGGATGAGCGGACCGTGGCGGTCCGAAAGAACCGCGACGGAGCCTTTTATCTGTACATGAATCCGTCCGGCACGCTGGGCGCCGCCAATGCGCTGCTTGGCAAGGATGCTGCCCCGTCGTCGTCCTATGTGCCGTCGAGCCTGGCCGACTGCTCCTGGTTTGCGGACTGGATGTCGACCTCGACGACGGACGGCGCCTGGCTGTCCGCGCGCGGAATCCAGCCATCCTGGGACAAGACCACGGGTTGCCTGCGGCTCTCCGTCGTGGATGCGGGCCTGTTCAACGCCCACCGGGGAGAAGAACGGACCCTGTCCCTGACGCTCCTGCCGAACGGGACGTCCGTCCGCTTCAAGATTAAGCTCTGCAACGACATTCAAGTGAGCGTGGCGGGCGGGGGGAGCCTGACGGACGAGTTCTATCTGGGGCAGAAGCGCAGCGTCACGGTCAGCGGCTTCCTGGGAAGTACGCTCTGCTATGCGGCGGATCAGGATCCCTGCGGGAATTCCACCGCCGGGGCTGCCCACACGGCGAACCGCCAGTGGAAGGCGCACAATGGCGACGGGGCCTTCCCGACGGCCGTTGTGGATGCGGCGGGGCACGTGAGCCGGAAGGTAGCGGACTATCCCGCCCAGCGGCTCAGCGGAAACCGCCTGGACGTCTATGCCTTCTACCCCAACCGCTTTCAGTCCTGCCACGGAGGGTGGACTTCCCGCAGCGGGAAGATCCTGATGTTCTCGGAGGATTACCTGAACGATACCTTCGAGGTGGACGTGCGGATCAGCGAACCGCTGGCGTACAAGCCGTCGAACTATACCGGGGATGTCTATCTGCCGCTGGACGGCAATGAGGTGGCCGTGCCGCAGATCGGCTACAAGACCTTCGACGGGTCGGCTTTCCTGCCCAGGGCGAGTTTCGATGCGACGCTGTTCGCCTCCCTGCTGGCGTTTCGGTTGGTCCCGGAGACCACTGACGCGCAGTATTTCCTGTCCGGAGTCGATTATGATTTTGACAGCAGCACAATGTGCGTGAAGGTGACCAGCAATTCCACCGGAAACCTGGAGGACAAGGGCTACAGTGATGCGGGTATATGGTCCACGGGCAAACGTGTGCGGGTCTATACGAACGACGCGACCGGCCTGTTCAAACTGCAGCCTGACCTGAGCAGCGGCGTCCTCCTGTCACGATATGTTTATTTCTCCCGACTGACGGTGAGAGGCTTCAGTGCGGACGGCCGCAGTAATTTCACGCTGGACCCCGCCCTGGCCCGCTTCTCCGTCAACTATTTCCAGCAGGGGACGGCGATGGATCCGATCGACCAGTTTTCCGACGACGAGTCGTTCTCAATCTGGGTGAAATACTGCGGACGCGCCTATGACTGGTCTCGCGTGAGCATGGAGCGGACGGGGCCCGAAACCAGCTTTACAACCCCCAGCGGTCTTCGCTACGGGCCCACGCTGGAACTCGTGGAGGACACGCCCGACACGGGAACCGGCGGCACAATCCGCTGGCAGTACAACGAGGCGAATCAGGTGATGGTCTCCACGGCCGGCGAGCCGGTGCCCGGCGGAATGCTTCTCCCTTACGGCGTGCAGACCGTTTCGTTCAGATACGAGAACAAATGGGACCACCGGCAGATGGTGACGGCGGACAACTCGTTGACACTCAACTATGCGAGCATGTTCGGCTACTTCGTCGGCGCCACCAGTTCACGCTATGCCACCGTGTTCTTCCTGCCGCTCAAGTCGCAGAAATACCTGATGCGAATGGGCGCCCGGATGACGGCGGCGGGCCGCAGGCAGCTGCTGTCCTTCCTGGACACGCAGGAATGGTACAACCACCTGAGCTGCACCCGTCTCTACAAAAAGTCAGGGACCGGATACTATCTGGAGGCGACCGGTTCCAATGTGCTTACCTTCCCGCAAAGCACCTTTGATGTACGCTACCTGGAGGGAACTTATGCATCTGCGGCGGTCTGGACCCAGGCTGCGATGAATTCCTTTGACTCCCGGTGGGGCTCCGGCCATTCGGGAGCCTCCAATTTCGAATTCGGTCGTACGGTGCCGCAGCGGGACCAGTGGGGTCCATACATCGCCAACGAGAACGGTGCGGCGGGCGATACCTGGCGCGGGCTGTTCGTGAGCACGACCGGTGCTTTTTTTTGATAGGATAAGACAAGGATTTCTATGAGAATTCTTTTATCTTTGTGTCCGGTTTATGACAATCTCTACCCGGCTCAAGAATGTTGTGCTGGCAGTGTGTACCGCGCTGCTTGCGTTCAGCTATGTCAGCTCGACGATGTGCTGGCATACGCATGTGATCGGAGACAGGGTGATTGTCCATTCGCACCTCTTCGGCCGGACGGCCGACGCCCAGCAGGGCGACGGCGGGCACACTCCCGGGCAGCTGCGCATGATCCAGGAGGCCAACGAGATGGTCTTTACGGACGATGCCGTCCTGCCGGACATCCTGCCGGTGCGCATCGACATCCTGCAGGAAGTCTTCTCCGTGCCGGATGTCCTGCCCGTGCAGCGCCCGCAGGCCGCCGCCGCGCACCTGCGCGCCGCCCTGGGCGTAGAGTAGGTATTTCGCGCTGAAATACCTATCTTTGCCCTTGTTATGCCTGTTTCCGATTATTCCGCCCGGACTGAGCTGCTGCTCGGCGAAGACGTGCTCGCGCGCCTGGGACAGGTGCGCGTGCTCCTGTTCGGCGTGGGCGGCGTCGGAAGCTGGTGTGCCGAGGGGCTGGTCCGCTCGGGGGTGAAGCGTCTGACCCTGGTGGACGCCGACGTGATCAGCGCGTCCAATGTGAACCGCCAGCTGATGGCGACGCCGGACACGGTGGGGCGGGTGAAGGTGGAGGCCCTGCGGGACCGCCTGCTGGAGATTGCCCCGGATGCGGAGATTACCACGCTCCAGAAGGTCTTTACGGCCGAAACGGCCGGGGAATTCGCGATGGAGGAGTACGACTACATCCTCGACGCCATCGATTCGTTCAAGGACAAGAGCGAGCTCATCCTGCGGGCTACGCGCACGCCGGCGGTGTTCTTCTGCTCCATGGGGGCGGCCTGCAAGGTCGACCCGACGCAGATCCGCGTGGCGGAGTTCTGGAACGTCCGCGGCTGCCCGCTGGGCGCCGCCATCCGCAAGAAATTCAAGCAGAACCACACCTGGCCCGGCCACAAGTTCCGCTGCGTCTACGACGAGGAGGTGCTGCCCAACCGGGGCGGCGAGGGGCTGCCGGAGACGGATCTGTTCAACAAGGCGCAGATCAACGGCTCGCTGGCGCACATCACCGCCATCTTCGGGATGACGCTCGCGGGCCTGGTCATCCAGGATGTCTATCACAAGGTCGTGGATTGATGGAAGGGCTGGATATCCGCAAAGGGGAGCAGGTGGCCCTGGTGGGCCCCAATGCGTCTGGCAAGAGCCGCCTGGCGGCTGCCTTTGCGGGCCGCAGCGGCGCCAAATACATCACCTTCCGGGATTCGTACGGGAGCTACGGCGACCGCAATTTCTTCATGCAGCAGCGCTGGAACCTTTTCACCCTGGAGGACGACCCGCCCACGGCGGGGGAGCAACTGCGCAAGGAGGCCCTTTCGGGCGACGACCCGCAGGCTGCGCTGCGCCGCCTGGACGAGCTGACCGCCTTGTTTGGTCTTTCGCCCGTGCTGGATGAACCCCTGGTGACGCTTTCCTCGGGGGAACTGCGCAAATTCCAGCTCACGCGCGCACTGCTGGGCGGCCCGGAGATCCTGGTTGTCGACAACCCCTTTATCGGGCTTGATCCTCGCACGCGGGCCCTGCTGACCCGGTTGCTCGCGAAGCTCGCCGCCACCACGACACTGGTGCTGGTGCTTTCCCGCGCGGCGGAGATCCCGCCCTTTGTCACGCACGTCATTCCCGTCGCCGACGGGGTAGCGGGGGAGAAAGTGCCCCGGGAGGCCTTTTTGGACGCCGTCCTGCCTCCTGCCGTCATCCGGATGCGCGGGGTGACCATCCGTTTCGGAGAGCGTGTGATCCTGGATGCGCTGGACTGGACGGTCCGGCAAGGGGAGCACTGGGCGCTGACCGGCGCCAACGGCAGCGGCAAGAGCACGCTCCTGAGCCTGATCTGCGCCGACAATCCCCAGGCCTATGCCTGCGACATCGAACTTTTCGGCCGGCCGCGCGGCACGGGGGAGACCATCTGGGACATCAAGCGGAATATTGGCTATGTGAGCCCCGAGCTGCACCGGGCCTTCCAGGTGGATGCGCCCGCGCTGGACATCGTCACGAGCGGGCTCTTCGACACCGAAGGCCTGTTCCGGCATCCTACGGAGGAGCAGTACGCCTGCGCTCGCCGCTGGATGGGGGAGTTCGGAATTGAGGAACTGGTGGAAAAGCCCTTCCTGCGGCTTTCCAGCGGGCAGCAGCGGCTCTGCCTGGTGGCCCGCGCCTTCGTCAAGAATCCGCCGCTGTACGTGCTTGACGAGCCGCTCCACGGCCTGGACGAGGCGCAGCGCCGCCGCGTCAAGGACCTGCTGGACCGCTTCTGCGGCGCCCCCGGCAAAACCTTGCTGATGGTCACCCACTACCCGGAGGAATACCCCTCCTGCATCGATCACAGTTTGACCTTATAATTCAGGAAAGCCTGCCGCTCCTGCTCCGGGAATTTCTCGATGGCATAGCGGAGCATCGTGCGGGGCATCGTGCTGCAGCGGGGTTTCAAATAGGCCTCCAGTGCCGCCTTGTCCCGTTTTCCGGCTTCGCGGAGCAGCCAGCCAACGGCCTTGTGGATGAGGTCGTGGGGGTGGTGCAGCAGGATGTCGGCGATGGCGAAGGTGTCGTCCAGCTGCCCATGACGGACAAAGGTCATCGTGCTCACGATGCCGATGCGCTGCTCCCAGAGCGTCTTTCCGTTGCGGGCTAGTTCGTACAGGAGCGTGCGGTCCTTGTCCAGCAGCCAATCGCCTAGCAGCGGATAGCACGACAGGTCCACGAGGTCCCAGTTGTTGATGCGGTCGGTGTGGGCCAGGTAGAAATCGACACATGCCTGGGCCGTCATTCCGGGCTTGACCGATCTCCTGGCATGGCTATAGCATGCCACCAGCGCCAGCAGGCCGGCCAGGCGCACTTCGTGGAATTCGCTCGCCAGGCACTCATCCAACTGCGTGAAATTCACTTCCCGCCAGCAGCGTTTGACCACTTCCCGCGTCACGGGAACCTTGATTCCCAGAAACTTGTCGCCTTCGCCATACTGGCCCGGCCCCGTCTTGAAGAAGCGCTCCAGGCCGGCCACCTGGGAGGGGTCGGCGTGGGAGAGCATGGCGTCTATCAGCGGGTTCATAGCACGTCGCAGATTTCGCGGATGCGCCGCGCGACCTCTTCCGGGCGGTCCACCAGGAGCTGGCCATGGTTCATCTTGTCAAAAACCACCACGTGCGCCTCCGGGCAGAGGGCGACCAGGTGAGCGGCCTGCGGCTTGGCCACGAAGGCCTCTTTCGTGCCGTGCCAATAGTGGATGTCCGGCCCGGAAATACTCTCCAGCTTGTTTGTATACACCGATTTGTATCCGTCCAGTACGGCGCGTCCGCCGCCGAAAGGCCAGGTCTTTTTGCACTCGTTCAGCAGCACGTCGAAATAGTGGGAATGGAACACCCAGCGCCAGAATCCCGTGAAGCGGTAGCAGGTCCAGACGTTGATGCACTGGTAATAGCGAAGGGGGCCGACCACCCAGCGGGGCAGCGGAAGCAGCGGCGCGGCGTCCATTACGGCATGGTCAATCTGCACCTCGCTCCGCTCCAGCACGCGGGACAGGATCTTTCCGCCCAGCGAAAGCCCGTAGGCGCAGTCCAGGTGGCCTCCACACTGAGCTTTCACGTATGCGATGACCTGTGCGGCCTGGTCGTCAATGGAGGTGAAACGGGTCTTCACGCCCAGCGTAAAACCGTCCACCTGCACGGCCACAACGCGGAAACGGTCCTCCAGGAGTCCAATCAGCGGAAGGAAGATCTCATAGGACACGCCCAGTCCCGGGATGAGCAGCAGGGTCAGCGTCCCGCCTTTGTCAAATACTTTGAAATCCATTTACTTGATAAAATAACGCGGAACACGTTGTTTGTATGCCTTGTATTCTTCTCCGAAATCAGCCTCCAGACGCCGCTCCTCAGAACGGACTTGCAGGGTAAGCAGCACCACTTCGGCGGCAAAGACGACCAGCGGCCACCCGTTCATCAGCCAAATAAGTACGCCAATGTCATAGATGTACACCCCGAGCAGCATCGGATTGCGCGAGAAGGCATAGGGGCCGTCCGTCATCAGATGCTTTGTGCGGGGAGCCAGTTCGTGGTTATAGGCATCGAAAGGATTTCCTTCACCCACCCGTTTCATATAGACAATGGACCAGATACTCAGGGTGAGGCCCGGAATCATCAGGCACAGGGCGATTACCGGCCAGGGCAGTGGCGGCGACCATGGAAAAGGCCTGCCGGAAACCCACCACATCAGCGCCGGGATTCCAGCCACGAAGATCAGGAATCCCAAGATATATCCCAGAAAGTTTTTTCCCACGTGCTAGAACGCTTTCGCGCCGATGACGCTCTGGGAGATGTTGATAATGAAGTCGCCCATCTTCTCGAGGCAGTTCACCAGGTCCATATAGAAGGAACCGGTCTCATAAGGGTAGGTGGACTTCTCTATGTTGGAGAGGTGCTCGTCGCGGAGACGGTCGCGGTACTCGTTGATGGCCGTCTCGGCTTCTTCTGCATTGGCGATTTCGTGGAGCTCGACGAGCGGGGTGGAGAGGTTGTGGTCCATGGCCGCATAGGCCTCGTCCAGCAGGTCCAGCATGTGGTTGAGGCGGTGGAGCATGCTTTCGGTGAAATGGCAGTCGTGGCCCCAGAGCCGGGCGACGATCTTGCCGATGGTCTCGCCGCTGTCGCCCAGCGACTCCATCTCGCCGATGATCCTGTACAGTTCGCGGACACGCGCCATGCCGCTGTTGCTCAGCTCGTTGCCGGTCACTTCGCGCAGGTAGGTCGCAATCTCGCGCTCGATGTTGTCGGTGACCTTTTCGTAGTGGACCAGCTTCTTGTCGGCTTCTTCATATTCGCCCAGGGTGCCCGCATTGATGGCGTTGCGGATATAGGCCAGATCCCTGCGGCACAGGCGGCCGAATTCGACGACCTCCAGCTTGGCGCTGTTGAGGGCGATGTCGCCGGTGGCAATCTTGCCGACGCCGATGTATTTGAGGCGGTAGGTCTCCTTCTCCTCACCCTTGTTGGGAACCATCAGCGTCACCAGTTTGACAAGCTGGGGAATGAACCAGACCAGGATGAGGGTCGTAATGAGGTTGAACACGGTATGAAGCACGGCCACGCTGTAGGGGAGCGAAGCGACCAGATGGTCCCGCGTGGCGGCGTCGGCATCGACAAAACTGACCGTGATGGGGTTGGGGAAGCCGAGCGCTTCGACCGAGAAACCGACCAGGGAGAGGAACGGCTTGAAGAAGATCAGGGCGAGGATGACGCCGAACAGGTTGAACAGGAAATGGGCGCGCGCCGTGCGCTTGGCGCTCACGTTGGCCACGGCGGCGGCGATGTTGGAGGTCACCGTGGTGCCGAGGTTGCTGCCGAGCACCATGGCCGTTGCCATGGTAAAGGGGATATAGCCCTGCGCGACCAGCAGCATCGTGATGGCGGTCGCGGTGGCGGAGCTCTGGAGCATCAGGGTAATGATGGCGCCGGCCAGCATGAACAGGAAGATACTCCCGATGCCGTGGCCCGAAAGGTTGCCCAGGAAGACACGAACGCCCTCGTTGTCAAGCAGGACCGTGGAGGTCTCCTTCAGGATCGACAGGCCCAGGAACAGGAAGGCGAAACCCATCAGGAACTCACCCAGGTTCTTGTATTTCTTGATGCTCATGGCCACGAAGGCGAAGAACATCAGCGGAATGGCGATGGTGGCGATGCTCCAGCTGCCCCCTCCGAAGCTCAGGGCAAAGATCCAGGCCGTGACCGTGGTGCCGATGTTGGCACCCATGATGACGGCGATGGCGCTGCCCAGGGCCAGCAGGCCGGCGTTGACGAAGCTCACGATCATCAGCGTGGTGGCGGTCGAGCTCTGCACCATCGCCGTGACCACGATGCCGGTCAGGATACACTTGAAATGATTGGAGGTCATCTTGGCCATGAACACGCGCATGCGGTTTCCGGCCATCTTCTGCAATCCGCCGCTCATCAGGGACATTCCGTAAAGGAACATCGCCAGCGAGCCGAGTAGTTTCAGTACAAGAAGAATCATGGGGAGTTCTTTTCGTGTTTATTCATATTTCCCCTCCCGCCAGGCGAAGAAATCGCGGATGGCGTCACAGACGGGGGTGTGGGGGAGGCCCAGCTCCCGTTCGGCCCGGGAGCAGTCGTATGCCTCCTCGATGAGGAGCTGGTCCGTGTTGCGGGTGCAGAGCATTGTCCTGGCGCCCAGGTGCTGGAGGAGGTTGCCGAGCCGGCCGGCGAAGCGAACCAGCGGGGAGGGCAGGGTGACGAAACGCTGCCGGTAGCCGCAGACCTGCGCCTGGAGCGCGTAGAATTCTTTCAGCGTAAGCGACTCTCCCGTAAGTAGATAGCGCCCGGTCTCGCCGCGCTGCAGCGCGTTGCAGATGGCCGTGGCGGCATCGCGGACGTGCAGGAAACTCTTGCCGCCGCAGGGCGCGGCCATGAGGGGCTTCCTGTAGCCGGCAAGCAACAGTTTGCCGGAGGAGGGCTTGGGGTCGTAGGGGCCGACCATAAAGCCGGGGTTGACGATGACGATGCGGCTCTCCGGATGCATCGCAGCATAGTCGAGCAGGACGCGTTCGCCTTCCATCTTGCTGATGGCATAGTTCGAACGGTCGAAGGGCGCGGCGAAGGGAGCCGATTCGTCGGTGGGATGCTCCTTGGGTCCCGGGGCAATTGTGTTGGCCGTACTGGTGTGCACGAGGGTGCGGATGCCGGTCGCATCCATCAGCCGGCAGAGCATGGCAGGCAGGTCACGGTTGACCGGGGTATAGTCGTCCAGGTCCCTCAGGGCCATGTCCGTGGTGCCGGCGCAGTTGATGATGGCGTCGCAGTCCGTCGCGGCCTGAAGCAGGGATTTGGGGTTCAGGAGGCTGCCGCGGAGGATTTCGGTTGGCTCGAGATAACAGAGGGTGGCGGCGGGTCGCAGCAGGACGCGGACGCGCTCCCCGCGCTCCAACAGGATCCGGAGGACGTTGTGGCCGAGCAGGCCGGAGGCACCGAGCAGCAGAATCATCTTAACAAAAATACAACGAATTTCGCAAATTCATTGTATTTTTGTCGTAGATCATGTCAAATACCACGCCACTATGACGCAACCCATCAGCCCCGCCGTCCGCTACATCGGCGTAGACGACAAAGACCTCGACCTGTTCGAAAGCCAATATCTCGTCCCGGAAGGGATGTCGTATAATTCCTATGTCATTCTGGATGACCGGATTGCCGTCATGGATACCTCCGACTGCCGCACGGCGGAGGTGTGGCTGAAGAACCTGGAGGAGGCCCTTCAGGGCCGTAAGCCCGACTACCTGATTGTCCACCACATGGAGCCGGACCATTCCGCCTGTGCCGCGGCGCTGCTGGAGAAATACCCTTCGCTGACGCTCGTGGCCACGGCCGCGGCCATCAAGATGCTCCCGCAGTTCTTCCCGGGCATTGCCCTCGAGGGCCGCACCCGTGCCGTGGGCGAGGGCGACACGCTGCCGCTCGGTGCCCATACGCTGCGCTTCCTGCTGGCCCCGATGGTCCACTGGCCGGAAGTGATGGTCAGCTTCGAGGAGTCGGAGAAGATCCTCTTCAGTGCCGACGCCTTCGGCAAATTCGGCGCCCTGGAGCTTACCGGCGGCCTGTGGTGCACGCCGGACACCGACTGGGCCTGCGAGGCGCGCCGCTACTATTTCAATATCTGCGGAAAATATGGCGCGCAGGTGCAGCGCGTGCTCGCGAAGGTCGCGCCGCTAGGCGTGCAGACGATCTGCCCGCTGCACGGCCCGATGCTGCGTGATACGCTTCCCGACGTGCTGCAGCTTTATCAGACCTGGAGCAGCTACGGCGTGGAGACGCCGGGCGTGTTCGTGGCCTATGCCTCCATCCACGGCGGCACGGCCGAGGCGGCCGAGAAGTTTGCGGAGATCCTCCGCGAAAAGGGCTGCCCGAAGGTTGCGGTGAGCGACCTCACCCGCGACGACCTCGCCGAGGCCATTGAGGACGCATTCCGCTACAAGACGCTGGTCGTGGCCGCCGCGTCCTACGACGCCGGGCTCTTCCCGCCGATGCATGATTTCCTGTGGCACCTGCAGATCAAGGGCTGGCAGAACCGCCGCGCCGCCGTCATCGAGAACGGCAGCTGGGCGCCTTCTGCCGGGCGCGTGATGACGGAAATGCTCTCCGCGATGAAGAATGTGGAAATCGTCGGCGACAAGGTCACCATCCGCAGCCGCATGCAGCCTTCCGACCTGCCCGCCCTGGAAGCCCTCGCAGACGCCGTTCTGGCCTAGCCTCTTCTATTCCTTGCTGCCGCTGAGCCACTCCAGGGAACTGGTCTCGCCGGCAATCCACACCACATCGCCGGCTTCGAATTTGTAGTCCGGCTTGGGGTTGGTAATGAATTCGCCTCCGTGCAGTACGCTGATCACCATGCAGCGGTAGTCGCGCAGGCTGGTGGCGCGGAGCGTCTGTCCGGTGAGGTAGGAGTCCTCCTTGAGCGTGACGCTCATCACCTCGAATTCCGGGTCGGCTTCATCCTGTCCGACGGGCACGGATGAAGCCTCGAGCATCGTACGCAACTGGTTGATCTGCTGTGTCGTACCAACGGCCAGCAAGTTGTCGTGCGGGAAGACCTGTTCGCCTCCGGAAGGGATGTTGATGCTCCGCGAACCACGCTGGATCTTGATGATGTTGGCGCCGGTCTCGGCGCGGAAGGGGATGTCCCTGAGCGGCTTGCCGGCAAAGACGGAGTCGGGGGAGACCTCGAGGAGCTCGAGGTGGACGTCGTGTCCCGCCATCTTCTTGCGGACGGAGGTCGTCACCGGGCGGCGACGCTTCTCGGCCTCCTCCTTCTCATTGAGGTTGCTCAGGAATCGCGCCTCCAGGAAGGAGTAGCGGTGCATGGTCCGCCGGGCGGTCAGGATAAAGACCACGCCGCCCAGGAAAATGAGGATGATGGTCCAGCCAGCGAGGTGGAAATGGCTGGCGATCACGCTGAGTACAAATGAGATGCCGATGAAGGTGCGCGTGAGCACCAGCCCGGCGATGGGCCATTTGTTGCGGTTTTTCTCCGCGAGGAGCTTGCGGGCCGAGTCGTTGATGGAGCCGGAGCTGATGGCGAGTCCGTACAGGAAGGGAGCCATCAGCAGCAGGGTCACGACGACCACGGTGAGGTTCAGCAGGAAGGGACTCCAGTCTGGGAACAGCCGGGCGGCCAGCGGCTCCAGGAACTGCTTGGAGCCGATCATGATGGCCACCAGGACGACGCCGTAGAGCAAGATCCGCGTGAAATAGGCTTTCAGGAGCTTTTTCCATTCGCTCTGCTCGGCGACGGTGGTGCGGGTGTCCTGCTCCGATGGGGAGAGGCGGGCGACCCAGCGGTCCGGAAGGATCTTGACCAGGCCGCGGTGCGCGGGCTCCGCGAGCCGGATCATGTAGGGCGTGGTGAAGGTGGTGATCACGGACACGGCGATGATGACAGGATAGATGAAGTCACGCATCACCCCGAGGTTCACGCCAACGCCGGCGATGATGAAGCCAAATTCGCCGAGCTGTGCGAGGCTGAATCCCGTATGGACGGCGTTGTGCAGGCCACCGCCGGTCATCAGGATGCCCGCGCCGGCGAACAGGATGTGGCTGAGCATCACGATGACCGTGATGACCAGGATGACAAACCAGTGCTCCGCGATTACGGACGGGGCGACCATCATACCCACGGAGATGAAGAAGATGGCACCGAACAGGTCCTTGATGGGGGCGACCAGCCGGTCGATGTGTTCGCTCTCGACCGTCTCGGCGAGGATGGAACCCATCACGAAGGCGCCGAGTGCAGAGGAGAATCCAACGGCTTCGGCGAGAGCAACCATGCCGAAGCACAGGCCGATGCTCACAATCAGAAGGATCTCGTCGTTGAGGAAACGGCGGGCCCGCTTGAGGACGGTCGGGATGACGTAGATGCCCACCAGGAACCACAGGATCAGGAAAAAGGCCAGTTTGGTAAGGTTGAAGAGCATCTCGCCGCCGGCGAAACGGTTGGACACCGCCATGGTCGAGAGCAGCACCATGAGCAGGATCGCGATGAGATCCTCGACTACGAGCGTACCGAACACCATCCCGGCCCAGGGCTTGCCCTTGAGCCGCATCTCGTCATAGGATTTGAGCACCACCATGGTGGACGACATGGACAGCAGACCGCCCAGGAACACGCTCTCCATGGTGGTCCATCCCAGGGCCTGGCCGGCCACGAAACCGAGCACGAACACGCCCAGGAACTTGCTCCCGGCAGTCACGAGCGCGCTGCTGCCCACCTTGAGGAGCTTCTTGAAACTGAACTCCAGGCCCAGACCGAACATCAGGAAGATGATGCCGATGTCCGACCACTGCCTGACCGTTTCCTCGGAGGCGATCCCGGGGAACCAGGAGATGTGCGGGCCGATCAGGAAGCCGGCGAGGATGTAGCCCAGGATGAGCGGCTGCTTGAGGGCCTTGGATATGATGGTGAACAGGCCGGCCGACACAAGGATGATCGCCAGGTCCCGCACGAGGTTCAGTTCTTCGGACATAGATTACAAAGATAGCAAAAAAACTGTCAAAGAATATCTCTTGCAAATGTGCCGGCAAATCCATAGATTTGCAGGAAACCAATTTACATTTTCCATGAGGGATTTTAATTACTATGCTCCGACACAGGTCGTGTTCGGCGAGCATTCCGAGGAGCAGGTCGCAGACCTGGTCAGGAAATATGGCGGCCACAAAGTCCTGGTGCATTATGGCGGCAAGAGCGCCATCAAGTCCGGGCTTCTGGACAAAATCTGCAGTCTGCTGAAATCAGGCGGCCTGGAAATGGTCCAACTGGGCGGTGTCGTGCCCAATCCGCGCCTGTCCAAGGTCCACGAGGGCATCGAACTGTGCCGCCGCGAGGGCGTCGATTTCCTGCTGGCCGTCGGCGGCGGCAGCGTCATCGATTCCCTGAAGGCAATCGCCTATGGCGTGCCGTTCGACGGCGAAGTGTGGGACATCTATACCGGCAAGGCGGAACCTGAAACCAGCCTGCCTGTCGCCTGCGTGCTGACCATCCCGGCCGCCGGCAGCGAGATGAGCGATTCGAGCGTCATCACCAACGAGGACGGCGACTACAAGATCGGTTACTCCAACAACCTCTGCCGTCCCAAATTCGCCATCATGAACCCCTGCCGTACCTTTACCCTGCCGCCTTACCAGACGGCTGCCGGTGTCACGGACATCATGATGCACACGATGGAGCGCTATTTCTCGCACGATAACGACATGACCCTCACCGACGCGGTCGCCGAAGCCCTGCTGCGCACGATGAAGCAGTGCATTTTCGCAGTCCTGAAGGACCCGGAAGACTACCGCAACCGCGCCCAGATCATGTGGGGCGGCAGTCTTGCCCACAACGACCTGACCGGTTGTGGCTTGCAGGGCGACTGGGCCACGCACCAGCTCGAACACGAGCTCAGTGGCATGTTTGACGTCACGCACGGCGCCGGCCTCGCGGCCGTCTGGCCCGCTTGGGCGCGCTATGTTTACAAGGAAGATGTGAGCCGCTTCGTGCAGTTCGCCGTGAATGTGATGGATGTCCCCAACGATTTCTCCGATCCGGAAGGGACGGCGCTGCGGGGCATCGAGGCCGTTGAGAACTTCTACCATGCCATCGGCATGCCGGCCCGCATCCACGAACTGCTGGGCCGCGACGTCACTGATGAGGAAATCCGCGAAATGGCACGCAAGTGCAGCCAGGACGGTGCCATCACCGTCGGCAGCTTCAAGGTGCTCGCCCGCGAAGACATGGAAGCCGTCTATAAACTTGCCCGCTGATGAAAAGGTTTATCCTCCTTCTGGGCGCGCTGCTTTGCGCCACCGTCCTCTTTGGCCGCAGCCGGATCGTCAGCGAGACCGTCTCCAGCAAGAAGCTGGGTCAGGCCGTAGCCGTCAACGTCTACCTGCCGGACGGATTCGATACGTCCAGTGCGACTTATCCCGTCCTGTACCTGCTGCACGGCCTCAACGGGGACCATACCGACTGGCCGGACAAGGGAGGCGTCAAGACGATTCTTGACGAGCTGATCGGCACGGGCGAGGCCGTCCCGATGGTGGTCGTGATGCCGCGTGCCGGGGATCCGGACGCCCACCGTTACCAGAACGGCTATTTCAATGTGCGGAACTGGCCTTACGAGGACTTTTTCTTCGGGGAGCTGATCCCCGCGATGGAGTCCAAGTACCATTGCGGCGGGTCCAAGGCGCGGCGTGCCATCTCCGGCCTGTCGATGGGCGGCGGCGGCAGCGTAGCCTATTGCCAGACGCATCCCGACATGTTCTCGAGCTGCTATGCCATGAGCCCCTGGCTGGACAATAAGAAAGACGAGGTCCGGATGCCTGCGGACAAGGACGACAGGCTGTATCTGACGGGCGCCTCCGTGCGGGAGCATTCCGCCCTGGATTTCATGGACAAGGCCGACAAAGCCGCCGTGGAAGCCCTCCGCGGTGTGAAATGGTTCGTGGACTGCGGCGACGACGACTTCCTGCTTCACCAGTCCATGGACTTCTATTCCAAGATGCGCTCAAAGAGCGTCAAGTGCGAATTCCGGGTCCGCAACGGCACCCACAGCTGGGAGTACTGGCACACGGCCCTGCGCCAGTCCCTTCCGTTCGCTTCACAGAATTTCGGCCGGTAGTTTTATAGATCTTTGCCAGGATGAAACGATTCCTTTTATTCATTGCTTTGCTGACCATGCTCAGCGCCTGTCAGTTCTTCCCCGGACAGCGGGAGAACCAATCCATCCCGGAGCCTGCGGCTCCCTCGGCACCCGCAGAATCCTCGGGAAGCCGGGAAGTGACGGAAGAGGACGCCATGGAGGTGCTCGGCAAGATCCTCGGCGGGCTGGAGAAGCTCGCGCAGAAGGCGATTGACAAGGGCTGGATCGACACCACCCACGTCGAAGAGGCCCCGGAGAGCGAGCCGGAGATTGAATCCGAGCCGGACTTGCCGGCACCCCCGCCGGACGAATGGTACGACCACGACTTCGCTCTCAAGTTCACGTATCACCAGTATGTGGGCATCGCGCGCTCGGCTTCCAACGATTTCTCAGTGTACTACACGCGCATCGGCAACAAGGTCTACGTGCATATGCCCGGCGAGCGGAGGCAGGACACCGTCCTGGAATTCCATGACGACGGGACGCGCACCGCGAAACGCTATCTGGTCGGTGTGCTGGTGGAGACCAACCGGAAGGAAGGCGATGCCCACAAGTACCTGCACTACCAGTTCACGGACGTGGGCAATACCTTCAACGAGATTCTCGGCCATCACCCCGATATCTCACGCGCCCAGAGCGAGACGACCATCAGCGGCCGCCGCGTGGCTGTGATCCATACCGAGAAAGACGAGGCCATCCTCACGCAGAAGGTGCATACGGAGAAGGACTACTACGTGGACAAGGAGTACGGCTTCCTCTACAAGACCGTGAGCAACGGCTCCGGCGGCGGCATGACCATCAAGAACGGTTGCACCTGGGAGGTGACCTACTTCACGGACAAGCCTACCCAGAAAGATATCTACCTGAAACTGACGAAAGTAGATTAAAGATTCGGGCCTTCGGCGGGATTCTCCTGCTCGGCGCGTTCGCGCCAGGGCTTGAAGAACCATTCGATATAGTTGTAGGACCGGATGGCCAGGTCCTTGATCTTGCTGCCGTACCAGCGGGCTTCGACCTTGTCGCCCGAGTCGTATTCCATGCAGATGCGGTGGGCGTAGCCGCCGCTGATGGGCTCTTCGTGATTGTAGCCGTTCAGCTTATGGACCTTGTTGCTCTTCAGCCACTCCTCGAGCGGCTGGAAGTCATCGGGATTGACGGGGTATTCTTCGTGGATCTCGGGATCGCCGAAGCGGTTGCCCTCGCGCATCACGACACGGATGACGGGCTCCTTGCCCGGATCCGCGATTAGCTCGCAATACTCTTTGCCCAGCCCGAACCCGCTGCTTGAATAGCTGCAGTAAATCAGTCTGCCCTTGGGGGCCTTTGCCTGGCAGGCCGTCAGCCCGAATACTCCGATAGCCATAATCAGAAGGATTTTGTAGCAGGTTTTCATTTTACGTCCGCTGTTTGATAACGTCTTTCAAAGTTAAGCATTATATTTGCAGTAGGCAAATGTAAATGCTACCGTTATGCGCAAACTGATCCTTTCCCTGGTCGCCCTCGCGTGCTGCGCCGGCGCCTTCGCCCAGCAGGGCACATGGTTCTGCAGCAAGCTCGGCGCCAAGTTGAGCTATACCCGCACGGGCGCGGCCCAGACCGAGACCTACCAGTATGTCGTGACCGGCATCACCCAGGCCGGCGACAAGACCACGATCACCTTCCAGACCGTCATTCCCGGGGTCGACTCCCCGAAGGACTGCCAGGTCTGGACGGAGGGCGGCTGGTACCACATGGACGTGAATTCCGTGATGGGCCAGTACGGCGACGCCATGGGCGCCAAGGGCAATGCCCCGCTGGTGCCGGAGAATCCTACGGTGGGCCAGAAACTGGCGGACTGCTCGGTCGAGATCCCCGGGATCCTGACCACGGCCTCGTTCAGTAATGTCCGCATGAGCCGCAAGGAGACTGTGACCGTGCCGGCCGGCACCTTCGACTGCTGGGTGCTGGAGTATGCGACGGACTCCAAGATGGCCATCGTGAAATCTCAGTCCCGCACCGAGACCTGGCTGGCCAAGGGCGTGGGTGAGGTGAAGTCCGTGACCTACGACAAGAAGGGCAAGGTCCTCTCCACCGTCGAGCTGACCGCCGTCGAATGAGAATCGTCTTCCTGGACGCATCCACGCTGGGGGATACCCCGCTGGATGAGATTGCCGCGCTTGGCGATCTCGTTACCTATCCTACCAGCACGCACGAGGAGGCACTGGCCCGGGTAGAGGACTGCGATGTGCTGATTATCAATAAAGTCCGTGTAGACGCGGAGCTGCTGGATGCGGCTCCGCGCCTGCGTCTGATCTGCGAGGCGGCCACGGGCGTGAACAATATCGACGTGGGGGAGGCTGCCGCCCGGGGGATTCCGGTGCGCAACGCGGCCGGTTATTCCACGGACGCCGTGGTGCAGTCCACGTTTGCCCATCTGCTCTCGCTGGCGGGGCACTCTCCGTATTTTGACGAATGCGTCAAGAGCGGGCGCTATTCCTCCGGCGGGTTGTTCTGCGATATCTCCCATCCGTATGTGGAGCTGTCCGGCAAGACAATGGGAATCATCGGTTTAGGTACGATTGGCACCAAGGTGGCTGCCGTGGCCGAGGCGCTCGGGATGCGGGTGGTCTATTATTCGACGTCCGGGACGTCCCACAGCCGCGCTTATCCGAGCGTACCGCTGGATGAACTGCTCGCCGTCTCGGATGCGGTGAGCATCCACGCGCCGCTCAACGACCGCACGGCGGGCCTGATCGGCGCCGCAGAGCTGCAAAAGATGAAGCCCACGGCCTTCCTGCTCAATCTGGGGCGGGGCGGCATCGTGGACGAGGCGGCGCTCGCCGAGGCCGTGGACGCGGGCGTGATTGCGGGAGCGGCGCTGGACGTGTACGTCCGCGAGCCGCTGCCCGCCGACAGCCCGCTGCTGAAAGTGCGGCATCCGGAGCGTTTCCGCTTCACACCGCACACGGCCTGGGCCAGCCGGGAGGCGCTCCTCCGGCTGGTACATCAGGTCGCTGACAATATCCGTCTCGGATTCTAGCGTCCCAGATCCTCGAAAATATTCCTGTAGAAGTTGAGCAGGACCCCGAAAGGCCACTGGAAGATCCAGAACAGCGGCAGGAAGAAATGCAGGGCGAAGCGGACCGTGTGGGACCACGCCTTGTCCTTCATCTTCCGCATGATCAGCAGATGCGGCAGCCAGATTGGCAGGGCGCCGACCGCGCAGACGGCAAAGACGGGAAGGGACAGGATCGCCAGGGGAATACGCCATCCCAGCCCCTTGTGGCTGCGCTGCGGCGGGCGGCCGAGGAGTGCAAGGATGCGGCGCTGGAGGTCGTCGCAGAGATCCTTGTTGCGTTGCGCCTCGCTTACCGCTTCCTTGGCGTATTCTTCGTTGATGTCCATCGGCTCCCCGAAGCGTACGATCGCGCGTCCGTAGCCGCGGAAGAAATACTCATAGTCCAGCCCGACGGGGACGATGTACACTTTCTTGCCGGGAAGCCGGTCCATGGCCAGTTTGGCCAGCCGGAAGACGCCTTTCTTGACCGGCATCATCCCGCGTTCGGGCCGGTGCGTTCCCTCGGGAAACAGGCAGAAGGGGACATCGTGGTCCAGGCAGTCGATGATCTCATCGAAGTATTCCCAGTTCTTGGCAACCTCCCGCAAGCCGTCGCGTTCGCGTGCAAAGGGGACCATCCTCACAAAGTGAAGGAACTTGGCGACCCGGGGCTTGGAGAAAAGGTCCACGCGTGAACCGAAGGCGGTCAGATCGCGGCGTGCCCCGAGGACGAGCAGCGGGTCCATCAGCGTCGCACAGTGGTTGGGCGTCAGCAGGACGGCGCCCTCTTTGGGGATGTTCCCGACGCCCTCGTACTTGATGGATAGAAAGCAGGTCCGCGCAGAATTGTTGACGTGGACCCGCCCAAGGCGGTAGAAGGGGTATTCCTCCCAGATTTTCCTGGCCATGGGTACAGACTAGGCTTTCTTGGCTTTTCGGGCGTCGTAGCGGTTGAAGACGGTACTGACGGTCAGGCCGCTGATGATGTGCCAGATGCCCCACCATGCCGTGATCACGAGGGTGCCGCCGTGCGGCGGGAAGCCCGCGAAGATGCTGGTGCCGAGCAGCAGGACAAGGCCGAGGCCGCTGTTCTGGATGCCGGTCTCGATGGTGAGCGTGCGGCGGTCCTTCTTGGGGACGCGGAAAGCGGTACCCATGCTGAATCCGATGCTCAGGGCCAGCAGGTTATGGATTAATACCACCAGGAAAATGTATTTGACGCACTTCAGGAAGGCTTCGATGTTGCCCATGAAGGAAAGCACCACCATGGCGATGAAGAAAATGATACTGAACCACTGCATCGGTTTCTTGAGCTTCTCCGCCACCTTCGGCAGGAAATGGGCCGTCAGCACGCCCAGTGTGAGCGGAATGCCCAGCAGGATGAAAATGGTCTTGAAGACGTCCCAGAGGGGAATGACCAGCTGCGGGACATCTGCCGCCATCTTGGAAACATGGAGGTAGAGGTTGCCGTAAAGCCAGAAGTTGAACGGGGTCATCAGGATTGCCAGCGCCGTGCTGATGGCCGTGAGGCTGACGGACAGCTCGACGTTCGCCTTGGAGAGCGAGCTCATGAAGTTGGAGATGTTGCCGCCCGGGCAGGAAGCAACGAGGATCATGCCCAGGGCCATCGTCCAGCTGATCCACTTTCCGAACGCGAGGGCGAGCAGGAAGGTCAGAAGCGGCAGCAGGATGAGCTGGCAGCACATGCCGATGATGAGGGACTTGGGGTTACGGAAGACATCGGAGAACATCTTCGGCTTGATGCCGAGGGCGACGCCGTACATGACGAATGCAAGAACGATGTTGATGGTCTCCATCCCGCCGGCATTCAGGGTAACATTGATGCCGTCGATAATCGATGTGGTTTCAGGTGACATATTTTAGTGCACGATTTGACGCAAAGTTAGTAAAAACCCAGCACACTTCCATAGATAAAAATTTGCTTAACGGCAAGCGCCTGAAAATCAGGCTAGTAAAAGATTATTAAAAAATTTTCAAAAAAAAATTTGCAGTTTCAGTTTTTTGTTCTTTGCATTCGGGTTGAGCAAGTGACCGTTCTGGCCCATCAACCTATTGGTTATTAGTTTTAGTGTTATTAATTATGTGGTTAGTATGAGTTGTTGCCGTGAGGTCACAACTCATTTCTTTTATATTCCTACCAACCGAATCTCCGTGGCATATCAGTCAGCATGATCCCTTCCAGGGCGGACAGGGTGGCGGGGAAGCGTTCGTCGTCCAGCTTGACGGTGCGCGACACGCCCCAGCGGCTGGACAGGCGGTCGTCCCGCCGGAAATAGTCCGAGCGGCTCCGGAACGCATCTTCCTGGCGGTTGGACCACATGTCGGCGCCGCCGTTGAGCGTATAGCCGGCCAGGGCGATGCCCAGCGGCTCGAAGACCAGCAGGCCCTCGCGGGCGTAGTCCACGAAGGGTGCCGAGGCCAGTGTGCGAAGGTACTGCCCGTCCTCTTCATACAGCGCCAGGATGATGCGGAAAGAGTAATCCGTCCCCATCAGGTCGTCCTCCAGGCATTCCGGATTCTTGGGGACGGCTTCCAGCATCAGGTGCACCGTGCGGTTGTTGTGCGGGCCCCAGTAGATCTCTTCTTCCGTCTCCATGTCGTAACGCGGATCCTCCAGCCGGTCGATGAAGGGGAGAATCAGCCTGTCGGACAGTTCGACCTCAATGCCATCATCCTTGTGCTTGACGCGGCAGTTGACCACCTCGCCCATATGGAACGCGCGGCGGAAAATGGGGGAGCGCTGGAGGCGGTCCTGCACCCGTGCGGCGCGCATGTCCATCACGGGACGCGGCAGATAGGAGGTGATGCCGGCGTTCTCCGTCTTGCGGATTTCTTCCAGGCGACGCACCCGGTAGTCCAGGTCGCGCAGCCGCTCGAGCTCGTAGGAGTCGAAGCCCAGCCCCGTGAAGACATTCTCGTGTCCGGTCTCACGGACGCGGGAGACAGGGATGCGGAAGGAGCGCGTGGCGGGATAATTGATGTCCGGAAGGATGAGCCAGAGCCGGTCTTCGTCGCTGTGGTAGAGCAGGCCCGCTTCGCAGACGGCTTCGATCCAGCCGCGGGAGGAGGCCTCTCCGACACGCCGTCCGTCCGCTTCATAGAGGATGGCTTTCAGCGTGTAGCGCCGCCCGGTGCCAGGCTCCAGCATGGCGTCTGGATCGTCGCCGCTGACCGTGCAGGGCTCCAGGCGGAGGAAACGGTCGTCGGCATAGCCGCCCCAGTCGATGTCGAGGTCGCTGCACACGATGTTGCGGCCGCGGTAGTCGGACGAGAGGGAGGCTTCCTTGACCTGGTTGCTGTGCAGGCGCATGCCGATGGCGTTTATGCCCCAAGCGGCGATGCGCACGTCGTCGTCTTCCGGATCGTAAGGGGCCACATAGCCCGGGTGCGAGACGGAAGTCGTGCGGTTCATGCCGCTGTCGTATGTGGTGAGGCGGAAATCCGGTCCGAGGATCTTGAATCCGCCGTACTCCGTCGTGGCGGCGAGGTTCTCCAGGGGCACCAGGACATCCCCGTCCGCGCTGATGATGCCCACGAGCCCGGTCGTGGCGGAAGTGGCGATGGCGCGGCCGTTGCGGAAAGAGGGGGAACTGTCGAACTGCGGGGAGAATATCTCCCTTCCTTTCGTATCGTACACGCCCCAGAGGTCATGGATGCCGTAGGGGGGAAGGCTGGCGTTGCGCCGGGCGGTGATCAGTCCGTCGGAATTGTGGAAAACAACGGAATAGCAATCCGCCGGCAGGACGAGGCGGCCGGTCAGGTCGGCGACACCGCGGAATTTCTGCCGGCCCTCCTTGCGGGTCACCTCGCAAAGGCCCAGTTTATTGAACTTGCCGATATCGTCCCATTCGGGCTGGAGCAGGAAGTCTCCATTTATGTCGATAAGTCCCTGAAGGTTATTGATTTCCACAACGGCGAAACCGTCGTCGTCAAAGCGCTTGGCCTTGTCGAAGGCGGGCTCGATCACCCAGTTCTTCGACTTGTCCTGGTAGCCGTATTTCTTGGTGGATTTGTCCCTGACGGGCTTGAGGTCCTGAGCGTTGGCGGCAATGCTGATGGCGATGGCCGCGACACAAAGAAGAAGGGTCTTTGCTTTCATAGCGCTAAGATAGTGATTTGTCTTCAAAAATCATACGTCTGCCGGTGGCAGGATGCAGGAAAGAGAGCGATTCGGCATGCAGGAAGAGGCGCCCGCCGTCGGGACTGCCGTACAGGCGGTCGCCCTTGATGGGGCGGCCGAGACCCTCGGCGTGGGCGGCATGGACGCGCAGCTGGTGGGAACGTCCGGTCTTCGGGGTAAACCGGATATCGATTTGCCCGTCAGGGAATTGTGCGAGCACCTCATATTCCGTGACGGCCAGTTTTCCGTGCTCCCGGTCCACCATCTGCCGAGGTCGGTCGTAGTAGTCCAGGCTGAGGGGAAGGGCGATGGTGCCCTTGCGGGCATGGTCAAACGGCCGGTCGGAGGCCACCAGCCGGGCGCGGTAGGTCTTGACGACCTCGCGGCCGGCGAACTGCCGCTCGAGGGCGACCTTTGCGCGCAGGTTGCGTGCGAAGACCATGACGCCGGAGGTGTCCATGTCGAGCCGGTGGCAGGAATGGACCTCGCCGTAGCGCTCCCGGAGCCATTCCAGCAGGGACCTGGCACGGGTGCGTCCGGGCACCGACAGCATGCCGGCTGGTTTGGCGGCCACGAGAATGTCGGGGTCTTCGAAGAGGACGCGGGGCTCGGTGTCCGTGGTGAATTCACGGTCGAGCGGGTTGGGCTCGACCTCCAGCCCTTCGAGCATGAAGCTCAGCAGCGGGCCGCACTTGCCCGTGCAGGAAGGATAGAACCGCCCCTGTTCGCGCACCTCCGAGACAGGGGAGGCGCCGTACCAGAATTCGCCCATGGCAAGGGGTGTAAGCTGATGGGTATAAGCATATTGCAACAGTTTCGGCGCGGCGCAGTCGCCGGTCCCGCCCGGCGGCACGAGCCCCCGCCGGGCAAACACCTCGCGGATACTGAGCGTCTGTCCGCGGGCGTTGCTGACACGGTATTGGTCGAAGAGCCAGGCCTGCAGCTCCGCCGAGGCGGCGGCCCGTTCCGGCCCGGCCGGCATGGCGCCGATCTCCGCCTCCCGCCGCCGGAAATACCCTTCCGGATCCGTCAGGTCATAGATCGGCGGCACGAACCCCGGAAGCACCGCCCTTCCCCCGACCGTCCCGCTGAACGCATACAGATAATCGACAACCCCCTCCCTGTCTTCCACTTTAAGAACCCCCAGCATTTTTCCTTCTTTTAACGACGCAGAAGAGTCAAGAAAGGAGATAAGGCGGTTCGCCGCGGCGACGATGTCGGGCGCGGGCGTATAGCAGAAAGGGTAGGTGAAAGGCGCGCGGGCCATCAGAGGAAAGACTGCAGTTCGTGCCAGACCCGGTGCACCGGGAACCCCATGACATTGTAGAACGACCCCTCGATCGACGAGATGCCCACATACCCGATCCACTCCTGGATTCCGTATGCCCCCGCCTTGTCGAACGGCCGGTATTTATCTATGTAGTAATCGATTTCTTCCTGCGAGAGCGCCTTGAAATGCACCTGCGTCGAGACACTGAACGTCTCCTCGCGGCGGCTGTCGCGCAGCGTCACGGCGGTCACCACCTCGTGCGCGCGCCCGGACAGCTTGCGCAGCATCGCCACCGCGTCCTCGCGGGAATGCGGCTTGCCCAGCACCTCGCCGTCCACGATCACGACGGTGTCGGACGTGACCAGCACCTCGTCGTCCGCAAGCGGCCGGTGAAAGCCGTGCGACTTGCCCGCGCTGAGCCGCAGGGGCACCTCATGCGCCTCCAGGCCCTCCTCGAGCGACTCCTCGAAGGTATTGCCGGTATCGACCGTAAACGCGATGTCGAGGCCCGCCAGCAGCTCCCTGCGGCGGGGGGAATTGCTCCCGAGAATGATGCGCTTCATGGCCTAATAGATCTGGTCGAACTTGTCCTCGTCGAATTGCCACATGCCCTGGGCCTTGAGAATCATCTCGATCCCTTCGCGGATGCAGCCGCGGCCGCCCGGGACGCTCGTGACGTAGTCGGCTGCCTCCCGGGCCTCCGGCGCGGCGTCGGCGGGCGCAATGCCCAGGCCGCAGGCGCGCAGCACCTGCGTGTCCGGGATGTCGTCGCCGAAATAGGCCACCTCTTCGGGCTGCAGGCCGTTCTGCTCGCAGAACCGGCGGAAAGTGGCGAGCTTGCCGCGCACGCCCAGGAAGAGGTTCTCCTCCCGGACACCCATGTGGATGCAGCGGCTGCGCAGGGCAGGGGTGTCCCCGCCGGAGATGACGGCCATGATGTAGCCCTTGTTCGCCGCCGCACGGGAGGCGAAGGAATCCTTGGCGTTCACGATGCGCACCAGGTCCTCGGGCCGCGGCCCGACGGGGATGATGCTGCCGTCCGTCGCCACGCCGTCCAGGTCATAGGCGATGGCCCTGATGGCCTTAAGATTTGGTGCCATTGGGCGCGAAGTCGGCAAGGTTGAAGGTGGCACCCTTCTGCTCGGGGCTGCCGAGGTTGATGGGGCCGAACTGGTTCTCATAGCGGCCGATGTTGTCCACGAGCGCGTTGAGCAGGCGCTTGCAGTGCTCCGGCGTCATCAGGATGCGGCTGCGCACCTCGGGCTTCTGGAGCCCCGGGAGCATGGCTGCGAAATCGATGATGAACTCGCTGCGGGAGTGGCTGATGATGGCCAGGTTGGAATAGGTGCCCTGGGCGATGTCGGGCTTCAGCTCGAGATTGAGCTGCTTCTTGCTATTGTCGTTGTTGTCCATATCGAAACGGTTTAGATGCAAATATAGGCAAAATAATAACACGGAGGGTGTCCCGCGAGCGGAACACCCTCCTTTTGGATTCCGGATATACCGGAACCTAATAATTCTGAGCCTCGATCTGGAAGTAGCTCTGCGGATGGTCGCACACCGGGCAGACCTCGGGGGCCTGGCGGCCGATGACGATGTGGCCGCAGTTGGCGCACTGCCAGATGGCGCTGCCGTCCTTGGCGAAGACCTTGCGGTCCTGGACGTTCTTGAGGAGCTTGCGGTAGCGCTCTTCGTGGTGCTTCTCGATCTCGGCGACCATCTCGAACTTGCCGGCGATCTCGTCGAAGCCCTCGGCACGGGCCTCACGGGCGAAGCGGGCGTACATGTCGGTCCACTCGAAATTCTCTCCGGTGGCGGCGTCTGCGAGATTCGTGGCGGTGTCGGCCACCTGGCCGCCGTGGAGGTACTTGTACCACAGCTTGGCGTGCTCCTTCTCGTTCTCGGCGGTCTCCTCGAAGATGGCGGCAATCTGGACGAAGCCGTCCTTGCGGGCCCTGGAGGCGAAATAGGTGTATTTGTTGCGGGCCTGGGATTCGCCGGCAAAGGCCTCCTGGAGGTTCTTCTCCGTCTTCGTGCCAATCAGGGAACGGCCGCGCTGGTACGGGGTGGAGAAGCCCGTGGCAGCGGCGGGAGAGCCATAGGCGGGAGCGGCGCTCTCGTCGACCAGTTCGAATTTATTGGCGGACATGCGGCAGCGCGGGCATCTCTCCGGCGGTGTCGGACCTTCGTGGACATAGCCACAGACAGTGCATCTGAATTTGCTCATGGAAAAAAGTGTTTGGTTTAGTGGTTTTGGATGCGCAAGATAGGGAGGATTTCAGAAAAAACAAAATCCTTTTTCAAGTTATTTTTCAACGAAAAATACGTAATTTTGCAAATTATGGAACTCAGTACAAAATACAATCCCTCCGAAGTCGAGGACAAATGGTATGCCTATTGGCTGAAGAACCGGTGTTTCCACTCCGAACCCGATAACCGCGAACCGTATACGATCGTCATCCCGCCGCCCAACGTGACGGGCATCCTGCACATGGGCCACGTGCTCAACAACACGCTCAACGACGTGCTGATCCGCAAGGCCCGCATGGACGGCAGGAACGCCTGCTGGGTCCCCGGCACGGACCACGCCTCCATCGCCACGGAGTCCAAGGTCGTCGCCCGCCTCAAGGAGCAGGGCATCAGCAAGGAGGATCTGACGCGCGAGGAGTTCCTCAAGTACGCCTGGGAATGGAAGGAGGAGCACGGCGGCATCATCCTGCAGCAGCTCCGCAAGCTCGGTGCCTCCTGCGACTGGGACCGCACCCGCTTCACCATGGAGCCGGCGCTGTCGGAGGCCGTTCTGGCCACCTTTGTCTATTTCTACAAGAAGGGCTGGATCTACCGCGGCGTGCGCATGGTCAACTGGGACCCGGTGGCGCTGACCGCCATCAGCGACGACGAAGTGATCCACAAGGACACCCCGAGCCATTTCTATCATCTGAAATACTATGTCTCCGACGGCCAGGGCAACCCGACGGACGAGTACCTCGTGATCGCCACGACGCGTCCGGAGACCATCATGGCCGATGCCGCCATCTGCGTCAATCCCGCCGATGAGCGCCATCACTGGCTGCGCGGCAAGAAGGTGCTCATCCCGCTGATCAACCGGGAAATCCCCGTGATCGAGGACGACTACGTGGAGATGGATTTCGGTACGGGCTGCCTCAAGGTCACGCCCGCGCACGACGCCCACGACTACGAGATCGGCATGCGCCACAACCTCCCGATCCTGGATATCATCGACGACCACGGCGTGCTCAACGAGAAGGCGCAGATCCTCGTGGGTGAGGACCGTTTCGTGGCGCGCAAGAAGATTGCAAAGATGCTGGAGGAGTCCGGCAACCTCCTCAAGGTCGAGGAATACGTTTCCCCGATCGGCTACAGCGAGCGCACCGACGCCGTGATCGAGCCGAAGCTCTCCGCCCAGTGGTTCCTCAAGATGGACGACCTGGCGCGGCGCGCCCTCGACCACGTGGAGTCCGGCCGCATCAAGTTCGTCCCGGACAAATACCGCAACACCTACCGCCACTGGATGGAGAATGTCCGCGACTGGTGCATTTCCCGCCAGCTCTGGTGGGGCCAGCGCATCCCGGCCTGGTATCTGCCCGACGGGCAGGTGGTGGTCGAGGAAACGGCCGAAAAGGCCCTTGCAGCGGCACAGAAGATCGATCCGTCTCTGACGGCAGCCGACCTGCGGCAGGACGAAGACGTGCTGGACACCTGGTTCTCCAGCTGGCTCTGGCCGATCAGCGTGTTCGATCCCGAGCTGCCCGGCCATCCGGACCGCAAGCCCAACCGCGACCTTTCGTATTATTATCCGACCAACGACCTGGTGACGGGCCCGGACATCATCTTCTTCTGGGTGGCCCGCATGATCATGGCCGGCGACGAATTCATGCACGACGTGCCGTTCCACAACGTGTATTTCACGGGTATCGTGCGCGACAAGATCGGCCGCAAGATGTCCAAGACCCTGGGCAACAGCCCGAACCCGCTCGACCTGATCGAGAAATACGGCGCCGACGCCGTCCGGCTCGGCATGCTGCTGTGTTCTTCCGCCGGCAACGACATCCTCTACGACGAGTCGCAGGTGGAGCAGGGCAGGAACTTCTGCGCCAAGATCTGGAACGCCTGGCGCCTCGTGAGCGGTTGGAACGTGGACACCGCAGCGGAGCAGCCGGAGGCCGCCCGCGTGGCCGTGAAATGGTTCGACAACCTGCTTTCCCGCACCATCGAGACGGTCGAGGACCACTATTCGAAGTTCCGCATCAACGACGCCCTGATGGCGATCTACAAGCTCTTCTGGGACGACTACTGCAGCTGGTTCCTGGAGCTGGTGAAGCCCGAGTACGGCAAGGCCGTCGACGGTCGCACCTACGACGCCGCGGTGCTCTTCTTCGAAAAGCTCATCAAGCTGATCCATCCGGTGATGCCGTTCATCACCGAAGAGCTCTGGCAGGCCATGGAGCCGCGCCGCGAAGGGGAGACCGTCATGTTCCAGCGCACCCCGGTCGCAGGGCCGTACGACGCTGATTTCCTGGCCCGTTTCGAGCAGGCGCGCGAGGCGATCATCGCCATCCGCGCCATCCGGGCGCAGAAACAGATCGCTCCGAAGGATTCGCTCAACCTCTTCATTGACGGCGAGTTCTCCCAGGAGTTGCTGCCCATCATCCGGAAGGTGGCGAACATCGACATGATCGAAGCGGGTGCCGCCGAAGGCGCCGCCGTGTCCTTCCTGGTGGGCACCGTCAAGATGAGCATTCCGCTTGCGGGCTTCGTCAACGCCGATGAGGAGAAGGCGAAGCTGCTCGCTGAGCTCGACCACCAGAAGAAGTTCCTCGCCGGCGTGCGCGCGAAGCTCTCCAACGAGAAATTCGTCGCCCATGCACCCGAGGCCGTGATCGCCACGGAGAGGAAGAAGGAAGCCGACTGCCTGGCCCGCATTGAAGCCCTGGAAGCCTCCCTGCAAACCCTGAATTAATCCAGTTACGCATATGTTAGTATTTCCTTTGTTTATCGGTACCTGGGAACTCGTCCTCATCATCCTGGTCATTGTCCTGATTTTCGGCGGCAAGAAGATTCCTGAGCTGATGAAGGGCGTGGGCAAGGGCGTGAAGAGCTTCAAGGAGGGGATGAATGAGGTGGAGGAGCAGATCAACGAAGCCGATCCCGCCAAACCTGCCGCCCCCAAGCCCGATGAAACGCCCAAGGCTGAATAGGTGGCTGGGGCAGGCACCGACAGGGAGATGACCTTCTGGGATCATCTCGACGTGTTGCGAGGGACGTTGTTCCGCTCGCTGGGTGCTATTATCCTGTGCTCTGTCCTGGGCCTTGCTTTCAAGAATTTCCTCTTTGACAGCATCGTGCTCGCCCCGGCGCGTCCCGATTTCTTTACTTACAGGCTGCTGGGGTGGAGTTTTTCGATGGAGCTGATCAACGTGGAGGTGAGTGCACAGTTCTTCGTCCATCTCAAGGCGGCCTTTGCCGTGGGCGTGATCGTGGCGTTCCCTTACGTGGTCTGGGAGTTGTGGAAATTCCTGTCCCCGGGCCTGTATGCACGCGAGAAGAAGCCCGTCCGGACCGCTTTCCTGATGTCCACGGGGCTGTTCTACCTGGGCGTGCTGGTGGGCTATTTCATCGTGCTGCCGGTCTGCCTGCAGTTCTTCATGAATTATACGGTCAGCGATGCCGTGGCCAACACCATCACAATCGGGTCCTACATGTCGATGTTCTTCTCGATGGTGCTGCTGATCGGCGTCGTCTTCGAGTTTCCGACCATCGTGCTGGTCCTGAACCGCCTGGGCGTCCTGGACCGCAGCCTGCTGCGGAAAGGGCGCCGTTATGCCTTCGTGATCGTGCTGGTGCTCTCCGCCCTGATCACGCCGGCGGACCCCTTCTCGATGTTCGTGCTGGCCATCCCGCTCTATTTGTTGTACGAGTTTTCCATCCTGCTATGCTCGAAGTCTCCCGTGAAGTCCGAAGCGGCCGAATAGCCTGCCTGAACTGGCCGGAGGCATTTCCGGCGCAGCCGGAGGTGGCTTTCGACATCTCCCATTCGGGGGATGCCCTGCACCTTCGCTTCCGCGTGCAGGAGGAGGCCGTGCGGGCCGTTTGTGCCGCTGACGGCGGCCGCGCCTGGGAGGATTCCTGCGTGGAATTCTTCTTCGCGCCCCGCGAGGACGGCGTCTACTACAACCTCGAGTGCACCTGCATCGGCAGGATCCTGCTCTGCCGGGGCACGGGCCGCCACGGGCGCGAACCGCTTCCAGAGGCTCTCCTGCAGGGCATCCGCCGCCGCGCCACGCTCGGCACGGACCCTTTCGGCCTGCGGCCGGAGCCGACGGCCTGGGAGGTGGAGCTGGACATCCCTGCAGCGACTTTCGGCCTGGACGGCTTCACCGGCCTGCAGGCCCGCGGCAACTTCTACAAATGCGGCGACCTCCTGCCTGTCCCGCACTACCTCAGCTGGGCTCCCATTGCGACCCCGAAACCTGACTTTCATCGTCCGGAATATTTTGATGCTCTGATATTTGTATGATATCGATTGAGGATGTGACTGTTGCGTATGGTGGTTTTGTCCTGTTGGACAAGATCAACTTCCATATCAGCGAGACCGACAAAATTGGCCTTGTGGGGAAGAACGGGGCGGGGAAGTCCACCATCCTCAAGCTGATCGCCGACCTGCAGAGCCCGACCTCCGGGCGCGTGGACAAGCCCAGGGACCTCACGGTCGGCTACCTCCCGCAGATCATGGAGCACCACCGCGGCCGTACCGTCCTCGACGAAGCGATGACCGCCTTCGAGAGCACGGCCGCAATAGAAGAGGAAATCGCGCGCGTCACGCGCGAGCTGGAGACGCGCACAGACTATGAATCCGACGCCTATTCCGCCCTGATTGAGCACCTGACGAATCTGAATGACCGCCTGGAAATGAGCCACACCGAGCCGCCGGAGGTGCAGGCCCGCCGGACGCTGCTGGGCCTGGGCTTCCTGGACGACGAACTCGGCCGCCCCACGGAGACCTTTTCCCAGGGCTGGAACATGCGTATCGAGCTGGCGAAGATTCTGCTTCGGCAGCCGGACGTGCTGCTGCTCGACGAGCCCACCAACCACCTGGACATCGAATCCATCGAATGGCTCGAGGAATACCTCAAGGCGCGCCGCTGCGCCCTGCTGCTCGTCAGCCACGACCGCCGCTTCCTGGACACCGTGACCAACCGCACGGTGGAGGTAATGCTTGGCCATATCCATGACTATAAAGTCCCTTACAGCCAATACCTTGAGCTTCGCGCCGAGCGCCTGCAGCAGCAGGTGGCGGCCTATGAGAACCAGCAGCGGATGATCCAGAAGACGGAAGAATTCATCAATACCTTCCGCTACAAGCCGACCAAGTCCAACCAGGTCCAGTCCCGCATCAAGGCGCTGGAGAAGCTGGACCGGATCGAGATCGACGAGACCGACAACGCCCGCCTGACGGTCAAATTCCCGCCTGCGCCGCGCTCCGGCGACGTGGTCTTCAAGGGCAGCGACCTGACCGTCGGCTACCCGCAGAAAGTTGTGTTCCGCCACGCGGAAGTGGAGATCAAGCGTGGGGAGAAGGTCGCCCTGATCGGGCGCAACGGCGAAGGCAAGACCACGCTCATGCGCGTGATCGCCGGGGAGCTGGCGCCCATCAGCGGCGAAGCCCGGCTCGGCCACAACGTGCAGCTCGGCTATTACGCACAGAACCAGGAAGATATCCTGGACAAGAACGAGACGGTGTTCTCCACCCTGGACCGCATTGCGGTAGGGGATATCCGGAGCAAGCTCCGCGACATCCTCGCGCAGTTCCTCTTCCGCGGGGAGGACATCGACAAGCGCGTGTCCGTGCTGTCCGGCGGCGAACGCGCCCGTCTGGGCATGGCGAAGCTGATGCTCCAGAGCTACAACCTGCTGGCGCTCGACGAACCTACCAACCACATGGATATCAAGTCGAAAGACATCCTCAAGCAGGCGCTGAAGGCCTACGATGGCACCCTGGTGGTCGTGTCCCACGACCGTGATTTCCTGGACGGGCTGGTGGACAAGATGTATGAGTTCCGGGACGGGCAGGTGCGCGAGCACCTCGGCACGGTATCTGAATTTCTCGCGAAGCGAAAAATGGAGACGCTCCAGGAGCTGGAGCGCAAGTTTGCGCCGCCCGCCCCGAAGAAGGAGGCGGCTGCGGCGAAGAGCGCGGCCTTCGAGGAGCGCAGGCAGGAGAACCGGATGGACCGCAAGAAGAAGAACCGGATCTCCTACCTGGAGTGTGAGATTGCGAAGCAGGAGGCGCGGATGAAGGAGATCGAGGCGGTGCTGGCCGCTCCGACGGAGAAGGACGACATCATGGAGCTGACCCGCGAGTACCTGGAATGCAAGCGAGACCTGGATGCCAAGACGGAGGAGTGGGGGAGTTTGATAGAATAATACTATTGTATGAATAGATTGATATATAGGATTTTAAGCGCATTTATCGGTATTTTAGCTTTAGCTATTGTGCCGGTGCGCGGCCAGACCGTTACCCAGCTGGTTCCGGAGGATCTGCCTTCCTTCGACCGCATCTCCCTGGGCGGGGACTTCGCCCTGGATCTCCGCTACGGCAAGCAGTTCCGCGTGCAGGTGGACGTGGAGGAACTCTACGCCGACTACATCCTGCTGGCCGTGGAAGACAGCAGTCTGAACGTTTCGGTGGACGACAGGCGGGTGCCGGGAGATGTCAGGCGCATGTTCCGGAACAAGGAGGCCTCCCAGCCGGTTTTCCGCGTGTCGGTCACGATGCCGGAAACGCTCGCGTACCTGCGTCTGACGGAGAATTCCTCCCTTTCTTCGGCGGATGAGCTCGTGTTCAACCCCGATGAGTTCGCCCTCCGGACGACGGACAATGCGCGGACAGCTTCCTTCAGCGTCCCGTCCCGGCGGGTATCCCTGGATATGGACAAGAAATCGGAGGCGCAGATGCGCTGCGACTCGGATACGCTCTTCATCCGGATGGCGGGCAATTCCAACCTGACCCTGGAGCAGCATGTGAAGACGACGGTCGTCAATTCGATGGCGAACACATCCATGCAACTGGACGGGGAAACGGAGGGACTGGAGGTTCACATGAAGGGGACATCCAAGGCGATTCTCAATGGCAGGGCGGGGCAGGTTTCGTTCGAAATGGCCAACTCCACCGGCGTGAATGCGATCAGCCTGGAGTGCCGGGAAGCCCATGCCGTGATGAACGGAATCTGCACGCTTTCGCTGTCCGTGACCGACGATTTATACGTCGACCTGAGCCACGGTGCGAGCCTGTATTTCATGAACGAACCGAACGTTCACGTCCAGTATATCAAGAATTCTTCGATAATGCCTTATGACCGGAAATGATCGGTAATAAAACAAAGTTGTTACAATTGTTAACTCTTTTGTTTTATTCGCTGGTTATCATTATTTAAGGCTCGATTCGATATATTTCTTCAAAAACTGCAGTGCGACGGTCGCGAAGCGGCGGATATTGGCTTTCCGGCCGAGGTCGCACCAGTATTTTCTGGTCACGGTGCCGGCGGGTCCGCTCACGGCGATCCAAACCGTTCCTTCCGGGTTGCCGAACTCGTCGCCGCCCTCTGCGAGGCCTGTCGTCGCGACGGAATAGGTGCTGCCGAGAAGGGCGCGGACACCCTCGGCCATGGCGGCCGCGACCTCGCTGCTGACGAGTCCTTTTTCTACGACAATCCTGTGGGAGACACCGAGGACTTTCTCCTTGACCGCGACAGCGTAGGAGGTCACGGATCCGAGATAGTAGGCGGAGGATCCAGACACGGTCGTGAGCAGGTGGGATATCTGGCCGCCCGTGCAGGATTCGGCGGCGCTGAGGGTATTTCCGCTAGCTTTCAGCAGCGTTCCGATTTGATTTTGGACCGGTTCTTTCATTTTTGGTACGGCTGAGCAGGTATTTGAGGATGTCGCCGACGAATTTGGGGCCCTGGCGCACCAGGCCGTTGCGGACTTCCACCAGGGAGGCGCCCGCTTCGAGGGCTTCGGCGGCCTGGGCGGGGGATTCGATGTGGCAGTTGGCGATGATCGGGATGCGTCCGCCACCTTCCGAGGCGATTTGGCGGACTTGTTCGATGCTGCGGGCCTCGATCCCGTCGATGCCGTTCATCAGGCTGTAATCGAGGATTTCGGCGATTTCCGTGGGGGAAATCTCTTTGGGCAGTTTGAGGACGACGGGCTTGTAGGCGTCTTCGGCCATGCGGGTGTCCATCAGGGCGTCCAGGATGTCCGTGCCGGGCTGTTCGGAGAGGTCGATGACGAAGAAGTCGCAGAAGTCGTATGCGAGGGTGAAGGCCGTCAGGAAGTCCCGGTCGATGCAGCATCCCAGAATGTCGTTCTGCGGGTCTTCCTGGATGTGCCGCACGGCCCGCCGGACGCCTTCTGCGCCCATCGGGCCAATCTCTACAAAGCTGAATCCCAGGTTGTTAAGGTCGTTGTAGAGCTCGCCGTGGATGTCCAGGCCGGCGCCCAGGCCGACGGGGTTGTAGAAGGGGAGTCCGAAGACTTCGCGCTGCAGGCCGACGGGGCGGTTGTTGTGGATCCAGCGGCTGAGGGTCCGCCCCAGGGGCACCTTCTCGATGATTTCGAAGTACCGGAGGGCGATCTTCGACGCCTTCTCGATATCATTCTTCCGTACAAACGGTTTGACAACCAAGCTATATAATCCCATAACAGGACAAATATACTCATTATTTACCATAATACCGCCAGCCGCTTGGCAATACCCGCTTCGCTTCCCGCTCAGCGGGTATTCCAACCGGCTGGCGGTTATTAGTAGATTTCCTGAAAGGAGTTGTCGGAGTAGTAGATGATTATTTTAGAGATAACTTTTTGTTTGGCAGGAGATTGTATAAAATTATCTAGAGTGTTTCTTGATGCAAATTGCGGGGCGGGGGAGGTCTGAGGGACGGTTTCCGGGCGGTTTTCGGGGCTCGTGAACAAGGTCTCCCCGTCGGGGGACGGCAGGGGAGAAATCGGGTCTACAGGGGCGTCTGAGGCCGTTTTTGCGCCATTGTACATGCGGCCGCGGCCCGTGATCAGCCATTCCAGATTGAGGGCAGGGAAGTGGCGGGCCGTGCTTTCGATAAAATCGAAGCCTGGTTTGTTGCGTCCGGCCAGAATATGGGAGATGCTGGCGCGTGCGACGCCGATTGTGTCGGCAAACTGGGCCTGGCTGATGTTTTCAGCGGCGAGAAACTGTTGGAGACGCTTGTTCATAAATCTAAACGAATTGTTTACAAAAGTAATAAGTTCCCGTCACTTTTTCAAGTGTTACAAATGGCAACTGTTAATGAATTGTTAATGGATTGTTCATAAAGTGCATGAAACAAATTTTGAGGTAATATTATTTAACTATCTGATATTCCATTAATAAGTGATTTAGATTTTTCGAATATTTTTTCTGGAAACCCGGAAAATGGGGGTAATAGGGGAGTTCCAACATATTTAAACACTTTAGTAGAATTTTATAATATATTGGGTTTCTGATATCTAACTCAATTGTTTTAAGGCTATCACTTTTTCTTATCGGACTTATTGACAGGGCGGTTTACCTGTTGATAAATATTTTGTAAACTTCACATTTCTCATCGAGATATTTACAAATGTATACAACTTTCTCGCTTGCCGACCCGGTAAAAAGCAGTACCTTTGCAACATGATTCCAGAGATTCGAATTGAAGATTTTTCCTATCCGCTCCCTGACGCGAGAATTGCAAAATACCCCCTTCCCGAGCGTGATGCGTCGAAATTGCTGATTTACCGGGAGGGTTCTGTCCGTGAGCGCATATTCCGAAATCTCGCCGAGGAGCTGCCTGCCGGCAGCCTGATGGTGTTCAATGATACGAAGGTCGTTCCGGCGCGGCTGTTTTTCCGCCGTCCGACCGGCGCCCATATCGAGATCTTCTGCCTGGAGCCGGATACGCCGGCGGAATACAATCTGAATTTCGCGGCCACGCAGTGCTGCCGCTGGAAGTGCGTGATCGGCAATGCCAAGCGCCTAAAGGCGGATGAGATCCTGTCCCTGGACGCGCAGGGGCCTGAATTTGACGAGATCCGTCCCCAGGCGCGCCTGCTGGGCCGGGAAGGCCAGGTGGGCGTCGTGGAGTTCAGCTGGCAGGGGGGCATTCCCTTTTCGCGTGTGCTTGAACTGTGCGGGCGGGTGCCCATTCCACCGTACCTGAACCGTGACACGGAGGCGATTGACCTCGAGCGCTACCAGACGCTGTACGCACATATTCGCGGATCCGTGGCGGCGCCTACGGCGGGGCTCCATTTCACGCAGCGCGTGCTGGACGAGATTGCTGCTAAAGGCATTGATATCGAGAATGTCTGCCTTCATGTCGGGGCCGGGACCTTCCTGCCGGTCAAGAGTTCGCTCGTGTCCGAGCACCCCATGCACCGGGAGCCGTTTGTGGTGAGCCGCGAGCTGCTCACGCGCCTGCGCGCGGGAGACCGTCCGGTCGTGGCCGTCGGGACGACGTCCGTCCGCACGCTGGAGTCGCTCTATTATGTGGGTGTCCGTTGCCTGGAGGAGGGTGCACCGGCGGATGTGGAGCAGTGGGCTCCCTATACCCGTGCCTATTCCGCGTCGCGGGAAGAAGCGTTTGATGCGCTGATCAAGTATCTGGACGACAATGACTTGAAGGATCTGAAGGTTGGTACGCGCATCATCATCGTGCCGGGCTTCCAGTTCCGTGTGGTGGATGCCATGGTGACCAATTTCCACCAGCCGCAGAGTACGCTGCTGCTGCTGATTTCCGCCTTTGTGGGCGGGGACTGGCACACCATTTACGACTATGCCCTCACGCATGATTTCCGTTTCCTGAGTTACGGCGATTCATCTTTGCTTTTCCGCCGCTGATTGTGTATCTTTGTTCGCTATGATCGAGAACGAATTCGAAGACATCAGGCCATACACGGATGCCGAGGCGGAGAAAGCCCTGGGCCGCGTGTCGCGGCACCCGATGATCCCCAGCATCTCGAAGTACCTTTTCCCGGACCAGCCCGCCAATACACTGAAGCGCAGGCTGCGCCGGATTACCACCGTGGACCAGTTCCAGGACGAGGTCATGTCCGATGTCGTCGAGTCCATCATCGGCGCTACTTCCGCCGGCTTTACCTGCGGGGGGATGGAGCATCTGAAGGCCGTTCCGGGGCGTTTCCTGGCGATTTCCAACCATCGCGACATCGTCCTGGACCCGGCGCTGATCCAGTATTCGCTGAAGTGTGCCGGGTTGCCTCTCACAGAGATCTGCGTAGGCTCTAACTTATTATCTAATAGGTTAATAGAGGATCTTATGCGGTCCAACCGCATGATCAAGGTCATCCGCGGCATCAAGGCCCGCGAGCTGTATCTGAGTTCGCAGCGGCTGTCGAATTATATCCGCGAGAGCATTGTTTCGGGGCGCGCGTCGATCTGGATCGCGCAGCGCGAAGGCCGCACGAAAAACGGCCTGGACACCACCGAGCAGGGTCTGCTGAAGATGTTTGACATGAGCGGGTCGAAGGGGTTTGAAGCGAATTTCCTGGAGCTGAACATCGTCCCGCTGAGCATTTCCTATGAATATGAGACCTGCGATTCCCGCAAGGCGCGTGAATTGCTGCTGCGCCGCGAAGGTCCGTACAAGAAGAAGCCGAAGGAGGACCTGCACAGCATCCTGACCGGAATCCGCCAGCAGAAGGGACATATCCACCTGGAAATCGGCGAGCCGCTGACGGCGGAGGAGATTGCCGAAGCGGCGAAATGCACGAAGAACGACCGCTACCAGGCGATCCGTCATGCGCTGGATCTGCGCATCATCGACGGCTACAGGCTGTGGAAGACGAATTACATGGCGCATGACCTGCTGTACGGCAAGCACGAGTTTGCCGACGCCGGCCTGTACAGTCCGGAAGACCTGCAGGCGTTCGAGAGTTATATTGACCACAAACTAGGGAAACTGGAGCGTCGCCTGGACCGCTCGGAACTGACGAAGATCTTCCTCGGAATCTATGCCGGTCCGATTGACGCCAAGAAGTTACACAATTTATATTATGTTAAGTAACGTCCGTCGATTCCTGATTCCCCTGCTGCTGGCAGGTTCTTTTACGGCTTTTGCCCAGGAGGCGGATGTCAACTCCGTAGAGACTTCGGGCACGTCCCATCCGCCGGTGGTGCATCCGCAGATCGGCAATGTCTGGTCCGGCGGCGGACTGCAGGTCACGTTCCTGACGCGCAAGCAGCAGTATTCCTACAGCGAGGTCGAGACGCTCGACCGCGACATCCATTCGCCGAAATCCGTCAATTTCCACCCTTCGGGCAAGAAATACTACGTCAATTCGCTCGAAGGCGAAAAAACGGTCGTATACGACTTCCGTACGGGCGAAAAACTGAAGGTGATTCCGCATAAATTCGACGAGAATAATGCGGCCTTATGGGCCCCTGAGAGCGGTCTTTTCCACTTCAACCACGTCTATGAGCACACGGAAAGATTCAGCGGCAAGCCCGTGGAGAGCACTTTTTCGCACGACGGTCGTTACCTCTGGATCCCTTATTACAGAAGGAATTACGACCTGAATGCCCAGGAGCCTTCCGCCATGGCGGTGATCGACACGTCCACGGACGAGATCATCCGCCTGTTTGAGACGGGGCCCCTGCCCAAGATGGTGGCCACTTCCCCGGACGGGACGCGCCTCGCGGTGACCCATTGGGGCAACAATACCGTCGGCCTGCTGGACATTTCCAGTCCCTCCCCTGCCGACTGGCACTACATCACCTCGCTGGTGGTGGATTATGAGCTGAAGCTGAATTTCAGCCTGACGCAGAAGGTGGACCGCGACGTCAACAGCGGCTATTGCCTTCGCGGTACCGTTTTTACGCCTGACGGCCGCTATCTGCTGGTTGGCTGTATGGGCGGTGGTGGCGGCATTGCAGTGATCGACCTAACCGAAAACCGCTACCTGGGCCGCGCCACGGGTGCGATGCCGAGCCTGCGGCACCTCGTGATCAAGAACGGCTACCTGTACTGCAGCATCAACCGCAGCGGCTATATCCAGCGGATAGGCCTGGAAGACCTCCTGGAGCAGATTTCAGTGCTGGACGGCGACAAGCACAAGCTGGTGCGCGTGACCGGCTGGATCAATTGCAAGGTTCCTGCCGGTGCCCGTACCATCGAGCTCTCCCCTGACGGGCGCTACGTCTTCGCTGCGTGCAATTTCAGCAGTTGCCTGGCCATCGTGGATGCCGAGAGCATGAAGCTTATCGGCACTGTGCCGGCAGACTCCTATCCGGTCGGCCTGGACATTTCCCGGGACGGCCGCTACGTGTTTACGACTTCGCAGGCGCGCGACGCTGCCGGCAACGCCGTGGATATTTTCAAGATCGTCTACCATGAAGCTCCTAAGTATTTTGTTGATTGGCTGCCTCGTATGCCCGGTATCAAGGGTTCTGGCGCAAGGACCGTCAGCGAGTGGTTCATCTCCCGCTGACAGCGTCAGCGTGACGGCCTCGGAGCTGGCGGACCGCATCATTGAAGAGGCGCGCCAGCACCTCGGCAAGCCCTACCGGCATGCCGGCAACGGACCTAAGGTCTTCGACTGCACGGGCTTCACCAAGTATGTTTTCAACAAATTCGGCTACAAGCTGGGCCGTACGGTGCCCGCGCAGGCCAAGGACGGCCGCGAGGTGCTGGGCAACCTTTCCGACCTTCAGAAAGGCGATATCCTGATCTTCGGCTCGCGCCCCAACACGCGCCGCATGGGCCATGCCGGCATCTTCATCGGCATGGACAGCACGGGGACCAATTTCTCCTTCATCCATGCCGCGGTGAAGGGCGGCATCCAGGTCAACAATCTGCAGGAGACCTATTATAAGCAGCGCTTCCTGGGGGCCCGGCGCATCCTCCCGGATTTCCTGCCGGAAGTTGTTGATTCTTCGGCCATTGCGGCGCTCTCTGAGGCGCTGGACAAGGTCGTCCGTCCCGATACGCTCTCCCTCTCCCCTGCCGACCGCCGCATCATCCTGTTTGCCGACGGCAGCTGGGCGCTGGTGGACAGTACAGGAGCCCTGAGCGCCCCGGCGCAGCAGGAGCGCCTGGTGCTGGCTGAGGGCGGTTCCTGGCGGGCCGTGACGCCTTCCCGCGTGACCATTCCCGACCTCAAGGCCCTGGAGACGAGCACGCAGAAGAACACGTCCTCCTCCGGTACGCAGACCGCTCCTCCCCCGCCTGCCGACGGTTCCGCGCAGTACCATACGATCGTGTCCGGCGACACCCTTTCCGGCCTCGCCGTCAAGTATCATACGACGGTCAATACGCTTTGTGCCCTGAACGGGATCAACCGCAACACGATTCTCAAGCTTGGCAAGAAACTCCGCGTGAAATGAGAAGAATCCACTGCATCCTCCTGGCCCTGCTGGTGTGCCTGCTGGCGTCTCCGACGCTGCGGGCGGACCACCTGTATGCCTATCGGGATTCGGTGAAGAACGGCTACAATTTCCTGCTTTACGTGCCGGATTCGTATTATTCTTCGGAGAAGCCCCTGCCTGTCATCCTTTGCCTGCATGGCAAGAGCCTGGCCGGCAATAACCTGGAGGGCATCACGAAGTACGGCTGCGTGGACGCCCTGCGCCGGGGGCAGCAGATCGAGGCCCTGATCATCTGCCCGCAGTGCAATTCCACGGGCGGCTGGAACGCCGAGCGTCTCTGGAATGTGGTGGACTGGGTCCGCTACCGCTATCGCAACGACGAGGACCGCCTGTATGTGTTCGGCATCAGCATGGGTGGCTGGGGGACGTTCAAGTTTGCCGCCGCCTACCCCGACAAGGTGGCGGCCGCCATTGCGATGTGCGGCGGATTCACCGGCGAGGTGGAGCCGCTGGGCGACCTGCCGCTCTGGATTATTCATGGGACGAGCGATACCATCACGAGCATTACGTTTTCTTCTTCGATCGTGGAGAAGCTGGCCAAGATGGGACGCTCCGGGCGGCTGATGTTTACCTGGCTGACGGGCTGCGACCATTCAATCCTGGCGCGGGTGTTCCTGCTGAAGGAGCCGTATGAGTGGCTGTTTTCGCACCGCCTGTCGGACCGCAACCGCATGGTCAGCCGCAATTGCCGGCTGGAGCCGAACGACCTCAATCTTGCCTACATGCGTCTGGACCCCGCCAAGGCCCAGCGCCTCCTCATCCAAAATCCCTCGAAATAGTTATCCCAAGAGTTTCTGCAGCTGGGCGTCGGTGGCGTGCGGGGCGGTGCGGCGGATGCGTGCAGCGAGGCGGTCGTAGGATTCCTGCGGGGTGCGGAAGGGGGCGTCGAGATCGAATTCGAAAAGGTCTTCCGGGCGGCAGAGGGTGGCGAGCTGCCAGCCGCTGTATTCCAGAAACTGGCCTTTGTAGACACGTTCAAAGTCGCCGATTACGAGGCGCGTCTGCTGCTCCAGGCGCGTGACGATGGCGTCCATGGGGCCTTTCTTGAGGCCGCAGATGCGGCGAAGCTCGCGGGTGGTCAGTCCCCCGGCCCGGCAGACGGCCTCGTAGGCCTTCCGGTCGCCCTCGCGCAGGGCGTATTTCGGCAGGGACCGTCGCCAGTTCAGCAGGTCCCGGTAGCAGTCCGGCGTGGCGAAGGCGGCCTTGCCGCCAAGCAGGAACTTGCCGTAGGCGACCTCGCCTGTCTGCACGGCGTAGATCTTCCAGTCCCAGGGACCGAGGGTCCCCTCTTCCCCGTCGAACCAGTATTCCCGCGGGGTCATTTCCTCGATGGAGTAGCCCGGGATGGGGTTCTCGAAGAAAGGCACGATGCCGCAGGCCTTGATGGTCGCGAACATCGCCTCAGGGCTGTCTACCCGCAGCGGCGCGTCAGGGTCGGTCTGTTTGAGGAAAATGGACATGGGGCTGGCTATTGTCGGGCCCGCCAGGCCTCGGCCCGGACGGCCATGTTGTCCCGGATGCATTCGCTGTAGAGCCAGGGCTCGCAGCTGTGGATGTCGCCCACGTTGATGAAACCCTTGTAGGGCTTGTATTCGGAGCCTTCGTAGCCCGTGACGACCAGGGCGTGGTATTCCGGCGAGAGGGTGACGGTGATGCTGTCGTGCAGCACCGCCGGCGTGGCGTCGGTGACCCAGTTGACGGGGTTGATGCCGAACTCGGTGTCGGCGATGACGGAGTTGACGTATTTCACGTCCTTGACCGTGTTGTAGCAGATCACGACGCCCGTGTCGGACGCCCCTTCCGCGGCTTTAATGTGCTTGCATTCAGCGAGATCCTCGGCCGTAACCTTGTAGCCCATGACGTAGGCGGCCGCCAGCTTCCCGTAGGTCGCGTCGTCCATGTGTTTGAGCAGTTCCACGACGGCCATGCCGCCCTGGCTGAAGCCTGCCAGGATGAGCGGGCGGGTGGCGTCCCGCTGCTTCAGGAATTCGTCGAAAGCCGCGCACACGTCCGCCATCGCGAGGCGCGTGCGCTCATGGATAACGGCCTCGTCCTGTGTCAGGAATGCGTCGATCGTCGCATGGCGGTAGTACGGCGCCCAGAAGCGGTTGCCGGGCGCCATATAGGCCGCCACGCCGCTGATCTCGATGCCCATCCGCTCGCGGTGGGTCGGGTTCCAGACGTCGGCGTAATGGCCCACCCTCCCCCGGTCGTCCTGCCAGTCCTCCTCCCAGGTCGAGACGATATAGAAGACATCCGCTCCCGTCCCGTCCGGATCCTGGTCGGCGGTATACCACATCGTGGCGTCCGTGTAGTCCGGCGCCTTCGGCACGACTGTCTTCGGCCCCTTGCAGGAGACGGCGGTCAACAAGAGAATACAGATGAATAACCAGCTGCGTTTCATGGATTGGCGTTTTCACAAAGATACGGAAAAATGGGATAAAGGGAAAAAGTATTATATTTGTATGATTAAGGACTGAGCAGAGATGGCACGACACAGCAAGTTGGATACGATTCTGGAGAACCTCGTCATCGAGAACGTGGCGGCGGAGGGCAAGGCCATTGCCCATACGCCGGAGGGGCAGGTGGTGTTCGTGGGATTTGCCGTGCCGGGCGATGTCGTGAACGTGCGGCTGGTGCGTAAGAAAAAGGCCTGGCTGGAGGGCACGATCATCAAGATCGTCAAGCCCTCCGAGCAGCGCCTGGAGCCGTTCTGCGAGCATTTCACCGTGTGCGGCGGCTGTCGTTGGCAGCCGCTCCCCTACGAGATCCAGCTCGCCGCCAAGCAGCGCCAGGTGTATGACCAGCTGACCCGCATCGGCCACCTGGAGGTGCCGGAATTCCGGCCCATCATCGGCTCGGACAAGACGCGGTACTACCGCAACAAACTCGAATTCTCCGCCTCCGACAGGCGCTGGATGACGCGGGAGGAAATCGAATCGGGTATGCCTTCCGAGCCCGGCCTGGGCTTCCACGTGGGCAAATTCTTCGACAAGGTGCTGGACATCGACTGCTGCCACCTGCAGCCCGAGCCGACCAACGCCATCCGCCTGTTTATCAAGCACTGGTGCCTGGAGCACGGCGTCAGCTTCTACAACATCCGGGAGAACCACGGCCAGCTGCGCAACATGTTCGTCCGCACGACGGACGCCGGCGCGGTGATGGTCATCGTCTGCTTCGGGGAGGATTTTCCGCAGCGCGCTCCCCTGCTGGACGCCGTAGCGAAGGAGTTCCCGCAGGTCACCTCCCTCTACTACGTCATCAACGACAAGAAGAACGACACCATCGGCGACCAGACCTGTATCCTGCATTGCGGCGAGCCGGCCATCTATGAGGAAATGGAGGGCCTGCGCTTCAAGATCGGCCCCAAGTCGTTTTACCAGACCAACACGGGCCAGGCCCACAGGCTCTACCAGGTGGCCCGGGAATTCGCCGCCCTGACGGGAAATGAGACAGTCTACGACCTCTACACCGGCACGGGCACCATCGCCCAGTTCGTCTCGCGCGGCGCCCGGCGCGTCATCGGCATCGAATACGTCCCGGAAGCCATCGAGGACGCGAAGATCAACGCCGAAGGCAACGGGATCACGAACTGCGAGTTCTATGCCGGCGACATGAAGGACATCCTGACACCCGCCTTCATCGAAGAGCACGGCCGGCCGGAAGTCATCATCGTGGACCCGCCCCGAGCGGGCATGCATCCGGACGTCGTGAAGACCATCCTGCTCGCCGCGCCCGAGCGTATCGTCTACGTGAGCTGCAACCCGGCCACGCAGGCCCGGGACATGGAGATGATGAGCGAAGACTATGAGATTACTGCCGTGCAGCCGGTGGACATGTTCCCCCACACCTTCCATGTGGAGAACGTCTGCCGCCTGGAGCGGCGCAACAGGACGGACCAGGGCTTATGATGACGGAACTTTTGCGTGCGGGTGAGGTCGTATCCAGTTGGATGTGGACCAGGCATTCCTTGAACCGCAACCATCGGATAAACAGGCGCCGGCGTGCGGTTGTCAAGGGGTTCGAACTGACCCGCGAGCAGAAGCGGAAGATCGACGCTTTCTACAGGGAGAACTACGGCCGCAGGATTCCCTATGACTGGCATCGCTACTATTCCGCCCATTCGGGCGTTTTTTGTGCCCAGTATATCCCGGAATTCATTTACAACACCTATTTCGAGCGCTACATGAATCCGGAAGACTCCTACAATGAGGTGCTTGCGGACAAGAATTTCCTCCCGTACGTGGCGCAGGCGGCAGGGGTTGCGATGCCGAAGACGGTGCTTTCCTGCTCGAAGGGGCTATACCGGGATGGCGATGGCAAATCAATGGACCGCGACGATGCCCTGGCGCTCCTCAGACGCAGCGGAAAGCTGTTCTGCAAGCCTTCCCGGGGCTCGTCTGGAGGGAAGAGATGCTTCTGTATGGATTTCGCTGACGCGGAAACGGATACGGACGCCGCGCTGGAAGGCCTGGGCCGTGAATTCGTCATCCAGGAGCCGGTCCGGTGCGCCCCGTCCATCCAGGCAGTTTACCCGGATGCCGTGAACACCTTCCGCGTGACCACGTACCGCTGGAAAGAGGATTATTACACGATTCCCGCCGTGATGCGCATTGCCCATGGCGGAGCCGTGGTGGACAATGCGAGTTCCGGCGGGATGTTTGTCGCCATCAGCGACGACGGGGTCCTGCAGGGAGATGCCATGACGATTGACAATCAGAAGTTTGCCGCTCATCCGGACACGCATGTGGTGTTCGACGGGCACCGGATCGACGGCTTCTCCCTGGTGAAGGAAGCCGCCGTCAGGATGCACACGATGCTGCCTCCGATGGGGGTGATCGGCTGGGACTTCACCCTCGACCAGACCGGGCGGCCGGTGCTGATCGAAGCGAACATAATGCGGAATATGTTTTATTTCTGCCAGATGTCCCCGGGCATCCCTGCCTTCGGGGAACGGACCGCAGAAGTATTGCAGTGGATACGGAAAATGAAGAAACTCCCCTATCACAAGCGGATGGAACACGCTTTCGGGAATTGACAGAACAAGATATAACAATTATAGCATGATCGTTCAGATTGGATTGCTCCTGGTGGGTCTCGCCCTGATCGTATTCGGGGCGGACTGGCTGGTGGACGGTGCGTCCGCCGTGGCCCGCAAGGCCGGCATCAGTGAATTTGTCATCGGACTTACCATCGTGGGCTTCGGGACCAGCTGCCCCGAACTGGTCGTCAGCCTGACCGGCGCCTTCCAGGGCAATGCCGACATTTCCGTCGGCAACGTGGTCGGCTCCAACATTTTCAACACCCTGCTCATCCTCGGCCTGACGGCGGCCATCGCCCCCGTGGCGATGACGCGCGCCAACAGCCGGCGGGACATCCCCATCACGCTGCTGGTGACCTTCCTGTTCGCCGCACTGGCGCTCACAGGGACGCAGATCGCCCGGGTGGAAGGCATCATCTTCCTGCTGATCTTCGTGGCCTACATGGTCTATTGCTTCAAGACCGACACGGGGGTGTCGGAAGAGGCGCAGCAGAAGGCCAGGAGCCTCTGGGTCGCGATCCTGCTGGTGCTGGCGGGCCTGGGCGGCCTGATCTTCGGCGGCCAGCTGTTCGTGAACAATGCCACCGCCATCGCCCGCGCCGTGGGCGTGTCGGACAAGTTCATCGCCATCACCCTGCTGGCGGGGGGCACTTCCCTGCCCGAGCTGGCCACCTGCATCGTGGCCGCCGCCAAGAAGAAGGACCAGCTGGCGCTGGGCAACATCCTGGGCTCCAACATCTTCAACATCCTGCTGATCCTCGGCGCCTCCGCCGTGGTGACACCGCTGTCCACCATTGCCCTGACCTGGGTGGACCTCGGGGTGCTCCTGCTCAGCATCGTTCTGGTCTGGCTGTGGACCTATACCGGCCACCGCGACCGCGTGGACCGCTGGGAGGCCATCCTGATGCTGACGCTGTTCTTCGGCTATTTTACCTGGTTATTCGTGAAACTCTAAACCTGCAATTATATGAAATTCCAACCCACCCAGTATCAGTTGATGAACGTGGCCACCGGCCGGGTCTTTGACGACCGCGGCTGGGACCTGTCGGATCCCCAGGGCGGCGAGCCTTCCCTGGTCCGCGCCGTCTACGCCCAGAAGCAGTTCACCCCGCGCACGGACCTCAAGGGCCTGTACCGCTACGCGGAATGGATGCCCATCCGACGCACCCTCAAGCATTCCGCCGCGCCCGTGACCTACAAGTCAAAGGGCCTTGCGAAGCATCTGGGACTGAACAACCTGTATATCACTTTCTCGGGCTGGAATCCCCGCATCGGCGCGAAGATGGAGACCTGCTCCTTCAAGGAGACGGAGGCCTTCAGCGTGTGCGCGCGCATGGACAAGAAGGAGAACCGCGTGCTCGTGGTCCAGTCGGCGGGCAACACCGCCCGGGCCTTCGCGCAGGTGTGCTCGGACAACGAGATCCCTGTGGTCATCTGCGTCCCCCAGGACAACCTGCACGACCTGTGGTTCCACAAGAAGCTGCATCGCTGCGTCAAGCTGATTGCCGCCCCGCACGGCTGTGACTACTACGACGCCATCACCCTGGGCGAGAAACTGGTTCAGAATCCGCGCTTCTTCCTCGAGGGCGGCGCCAAGAACGTGGCGCGCCGCGACGGCATGGGCACGACCCTGCTCAGCTATGTGGAGAAGGTCGGCCGCATCCCCGACGCCTATTTCCAGGCCGTCGGTTCCGGCACGGGCGCCATCGCGGCCTGGGAGAACGCCGAACGCCTGGCGGCAGACGGCCGTTTCGGGGAGAACAGGATGCGTGTTTATGTGGCGCAGAACAAGCCGTTCACGCTGATCCACGACTCCTGGAAGGCGCAGTCCCGCGAGCTTGCCGCACTGGATCCAGAAGAGGGCCGGCACAGCGCGGAGATCATCCTGGCCAAGGTGCTGGCCAACCGCAAGCCCCCTTACAGCCTTGCCGGTGGCATGTTCGACGTGCTTCGCGCCAGTGGCGGAGACTCCTTCGCGTGCACCAACGACGATATCATGTACTGGCTCCTGCAGTTCCGCAACCTGGAGGGCTACGACCTCCTCTCCGCCCCCTGCGCGGCTGTGGCTGCCCTTGCGCAGGCCGTCCGGGACGGGGTGGTGAAAAAGGATGAATACATCATGCTGAACTGCACCGGAGGCGGATTCCTGGCCTCCATGGCGAAGGGCTACGTCTTCAAGGAGCCGGACCTGGTCCTGGATCCTTCCCTCCCGGCGGAGGAGATCATCGCCGCCGTGGACAAGCTGTTCTAGAAGTTAAATCCCAGCGTCACGTCCAGCGCACAGTATCCTGCATCGTTCTTGCGGATATTGTGTGCTGGGACGTACCCGGGGCCTTCCGGATTCTGCAGGAGCGGATGGTCGCCCAGATACTTGAGCCCGATGCAGACGTCCAGGTTGCAGTCGGAGTTGAGCCTGCGGCGGTAGCCGATGCCCCCGGAGACCATCCAGGCCGGACGCGGCTCCTGGAGCCGGATGTGGAAGGCCGGGCCGCCCTGGAGGAAGAAGAAGCCCCCGTCTTCGTCGACCGGATCCGGGAACCAGCTCAGCCGGAGCTGGACGGGCAGCAGGCGGTTGCCTTTCCCCACGCCGACATAGCCGCCGTAGAGGGCGATGACGAAATAGTCGTTCAGCAGGAAACCGATCTGTCCGAGCAGGCTGGCATTGGGATGGAGCATGAACTCCGCGTCCTCGTCATAAATCCGGTATCCTTCTTCGCTGACGATGTTGTAGTCCCAGGCGTGGACGATGCATTGCGTGTAGCCCCATTCCACCCCCATGTTGAAACGCCTGAAGAACCAGCTGTCCGGCAGGCGGGCCTCGGAAGCGAGACTCGCTGCAAGAATCAGTATGCTGATTAATATAAGTTTGCGTTTCATTATCAGAAGTAATACATGAGGTTTATTTGAGGCTGCCATGCCTGCACGATGCCGTTGCGGTAGAACGAGAGGATCATGGCGCCCGTCTCCTGGTCGGTGCGCAGATGCACGCCCGGTGCCGCGGTGAGGCTGAAGTCGATTGTGACCGGACGCCAGAAGAAATCCAGGCGCAGGCCGAAGTTGCCCGTCAGGGCGACGACACCGCCCCGCCGGTGCTGAAGTTCCCGGTCGAAGGCGCTGTAGAAGCCGCGCTCGTAGTCATGGACATAGCCCAGCATGCCGCCGGCGCCGGCGTGGAGCTGCAGCAGGAAGTCCTCCCCCTCCCGTTCGAAGAAGACGTAGTCGTGGGTATACGACAGGCAGACGCCCGGCTGGCGCGTGCGGCCGGACAGGACGCCGTAGAAATCCGTGCGGAGGGTGACGATGTCCGCCTCGTCGTAAGTGAAGAACATGGCGGTGAGTCCGACCCCCTTGATGGACTGGTATGTGCCCGCCATGAATTCCTGCCCCCGCAGCTGCAGGCAGAAAAGCGGCAGCAACAGGGCTGCAAGCAGGAAACGGCGCACACGTGACATGTTACGAATATAGCCATTTCTTTGATATTTTCCTATGAAAATCGTATATTCGCAGTACTGTTGTAACTAAAACCTACGAAACATGTCAGTCGAAATCAGACCTGTCAAGACGCGCCGTGAACTCCGGCGATTCGTCCTTTTCCCGGAGAAGCTGTACCATGACAATCCGTATTATATCCCGCCGCTTGTCTTCGACCAGATGGACACGCTGGACCCGAAGAAGGGCGCGGCCCAGGAATTCTGCGATTCTGCCTACTATCTTGCCTACAAGGACGGCGAACTGGTCGGCCGCGTAGCCGCCATCGTCAACTACAAGGCGAACGAGCAGTGGAACCACAAGGAGGTCCGTTTCGGCTGGTACGACTTCGTCGAGGACCCGGAAGTGGCTCAGGCCCTGATGGACAAGGTGTACGAGTTTGGCCGGGAGCGCGGGATGGAGTCTGTCGTGGGTCCGCTGGGATTCACGGATTTCGACCCGGAGGGCATGCTGATCGAGGGCTTCGACGTGATGAGCACCATGCCCCTGATCTACAATTTCCCTTATTACAACGATTATCTGGAGAAAATGGGTTTCGGCAAGGATGTGGACTGGATTGAATACAAGGTCTATATCCCAGAGGTCATGCCCGAGCGCTGGCCGCGTCTCGAGGCCATCATCAAGGAGCGCGCGAACGTCCACCTGCGTCCGCTGACGCGCAAGATCATCAAGCAGGAGAATTACGGCGAGAAGATCTTCCGCTGCATCAACGACTGCTACAAGGACCTGTACAATTTCACGGTCCTGCCGGACCACATGGCCAAGAAGTACCTGGATTTCTACCTGAGCCTGCTGGACCTGAAGTTCGTGTCCATGGTCGAGAATGAGAAGAACGACCTGGTCGCCTTCGGCATCACGATGCCTTCGCTCAACGAAGCCCTGCAGAAGTGCCGCGGCAAGCTCTTCCCCTTCGGCTGGTGGCACCTGCTGAAGTCGCTTTACTTCAAGCGCGAGCCGGGCGTGGAGCTCCTGCTGGTCGGCGTGCATCCCGACTACCAGAACAGCGGCGTGAACTCCCTCGTGTTCATGGACATGTTCCGGAACTACAGCAAAGCCGGGGTCAAATGGGCCGAAACCAACGCCATTCTGGAGTCAAACCTGAAGAATCAGGGCCAGTTCCGCGACTTTGAGCACGAATGCAAGAAGCGTCGGCGCTCTTATATCAAAAAGCTTGAATATTAGGAAATAGAACAAAAGTGTTCGATACGTTAACAAAAATGTTACCGCCTCTTCCGGAGCGTATGAGGCCCAAAACGCTGGCCGATTACGTCGGTCAGCGCCACCTGGTCGGCCCTGGATGCATCCTGCGGAACATGATGGAGTCGGGCGCTTTGTCTTCCTTCATTCTGTGGGGTCCTCCGGGTGTGGGCAAGACCACGCTCGCCCGGATTATCGCCGGGATGCTGGACCGGGAGTTTTTCACCCTTTCCGCCGTGAGCGCCGGGGTGAAGGATGTCCGCGACGTGATCGATTCGGCGAAGTCCAAGTCGCTCTTTTCCGGCGCGGGCGCGCCCATCCTCTTTATCGACGAGATCCACCGCTTCAACAAGGCGCAGCAGGACGCCCTGCTCGGCGCTGTCGAGGCTGGGACGGTCATCCTGATCGGCGCCACCACGGAGAATCCTTCCTTCGAGGTGATCACTCCCCTGCTGTCCCGCTGCCAGGTGTTCGTGCTGAAGACCCTGGAGGTGGAGGACTTACAGCAGTTGCTGGACCGGGCCCTGCGTGAGGATGAGGTCCTCAAGGAGCGCAACATCGAAGTCCGCGAGACCTCCGCGCTGTTTCGCCAGAGCAGCGGCGATGCGCGCAAGCTGCTGAATATCCTGGAGATTGTCGTGGATGCCCAGGTGGGCAAAGCGGACCCGATTGTGATCGACAACAAGACGGTGACCTCCTGCCTGCAGGAGAACATGGCCATTTACGACAAGGGCGGCGAGATGCACTACGACATCATTTCCGCCTTCATCAAGAGCGTCCGCGGGTCCGACCCCAATGCCGCCGTCTACTGGATGGCGCGCATGCTGGACGGCGGCGAGGATCCCCTCTTCATCGCCCGCCGGCTCTGCATCCTGGCTGCCGAGGACATCGGCCTTGCGAATCCCAACGCCCTGCTGCTGGCGGACGCCACCTTCCGCATCGTCCATTCCATCGGCATGCCAGAGGCACGCATCCCGCTGAGCGAGTGCGCCGTGTACCTCGCCAGCTCACCCAAGAGCAATTCCGCCTATCTCGCGATCGACAAGGCCCTGGCGGCCGCCAAGGCCGACCAGACGGCCGCCGTGCCGCTTTACCTGCGCAATGCGCCCACCAAGCTGATGGAGGATCTGGGCTACGCCGACGGCTACAAATACGCCCACGACTACCCCGGCCACTTCACCGACCTCGAATTCCTGCCCCCCGCCCTCTCCGGCACCGTCTTCTACGACCCCCAGCCCAACCCCCAGGAAGACCGCCTCAAGGCCTACCTGGACGCCTGCTGGCCGAAGTACTACAAGAAATAATTAAGGAATCGGAATCGTTAGTTTTTGACCGGCGCGGATGGCGTCGGATTTGAGGCCGTTGGCGGCCTTGATGTTGTCGGCGCTGACGCCCGGGTAGAGCTTGGCGATCTTGTAGAGGGAGTCGCCGGACTTGACCGTGTAAATCACGGTCTTGGAGGTCTTCTTGGTGGAACTGCTTCCGCTGCCGCTGCTCGAAGAGGGGCCGCTTCCCTGGGAGATCGTCGGGCCGCCGTTCTTGTAGATGTAGAGGGTCTGGCCGATCTGGATGTTGTTGGATTTCAGGTTGTTCCAGTTCTTGATCTGGTTGATGGTGACGCCGTACTTGGACGCGATCTTGCCCAGGTAGTCCCCGCTCTTGACCTTGTAGCTGATCCGCTGCTGCTGCGTGCTGCCGCCGGATTTGCCGCCGCTCGACTTGCCGTTGCCGGAGGCCTGCTCCTGCAGGACCTTGCCGCTGATCAGCGAGTCGGCCTTGAAGGCATAGAGGCTGTCGCGGTTGGTTTCCAGGAAGGGGCCTGTCCAGTTGAACGGGAGCTTCAGGATATAAGGGTGGTCGTTGCCGGGGATGATGTCGTGGACATACTGCGGATTGAGGTTCTGCAGGGTCTCCAGCGGAATGCCGACCACGCCGGTGATCTGCTCGAAATGGAGATTCTTGCGGATCTCGAAGGTGTCGGTCTGGGCCGGCATGCCCATGTTCTGCGGCACGATGCCGTACTCGCGGTAATAGGTCATGGCGTACATGGCGCCCACGAAGGCCGGCACATAGCCGCGCGTCTCCTTCGGCAGATACGGATAGATGCTCCAGAAGTCGCGCTTGCCGTCCGCGCGGCGGATGGCCTTGGAGACGTTGCCCGCGCCGCAGTTGTAGGAGCTGATGGCCAGGGCCCAGTCGCCGAAGATCTTGTAGGCGTCGCGCAGGTAGCGCGCGGCGGCATCGACGGCCTTCTCCACGTCCAGGCGCTCATCCACGAAGGAATTGATCTCCAGGCCGTAGCTGCGGCCGGTCTGGTACATGAACTGCCAGATGCCGCGGGCGCCGGCGCTTGAGGTGGCCACGGGGTTGAGCATGGACTCGATGATGGCCATATACTTGAGCTCCTGCGGCAGGTCGTAGCGGATCAGGATGTCCTCGAAAATCGGGAAATAATAGGTGCTCAGGCCCAGGACCTGCCCCATGCGGGAGGTCATGCGCTCCGAGTAGAGGATGATGTAGTTCTTGACCACGTCGTTGTACGGCAGGGTGATGAACGAATTCATCGCCGACAGGCGGCGCATCATCTCCGCATCCGAGACATTGGAGGAGAAACGGACGGAGTCCATGTTGTATTCGTGGATGGCGTCGAAATCCTTGGACAGGGAATTCTCGTACCACAGGTGCAGCAGACTGTCGCTGGTCTCCGTCGTATACTCGAAACCATCCCCGTCCAGCCGCTCCAGGGCCGCCAGTTCATGCTCGTCCACGTAGACGCGCCCGCGGAGGCTGTCCAGCAGCATCTGGAGCGAATCCAGTTCGTTGCGGAGCACTTCATTCTCCTGCTGGATCTGTCTCCGGCCGTTGGTCCGACGCCCGAACAGGCTGCCCAGGCCACGGGGCTGCTGCTCCGTCTGGAGGGTTTCGGTCGGGAGTTCATTTTCCGTTTGTGCGGAAAGCTGGGTGCACAGGGCGGCGGAGAGAAGAAATAGGAGGGTAATGGCTTTTTTATTCATGCTCAAAAACTTAGGCCCAACCTAAGGCCGAATGCGGCCTGTTGGGAAACGGGTTTGACGGAGGCGATCTGGTACTCCGGCAGGATCATGGCCGGGGCCACCCGCAGGGAGATGTCGTCGTCCACCTCGAAATCATGCATATACGAAAAGACGTTGGCATCGATGACCTGAAGCAGGTACAGGGCGGCGATAGCCAACACGGAATAGTCCCGGTAGCGCCGGTAGATATTGCGATAGTAGAGCGCCTGGTCGGCGCTGATGGGGCCGTCATAGGCCACTTCCGTGTCCGCTGCCTTGATGTAGATGTCGCGGAAGCGTTCGTAATTGGTGCGGCAGTCCAGGTAGTAATGGACCGCATAGGCCATGCCGCCCAGGTAGATGGGCAGCTTCCAGTACTCGTGGTTGTAGATCTGGCCGAGTCCGGGAACGAGGAGTGAAAAGAGCGTGGCCGTGCCCGGATGCGGATAGTCGTTGGGCCGGTAGTTGATCACGCCGTCCATCAGCGTGGCCCAGTAGGCTGCTCCGGCGCCGATGAAGCACCAGGTGGCCGCTTTCTTGTTGTCCTTCGCGTTGAGGATGAGGCCGGCGCCGAGACTGCCGCCGATGGCGCCGTACACAATCGGCAGCTTCCAGTATTGCTTGTTGTAGATCTGGGAGCCGCCGATGAAGACGGCCGATCCGGCCGTCAGCGTGCCGATCTTGAGATCGTTCTTGTGGCTAAGGCCGCCGAAATACTCCTTCAGCGAGAACAGCCGGTCCGTGGAGTCGGCTGAGGCAGAGGGGTCGTCGTTGTACTGCTGGGTGAAAGCTTCGCTCCGGAACTGCGCGGAAGCATCGACACCCGTCAGGACGGCGAAGGCCGCCGTCGCGAGCAGGGTGAGGATGATCTTCCGGAGTCTCATTAGAACTGCTTCTCCTCCAATGCTTTAACAAACGCCTTTACTTCCTCGTCGGAGTCGAAGCGGATGGTCATCACGCCCTTGCCGGTCGAGGTCCGCTTGAGGGAGATGTCATTGGAGAAATACTTGCCCACGTGCTCCAGGATGCGGTAGTAGTCCTGCGGCAGCTCCTGCGAGGTGCGGCCGCCGCGGACCTTGGACTTGGCGGCGTCCGGGTTGACCTGGAGCTTACGCACGATGCTCTCGAGCTCGCGCACGGACAGGCCGTCGCGGATCACGAGGTCGCAGAGCTGCTCCTGCACCTCCGGGGAATCCACCCCGAGGATGGCCTTGGCGTGGCCGGCGCTGAGCAGGCCCACCTTGATGTCGTGCTGGACCTTGGCGGGGAGCTTCAGGAGGCGGATCGTGTTGGCCACGGTGGCGCGCTTCTTCCCCACCCGCTCGGCGAGGCTGTCCTGCGTGAGCTGGCACTCGTCGATCAGGCGCCGGTAGCTGAGGGCGAGCTCGATGGGATCGAGGTCCTCGCGCTGGACGTTCTCGACGATGGCCATCTCGAGCATGCCCTGGTCGTTGGCGTCGCGGATATAGGCCGGAATCGTGGTCATGCCGGCGAGGCGGCAGGCCTTGTAGCGGCGCTCGCCGCTGATGATCTGGTAGCGGCGCTCCGTGATGCGGCGGACCGTGATGGGCTGGATGAGCCCGAGGCTGCGGATGGAGGCGGCCAGCTCCTCGAGCGCCACCTGGTCGAAGGACATGCGGGGTTGGAAGGGATTGGGCTCAATCATCTCCACGGGGATGCGCAGGATGTCCGCCGTGTTCTCCTGGCGGCCGCGCGTCCCTACGATTTCCTTGTTGACGTAGCCGACCGGCTTGCGGAGCTGGTCGGCGTCGGGCACTTCGCCGAGCAGGGCGCTCAGGCCCTTGCCGAGACCTCTGGGTTCTTTGCTCATAGACTTTCTCCGTTGTGCTCCAGGACTTCCCTCGCGAGATTGAGGTAGTTGGTGGAGCCGTTGCACATGATGTCGTACAGGATGATGGGTTTGCCGTGGGAAGGGGCTTCGCTGAGGCGGATGTTGCGCTGGATGACCGTCTTGAAGACCAGGTCGCGGAAATGCTCGCGGAGCTCACCCAAGACTTGGGTGTGCACGCGCGTGCGGCCGTCGAACATCGTTACCACGAAGCCCTCGATCTTGAGGTCGGGATTGACGCCGCCCTGGACGAGGCGGATGGTCTGCAGGAGCTTGCCGAGGCCTTCCAGGGCGAAAAACTCCGGCTGGACGGGAATGATCACGGAATCCGCCGCGGTCAGCGTGTTGACCGTGATGAGGCCCAGCGAAGGCGAACAGTCGATGATGATGAAATCATAGTTGTCGCGGATCGGAGCCAGCGCATTCTTGAGCAGGGACTCGCGGTCCTCGACTTCCAGCATCTCAATCTCGGCGCCCACCAGGTTGATATGGGACGGGATCATCTGCAGATTGGCAATCTCAGTCTGGATCAGGGCGTCGCCGATGTCGATGCGGCCGATCATCACCTCATAGAGGGTACGGTGCTCGTCGTTGTCCGGCGCGAAATTGAGTCCGGAGGTCGTGTTGGCCTGCGGGTCCGCGTCGATGATCAGCACTTTCTTCTCCAGCACGGCAAGCGAGGCCGCCAGGTTGATGGCGGTGGTCGTCTTGCCGACGCCTCCTTTCTGATTGGCAATTGCGATGACTTTTCCCATAAAACCGTATTATCCTTAAATTGCAAATTTAACAAATAATTCGTATTTTCGTGGTATGTCTAAAACAAAAACCGAGTGGTATTTTATCGTCAATCCCCGGGCCGGTTCCGGGAAGACGATGTCGGAGTGGGTCCCGGCCGAGCATCTGCTTGAACAGAAAGGAGTTGCGTACATCACGGCCATGACCGACCACCAGAAACACGCCATCACGCTGGCCCGCGAAGCTGCAGCCGCGGGATACCGCCGGATTGCCGCCGTGGGCGGCGACGGATCCCTGCACGAGGTGCTCGGCGGGATCTGCTCCTGGTGCGATGAGACGGGCACTCCCCCGGAGGAATTCTACCTGGCCGTGGTGCCCATCGGATCCGGCAACGACTGGATCAAGTCCTGCAAGGTGCCCGACAGCGTCCCGGAAGTGATCGAGATGATCGCCAGGGAATCCTTTGGCCGGATGGATGTCGTCCGGGCGACGAGCCGGGACGGCCGGGTGACCTACATGGCCAACGGCTGCGGCATCGGTTTCGACTCGCACGTGTGCGAACGCGTAAACCGCCAGAAGGAGCGCGGCCGGCGTGGCAAGATGATCTATCTCAATGCCTTGCGCTATACGATCTTCCACTTGAAGCCGATCCGTATCGCCGTCCAGGCGGACGGGGAGGCGGTCTTCAGCGGCGAAGCCTATTCCCTGGCCGCCGGCAACGGCGCCTGGTCGGGCGGCGGCATGCGCCAAGCCCCGCTGGCCGTCAACGACGACGGGCAGCTGGACTACATGATCGTCCCTAAGTCGAAGCTCCGGCTCCTGGTCAAGGAGATCCCCCGCCTGTTCTCCGGCACGGTCCACGAATCCTCGCTCATCGCGTACGGCAAATGCCGGTCCCTGCGGATCGCCCCGCTCGACGAGGCTTCCGCGGACATCATCGAATACGACGGAGAAGTCGAAGGCCGCCTCCCGCTGGTCCTTGAGGCTACCGGCGCTCAGATCAACGTCCTGAAGGGCTGAGCCGCGCCATCACCGGGCGGGCCAGCGCGGCAAACAGCCAGCCGACCAGCAGGCCGACCGCGAAACCCACGAGCACGTCCCCGAGGAAATGCTTCCCCACGAACACACGGCTGACCCCAACCAGGAAGGCCCAGGTGAAAACAAACCACGCATAGCCGCGGCATGGCTTGCCGCTGGCGGCGCGCAGCCCCAGCCAGGAGCAGGCTGCAAAGCCCGCTGCATTGGCCGCATGGGCGGAATAGAAACCGTACAGGCTCCCCTTGCCTTCCAGGACATGAAGGCCGCCCGCAATCATATTCTGATCCCAGCAAGGTCGTAGGCGCTCGAAATAAGCCTTTGTGAAATTGGCAAACTGGTCGCATAGCACGACGGCAAGGACGCAGCTGATGGTGACGGCCAGCGCCCGCTTCCAGCCCAGCCGGACAAAGAGGAGCACCAGCACGGCGGCATACAGCACGTACCAGACCTCCCGCATGGAGAAGAACTGCCAGATGCTGTCCGTGAACGGAGTATGCAACGAGTTGATTGCCAGGGTGATGCCCTGGTCTACATGGTGCGCCTCACGCAGCAGGCTCAGGCTTGCAGCGCCTTCCATAAGGTGTCCTTGAGTTCCTGGAGCCCCTCCCCCGTGCTGGACGAGATGAACACGCAGGGGATCTTGCGGGGCAGGTGCGGGCGGATCATCTTCTCCAGCTCCGCATCAATCAGGTCGCATTTCGTGATGGCAAGGACCCGCTGCTTGGTGAGCAGTTCGGGATTATAGAGCTTGAGCTCCGACAGGAGCGTCTTGTAGGCGCCGGCGATGTCTTCCTCCTCGACGCTGACCATGAAGAGCAGCACGGAGTTGCGCTCGATGTGGCGCAGGAAGCGGATGCCGATGCCCTTGCCCTCGTGGGCGCCCTCGATGATGCCGGGGATATCGGCGATCACGAACGACTTGTCGTCGTAGTAGCGCACGATGCCCAGGTTGGGCTCCAGGGTGGTGAAGGCATAGGAGGCAATCTTGGGTTTCGCGGCCGTGATCGTGGCCAGAAGCGTCGATTTGCCGGCATTGGGGAAGCCGACGAGCCCGACATCCGCCAGGAGCTTCAGCTCCAAAATAAAGACCCCTTCTTCCCCTTCTTCGCCCGGCTGGGCGAAACGCGGGGTCTGCAGGGTGGGCGTCTTGAAATTGTTGTTGCCCAGGCCGCCCTTGCCGCCGCGGCAGAGGATGCGCTCCTCCCCCGCCTCCATCATCTCGAAGAGGACTTCGTCCGTGTCGGCGTTCTTCGCCACGGTGCCGATCGGCACGTCCAGATAGATGTCCGTGCCGTTCTTGCCGGTGCGCAGGTCGGAGCCGCCTTTCTCGCCGTCCTCGGCGTGGATGTTCTTGCGGTATTTCAGGTGGATGAGCGTCCAGAACTGCGGGTTGGCCCGGAGGATGATGTGGCCGCCGCGCCCGCCGTCGCCGCCGTCCGGTCCCCCTTTGGGGACGTACTTGGCGCGGTGCAGGTGCGCACTGCCCGCTCCCCCGTGGCCGGAGGCGCAGTAGATCTTGACGTAGTCTATGAAGTTACTCTCTGCCATAATATCCTAAAAATCAACGCTCTAAGCGGGCACTACTGCACATGGGGCAGCGGAGAGCCCATCGCGGAGGCGTCTTTCGTGCCGTCGAACTCGGGCTCGTAGCCCCAGCCGCCCGTGTAGGCCCCGCTGTCAATACGCAGGACGGGACTTTCGGCCGGCGAGCAGCCAGCCAGCGTGGCTGCCAGGGCAATCGCCGCGAGGAAAGAACGCTTGATCATACAGAAGCGCAAGATACTAATTTTCCTGTAATTCCTACAGCAGCGAGAACAGCAGGTACACGAAGTGCGCGATGATGCCCGCGCACAGGCCGGCGACGGTGTGGGCGCCGAGGGCCTTTGAGATGGCCTTGCGGCAGCCCAGCGTGTCCAGCATCGCGGTGTGGGTGGACAGGTAGCCGCTCCAGCACATGCCGATGGCGGTGAACACGGCGATGACGTTGCCGTCCAGAATGCCCGCGTCACGGTAGGTGGACAGCAGACCCAGCGAAGCGCCCACCGAGCCCAGCGAGGTCATCGGGAAGGCGATCAGGCGCATGTCCTGGAAGCCGAACAGCCATTCGAACACCCAGTGGATCTTGCCGGCGAGCCAAGGCAGCACCGGCACGCCCTGGTTGGCCGCGCCCGTGTAGCCGTCCGGCCCGGCGCTGAAGGTCAGCAGGACCACCATGGTGGTGATGATCAGCACGCCCGGGATGATGGCCAGGCCCAGCTCCACGCCGTTCTTGCCGCCGTCCAGCAGGGCGTTCAGGAAGCGCATGAACACGCTCTCCTTGCGCTCCTTCTCATGCTCGAGATGCTCCTCGATGATCTGCTCGGGGGTCTCGTCCTGAACGGGGGCATCCAGCTCCGGGAAGGCTTTGAGGCAGCTGCGCTGCATGATGCGGGTGGAGATGACCGAGCCGCAGATGGCGCCGAACAGGCCGGCGAAAGCGCCGCCCACATAGCCGTAGCCGATCATGGAGAACATGACCACGAGGCCCATGCCGAAGGCGGTGCCGAAATTTGTCAGCGACAGCAGCTGATATTTCTTGAAATAGGACGAGAAGGTCTTGTCCTTGGCGAAGGCGATGATGGCGGGGTTGTCGGACAGGAAGGTGAGCACACCGCCCAGGGCCGACACGCCCGGCAGGTTGTACAGCGGCTTCATCAGCGGACGGAGGAGCTTCTCCAGCAGGCTCACCACGCCGAATTCGGAAAGCAGCTTGGACAGCGCGCCGGTCAGCACCGTGATGCCCATCAGGTAGAAGACCGTGTTGAGCAGCAGGTTGTGGGCCGTGTTCATGATGGTGTTCATCATGTTGTTGCTTCCCATCACGGATCCCAGCCCGACGAAGGTGCCGACGAGCAGGATCAGGAAGATGAACGCTTCCACCGTGGTGTGCGTACGCTTGGACGGACGCAGGGAGAATGAAGTCAGTTTCATCGGGTCGGTTTCAATTCTTTGGGTTTGTCGGCCTTGGCCTCGATCACGTTGACGACGTAGTCGCCGCACTTCTCACACTCGGCCACGAGGTCCATGAAGATCGTGCTGCAGGCGTAGCTGTAGTCCTGCTCGTCCACCGCGTTCATGTTCGCTTCGCGCAGGCGGTCGCGGCACTGGTTGATGGCGGCTTCCAGACGGGCGGACTCTTCCGTGCCGGCTTCGCCCTGAAGGACCGGTTCCATCCGGGCCAGGCTCTGATCCACGAGGCCGTACATCTCCTCGAGGCCATCCATCTGCGCCTGGTTGAAGGTGACCTGCTGCGTACGGCGGCGCTCCAGCGTACGGGCCAGGTTGTAGCAGCTGTCGCCGATGCTCTCCAGTTCGCCGATGGCGCGGAGCATGGCGCGGATCTTCTGCTTGGTGTCGTCGGAGAGGTGGGCGTTGCTGACTTGTCCGAGGTACTTGCCGATCTCGTTCTCCATGTTGTCGGAGATCCTCTCATATTTGGCAATACGCTCCTTGAGGGCCTGGAAAGCATCCTCGTCCGTGGTATGCGTCAGGTCCCGGACCATGCCGAACATACGGTGCATGCGCCGGGCGAAGACGACGGTCTCCTGCTGGGCCATGTAGACGGAGATTTCCGGGGTCTTCATGATACCGCCCTGGATGTACTTCAAGCGGAACTCGTCCTCGCTCTCCTTGCGCTTGATCAGGCGGCAGACCAGCTTCTCGATCTGCGGGATGAACCAGATCAGGATCAGCGTGTTGGTCAGGTTGAACAGGGTGTGGAACGTGGCCAGCACGAACGAGAGCCGCTCCGGGCTCTGGATGTCGGCGTCGGCGTCCACCCCCACCAGGCGGCAGGCCAGCCGCACGAAGGGATAGAAGACGATGAGCACCCAGAGGACGCCGAACACGTTGAAAACGAGGTGCGCCAGGGCCGCCCGCCGCGCCTGCGTGTTGGCCGACAGGGCGGCGACGTTGGCGGTGACCGTGGTGCCGATGTTCTCGCCCATGACCAGGGCGATGCCCTGGTAAATCGACAGCACGCCCGTGGTGCAGAGGACCATCGTGATGGCCATCAGGGCCGCCGAGGACTGCGCGATGCAGGTCAGCACGGCGCCGATCACCAGGAAGAGCAGGATGGTCAGGTAGCTGCCGGAGTTGAACGACGAGAAGAAATTGACCACCTGGACATTGTTGGCCAGGTCCATCTCCCGGCCCGTGGCATTCAGCGTGCCGAGGGCGAAGAACATGAAGGAAAGGCCGAAGAGGAAGTCGCCCAGGTAGCGGTGTTTCTTGAACTGGATCAGGACCACCGCAATCAGGAAGACCGGCCAGACCAGGTTGGCGATGTTGAAGGAAAAGCCCGCCGACATGATCCAGGCGGACAGCGTCGTGCCGATGTTGGCCCCCATGATCACGGAGATGGCCTGCGCCAGGGTCAACAGGGCGGCGTTGACAAAGGAAACCGTCATCACGGTGGTGGCTGCCGAAGACTGGACGGCCACGCACACGAGCATGCCGGTCAGCACGCCGGTGAAACGGTTGGTGGTCATGGCCCCCAGCACATGCCGGAGCTGGGGGCCAGCCATCTTCTGTAGCGCCTCGCTCATCACCTTCATGCCGTACATGAGCAGGGCGATGGAGCCCAGAAGTTTGAAAATGATCAGTAAAGCGCTGCCGTTCATGTTGTTACTTCGTTACCTCGATGGTGACGATACGGCCCTTGATCGGGGCGTCGCCCGGCATCACGTCGGCCTTGGTCTCGATGTTGTCGGCCTTGTAGCCGAACTGGTTCACGAGGACGTTCTTGACGTACTCGGCGCGCTGCTTGGACAGGCGCTCGTTGGCTTCCTTGGTGCCGGTGCCGAGGTCGGCGCAGCCGGTGACGAGGAGCTTCTGGTCCTTCTTGAAGGTATTCTCGGCGTAGTACTCCAGGCGGGCGAGTTCGCGGCCGGTGAGCGTGGCCTTGCCGAGGTCGAAGTAGAGGATCTCGGGGACAACCATCTGGCTCTCAACTTCCTTCACGACCGTCTCGGTGAAGAGGCCGTTCTTGTAGTCGTAGGTCTTGCCGTCCTGCAGGTTGTTGAAGCGGGCGAGCTGGTTGCGGAGGTTGGCGGCGTTGCTGTTGGCCGCGGCGAGGTCGCTCTTTGCTTTGGCGAGCTGGCTCTGGAGGTCTTCGATGACGGCGGGATCCGGGATGTCAATCGCAGGCAGGGCGTTGGCGTGGCGCACGAAGCCGCTCTTGCCGAGGTGGAACACCAGGCCGGCCGTTGCGGTCGGGAAGAAGGAGAAGCGGCCGCCGTTTCTCCACTCCTTCTCACGGGAGACGAGGGCGGAGAGGTCGATGGCCAGGCCGACATGCTTGCCGAGGCGGAATTCGTTGAGCAGACCGCCGCCGAGGCCGAATTCATGGCCGATGTTCTTGCTGCCGACAGGAGAGGTGAACATGGCTGCCGCACGGCCGTACAGGATGGGATTCCAGACGCGGGACTCCTTGTAGCCGCCGAGGGTGGTGGCGAGATTCCACATGGCGTCGGCATAGCCGTAATGGAGGTTGAAAGGATTGGCGCCGGTGAACCAGCCGACCGGGTCGGCCGCGGCATCCTTGAGGCCGTGGTAGCCGACGCGGAAAGCGACGGCCGGAGTGAACCACTTGCCGATGTTGGCGTCGATGGCGAGGCCGTAGCCGCCGAACTTGCCGTTGTCGTACATGGCGTTGACGCCGCCGCCGAGGCCGATGAACCAGTTGTCGGCTCCGGTGTTGGTCAGGTACGGACCGCGCTGGACGGTGCCGTCGCTGTAACGGTTGCTGTCTTCCTGAGCGCCAGCGGAAAGGCTGACCAGCAGGAGCGCTGCGCTGATGGCAGATGCTAATAATTTGATTTTCATTGTAATAATGTTGATTGGAATTAAACTGTCAGGTCTTCAGGAGTGAGTTTGGGGACATAATGGACGCCGTCGCGCCGGTAATAGCCCAGGTCGTCGCCCTCATGCGCCGGCACGAGCTCGATCTGCTCCGCCGGCTTGCCCACGGCGACCACGGCGAGCGGCTCATACGGCAGGGCCAGCCCCCGGCGGATCTCCTCCCGGTCGAAATTGCGGATGATGATGCCGCCCAGGCCCATCTCCACGGCTTTGAGCAGCATGCTCTGCAGGGAGATGCCCAGGTCGATGTCGATGCCGGGATTCTCCGCCACGGTCGAACAGACCACGATGAAGGCTTCCGGTTCCTGCCCCGGGAAGGGCAGATGCAGCTCGGGCAGTCCCCTGCCCAGGCGGATGTGGGCATTGACGAGGTCCGCTTCCTCCCCCTTGACGACGGGTCGGAAGCGGAGACGCTGGAGATTGACGCTGGAGGCAACCTTGGGATTGACGGCAATCATGGCGTCCAGCTGTCGCCGGTGCACGACATAGGACTTGTCGTAGCCGCGGAAACTGCGGTTGCGGTGTAGCAGCACGTCCAGCCCGGGACGGGCCGGAGCGGCTTTGCGGCCGCCGGACGCGCCGAACACCTCTTCGTAGCGCTTCTCCAGGTAGTTGTCCGCCATAGCCGGGTCTCAGCCGATCTTCTCCATGACGGCCAGCACGCGGGCGCGGTTGGTCTCGATGTCCCAGCCGTTGACGTCCGCCTCATGGTATTTGCCGGCTTCTTTGTAGAACGCGATCAGCGGCTCGGTCTGCGCGTGATAGGTCTGGATGCGGTTGGCGATCGTGGCCTCCGAGGCGTCGTCGGCGCGGCCCTCGATCGCGGCGCGGTGGGCGATGCGCTTGCGGATCGTCTCGTCCTCGATCATCAGGGACACGACACCCGTGACGCTCTCGCCGCGCTTCTCGAGGATGGCGTCGAGGTCCCGCGCCTGGGCGAGGTTGCGCGGGAAACCGTCCAGCAGGAAGCCGTCCACCCCCTTGACGGTGTCGAAAGCGGATTCGATCATCCCCTCCACCACGGAGTCGGGCACCAGCGAGCCGGCGTCGATGAGCGTCTTGGCCTGGCGACCCAGTTCCGTCCCGGCGGCGATCTCGGCACGGAGCAGCTCGCCGGTGGAAATGTGCTTAAGGTTGTACTTCTGGGCAACGGCGCCCGCGTGGGTGCCCTTGCCGGCGCCCGGAGGGCCGAAAAGGATGTAATACTTCATGTTATTCGTCAATTACGTATATGTCTCTGATGTTGCGGCCCAGCTCGTTATAGTCGAGGCCGAAGCCCACGATGAAGGCGTTGGGAATCTCCATGCCCACGTAGTCCAGTTTGACCGGCTTGTTGTAGACCTCCGGCTTGAGCAGCAGGGTGCAGATGCGCACCTCTGCGGCGCCCTCCTTGTCGAGGAGCATCTCCTTGAGGGCGACGATGGTATTGCCGGTGTCCACGATGTCCTCGCAGATGATCACGCGGCGGCCGCGGACGCTGGAGGTGAGGCCCATCACGTTGAGGACGGTGCCGGTGGACTGGGTCCCCTGGTAGGAGGAAAGCTTGATGGAGACCAGCTGGCAGGGGAAGTCGATGCGCTGCAGGAGCTCGCCGGTGAAGGGAATGGAGCCGTTGAGCACGCACAGGACCACGGGGATGTCCGTGCAGCCGTGGAAGTCGGAATTCAGTTCGCGGGCCACGCCGTCGATGGCATCCAGGATGCGCTCGTGACGGATATAAGGCTTGAAGGTTTTGTCGTGGAGATGGATTTTTTCCTCTTTCATGATGCAAGCAAAATATTGCACGAATTTACGAATAATTTTTGTAATTTTGGACAGAAACATAGACGGAACTATGAAAACGCTTCTGCTCATCCTGTCCCTTTTGGGACAGCCTGCCTTCCAGGAGGCCATCCTGGTCCTCACCGGCGCATCCTGCATCGAGGATCTTGCCGAGGACGAAATCCTTCATTACCAGAATCTTGCATCGCATCCGGTGGACCTTAACCTGGCCGGACGGGGGCGCCTGCTCGCCACGGGGCTGCTCTCCCCTTTCCAGGTCGCCTCGCTGCTGGACTACCGCAGCCGCACCGGGGAGATCCTGTCCTGGACGGAGCTCTCCCTCGTGGACGGCTTCAATCCCGCGCTGGTGGAGGCGCTGCGCGTGTTTGCCGTGCTTGGCATGGAAGACGGCCGCGCTCCGGGCCAGTCGGACGACCGGGCGCTGACCGGCGCCGTGACCCTGCGGGGCGGCGTCCGGGACGGGGCTGAGGGCTTCTGGGGGATCAAGGCGGAAGCCGCCGTCGGCGAACGGGCCGTCGCCTGCGCCTCCCTGCGCACCACCTACGGACAGCCGCAGCCCGGCCTGCCGACCCTCAGCGCAGCCTGGTACGGACGCCGCGCCCTCGGTCAGCTGGTCCTGGGCCACTTCAACGCCCGTTTCGGGCAGGGGCTCGTGCAGTGGAGCGGCTTCCAGCTCAGCGGATACTCCACCCTCGGCGCCTTCCGCAAGAACGGCACGGGCTTCTCCCCCACCGGCTCCTATACCCCATCCCTGATGGGCATCGCGACCACCTGGCATTTCGGCCCCTGGGACCTCTCGGCGGCGTATTCCCTGACGGGGAACCAGCCCATCGCCAACCTGACCCGCACCTGGCGCGGCGTGACGGCGGGCCTCACGGCCACGGCCGAAGCGGCCTCGCTAGAGGGCCGCGTCAGCCTGCCGCGCTGGAGCCTGTTCGGGGAGGCGGCGCTCCGCTACACGGGGGCCTTCTCCGCCCTCGCAGGCGCGTATTCCCTGCCGGAATACGGCCGCAAGGCCGGGCTGCTCGCCCGCTGGTACGGTCCTTCGGACAAACGCTACAGCGGCGTGGCCGCCGGCTACGAGACCGCGGCACTCAGCCTCACGGCCGACGCCGGCTGGCGGACGGACACGGGGGCCAGTCAGTACAAAATAGCCGCCCGGTGGCATTCCGAAGCCGAATGGCGGGGGCACAAGCTGTCTCCGGACCTGCGGCTGCAGGCGCGGCTTCGTCCCGGCGACACGGCCCCGCTCCGTGCGCAGCTGCGCGCAGAGGTGGCCATGGAGCGCGGCGCCTGGACGCTTTCCGGCCGCTGGGATGCCTTGTACTGCCGGGGCTTCGCCTGGAACTGGCACGCGGAGCTGTGCCGCAAGACGGACGCGCTGGCCTTCTACCTGCGCGGCGGACTCTTCAAGGTGGACAACTGGGACGACCGCATCTACGTCTACGAACGCGACGCGCCGGGTGCTTTCACGGTCCCGGCCCGCTATGGCCGCGGCTGGGCCGCTTCCTTCTACACGGTCTGGCACATCGCCCGCCACCACACCCTCTGGCTGCGTCTGGAGACGGTCCAATACCCCTGGAACCTGACGGAGAAAGCCGGACGGAGTGCCGCCCGGCTGCAATACAGATACAATTGGTAGTTACAGGTTCTTCAGAACCTTCTCCATCTGGATGCCGCGGGAGCCCTTGACGAGGATGACAGAGTCCTTGACGGGATGCTCCGCCATATATGCCGCGAGGGCCTCGGAATCGGGGAACCAGGCCTCGATTCCGGCCGGCAGGGCCGCCAGAGCCTTCTGGAACTCCTCCCCGACCAGGCAGGCCGGCAGGCCGGCTTCGCGCAGCTGACGGACAACCTTCTCGTGCTCCGCGACGGACTCGGCGCCCAGCTCCCGCATGTCGCCGAGCAGGGCGAGCTTGTGCTCCGCCTCGACATGGCGGAAATTGTCCAGCGCCGCCCGCATCGACGAAGGATTGGCGTTGTAGGCATCCACAATGAGGGTATTGGCGGCCGTGCGCACCATCTGCGAACGGTTGTTGTCCGGGATGAATTCCGCGATGGCGGCGATGGCGTCGGCGCGCGGGACGTCGAAATAATCGCCCACCGCGATAGCGGCCAGCACGTTGGTGGCGTTGTAGGCGCCGACGAGGTGGGTCTCCACCACTTCGCCGTCCAGGCGCAGGCGCAGGAACGGCTCGAAGGGCGTCGCGGGCAGGATGTCCGCGCCCTGGTAGGCAATGCCGTAGCCGAAGGTATGGCAGGGCTGCTTTGCGGCCATTTCCCGCAGGTCGGCATCGTCCTCATTGAGGAAGATCACCGAGCCCCGGTGGCTCCCCAGCCACTTGTAAAGCTCGCCCTTGGCGGCCTTGACACCCTCGAAGGAGCCGAAGCCCAGCAGGTGGGCCCGGCCGACGTTGGTGATCAGGCCATAGTCCGGCTGGCTGATTGGCACCAGCTTGGCGATGTCGTCGGGGTGGCTGGCGCCCATCTCGATCACGGCGATCTCCGTGCCCGGGGTGATGGACAGCACCGACAGCGGCACGCCGATGTCGTTGTTGAGATTGCCCTGCGTGGCTGTCACGCGGTATTTCTTCGCGAGCACGGCCGCGATGAGATTCTTGGTGGTGGTCTTGCCGTTGGTGCCGGTCAGGCCGAGCACCGGCAGCTTGCCGTCCCGCACGTGCGTGCGATGCCAGATGGCCAGCTCCTGCAGGGTGCGGAACGGATCGCTCACCCGGATGAAGCGGTCGGCCAGCAGCCGGTCCTGCCCGGTCAGTTCGATCTGTGCATCGTCGTTCACGACGGCCCAGGCGGCGCCGGCCTGCAGGGCTTTCAGCGCATAGTCGTTGCCGTCGAAGGTCTCTCCCCGCAGGGCGAAGAAGATCTCCCCGCCCCGAATCGCCCGGCTGTCGGTAGTGACCCGGTAGCCGCAGGCGCAGTATTTGGCGTATAATTCTTTCATTTCCAATTTATTTGACGCCCGTGCTTCCGAAGCCGCCGGCGCCGCGCTGCGAGTCGGCCAGTTCCGTACATTCTTCCCATTCGATGGTCTCGTGGCGGGCGAGGATGAGCTGTGCGATGCGCTCGCCGCGCTCGACGGTGAACGGCTCCGTCCCAAGGTTCACCAGGATCACGCAGACCTCGCCGCGGTAGTCCGCGTCGATGGTCCCCGGCGCGTTGAGCACCGTGACGCCGCGCTTGGCGGCCAGGCCGCTGCGCGGGCGCACCTGCACCTCGTAGCCGGCGGGAATCTCGAGAAACAGTCCGGTCGGGACCATGGCCCGGCCCATGGGCGCGAGCACGATCGGCTCCGCATTGTCGGCCCGGACATCCAGCCCGGCGGAAAGCGCCGTGGCGTAGGCGGGCAGCGGATTGCCGCTTTTGTTGATGACTTTGACGATCATATTATTTGATGGCACGATTGTACAGGAAGGCTGCGATCCCCGTGAACAGCACGTTCGGCAGCCACATGGCAATGCCGGGCGGAAGGGTGTCCGTGTAGACGAACATTTCGCTGATGCGCAGGAAGAAGATGTAGGAGAAGGCCAGGGCGATGCCGATGCCGATGTTCCAGCCGATGGCCCCGCGCCGCTTGCGCGCGGACAGGGACACTCCGATGATGGTCATGATCAGGACCGAGAAGGGCATGGTAAGCCGCCGCTGCTTCTCGATGGCGGCGAACATCACGTTGGCGTCGCCCCGCAGGCGCTGGCGTTCGATGAGCTCGTTCAGCGGGCCGATCGACAGGGTCTCCACCGTCTTCTCGTTGTTGAATAAATCCTTGAGTTTCAGCGCGATGACCGTATCCACTTCCTCCTGGTACACGACGTCGTCTTTGAGTCCGGTGGTATAGTCGCGGGTAAAGACCTTGCGGAGGCGCCAGCCGTCCGTGGTGGTGTCCCAGACGGCGCTCTCGGCGCTCACCTTGCGCACCAGCCGGTGGCCTTCCATGTCCTCGATCGTGAACTTGTAGGCCGTGTTGTTCCAGCGGCTGAAGGACTCGATGTAGACGAACTGCCCCGGGGAGATCTGGTAGTGGATATTGTAGAGGTTGAAATTGTTGCGGTTCTTGACATACTTCGACTCGAATTCGATGCGCGTGGCGTTGGAGCTGGGGATCACGTACAGGCTCAGCCCCAGCGACAGCAGGGCAATCAGGGCCGCGGAGGCCAGGTACGGCACCATCATCCGGTGGAAGCTCACGCCGCTGGACAGGATGGCGATGATCTCGGAGTTCGACGCCATGCGGGAGGTGAAGAAGATCACCGTGATGAAGACGAACAGCGAGGCGAACATGTTGACCAGGTACGGGAGATAATTGCAGTAGTAGTTGAAAATAATCTCCTTGAGGGGCGCTTCGTTCTTGACGAAGTCGTCGATCTTCTCCGACAGGTCGAAGATGATCACGATGATGATGATCAGCAGCAGCGACAGGAAGAAGGTCGTGATGAACTTCTTCGCAATATAGCGGTCGAGTATCCTGGGTCCCTCCATGTCAGCGTCTTGTCGTTATGCGTTCGAGGGTGGCGTCTTTCCAGGCGGCGAAATCCCCCGCCTCAATGTGCTCGCGCGCCGTCCGGACGAGGTCCAGGTAGAAGGCGAGGTTGTGTTCGCTCGCAAGCATCGCGGCGAACATCTCCCCGGCGATGAACAGGTGGTGCAGGTAGGCCTTGGTGTACGTGCGGTCCACGAACGAGGCGCCGTCCGGGTCGATCGGCGAGAAGTCCTCCGCCCACTTGGCGTTGCGCATGTTCAGGATGCCGTCCCAGGTGAACAGCATGCCGTTGCGCCCGTTGCGCGTGGGCATGACGCAGTCGAACATGTCCACGCCGCGCGCGATCCCTTCGAGCAGGTTCGCCGGCGTGCCGACGCCCATCAGGTAGCGCGGGCGGTCGTCCGGCAGCAGCGGGCAGACCAGCTCCAGCATCTCGTACATCTTCTCCGTGGGCTCCCCCACCGCCAGGCCGCCGATGGCGTACCCTTCGGCGCCGAGCTGCACGGCATGGTCCACCGCCTCCCGGCGAAGGTCGGGGTACACGCAGCCCTGGATGATGGGGAAATAGGTCTGCGAGTAGCCGTAGAGCGGCTCCGTGTCGGCAAAGCGCTTCGCGAAACGCTCCAGCCAGCCCTTGGTGAGGTTCAGGCTCTTGCGGGCGTAGGCGTGGTCGGCGTCGCCGGGGCAGCACTCGTCCAGCGCCATCATGATGTCGGCGCCGATGATGCGCTGCGTGTCCACGTTGTTCTCCGGGGTGAAGCTGTGCCGCGAGCCGTCGATATGGCTCTGGAAGGTGCAGCCTTCGGGAGTGAGCTTGCGGATGGGGCTGAGTGAGAAGACCTGGAATCCCCCGCTGTCCGTGAGGATGGGGCCGTCCCAGGCCTCGAACCGGTGCAGGCCGCCGGCCGCGCGGAGCGTGTCCAGGCCGGGGCGCAGGTACAGGTGGTAGGTGTTGCCCAGGATGATCTCCGCCCGGACGTCCTCCCGCAGGTCGCGGTGATAGACGCCTTTGACGGAGCCGACGGTCCCGACGGGCATGAAGATGGGGGTATGGATACGGCCGTGGTCCGTCTCGATCACGCCCGCGCGGGCTGCGGAATGCGGATCGGCCGCTGTCTTCGTAAATTTCATCCTTCAAATATAGTGAAATCCCGCGAAAAACTTGTATTTTTGGGGACACAAACTACTAAAGATCTGACCTCATGAACAAATCCAACATCAGCCTCCGGCTGATCCTGATGAACTTTCTGGAGTTCGCCGCGTGGGGGGCTTACCTCACCTCGATGGGCAGTTTCCTCGCAGGCAGCGGCTTCGGCACGCAGATCTGGCTGTTCTTCGCGACCCAGGGTTTTGTCTCCATTTTCATGCCTGCCCTGATGGGCATCGTCGCCGACAAGTGGATCCCGGCGCAGAAGGTGCTCTCCCTGTGCCAGGGTGTCGCCGGCGCCGCGATGCTGGCTGCCGGCTGGTATGCGATGAGCGCCGGCTCCGCCATCCAGTTCGGCCCGTTCTACGCCCTCTATACGCTTAGTATCGCATTCTATATGCCGACCATCGCCATCTCCAATTCCGTGGCCTACAACGCCTTGGAGAAGGCCGGCAAGGATCCCGTCAAGGCCTTCCCGCCGATCCGCGTGTTCGGCACCGTGGGCTTCATCCTGACGATGCTCTTCGTCAATTTCGTGAAGGGCGCCGACGGGGTGCAGTTCCAGCATACCTACAACCAGTTCTTCGTGTCCGGCATCCTGAGCCTGGTGCTCTGCGCCTATGCCCTGACGCTGCCGAACTGCCCTTGCAAGCCCAAGGCCGAGGGCACGCAGTCGTTTGCCGAGGCCACGGGCCTGAACGCCTTCAAGCTCTTCAAGGACCGCCAGTTCGCCGTGTTCTTCATCTTCTCGATGCTGCTCGGCGCATCGCTGCAGGTCACCAACGGCTACGCCAATACCTTTATCACTTCGTTCAAGGAGAATCCCCTCTTCGCAAACGCCTGGGGCGCCAACAACGCCAATGCGCTGATCTCCCTGAGCCAGATTTCCGAGACGCTCTGCATCCTGCTGATACCTTTCGCCATGAAGAAGTTCGGCATCAAGAAGGTGATGCTGATCGCGATGTTCGCCTGGGTGTTCCGCTTCGGTTTCTTCGGCGCCGGCAATCCCGGCGGCGGGGTCTGGATGTTCGTGCTGAGCTGCATCGTCTACGGCGTGGCGTTCGATTTCTTCAACATCTCCGGCTCGCTGTTTGTCAATGAGAATACTGACAAGGGCATCCGCTCGTCGGCGCAGGGCCTCTTCATGCTGATGACCAACGGCCTTGGCGCTTCGATCGGCACCTGGGCCGCCGGCCGCGTGGTCAACCACTTCGTCTACAATGCCGCCGAGCCGTCCTGGAGCACGGCCTGGTACATCTTCGCCGCCTACGCGCTCGTCGTCGGCATCCTCTTCGCCATCCTCTTCAAGGATCCGCAGAAGAAATAGTTTATTGCGCCCAGGGTGCAATCAGTGCCCGGACGCCGTCTACAGAATTGGGAATTGTCTTTCCGGACTTGAAATAGGCGTCGATCTCGTCTTTTCGGTCCGGAAAGATTTTTTTGAGGTTGGCTTTGGTGAGCCGGAAGACGGCGTCCCTGTAGTAGAGGCTGACGGTCTCGGTCGTGGTGTAGGAAGCGGCCTGGTTGCGGTTGAGCGTTATTTCATGAAGAAGAAATAGTAGGCCGCCCATTTCGCCGGGACGTCGCGGGCGTGGCCGAGGGTGCGGTAGGAGCCGTCCTGGACCGTGCCGTCGCTTTTGATGTAGCCGATGGTGCGGTAAGAGCCGTCCTGGATGGTGCCGTTGTCTTTGACATAGCCCACGGTGCGGTAGGAGCCGTCCTGGATGGTGCCGTTGGACTTGATGTAGCCGATCGTGCGGTAGGATCCGTCCTGGACGGAACCGTTGGACTTGAAGTAGCCGATGGTGCGGTAGGAGCCGTCCTGGATGGTGCCGTCGGACTTGATGTGGGCGACGGTCATGTAGCTGGAGTTGGTGATGGACTGGGCGCTCAGGGCCGTCCCGCACAGGGCGAGGCAGCAGGCGAAAAGGATGGCAACGATACGTTTCATAGGGTCGATGTCAGTGTTCGGAGTGCAAGTTACGAAATTTCTTCCAAATGTGGCTGAAGCACATCCGGATCGACAGGGAAAAGCTTGGGGGTGCGGCAGCGCGGGAAGCGGTTGAACCAGGGGTCTTTGCTGACGAACCATTGGCTGGAGCGCACCGTGGGTGACCAGCGGAAGGGCCACGCAGGTGCTGGCGGCGACGGTCACGGCAGTGCGCCCGTCCGCGAGCCGGCTCACGCACACGTGGTGCTCCCGGACGCGCGTGTCACGGTCCAGCTCCTCCGGGGTGGATTTGTGCGAGATGGTCAGGTGCCGGCCGTACAGGCTGTTGATTTCCTTCATCTTGGCGCGGAACTGCCGGCCGTGCGTGGACGTGTCCGCAATCCCCTTCCAGCCGATCCAGTAGTGGATCATTTCATGGATGAGGGTATCTTCAACCTCCGCTTCCGGCAGGTCGAAACGCCGGCTGATCCGGATCACGAAATCCTCCCGTCGCACGATTCTCCCCCGCCAGTCGCGCACGGGCCGCCAGGTCAGGCGCCCCACGAAACTGCGGGCGCCGCTGAGCTTGATCGGAACACGCGGAAGAGCGCCCTCGAAACACAGTTCGTTGAACGTGTCGAAGCGCTCTTCCAGGTATTCGACGGTAGGGATCAAAGGAGCTTCTCCTTCAAGTGCTTGATCATGTCCCGGGTCATCGTCTCCAGGTTGTAGGACGGCGACCAGCCCCATTCCTTGCGGGCGCACACGTCGTCCATCTTGTTGGGCCAGGAGTCGGCGATGGCCTGGCGGACCGGGTCCACCTCGTAGCGCATCCTGAAGTTCGGATAATGCTTCTTGATGGCCTCGTAGACCCCCTCGGGGTCGAAGCTCATCGAGGCGATGTTGAAGGAGTTGCGGTGCACCAGGTAGCGCGGGTCGGCCTCCATCAGGTTGATCGCGGCCTTGATGGCGTCCGGCATATACATCATGTCCATGTAGGTGCCGTGCGCAAGCGGGCAGACGAACTCCTCGCCCTTGACGGCGGCGTAGTAGATCTCGACGGCGTAGTCCGTGGTGCCGCCGCCGGGCAGCGTCTTGTAGGAGATCAGGCCCGGGAAGCGCACCGAGCGCGTGTCCACGCCGTATTTATGGAAATAGTAGTCGCTCAGCAGCTCGGTCGCCACCTTCGTGACGCCGTACATCGAGGTCGGGCGCTGGATGGTGTCCTGCGGGGTGTTGTCGCGCGGGGTGTCCGGGCCGAAGGAGCCGATGGACGAGGGCGTGAACACTGCGCAGTGCTTCTCGCGCGCCACCTCCAGCACGTTCAGCAGGCCGTTCATCTGGATGTCCCAGGCCTTGAGCGGCAGGCGCTCGGCGGTCGCGGACAGGAGCGCGGCGAGGTTGTAGATGGTGTCGATGTCGTATTTGTCCACGATCTCGGCGATCTGCGGCCCGTTGCAGACATTGGCCTGCTCGGCGGGACCGCTCTCGAGGAGGTCGCCCGTGGGCGCGGAACCGGGAATATAGCCAGCGACGATGCGGCCGTGGCGGTAGGTCTGGCGGAGTTTCATCGTGAGTTCGGAGCCGATCTGGCCGGTGGATCCGATGACGAGAACATTTTTCATAAGTGTATTGCTCTAGTGCTATCTTTTGTCGCGCAAATTTATTAAATTTGTGGGAGAATTTGCTATTTAATCCACATAATTTATGTACGGAAAATTTCAATCTTTTCTTCAGAATGAATTGAAGGCCATCGACGAGGCCGGACTCTACAAGCGTGAACGCACCATCTGCTCGCCGCAGGGCGCCGAGATCACCCTGGCGGACGGCAGCAAGGCCCTGAATTTCTGCGCCAACAACTACCTTGGCCTGTCGGACAATCCCCGACTGATTGCAGCCGCCAAGAAGGCCATGGACGAGCGTGGCTTCGGCATGTCCTCGGTGCGCTTCATCTGCGGCAAGCAGGACCTGCACCGCCAGCTGGAGGAGGCCATATCGGCCTATTTCCACACGGAGGACACCATCCTCTACGCGGCCTGCTTCGACGCCAACGGCGGCGTCTTCGAGCCGCTGCTGACCGCGGAAGACGCCATCATCTCCGACGCGCTCAACCATGCCTCCATCATCGACGGCGTGCGCCTGTGCAAGGCGGTCCGCTACCGCTACGCCAATGCCGACATGGCCGAGCTCGAGAAGTGCCTCCAGGAGGCGCAGGCGCAGCGTTTCCGCATCATCGTCACGGACGGCGTGTTCTCGATGGACGGCAATGTCGCCCCGATGGATAAGATCTGCGACCTCGCGGAGAAATACGACGCGCTGGTCATGGTGGACGAGAGCCACAGCGCCGGCGTCGTGGGCCCGCGGGGCCGGGGCGTCGCCGAGCTGTACAACCTCTACGGCCGCATCGACATCCACACCGGCACGCTGGGCAAGAGCTTCGGCGGCGCCGTGGGCGGCTTCACCACCGGCCGCCAGGAGATCATCGACATGCTGCGCCAGCGCAGCCGTCCGTACCTCTTCTCCAACTCCCTGCCGCCGATGATCTGCGCCGCGGGCGTCGAGCTCTTCAAGATGCTGGACGAGAGCGACGAGCTGCACGACCGCCAGCAGGAGAACGTGACGTACTTCCGCGACAGGATGATCGCGGCCGGATTTGACATCAAGCCCACGCAGAGCGCCATCTGCGCCGTGATGCTGTACGATGCGCCGCTGAGCCAGAAGTTCGCCGCCGCCATGGCGAAGGAAGGCATCTTCGTGACCGGATTCTACTACCCGGTGGTCCCGAAGGGCCAGGCCCGCATCCGCGTGCAACTGTCCGCCGCCCACACCCGCGAGCAGCTGGACAAGGCCATCGCCGCCTTCATCAAGGTCGGAAAAGAGCTGGGTGTCTTGAAATAAGCGAACGGGGGGCAAAACGGCCTGTTTTGCACCCCAAATGCTGAAAAAATAAGTTGCGGGGTGCAAAACAAGCGTTTTTGCACCCCGCAAACTATTAAGCCGCGCGATTACCTGCGGCGCCGGCCGCGGGACTTGCGCTTGCTCTGGGCGCGCTTGATCAGCGCAAAGACGACCGCGGCCACGACCACGCCGCCGATCACGATGACGGTCATGGGGCTGGCCTGGTCGCCCTTCACGCGGCTCCACATGCTCACGAGCGCGTCGGCGCGATCGCCCCAGTCGTGCTGCAGCGCGGCACGCTCGATGTCGCTGCGGTCGGGATACAGGGTCCGGTCGGTGCGCACAGAAGCGGCCTCGGGGCCGAAGAAATAGCTCAGGTCGATGGGCTCGTACTTGTCGTCAATGAAGGCGTCCAGCACCTCCAGGGAGCCGCTGCAGGACACGTAGCCCGTCTCAATGACGTTGCGGACGACGATGTCCGGACGGTTCATGAAGTTGATCCAGTAGCGGGCGGCCTTGACATTCTTTGCATACTTGGGGATCACCCAGCCGTCGAAGAAGAGGGTGTAGCCCTCCTTCGGGAAGGCGAAGCCGATGTCCACCCCGTGCGGGGCCGCCTGGTCGCGCGCCCACACGCCGTCGCCGCTCCAGTTGAGGCTCACCCAGCCGTGCTCGAGGATGAGCTGGTCCTTGCCGAAATCGGCCTCCCAGCCCGCCACAAGCGGCTTGACCTCCTTCAGGTAGGCCTCCACGTCGGCGAGGGCCTTGTCGGACGAATCATGCATCAGCTCGTCCAGCGTGACCTTGCCGCTCTTCAGCTCGTCCTGGCGCAGGAAAATGAGGAACTGGGAGAAGACGTCGCGCGCATCCTCCTTCATGAACATCTTGCCGGCGAACTTCGGATTGCGGAAGATATCCCAGGTCGAAGCCTCCTCGGCCGTGACGTACTTGGTGTTGTAGAGGATGCCGACCGTGCCCCACATATAGCCCACGGCGTAGTCGTTGGCATTCTTGCCGCCGCCCTCGAGCTTGTCGAAACAGGCGCGCACGAACGGCGACTCGTTCTGCGTGATATAATCCGGCGTGGCGCCGAAATCACGGTCGACGGGCAGCAGGAGGTCCCGCTTGAGCATGCGCTCGATGATATAGTCGGACGGGCACACCACGTCGAAGTCTTCCTGCCCCTTCTCGATCTTGGAGAGCATGGTCTCGTTGACGTCGAAGGTCTGGAGGATGACTTTGACCGGCTCGCCGGTCTGCTCTTCATACCACTGTTCGAATTCGTCAATGGCCGTGACGTCCATGTAGTCGGACCAGTTGTAGACCTTCAGGACGTGTTCGCGGTCCGGGCCGCAGGCGCACAGGCAGGCCGCCGCGGCAAGCAGGAGCAAGGTTTTTTTCATCGTATTCTTCTTATTCATGGGCTTTTTGCAGTCTGGACTGCCGCAGGTTGATCACGAGCAGCAGGACCAGGATGATGAGGAAAATCAGGGTCATCAGCGGGCGCAGCTCCGGCGTCAGGCCGCCTTTGCGCGCATCCGCATAGATGTAGGTGGACAGGGTCTCCAGGCCGATCGTGCCGCGGGTGAAGAAGGTCACGGCGAAGTCGTCCAGGGACATGGTGAAGGCCAGGATGAAGCCGGAGATCATGCCGGGCCGCAGCTGCGGCACGAGCACCTTGCGCAGGGCCTGGGCCGGCGTGGCGCCGAGGTCCAGGGCCGCCTCGTAGATGTTGGGATTCATCTGCTGGAGCTTCGGCAGCACGCTCAGCACGACGTACGGGGTGCCGAAGGAAATATGGGACAGGATCACGGTCACGTAGCCTTGGCTGAAATGCAGGAAGATGAACAGCAGGAACAGCGACACACCCGTGATGACGTCCGGGTTGATCATCGGGATGTTGTTCAGGAACGTCAGCGCGCGCCGCTTGCGACCCGTCAGGTTGTGGATGCCGATGGCGGCGATGGTGCCGAGCGCCATCGACACAGCGGCGGACACCAGGGCGATCAGCAGGGTGTTCTCCACGGCGGAGATGAGCGAGGCGCTCCCCTGCATCCGGCCCGTGAAGAGGTTCTCGTAGAGCTTCGTGGAGAAGCCCGCCCAGTTGCCAAGCACCTTGCTCTCCGTGAAGGAAAAGATGGCGATGAACACCAGCGGCGCATAGAGCAGGATCAGCAGGATCCATAGATAGATCTGTGCGAATACCCTTTTCATCTCCCTAGATCAGCGCCCCCTCCGCTTCTTTGTTGTTGCCGCTGAACATGGTGGTGATGCCGATGATGACCAGCATGAAGAAGGCCAGCGCGGCGCCGTAGTTCCACATCGAGGCGTTGATGTTCTCCTGGATGATCGTACCGAAGAGTTTGATCTTGTTGTTGGTCAGGAACTCGGAGATGGCGAAGGTGCTCACCGTGGGCATGAAGACCATCAGCACGCCGCTCGTCACGCCGGGCATCGACAGCGGCACGGTGATCTTCCAGAAGACCTTCCAGGGCGTGGCGCCCAGGTCCTGGGCGGCTTCCTGGTAGGATTTGTCCATCTTCACGAGCACGTTGTAGATCGGGTAGATCATGAACGGGAGGTAGTCGTAGACCATGCCGTAGAGCAGCGTGCCCTTGCCCAGCTGGATGCCCAGGATGTTGAAGAGCTCGGCCGTGGCCAGCGTGCGCATCAGGGCGTTGATCCACATCGGCAGGATGAAGAGCACGATGGTGACGGCGCTCCGGTTGAGCTGGCGGTTCGCGAGGATCCAGGCAGCCGGATATCCGAGCAGGATGCAGATCAGCGTGTTCTCGATCGCGATCTCGATGGACACGGCGAAGGTGCTGAGCGCATCCTTGTCGGAGAAGAAACGCGTAATGTTGGAGAGCGTGAAATGCCCCTGCCCGTCCTGAAGGGCGTACACCATGATCAGGACCAGCGGCAGGGCCACGAAGATGGCCAGGAATACCGCGTAGGGTATGCTCCAGTGGCTACGCTTCATGCCTCCGCGTTATCTTGAGGTCTTTCGGTTCGATGTCCACGCCGACCAGGTCGCCCTTGTCCCAGATGTCGTCGGTGTCCACCCAGATGTGGTCGCCGTCCTCGGTCAGGATGGTCAGGTGGTAATGGTCGCCCTTGTAGAGCAGGAAATGCACCTCGCCGGCCAGTACGCCCTCGTCCTGGTGGTCCAGCAGGTCCACCTTGTCGAAGTCCACCTCGACGGTGACCTTCTCTCCCCCGCCCAGGCCCTCCTGCGGCAGGCACTCGAAGGTGCCGCCCAGGATCTCCACGTGCGTGGGATCAATCATCTCGCCCTCGAAGGTGTTGCAAGTGCGCTCCTTGACCATCACCTGGATATCGTCGGGCTCGATGTAGAGGTTCACGACGCTGTCCACGGGATAGGCGTCGTAGTCCTGGATCATCAGCTCGAAGCCGGTGTCCGTGTCTACGTACATCTCGTAGTGGACGCCCTTGAACACGCAGGACTTGACCGTGGCGGTGAACTGCGTGCGCTCCGGCTTCTTCGTGAAATAGATGTCCTCCGGACGCACGACCACGTCCACGGGGACGCCCTCGCCGAAGCCCTCGTCCACGCAGTCGAACTCGTGGCCGATGAAGGCCACCCGGCGGTCGCGTATCATCGTGGCATTCAGGATATTGCTCTCGCCGATGAAGTCGGCGACAAAGGAATTGACAGGCTCGTTGTAGATGTCCGTCGGGGTGCCGATCTGCTGGATCTTCCCTTCGTTCATCACCACGATGGTGTCGGAAAGCGTCAGGGCCTCCTCCTGGTCGTGGGTGACATAGATGAAGGTGATGCCCAGCTCGCGGTGCATCTCCTTCAGCTCGATCTGCATGTCCTTGCGCATCTTGAGGTCCAGGGCCGCCAGCGGCTCGTCCAGCAGCAGGATCTTGGGCTGGTTGACGAGCGCGCGGGCGATGGCCACGCGCTGCTGCTGTCCGCCGGACAGGGAGTCCACGTCGCGCTCCTCGTAGTCGGTCATCGACACCATCTTGAGGACGCGGCGCACGCGCCGGTCAATCTCATCCGTGGGGACCTTCTGCAGCTTGAGGCCGAAGGCGATGTTGTCGTAGACGTCCAGGTGCGGGAAGAGCGCATAGCGCTGGAACACCGTATTGAAGGGGCGCTTGTAGGGCGGAATGGCGGAAATGTCCTTGCCGTCCAGCAGGATCTCCCCCTCGTCGGGGGCCAGGAAGCCTGCGATCAGGCGCAGGGTCGTGGTCTTGCCGCAGCCCGACGGGCCCAGCAGGGTGATGAATTCACCCTTGCGGATATACAGGTTGATGTCTTCCAGTACGGTCTTGTCCCCGAAGCGCTTGCTGACGTGCTGGAGATCAATGATGCGATCACCGGCCATCTTTTACCAGAGCTTGAAGGTCAGGTTGTAGAGGATGCCGGCACAGAGCTCGAAACCGCCGAGCAGGCTGTCGTATTCGGCGAAGGCGTGGAGGCGGAGGGCCTGCGAGTCGCGGAGAGGATAGAAATGGGCGATGGCGCCGGCATTCCACCAGTTGGCGACGGGAGACTCCTTCTCCGTGACGATGTAGTTGCCGCGCAGGGACAGGTTCCAGCGCTCCGAGGGAGCGAAATCGAGGCATCCATGGAAGATGTGGCCGCCCAGGAAACCGTCGTAGTCATCATTCAGGCCGGAGGTGTTGGTCCAGTCGAGGGACAGGGTCCAGTCGCCGAAGAAGAACTGGTTGCCGAGCGAGACGAGGAATTCATACTCGCGCGGGGCGGAGCTGAATTCCGGGGCTTCACGCCCGAATGCGCTGACGCTCCACAGGGGCGAGTACCAGTCGTAATCGCCGCTCCACTGGAAGGAATAGGTGTACAGGCCGCTGCCGAAGGGGCGTTCGCCGAAGGGCGAAGTGGTCATCTGCAGGCTGAGGGTCGTCATCTCGGAAGGCGTGGTGTAGGCGACCTTGCCGCCCCATTGGTAGCAGGCGAGGTCGACCCACAGCGGGGACGCGAGCTGCGGGTGGACTTCCCAGTCCCAGTCGTCATACTCGTGGCCGCCGGTGGTGATGCAGTCCTTGCCCAGGCTGAAAGTCCAGTTGCCGAAGGTCAGGTCGGCTTTCAGGAAGTCGAAAACGTTGTTGGTGTCGGAATAGCCGAGCCCGCTGTAAAGGGCGCCCGTCTCCTCGCTGAATGCGCGGGGATCGGACCAGGAAATCCAGTGGGATGCGACCGTCCAGGAGAAATGCTCCGATGCGGAGCCTTCGAAAAGGGTGTAGAGTGAAGAATTGCCGAGGGTGAAATCCGGTTCGGCTCCGAAGAGCGGGTTCACGTCCAGGCGCGGAATGATGCTGACCTCGGCGTAGTTACCGAGATCGTCAGCCTCTTGCGAGTGCGCAAGCAAGCCGAGCAGCAGAGCTGCGATCGATAAAAGGTATTTCTTCATTTGCTACCATAAAAATGGGTCTGGTGAAACTTCGGCGCAAAGTTATACAATTTTTCAGTAAATTTGGAATCCGAACTTTTTTTTATCGCCTTATGTACGATTTCGACGAAATCATCCCCAGGCACGGCACGCGCTGCGTCAAATACGACGCGCTTCAGGAACACTTCGGGCGCACCGACCTCAGGCCCCTCTGGGTGGCGGACATGGACTTCCGGACCCCGGATTTCATCCTGGATGCGCTGCGGCGGCGCCTGGACCATCCGGTGCTGGGCTATCCGTTCGTCGGTGACGATTATTTCGAGATCATTTCCCGCTGGGTCGAAGAACTCCACGGATGGAAGGTCCCCGCGAAGGACATCCGCTACGTGCCCGGCATCGTCAAGGGTTTCGGCTTTGCCGAGCGCTGCTTCCTGCAGCCCGGCGACAAGGTGATCATCCAGAAGCCGGTCTACCACCCGTTCCGCATCGTCACGCAGGAGAGTGGATTCGAAGTCGTCAACAATCCCCTGCGCCCGGTCTATGACGCGGAAGGCTTTCTGCAGACCTACGAAATGGACCTGGACGCGCTGGAGCGGCAGATTGACGGCCGCACGCGGATGATGATCCTGTGCAATCCGCACAACCCCGGCGGCGTCGTCTTCCCGGCGGAGACGCTCCGGCGCCTGGCGGACATCTGCGACCGCCACGGCATCATTGTCGTCTCCGACGAGATCCACTGCGAGATGGTCCACGGCGGGGTGCGCCACATCCCGTTCGCGTCCGTCAGCGAGGCGGCCGCACGCTGCGCCATTACCTTCATGGCCCCGTCCAAGACCTTCAACATCGCCGGCGTGGTGAGCTCCTACGCCATTGTCCGGAACCCCGCCCTTGCGGAGAAATTCTTCAAGTATCTGGGATCCAACGAGACGGACTACCCGCCCATATTTTCCGCCGAGGCCACGCGGGCGGCCTATACCCCGGAGGGGAAACGCTGGCGTGCGGAGATGCTCTCTTACGTGCAGGGCAACGTCGATTTCGTGGACGGCTGGCTGCGCGCGAACCTCCCGCAAATCCGTGCCGTACGGCCCCAGGCGTCATTTCTTGTGTGGCTGGACTGCCGCAGGCTGGGGCTCTCCCAGGAGGCGCTGGTGGACCTGTTCGTGAACAGGGCGCGCCTCGCGCTAAACGACGGCAGCGTCTTCGGACAGGAGGGCGTCGGGTATATGCGACTGAACGTCGGATGCCCCCGTGTCCTGCTGAAAGAGGCCCTGGAAGCGCTTGCGGCCGCTTTCAATTGTTAATAAAATATTTTGAAAACAGATTATTTTTTCTATATTTGCACTCGTTGTTAGTGTATTACTATAGAAATGAGCATCAACGTCATGGTGGCCAATGAGAGCCACGCCTGCTACGCAGAGCAGATCTGTCAAGAGATTTATGTCTCCTCCCTGGAGCGCAAGACCGGTATCGCCAAGCGCACGCCCGAGTACATCATTGAGAAAATGAAAGCCGGCAAGGCCGTCATCGCCCTGACCGACGAAGGCGAGTTCGCCGGATTCTCCTACATCGAATCCTGGGGCGGCAAGAGCTTCGTCGCCAACTCGGGTCTGATCGTCGCCCACCAGTTCCGAGGCCAGGGCATCGCCAAGCGCATCAAGGAGCAGACCTTCATCCTCTCGCGGACGCTCTTCCCGGACGCCAAGATCTTCTCCATCACCACCGGCGCGGCGGTGATGAAGATGAACTACGAATTCGGCTTCCGCCCCGTCCCCTACACCGAGCTCACGGACGACCCGGAGTTCTGGAAGGGCTGCGAGGGATGCCGCCATTTCGACATCCTGCAGAGCCACGACTACAAGATGTGCATCTGCACGGGCCTGCTCTATGACCCCAAGGAGCATCTGGAGATCCATCATCCGGGCGAATAGATTTTTCGCTTCGCTCAAAATGACAAGTGTTATGGAAAAGAAAAAGAAAGTCGTCGTCGCGTTCAGCGGAGGTCTGGACACCTCCTATACGGTGATGTACCTCGCCAGGGAAAAGGGCTACGAAGTCCACGCCGCCTGCGCCAACACGGGCGGATTCAGCCCTGAGCAGCTGAAGACCAACGAGGAGAACGCCTACAAGCTCGGCGCAACGAAATACGTGACCCTCGACGTCACGCAGGAATACTACGCCAAGAGCCTCAAATACATGATCTATGGCAACGTGCTCCGCAATGGCACGTACCCCATCTCCGTGTCCTCCGAGCGCATCTTCCAGGGCATGGCCATCGCGCGCTATGCCAACGAGATCGGCGCGGACGCCATCGCCCACGGTTCCACCGGCGCCGGCAACGACCAGGTCCGTTTCGACATGACCTTCCTGGTGATGTGCCCCAACATGGAGATCATCACCCTCACCCGCGACGGCAACCTCTCCCGCAAGGAAGAGGTCGACTACCTCAACGCCCATGGCTTCAACGCCGATTTCACCAAGCTCAAATACTCCTACAACGTCGGCATCTGGGGCACCTCCATCTGCGGCGGCGAGATCCTGGACTCGAAGCAGGGCCTTCCGGAGAGCGCCTACCTCAAGCAGGTCAGCAAGACCGGCAGCGAGATCCTGAGCCTCGGTTTCGTGAAGGGCGAACTGAAGAGCGTCAACGGCGTGGAATACACGGACAAGATCGCGGCCATCCAGGCCGTGGAGGCCGTCGGAGCCCCCTACGGCATCGGCCGCGACATGCACGTGGGCGACACCATCATCGGCATCAAGGGCCGCGTGGGCTTCGAAGCCGCTGCCCCGATGCTCATCATCGGCGCCCACAAGTTCCTGGAGAAATTCACCCTGAGCAAGTGGCAGCAGTACTGGAAGGACCAGGTGGCCAACTGGTACGGCATGTTCCTGCACGAGAGCCAGTATCTCGAGCCCGTGATGCGGGACATCGAGGCCATGCTGGAGAGCAGCCAGCGCAACGTCAACGGCACCGTGACCCTCGAGCTGCGCCCCTACGGCTTCAGCACCGTGGGCGTGGACTCCCCCGACGACCTCGTGAAGAGCAAACTCGGCGAATACGGCGAGACGCAGAAGGGCTGGACGGCCGAGGAAGCCAAGGGCTTCATCAAGGTCACGTCCACGCCGCTGCGCGTCTACTACGGCAACCACAAAGACGAATTCATCGATGATTAAGGTTGGGATTCTGGGCGGCGCCGGCTACACGGCGGGCGAACTGCTCCGCCTCCTGGTGAACCACCCGGAGGTGGAGATTGTCTTCGTGCACTCCACCAGCAACGCCGGCAACTACCTCTGGGAGGTCCACGGCGGGCTCTTCGGCGACACGCAGCTGCGTTTCAGCGACAGCTGGGACCTCGCGGCCATCGACGTGCTCTTCCTCTGCTCCGCCCACGGCAAAAGCCGGGAATTCTGGGAGCAGAACGCCTGCCCCCAGACGCTGAAGGTCGTGGACCTGGCGCAGGACTACCGCGACGAATCCGACGGCTACGTCTACGGCCTGCCGGAGTGGCAGCGGGACAAGATTTGCGCGGCGCGCAAGATCGCCAATCCCGGCTGTTTCGCCACGGCCATCCAGCTCGCGCTGCTGCCGCTCGCGGCCGCCGGCGAGCTGAAGAATCCCGTCCACGTGACGGCCATCACCGGCTCCACGGGCGCGGGCGTCAAGCCCTCCGCCACCACCCACTTCAGCTGGCGAACGGACAATCTGTCGACCTACAAAGTCTTTGAACATCAGCATCTTCTGGAGATCTGCCGGAATCTTTGCCTGTTAAGTCCTCATTCCGGGCAATTTAATCGTCATTCCGGGCTTGACCCGGAATCTCTTCCGCAGATCCAGTTCGTCCCCATGCGCGGCGACTTCGCCCGCGGCATCTTCGCCTCCGTGACGGTGGACACCGCCCTGAGCGGCGAAGAAGCCCTCAGGCTCTACCGCGACTACTACGCCGGCGCGGCGTTCACCTTCGTCTCCGACCGTCCCGTGGACCTCAAGCAGGTGGTCAACACCAACAAATGCATCGTCGCGCTGGAGAAGCACGGCGACACCCTGGTCATCTCCTCCGTGATCGACAACCTCCTCAAGGGAGCTTCCGGCCAGGCGGTCCAGAACATGAACCTGATTTGCGGCATTCCCGAGACCACGGGCCTCAAGCTGAAGGCATCAGCATTTTAGAAGAGATGAACTTATTCGATGTCTACTCCCTTTTCGACGTCACCCCGGTGCGGGCGCAAGGCTGCACCGTCTGGGACGACAAGGGACAGGAATACCTTGACCTCTACGGCGGCCACGCGGTCATCTCCGTGGGCCACTGCCACCCGCACTACGTCGAGGCGCTGAAGGCGCAGCTCGACCGGATCGGCTTCTACTCCAACAGCGTGCGCAATCCCCTCCAGGAGGAGCTGGCGCGCAGGATCGGAGAAGTCAGCGGCTACGACGACTATTCCCTCTTCCTCGATAACAGCGGCGCGGAGTCCAACGAGAACGCCGCCAAACTGGCGTCCTTCCACACCGGCAAGGACCGCATCATCGCTTTCCGCAAGAGCTTCCACGGCCGGACCTCCGGCGCTGTGGCGCTGACGGACAATCCGGCGATCGTCTCCCCCTTCAACGCCCACCACCGCGTGACCTTCCTCGACCTCAACGACGGCGACGCCGTGGCGGACGAGCTTGCGAAGGGCGGCGTGGCGGCGGTCATCGTCGAGGGCATCCAGGGCTGCGGCGGCATCCACGTCCCCGCCCCGGGATTCCTGCAGATGCTCAGCCGCACCTGCAAGAAATACGGCGCCGCGCTCATCCTCGACGAGGTGCAGAGCGGCTACGGCCGCACGGGCAAATTCTTCGCCCACCAGTGGGCGGGCATCAAGCCCGACATCATCACGATGGGCAAGGGCATTGCCAACGGCTTCCCCTGCGGCGGCATCCTGATCGCGCCGAAATTCCGGGCGCGCAAGGGCATGCTCGGCACCACCTTCGGCGGCAACTACCTCGCCTGCGCCGGCGCCCTCGCGGTGCTGGACATCATCGAGCAGGAAGACCTGATGCACAATGCACTTACCGTCGGAGAATACATTAAGAAAGAACTGCCAAAGAGCGACCGCATCAAGGACGTCCGCGGCAAGGGCCTCATGCTCGGCATCGAGATGAACGAGCCCGTGGCTCCCCTGCGCCAGGCGCTCCTCTTCGACAAGCACATCTTCACCGGCGTGGCCGGCCAGAACATAATCCGCCTCCTGGCGCCGCTCTGCCTCACCAAAGACGAGGCCGACCGGTTCCTGGCGGCCTTTGGCGAAATCCTCTCGAAATGAAAACCTTCTTCCACGTCAGCGATATCGGGGACCTCGGCGCAGCGCTCGAGGAAGCCAAGCAGGTGAAGGCCACGCCCTTCGCCTGGAAGCACCTGGGCGAGAACAGGACCATCATGCTGGTCTTCTTCAACAGCAGCCTGCGCACCCGCCTGAGCAGCCAGAAAGCGGCGCTCAACCTCGGCATGAGCCCCATCGTGCTCAACATCGGCCAGGACAGCTGGAAGCTCGAGACCGAGATGGGCGTGGTCTGCGCGAAGCCATCCCCGTGATGACCAGCTACTGCGACATCATCGCCATCCGCTCCTTTGCGGGCCTGCGGGACCGCGAGTATGATTATAATGAGACGGTCCTCAGACAGTTCGTCGAATACGGCGGCAAGCCCGTGATCAGCCTTGAATCGGCCACCGTTCACCCCTGCCAGGCCTTTGCGGACCTGATTACCATCGAGGAATACCGCAAGAAGAAGCGTCCCAAGGTGGTGCTCACCTGGGCCCCGCACCCGCGTGCGCTGCCCCAGGCGGTGCCGAATTCCTTCGCGGAATGGATGAACGCCGCGGACGTGGACTTCGTGATCACGCACCCGCGCGGCTACGAGCTGGATCCCGCTTTCGCGGGAAATGCCCCTGTGGAATACGACCAGATGAAGGCCCTGGAAGGCGCCGACTTCGTCTACGCCAAGAACTGGAGCTGCCCGGGCGTCACGGACCCCGCACAGTACGGCCAGGTCCTCAGCAAGGACATGGGCTGGACGGTGGACGCGAAGCACATGGCCGTGACCAATAATGCCTACTTCATGCACTGCCTGCCCGTGCGGCGCAACATGATCGTCTCCGACGAGGTGATCGACGCCCCCACGAGCCTGGTGATCCCCGAGGCGGCCAACCGCGCCGTCTCCGCCCAGGTGGTCATGAAACGGATGCTGGAGAGCCTATGATCAGCCTCTACAAGATAGGAGGAAACGTCGTCGACGACCCGCAGGCGCTGGAGCGCTTCTGCGCGGAATTCACGGCCCTGCCGGGCCCGAAAGTGCTCGTCCACGGCGGCGGCGTGCGCGCCAGCCAGGTCCAGAAGGCTCTCGGTCAGGAACCCGTCAAGATCGAAGGGCGGCGCGTGACCGACGCGGCCACGCTCGAGGTCGTGACCATGGTCTATGCCGGGTGGTGCAACAAGGATATCGTGGCGCGGCTGCAGGCACACGGCTGCAACGCCGTGGGCCTGGCCGGCTGCGACGGCGCGGCGGTCACCGCGCGCAGGCGCGCCCCCAAAACCCTCTCCGACGGCGTCACGAAGGTCGATTTCGGCTTCGTCGGTGACGTGACGGCAGCCAGTGTCAACGTCCCCTTCCTGCAGATGCTGCTGGACGCCGGGCTGACGCCCGTGCTGAGCGCCATCAACCACGACGGCGCGGGCCAGCTGCTCAACACCAATGCCGACACGATGGCGGCCGCGATTTCTGTCGCTTTGGGCGCAAAACTATTTTATTGTTTCGAAAAAAATGGCGTACTTTGTAGTCTGGATGACGATTCCAGTGTGATCCCCTCCCTCGATGCGGCCGGCTATGCCCGGCTGAAAGCCGAAGGACGCGTGGCCGACGGGATGATTCCCAAGCTCGACAACGCGTTCCAGGCCTTGCGGGACGGTGCCGCCGGGGTGGTGATCCGGAGTGCGTCCCGGCTGCTGGAGCCGGGCGGTACGGAATTGAAGATATGATGACCCTGCACGAGGATTCCATACAGCTTTTGCGGCAGATGGTCCGCATCCCCTCCCTCTCCGGGCAGGAGGCGGAGGTGGTCGCCTGCATCCGGCAGGCCCTGGACGCGTTCGGCATCCCCTGCGAGGAGCAGCGGGGCAACATCCTGGCGGTCAACCGACGATTCGACCCCGCCAAGCCGACGCTTGCGCTCGACGCGCATCTCGACACGGTCCCTGCCAACAACGGTTACACCCGTGACCCGTTCGATCCGGGCAAAGATCCCGATATCATTTATGGCCTGGGTTCCAATGACGATGGCGGAAGTGTAGTGTCGATGATTGCTGCATTCCGCCATTTTTTTGAGGCTGACATGCCGATCAACCTGATGCTCACCCTCACCCGGCAGGAAGAGGTCAGCGGCCCGGACGGCGCCCGCTGGCTCTACGCGCCGGACGGGCTCTTCGCCGCCGGCGGGCGTTACCGCATGCCGCGCTGGGTCATCGTGGGCGAGCCCACCGGGATGCGCGCTGCCAGCAGCGAACGCGGCCTGCTGGTGCTGGACGGCCACGCGCAGGGCGTCAGCGGCCATGCGGCCCGCGGCGAGGGCGTCAACGCCCTCTACATCGCCCTGGACGATATCGCCGCCCTGCGCGCCCACCGCTTCACCCGCATCTCCCCGGTCATGGGCGAGGTCCGGCTCAACGTCACGCAGATCGAAGCCGGCCAGGCCCACAACGTCATCCCCGACCGCTGCCACTTTGTGGTGGATATCCGCCCCACGGAGATGTACTCCAACGAAGAGATCGTCACGGAGCTGCAGTCCATTTGCAGCAGCACCCTGACGGCCCGGAACCTGCTGAACCGCTCCTCCGCCACGCGTCCCGATTCGCCGCTGCTCCGCGCGGCGCGCACGCTCGGCGTCGAGACCTTCTCCTCCCCCACCACCTCCGACTGGATGCGCATCGGCGTCGATGCCGTCAAGATGGGGCCCGGGGACTCCTCCCGCTCCCACAAGGCCGACGAATACATCCTCGCCCAGGAGATACGGGAAGGCATTGACAGATATATAGCATTTATTGAGACGTTCTATGGCAACACTTTGGAATAAAGGGACTTCCGCGACGGAGGCAGTCGAGCGCTTCACGGTCGGCAACGACCGCGAACTGGACCTGCGTCTCGCACGCTACGACGTGCAGGGATCCCGGGCCCACATCAAGATGCTGGAGCACATCGGCCTGCTCTCCGCGGACGAACTGCAGACGCTCGACGCGGCGCTCGCGCGCATCGCGGAGCGGATCGATACCGGCGACTTCGCCCTTGAGCCCGATGTCGAGGACATCCACTCGCAGGTCGAGCTGCTGCTCACCCGCGAGCTGGGCGAAGCGGGCAAGAAGATCCACTCCGGCCGCTCGCGCAACGACCAGGTCCTCGTGGACCTCAAGCTGTTCCTGCGGGACGAGCTCCAGACGGTCCGCGAGGAGGTCCTGACGCTCTTCCGCAGCCTGCAGCACCTCAGCGAGCGATACAAAGAAGTCCTCCTGCCCGGCTACACGCACGCGCAAATCGCGATGCCCTCGTCCTTCGGCCTGTGGTTCGGCGCCTACGCCGAGGCCCTCGTGGACGACATGTACGGCCTGGGTGCCGCCTATAAGGTCGTCAACCGCAACCCGCTCGGCTCCGCCGCGGGCTACGGCAATTCCTTCCCGCTGGACCGGCAGATGACTACGGACCTGCTGGGTTTCGACTCCCCGGTCTACAACAGCGTCGCCGCCCAGATGCAGCGCGGCCGCAGCGAGCGTGCCGTGGCTTCTGCGCTCGGCGGCGTCGCGCTGACGCTCAATAAGTTCGCGGCGGACTGCTGCATGTACATGTGTCCCAATTTCGGCTTCATCCACTTCCCGGACGAGCTGACCACGGGCTCCAGCATCATGCCGCACAAAAAGAACCCCGACGTGTGGGAGATCCTGCGCGGCAAGTGCAACAGGATCCTCTCCTGCGAGAACGAAATCGCCCTGCTCTGCAGCAACATGCCGCATGGCTATCATCGTGATTACCAGCTCCTCAAGGACATCCTCTTCCCCGCCCTGGAGCTCATGCACGAGTGCCTGCAGATGACGGACTACATGCTCGCGAACATCGAGGTCAACACGAAGATCCTCGACAACCCGCTCTACGACCACCTCTTCACCGTCGAGGAGGTCAACCGCCGCACGCTCGCCGGGACCCCGTTCCGCGAAGCGTACCGGCAGGTGGGCGTGGAAGTGAATGAAGGCCGCTTCCGCTACGGCGGCGGCGACAAGGCCACCCTCCGGGCATCCGACCTGGGCCACTCGCACCTGGGCAGCCTGGGGAACCTGTGCAACGACAGAATCGCCGCCCTGATGGACGCGGCGTCCAATTGGAAATAAACTTTTTATGGCAACACGCAAGAAAGCGACACTTATTCTTCAGAACGGCCGCAGGATGGAGGGCTGGAGCTTCGGCTACGACGGCCCCTGCGACGGCGAGGTGGTCTTCTCCACAGCGATGGTGGGCTACCCCGAGAGCCTGACGGACCCCTCGTATTCCGGACAGATCCTGTGCGTCTCCTACCCCCTGATCGGCAACTACGGCATCCCCTCGATGGAGGTGGATTCCGACGGCATCTGCAAGACCTTCGAGTCCGAGAAGATCCACGTCCGCGGGCTCATCATCTCCGACTACAGTGAGAAATACAGCCACTGGGACGCCGTCAAGAGCCTCGGCGAATGGCTGCAGGAGCAGAAGATTCCCGGCATCTGCGGCATCGACACCCGCTCGCTGATCCAGATGCTGCGCGAAGAGGGCGCCATGCTCGGCCAGATCGTGCCGGAAGGCACCGAGCCGGCCTGGGAGATTGCGGACCCCAACCTGGAGAACCAGGTCGCCATCGTCAGCTGCAAGGAAGTGATGCACTACGGCCGCGGCGACAAGAAGGTGGTCCTGGTGGACTGCGGCGTCAAGCACCAGATCCTGCGCTGCCTGGTAGCCCGCGGCATCGAGCTGATCCGCGTGCCCTGGGACTACGACTTCAACCAGCTCGAATGGGACGGCCTGTTCATCTCCAACGGCCCGGGCAACCCGGCGCTCTGCGAGGTCACGGTGGAGCATATCCGCAAGGCCCTTGCGGGCGACAAGCCCGTCTGCGGCATCTGCATGGGCAACCAGCTGCTGAGCATCGCCGCGGGCGCGAGTACCTATAAGCTGAAATACGGCCACCGCTCCCACAACCAGCCGGTGCGCCAGTGCGGCACCGACAAGTGCTTCATCACCTCCCAGAACCACGGCTTCGCAGTGGACGACAGCCGCCTCCCGGCGGGCTGGGAGCCTTATTTCGTGAATATGAACGACGGCACCAACGAAGGCATCCGCCACACGGCCAAGCCCTTCTTCTCGGCGCAGTTCCACCCCGAGGCCTCCAGCGGCCCGGTGGACACCGAATTCTTCTTTGACGACTTCATCTCCAGATTATGATCGACTCCAGCATAAAGAAAGTCCTGGTGCTCGGCTCGGGCGCCCTCAAGATCGGCGAGGCCGGCGAATTCGACTACAGCGGCTCGCAGGCCCTCAAGGCCCTCCGCGAGGAGGGCATCCGGACGGTCCTGATCAACCCCAACATCGCTACGGTGCAGACCTCCGAAGGCGTCGCCGACAAGGTCTATTTCCTGCCCGTGACCCCCTTCTTCGTCGAGAAGGTCATCCTGAAGGAGAAGCCGCAGGGCATCCTGCTCTCCTTCGGCGGCCAGACGGCGCTCAACTGCGGCGTGGAGCTGTACAAGAGCGGCGTGCTGGAGCGCAACGGCGTGCAGGTGCTCGGCACCCCGGTCCAGGCCATCATCGACACGGAGGACCGCGAGCTCTTCGTGGAGCGGCTGGACGAGATCGGCGTCAAGACCATCAAGTCCCACGCCGCGGCCAACCTCGAGGAGGCGCGCGCCGCCGCCCGCGAGGTGGGCTACCCGGTGATTCTGCGCGCGGCATACGCCCTCGGCGGCCTGGGTTCCGGCTTCTGCGAGAACGAGACCGAGCTGGAGACCGTGGCCCGCAAGGCCTTCTCCTTCTCCCCGCAGGTGCTTGTCGAGAAATCGCTGCGCGGCTGGAAAGAGATTGAGTACGAGGTGGTCCGCGACCGCTACGACAACTGCATCACGGTCTGCAACATGGAGAACTTCGACCCGCTGGGCATCCACACGGGCGAGAGCATCGTGGTGGCTCCTTCGCAGACCCTGACCAACGACGAATACCATTTCCTGCGCAAGATCGCCATCGACATCGTCCGCCACGTGGGCATCGTCGGCGAGTGCAACGTCCAGTACGCCTTCAGCCCTGACGGCGAGGACTACCGCGTAATCGAGGTCAACGCCCGCCTGAGCCGCTCCTCGGCCCTGGCCTCCAAGGCCACGGGCTATCCCCTCGCCTTCATCGCCGCCAAGCTCGGCCTGGGCTACGGCCTGTACGAGCTGAAGAATTCCGTGACCAAGACCACGCCGGCCTTCTTCGAGCCGGCCCTGGACTACGTCGTGGTAAAGATCCCCCGCTGGGACCTGGCCAAGTTCAAGGGCGTGTCCCGCGAGATTGGCTCCAGCATGAAGAGCGTCGGCGAGGTGATGGCCATCGGCCGCAGCTTCGAGGAGGCCATCCAGAAGGGCATGCGCATGATCGGCCAGGGCGCCAACGGCTTCGTGTGCAACAAGCCGTTCAAGCGCGAGGACCTGGACGACGCGCTGCGCAACCCCACCGACACCCGCATTTTCGCCATCGCGGCGGCCTTCGAGGCCGGATATGAGACGCAGCGCATCCACGAGCTGACCAAGATCGACCGCTGGTTCCTGGACAAGCTGGAGAACATCGAGACCACCTATCGGGAAATGGAGGCCTGCAAGCGCCTGACCGACATGGGCTTCGACCTGCTCCGCAAGGCGAAGTGCCAGGGCTTCTCGGACATCCAGATCGCCCGCGTGTTCGGCACGCCCGAGTCCAAGGTGCGCGAGCTGCGTGCCTTCCTGGGCCTGCGCCCGGTGGTCAAGCAGATTGACACGCTGGCCGCGGAGTTCCCCTCCTCGACCAACTACCTCTACATGACCTACAACGGCGAGACGGACGACGTCCCCTTCGAGGACGGCTCCAACACCGTCATCGTCCTGGGCTCCGGCGCCTACCGCATCGGCAGCAGCGTGGAGTTCGACTGGTGCGGCGTCAACGCCCTGAACACCCTGCGTAAGAGCGGCTACAAGGCCATCATGATCAACTACAACCCGGAGACGGTGTCCACCGACTACGACGTCTGCGACCGCCTCTATTTCGACGAGCTGAGCTTCGAGACGGTGATGGAGATCTGCGGCCTGGAGAAGCCCTACGGCGTCATCGTGAGCGTGGGCGGCCAGATCCCGAACAACCTCGCGGTGCCCCTCATGCGCGCCGGCGTCCATATCCTGGGCACGACGGCCCACGACATCGACCGCGCCGAGGACCGCAACAAGTTCTCCCAGATCGTGGACAAGCTGGGCATCGACCAGCCTCGCTGGAGCGAGCTCACCACCATGGAAGACGTGGACAAGTTCGTCGATGAAGTCGGCTTCCCGGTGCTCGTGCGCCCTTCGTACGTACTCTCCGGCGCTGCCATGAACGTCTGCTACAGCAAGGAGGACCTGCGGATCTTCCTCGACATGGCCGTCGAGGTGTCCGAGGAGCATCCGGTGGTGATCAGCACCTTCATGCAGCGCTGCAAGGAGCTCGAGTGCGACGCCGTCGCGGACGGCGGCAAGGTCCTCGCCTACGCCATCTCCGAGCACATCGAGTTCGCGGGCGTGCACTCCGGCGACGCCACCATCCAGTTCCCGCCGCAGAAGATCTACGGCATCACGGCCGCCAAGATCCGCAAGACCACGGCAGCCATCGCCGCGGAGCTCCATATCACCGGACCGTTCAACATCCAGTTCCTCGCCACTGACAACTACATCAAGGTCATCGAGTGCAACCTCCGCGCCTCGCGAAGCTTCCCCTTCGTGTCCAAGGTGCTGAAAGTCAATCTCATCGACCTGGCCACGCGCTGTATGCTCGGCCAGCGGCCGGAGAAGATCGACATCGATCCCTTCGAGCTCGACTACGTCGGCATCAAGTGTTCGCAGTTCTCCTTCGCCCGCCTGGGCAAGGCGGACCCAGTGCTGGGCGTGGACATGGCCTCCACCGGCGAGGTGGGCTGCATCGGCGACAACCTCAACGAGGCGCTCCTCAAGTCGATGCTGTCCGTGGGGCACCGCATCCCGCAGAAGTCCATCCTCATCTCCTCGGGCAACCCGATCCAGAAGGCCGACCTGCTGCGCGCCTGCCAGCTCCTGGCGGAGAAGAACTACACCATCTACGCCACCGGCGGCACGTGCAAGTATCTGAACGAGAACGGCGTACCTGCGCTCAGGGCCCTTTGGCCGAACGAGAGCGAAGCGGGTGCCCCCGCCGCCCTGGACCTCATCCGCAAGCACGAGGTGGAGCTGGTGATCAACATCCCCAAGAACTTCACCCACAGCGAGCTCAGCAACGGCTACCAGATGCGGCGTGCGGCCATCGACTTCAATGTGCCGCTGATCACCAACAGCCGACTGGCGACCGCCTACATCCGTGCTTTCTGCTCCGTGCCGCAGGATGCGATCAGCATCAAGAGCTGGGATGAGTACTAGCAGACTGCCCTGGCACCTGCTCGCGCTACTCGTCGTCGCCATCTGGGGCATAACGTTCGTGAGCACCAAGACCTTGATTTCCGCAGGACTGGATCCTGCGGAAATCTTTGTGGTGCGCTTCTCGCTGGCCTATGCCGGCATCTGGCTTTATTCGCTCCTCTCCCGTCGTTTTAGTCATTCCGGGCTTGACCCGGAATCCCCTTCCTTATTCGCCCGCTCATGGCGCGACGAGCTGCTGTTCGTCTTCCTTGGCATCACCGGCGGCTCCTTCTATTTCCTGACGGAGAATACCGCCCTGGCGCACACGCAGGCCAGCAACGTGTCGTTCCTGGTGTGCAGCGCGCCGCTGTTTACGGCCCTTCTGTGCCTGCTGTACCGGCGGCTGCGCCGCGACCGTTTCGCCGACGCGATGGAGCGCGTCGGCTCCGGCTGGATGCTCGCCATCGGCACGGTCCTGGCCCTGGGCGGCATGGCGCTGATGCTCTTCGACGGGCAGCGTGTGCAGGTCTCGCCCCTGGGCGACCTGCTCGCCATCGGCGCCGCGCTCTGCTGGGCGCTCTACAGCCTGTTCATGGGCAAGCTGACGGAAGAATACGGCGCCGTATTCGCTACGCGCAAGGTTTTCGCCTATGGCCTGCTGACGATCCTCCCCTTCCTGCTCGGCCGCGAATTCGCGCCGCTGGAGCTCTTCAGCCAGCCGGTGGTCTGCGGCAACCTCCTGTTCCTCGGCCTGTGCGCCTCGCTCGCCTGCTTCGTGGCGTGGAATATCGTGATGGCCCGGCTCGGCAACATCACCTCCGTCAACTACGTCTACCTCAACCCCGTCTTCACCCTCATCACCGCCACGATCTTCCTCGGCGAACGCCTCACCCCCGCCGGCGCCGCGGGCTCCGCCTTGATCCTGCTCGGCGTCATCCTCGCCGGTCAGCGGCCCCGCCGCCCCCGGGACCGGTCAAAAAAAATTTGGTGAATTGCCAAACAGTTTCTATATTTGCAATCCCAAAAGACAACTGGTGCTGTAGCTCAGATGGTAGAGCAAAGGACTGAAAATCCTTGTGTCGGCAGTTCGATTCTTCCCAGCACCACAAAATACACTGACAATTAGTTAGTTATAAATAAACGCACAACTTTACGCATAATGAGCGAGAAGTTGTGCGTTTTTTGTGGGCTACATCATTGGTGTCATATACACGGGAAGCATGATAATTTGCTGCTCTTTTCGGAGGTCTTTTGTGTACAGAAGGTAAC
>CAJOHX010000007.1:22279-153101 GCA_905234475.1 uncultured Bacteroidales bacterium | reverse complement strand
ATTAACAGCAGGAACGCTCCCAAGAGCGCTATGAACAGATAAGTTGCAGGACGCTTGCCGGTTAGCAGAAGATCATAAATCCACTGGGTGTAGTCTCCGCCGTTCTGGGTAGAAATTGCCGTTGTGGGCATTCCGCCGAACATCGAGTCCGTCCAGTAAGTGGGGTTGTCCGGATGAGCCTTGTTCCACTCGGTCATCTCGTGCGACATTCCCAAATAGCCGGAGATATCGCTCTGGTTAACAATCTTTCCCTGCAGCACCTGCGGCACAAAACCGTAGCTGAGCGCCAGAAAAAGCGCCACGGGTCCACCCAGCAGGGAATGCTCGTCACAAAGAAAGACGAGCAGTATGGCTGACGGCAGGAAACTCAGCGCATACACCGGCAGCGACCGCTGCCGGCATGCAACCCAGGTGATCCATTGCAAGGCACAGAAAACCAGCGCCATCACGAAGGCCCCGGCCGGGGCGTAATAGCAGAACTGGGTCAGGAACCTGCCCACCCAGTCGGCCAGGCCGCCGGGGACCCCGGCCACGTTCAGGAAATAACCCCAGGTGAATTCAAAGAGCTGGTACTGCTCCTGGAAATGCAGGTGGTAAGGATAACGGAAGGCGAAGAAACAATAGACGGCGACGCCCGAAAGCACCGTCATCAGCGCGCCCACGATCTTCTGGGTCCTGTTCATCTGGGTGGTCCTCATTGGTTCGGAGAGCAAATTTATTCATTTTGGGGGATTTATCCACCAAAATACCCGGGAAAATAAGAAAAATGCAAAAAATGAACATTTATTGAAGTGAATAATGCATATTTCTCTCATTTTTTTTGGAAAATTCAGGATTTGAGTATAACTTGTGATTCCAATTAATACTAAAACACCGCATGGTCAAAGTCCTCAACGAAATCACGCCCATCACCGAGAAAGACTGCCTTTTCATCGTGGAAAGGCACAAGACCGAATTCAACTATCCCCTGCACCGCCACCGGGATTTCGAGCTCAATTTCGTGGAAAACGCCGCGGGCGCGCAACGCGTCGTCGGAGATAACGTCGAAACCATCGGCGACTACGACCTGGTACTGATCGGGGGCGAGAATCTCGAGCACGTTTGGAAGCAGGGCGAGTGCCACTCCCCCGACATCCGCGAGATCACCATCCAGTTCTCGGCGGACCTGTTTTCAGAGAACATGCTGGTCAAGAACCAGTTCTCCTCCATCAAGGAGATGCTCCGGCGCGCGGAGCACGGGCTTACCTTCCCGCTGTCCACCATCATCAAGGTGTACGCGACACTGAACACCATCGCGCAGGAGAAGGAGAGTTTCCTCCAGTTCCTCTTCTTCCTCCACCTGCTCTACCAGCTTTCCCTCGCTTCCGACGCGCGGGTGCTGGCCGGCAGTTCGAACGCCCAGCCGGACCGCTCCCAGGAGGAGAACCGCATCCACGCGGTCCGTCAGTACATCGACGACCATTTTACTGAAAACCCGACCCTGTCGGAACTGGCCGACCTCGTGTGCATGACGCCTTCGGCCTTCAGCCGTTTCTTCAAGCAGAAGACCGACTGCAGCCTTTCGAACTACATCATCGAAGTCAAGCTCGCCTACGCCATCCGCCTACTGGTGGACTCCACCCTCAGCGTCTCGGAGATCTGCTACGAGTGCGGATTCAACAACCAGTCGAACTTCAACCGCATCTTCAAGGCCAAGAAAGGCCAGACGCCGCGGGACTTCCGCGCTTCCTTCAAGAAAAACAAGACCATCGTGTAATATGAAAGCAACCCGAACCTTCACCGTCCTGCTTGCCGCCTGCATCCTGACCGCCTCCTGCGCAGGCAATTCCCCCGCCCCCTCCGGCATCACCGGGACGCTGCGCTCCGCCGCTGCCGCCGGCACGCCACTCTACGGCCATCAGGACGACCTGATGTACGGCCACGCGTGGAACGCCAACCTCGATCCCGCCGGGGACGACCTGACGCGCTCCGACGTCAAGGACGCCTGCGGCCGCTACCCCGCCCTCCTCGGCCTGGATATGGGCGGCATCGAACTCGGCGACACCCACAACCTCGACGGCAACGATTTCGCGCTCATGCGCCGGGCGGCCATTACCCACTACGCGCGCGGCGGGGTCGTCAGCCTGAGCTGGCACCTGCGCAACCCCTTCACGGGCGGCGACGCGTGGGACATTTCCTCCGACAAGGCCGTGGCTTCCGTGCTCCCCGGCGGGGAAAAGCACGAACTGTTCACCCAGTGGCTCGACCGGCTCGCCGACTGGATCCTGTCGCTGAAAGCGGCGGACGGCTCGCAGATTCCCGTCCTTTTCCGCCCCTGGCACGAACACAGCGGCAGCTGGTTCTGGTGGGGCCGTGACCTCTGCACGGCAGAGGAATACAACGCCCTGTGGCGCATGACCTGGGAGCACCTCACCGTGAAACGCGGCATCGAGGGGCTCGTCTGGGCCATTTCCCCCAACTACATGGACCGCGACTTCGAGCAGTGGGAGACGCGCTATCCGGGCGACGAGTACGTGGATATCGTCGGGCTGGACTGCTACGCCTCGCCGGACCGCGCGCGGTATCTTCGCCAGATGCATGCGGGGCTTGGCTCCCTGCAGCGCTTCTGCGAGGCGCACGGCAAGATCCTCGCCGTCACGGAGACGGGCCTGGAGACCCTCCCGGACCCGGTCTGGTGGACCGGCACGCTGTCCGAAGCCATCGCCGGCTTCCCGGTCAGCTACGTCCTGACCTGGCGCAACGCCAGCGACAAGCCCACCCATTTCTATGCACCCTTCACCGGCCAGGCAAGCGCCGATGACTTCGCCGCCTGGATCCGGCAGGACAAGATAACAATGCTCTGACAATGAAAACCTTTACCGACAAACTGGCGGAACTCCGCCGCGAACACGAGGCCCTGCTCGCGCGCTCCAACCGTCCCCTCCCCGGGAACGGCGTCTGCGAACGCTACGAGCATCCCGTCCTGACCGCCGCCCATGCCCCCATCGAGTGGCGCTACGACCTCAACGAACAAGACAACCCTTACCTGATGGAGCGCTTCGGCATTCACGCCGTATTCAACAGCGGCGCCATCAAGTGGGACGGCAAATACGTGCTGGTGGCCCGCGTGGAAGCGGCCGACCGCAAGTCCTTCTTCGCCGTGGCGGAGAGCCCGAACGGCGTGGACAATTTCCGCTTCTGGCCGCGCCCGATCACCATGCCCGAATGGGGCGAGCCGGCCACCAACGTCTACGACATGCGCCTGACGCGCCACGAAGACGGCTGGATCTACGGCCTGTTCTGCGTGGAGCGCAAGGACCCGTCTGCTGCCCCCGGCGACCTCTCGTCGGCCGTGGCGGCCTGCGGCATCGCCCGCACACATGACCTGGTGGACTGGGAGCGCCTGCCCGACCTCAAGTCCGCCTCGCAACAGCGCAACGTCGTGCTCCACCCGGAGTTCGTGGACGGCAAATACGCCCTCTACACCCGCCCGCAGGACGGATTCATCGACGCCGGCGGCGGGGGCGGCATCGGCTGGGCGCTCGTGGACGACATCACCCGCGCCGAAGTGAAGGACGAGCTCATCATCAACGCCCGCCACTACCACACCATCACGGAGTGCAAGAACGGCGAGGGCCCGCATCCCATCAAGACCCCGCAGGGCTGGCTACACCTGGCGCACGGCGTGCGCGGCTGCGCCAGCGGACTGCGCTACGTCCTGTACCTCTACATGACCGCCCTGGACGATCCGACCCGCGTGATCGCCGAGCCCGCCGGCTTCTTCCTCGCCCCGCAGGGCGGAGAATACATCGGCGACGTGATGAACGTGCTGTTCACCAACGGCTGGATCGCCGACCCGGACGGCACGGTGTATATCTACTACGCCTCCTCCGACACCCGCATGCACGTGGCCACCAGCACGGTGGACCGCCTGGTGGACTACTGCCTTCACACCGCGCCGGACGGCTACCGCACCGGCGACACGGTCCGGCGCCTCAACGACCTGATTGACAAGAACCTGAACCTCAAATAAAACCCCGCGAAGCCATGGCTAAACTGTCAGAAAAAATCGGATACGCCCTGGGCGATGCCGCCGCCGGCGGCATTACCTGGAAGGTGATGTCCATCGCGTTCCCCCTCTTCTTCACCAACATTTTCGGCCTGACGGTGGCCGACACGGCGGCCCTGATGCTGGTGGCCCGCCTGTTCGACGTCATCACCGACCCGCTCATGGGCGCGCTGGCCGACCGCACGCAGTCCCGCTGGGGCACCTACCGGCCCTGGCTCATCTTCGGCGCCATTCCCCTGGGCGTCATCTTCGCGCTGCTGCTGTACACGCCCGAACTGGGCCCTGTCGGGAAACGCATCTACGCCTACGGGCTGTATCTGCTCATGATGGCCGTCTACACCGCCGTGAACGTCCCCTACGGGTCGCTGCTGGGCGTGATGACCGACGACGACAACGAGAAGAACCAGTTCTCGTCCTACCGCATGGTGGGCGCCTATGCCATGGGCTTCGTCACCCTGCTGTCTTTCCCCTACCTGCAGAAGATGGTCGGCGGCACCGAGCAGCACCAGTATGCCGTGGTGGGCGTCATCCTGGGCGCGCTCGCCGCGGCGGGCACCCTGGCCTGCGGCCTGCTCACCAAAGAGCGCCTGAAGCCCGTCCGGGCCGAGAAATTCTCCTTCAAGCCTTTCGCCGACCTGTTCCGCAACAAGCCGTGGATCTACCTCACGCTCATCGGCATCTGCACCAATTTCTTCAACGGCTTCCGCTACGCCGTAGCCGGCTATCTGCTGGAATACTGCCTGCACGGCGATGTGACCGTGTCGGGCCTGATCATCAATTATACGGTGTTCATGACCTTCGGCGAAGTCACCTGCATGATCTTCGGCGGCCTGTCGCCCAAGTTCACGCAGTGGGTGGGCTCCAAGCGCAAGGCGTTCTCCTGGGCGGCTGTCATCTGCGCCGTCACCTCGGTGGCCTTCTTCTTCATCCCGATGGATCCGAAATTCATCTGGCTGATGGTCGCGACGGTCATCCTCACCTCCGTCGGCATCGGCCTCTATTCGCCGCTGCTGTGGTCCATGTACGCCGACGTGGCGGACTATGCCACCGAGAAGAACGGCACCTCCTCCACGGGCCTCATCTTCTCCTCCGGCACCATGGCGCAGAAGTTCGGCTCCGCCATCTCGGGCGCCCTCGTGGCCATGCTGCTGGGCCTCGCCGGCTTCATCTCCGGCACGGATCCCGCCACGGGCCAGACGGTGGTCACCATCACCAACGAGCCGGCCGTCCAGCACATGATCTGGGCCGTCTTCTCGCTCTTCCCGGCCGCCATCGCCCTGCTGATCGTGTTCCTGCTCCGGCTGTATCCCATTAAGAAATAAGGGCCATGAACAAGACCTACGGCCACTTCGACGATGCGGCGCGGGAGTACGTGATCACGGATCCCGCGACCCCCTTCCCCTGGATCAACTACCTGGGGTGTGAAGATTTCTTCTCGCTGATCTCCAACACGGCGGGCGGCTACTGCTTCTTCAGGGACGCCAAGTTCCGCCGGATCCTGCGCTACCGCTACAACGGCGTCCCGATGGACGACGGCGGGCGCTATTTCTATATTCGCGAAGCGGACGGCAGCGTCTGGAATCCGGGCTGGAAGCCCTGCAAGACGCCGCTGGACGCGTACGAGTGCCGCCACGGCATGGGCTATTCCCGCATCAGCGGGAAAAAGAACGGGCTGCGCGCAGACGTGCTCTTCTTCGTGCCGCCCGGGCGGCGCTGCGAGGTCCACAAGCTGACCCTGGTCAACGAGAGCCGCGCCCCGCGCGACTTCCAGCTCTATTCCTTCGTGGAATGGTGCCTGTGGAACGCCGCCACGGACATGGAGAACTTCCAGCGCAACCTCTCCACCGGCGAGGTGGAGATCGAGGGCAGCACGCTCTACCACAAGACCGAATACCGCGAGCGGCGCGACCACTACGCCTTCTACGGCGTGAACGCGCCGGCCGACGGTTTCGATACCGACCGGGAGACCTTCATCGGGATGTACAACGGCTTCGACGCCCCGCAGAACGTCCTCGCGGGCCGCTCGGGCAATTCCGTCGCCCACGGCTGGAGCCCCATTGCCTCGCACCGCTTCGACCTGCACCTGGAGCCCGGCGAGCGCCGCACGCTCATCTTCGTGCTGGGCTACGTGGAGAATCCCCCGGAGCGCAAGTTCGCCCCCGACGGGAGCATCGACAAGACCGCCGCGCACGAGCTGCTGGCAGCCTTTGACAGCGAGGCGAAGGTGGATGCCGCGTTTGCGCAGCTCCGGCGCAGCTGGGACGACCTGCTGGGCCGTTTCCAGCTGGAAAGCGGCTGCCCGGAGCTGGACCGGATGGTCAACATCTGGAACCAGTACCAGTGCATGGTCACCTTCAACATGTCGCGCAGCGCGAGCTTTTTCGAGAGCGGCATCGGCCGCGGCATGGGCTTCCGCGACTCCAACCAGGACTTGCTGGGCTTCGTCCACCAGATCCCGGAGCGCGCCCGGGAGCGCATCCTGGACATCGCCGCCACGCAGTTCCCCGACGGCGGCTGCTACCACCAGTACCAGCCCCTCACCAAGCGCGGCAACGACGGCATCGGCGGCGGCTTCGGCGACGACCCGCTCTGGCTGATCTTCGGCACCGCCGCCTACATCAAGGAGACGGGCGACTTCGGCATTCTGGACGAGCCGGTGCCGTTCGACAACGTCCCCGGCTCGGAAGTGTCCCTGCTGGAGCACCTGCGCATCTCCTTCGACCATGTCTGGCAGCTGCGCGGCCCGCACGGCCTGCCGCTGATCGGCCGCGCCGACTGGAACGACTGCCTCAACCTCAACTGTTTCTCGGACAATCCCGACGAATCCTTCCAGACCACGGAGAACAAGACCGGCGGCTCCAAAGCCGAGTCGCTGATGATTGCCGGCCTGTTCGTGTACGTGGGCAAGGAATACGCCGCCCTGCTGGAGCGCATCGGGCAGGACGCCGCACCGGTGCGGAAGGAGGTTTCCGACATGGAGCGCGCCATCCGGCAGCACGGCTGGGACGGGGAATGGTTCCTGCGCGCCTACGACTACTTCGGCGGCAAGATCGGCTCGCACGAGAACGCCGAGGGGCAGATCTTCATCGAGAGCCAGGGCTGGTGCACCATGGCGCGCATCGGCGCGGACGAAGGCCTCTGCGACCGCGCGCTGGACAGCGCCAAGCGCCTGCTGGACTGCGAGCACGGCCTGGTGCTGAACCATCCGGCCTACACCCGCTACTACATCGAGTACGGCGAGATCTCCTCCTATCCCGAAGGCTACAAGGAGAACGCCGGCATCTTCTGCCACAACAACCCCTGGGTGATCATCGGCGAGGCCCTCGCGGGCCGCGCGAAGGACGCCTGGGAGCATTACTGCAAGATCTCCCCCGCCTTCATCCGCGACCAGGAGCTCCATAAGGTCGAGCCTTATGTCTACTGCCAGATGGTGGCCGGCAAGGACGCCTTCCGTCCCGGCGAGGGCAAGAACAGCTGGCTCACCGGCACGGCGGCCTGGAACTGGCACACCGTGACGGAGTTCCTGCTCGGCATCCATCCCGACTACGACGGCCTCCGGATTGAGCCCTGCCTGCCGGCGGACCGCTTCCCGGAGTTCCGGGTCCGCCGCCGCTTCCGCGACGCGGAGTACGACCTCACGGTCCGCAACACCGGCAGCGGCAAGAGCGTCCGGATCCCCTACGAGCCCGGGAAGCATGTCCTGACCGTCGAGGTATAAGCGTCATCCGCGGAATCCCTGACTTAATTCGAAACGGCGCGGACGGGAAATCCGGAGCTCCTGTTCTGAGGACTGTAGCTCGAGCCAGCATTGAGTTTGGTAAAATTCATTGCATTCGCGAAGTTGGGCTCTTTGTTTCCACCGATCAGGCAGGAAGTCCAGTAATACCCACTTTCGCCGCGTTCGAAGAGCGTCTGGTCGTCATCGGGAATCTTTGCCTTGAAACCGGATGCGGGCAGGAAGATGCTGTTCCCGTTGGGTCCGGTCACACGGTATCCGTTTACGCCGTTCAAGCTCGTCCACGCCCAGTCGCACTGGACGCAAAGCTCCCTGTACTCGTCGGTCATGGGCATCCTCCAATTGCCGCCCAGTTTTCGGGATGCGATGTCGTCACCTTCCGGACCCATATCCAGGATCATCTTTGAATCGACGTTTCCGAAAGATGAGTCATAATTATACTTGGTCAACGACTTTGACGTTCCCCATTTGTAGGTGGACCAGTCGTAGCGGCTTTTGGTCTCAACCTCTCCCCATGCGTAATAATCCCCATAGCCTTCGGGAGCGTCAGCGCCAATATTGCGGTCCGCCCAGTATAATGCATACATCGGCCCGTAGGTGTGGCCGTCCGGATCATCATAATAATTGATAATCACGATTCCCAAATCCACGGCGCCTTCCGGGACGGTTGTATTGGCCGGTCCCACGACGACCTTGCACTCAGCCTTTTGGTTGCCCGCCGTTGCCGTGATTGTCGCCGTTCCGATATGCCAGGCGGTCACGACGCCATCCAGAACGGATGCAACGTTCTGGTCGCTTGATTCCCAGAACACTCGGTCGGTTGCCTTGGCCGGCTCGACTGTCGCAACGATGGTTTCGCTCTTTCCAATCGTATGGAAAGAGATGCTGTTAAGGTTCAGTCTGACGGAAGTGGCGGGCACTTCGCAGGAACAAATCAGGGCGATGGCTGAAAGGAATAATACAATCTTTTTCATATCAGTGTTTTCCGTGTGTTATTACTTGCTGTTTGTCGTGAGAATCTGGAAAGCGCCGCGCCAGGTACTGGTAATGCCGTTCCTTGTCACTGAGGGGAAGTTGCCCTGGTCGGCCAGGATTTTTACCGTCACCTTGCCTACGCTGCCGTCCTTCAATACGCCGGCATGGACACAGGCAGCGGAGAGGGAAGAGTCGCTTGTATAGATGTTGTTCTTGCCTCCGTAGACTCTTCCTGCGTTCTTGTCCGCCTTTACGGTAAAGGTGTACGTCTTCCCCACATTGTCCTGATAGCCAGCAAGCGTTTCCGGGGCGTCGGGTTTCAGGTTCTGTGTACTGCCTGTCGTGTTGGTGGTCTTCTGCGTGCTGCCGGACGTGGCGGACACCTTTTCGAACGTCCAGTGCTCCGGCCATTCCTTGTGGACATTGTAAAGCTCGATCTTTCCACCGTTTACGGCGTTGCCTTTGTATAGGTCGAGGCAGTATTTCGTGTCGCCCGCGGTCTTCAGGAGATAGGCCCCGTTGTCCAGGCGTTCGGGAATCCAGAGCTGGTTGTCACTGCCATGAAAGGTATAAACGATGATCTGTGTGTTGTTGGCATACTCGTAATCCAATACGTCCAGCACATAGTCGTTGTCCACCATGCTGCGGACGACGATCTTTCCGTCCGTGTGTGTCACCTTCCATTTCTGGGAGTTGTCGTTCTTCCATTTCCACAGGTGGACGATGTTGACGTTCTCGGCTTTGCCGTCCTTCAACGTCAGCACATAATCGGGGTTGTTGGTAAACCTGATGACATACACGCCGTCATCAATCGTATTGCTGCTTGTCGTAGTCGTCGTCTTTTTCGTATTCTGCGTACTGCCAGTCGTATTGGAGGTCTTCTGCGTGCTGCCGGACGTGGAGGCCACCTTCTCGAATTTCCATTGCTGCGGTTCTCCCCTGTGGGCCTCATAAAGTTTGATGAATCCGTCGTTTACGGCCTCTCCATTATGCAGGTCCAGGCAGTAATTGCTGTCACCGGCGGTAAGCAGCACTATCGTGCCGTTGTCCTGCATCTCGGGGATCCAGATCTGGTTGTCCTTTCCATGGAATGTGTAGACGATAATCTCCGTCTCGTTGGTGTAGTCGTAGTCCTTTACGTCAAGAACATAGTTTTCGTCCACCATACTGCGGATGACGATCTTTCCGCTCTGGTTGGTCACTTTCCATTTCTGGGAGTTGTCGTTCTTCCATTTCCACAGGTGGACGGTATTGACGTTTTCAGCATTGCCGTCCCTCAACGTCAGCACATAATCGGGATTCGCGGCAAAACGGATGACGTACACGCCATCTCCAACCGGAAAGAGAACTGTGGCGGAGGACAAATGCGCGGCTGCTGAGACCAGCAGGACCGTCAGGGCTAAAAGGATTCTTTTCATATCAGGACTTGTTTGGATTGTCGTTTATGCCTTCCCGGTGTTTCCACTCGGTGGGGGTGAGGCCGGTCTGGGCCTTGAAAGTGCGCAGGAATGCAGCGCGGGAGGCGAATCCCGAGGCTTCGGCCACATCGGCATGGACCATCTCGGGATGCTCGCGCATAAGCCTCTGTGCGTGACGGATGCGGTAGCGGCCGATCATGGTGGCGAAATTGTCGCCGGTCAGGTTGTTCACCAGCACGCTCACATAGGTCTGGTTGGTGGCCAGTTCCGAGGCGATATCCGCGACACGGAGGTCCTTGCGGAGGTAAAGGTTCTTCTCCTCGATCAGCTGCTGCATTTCCTCCAGGAGATCTGCATTGAGCTTCTGCGCTTTTTCCACGGCGGGCTCCCGGGCGGGTCTCTTTCTTCTGCCCGCCATTAGGACAATGACGGCGCAGACGAGAAGACCGCCGGCCACAAAGGGCCAGACAGGGACCCCGGCCGCCCTCTCTGGCTCCTCGGTGTGGAACAGGAAGACATCTGCGCGCGGGTTGAAGTTGTCGTCGGTCACGACAAGCTCTCCGGCAAACTGCCCCACGCCGCCGGCAAGCAGGAACCCGCCTCCGGGAATGAGCATGGCCATGCCATGGGGGAATCCCCCCGGTGTCTCCGCAAAATAAAGATCCACAGACGCTTTGCCGCCGTCAAAGGTGGCATCATAGCCGATGCAGGCAAAGTAGATACGCCCGGCCAGGTCGTAACCCTGTATCCAGGCATGGCGACGGGCGCGGTCCGTCTGGAGTCCGGTATACCAGAAGACGGCATCACCGGAAGGGCCTTTCACCGGAAGCGGCGATTCAAGTTCCAAAAGGGTGAATTCCTCGCCGGAGACTTTCAAAATCGCCGCCTGGTTGCCTTTTCTATAAAATACGGGAATCAGATAGGTATAGTCTGCTATTTTGAGTTGTTCCTCCGAAATGGTGTAGTTGAAAATGGGGGTCCACAGCTCGAAGACCGGGACGTCGAGCGGTCCGGCATTCAGTCTGTCCACAGTGGTCCTCAGGGAATCCCCGTAGGGGGTCATCCCGCTGAACAGAAGGATGTCATCCCTGGAACTGCTGAGCAGATAAGGGAACGTCCATCCGGGCTCAAGATCCTTTACAGCCCGGAAGCCTTCGCCCGGTGTGTAGATTTCCACGCCGCCCGGACCGTGCCAGTTGCCGGCAATCATCACCCGGCCGTCCGCAAGCGCCAGGGCCGATGCCTGGGTGCGCTTGCGGCTCATGATGCCAAGGGGCGAAAAACCGTGTGTGCCAGGATCGTATATCTCAGCGCCCCAGCTCTGGCCGATGCCGAAAGCCTCAGCATTGCCGCCGGCGAGGAACAGCTGTCCGTCCTTGAGCAGCGAGATGGCACCGCCGTCATGCGGCCATGTCATGGGAATGGTGTGCCAGGAGCCTCCATCGAAATACTCTGCAGTCTCAACGGGCTTGAAGCCGGTGGTATGCCCGCCGAAAACGGCCGCTTCTCCGTCAAACAGTACGGTGCGGTGGTTTCCCCTTGGCGTCTCAAGGGAAGGCAGCTGCTCAAAGGTCATCTTGTGGAAAAGATGGTCCTGGGCGCCTGCGCGAAAGACACAAAGCCCTGCAAGGAGAAGTATGAACTGCTTTTTCATCAGTGGTTTACAAACAAATGTACCCTCGGAAACGACTCAACCCTGCCCCGATTCAAATAAATAGGTGTCACAATTCCCATAAAAAATTGTAACACCGAAAAACGATCTGAGTATTTCTATCTGTAAGACAGCTCCAGCGTCCGGTCACCGACAGTCACGGTGACGGGACCGGTCCGGGCGGCGACGGAGCGGACCAGGACCTGGGCGCAGCCGCTGAAGGTGCTGACCTCCAGCGAATTGCCATCGAGCGGCCGCTCCACGGCCTTAAAGCCGGGATCGCCGTTGCCCCAGCCCAGCAGGGTGGCGCCGTCCACGCGTACGGCCAGCGGCATTTCCGCATCGGGGACGAAGCGTCCGCGCGCATCCAGCGCCTCGATGTCGACGACCACTACGTCCGCGCCGTCGCGCTGCAGGACGCCTTTCGAGGCCGTCAGGCGCACGTCCGTGGCAGGCCCCGTCGTCTCCAGGACGGTGCGCACGGCCACCCGGCCGCCGCGGTAGCCCGTGGCCTCGACGCGGCCGGGCCGGTACGGCACGTCCCAGCGCACGCTCTCGTTCGGCGCGACCTTCTTCGAGCCCAGGCTCTTCCCGTTTACCCTGAGGGTTACCTTGTCGCAATTGGTATAGACGATGACGGGGACGGACGTCCCTTCCGGCACGGGATGGTTCCAGTGCGGACTGACGTGCAGCATGGGCTCGTCCGTCCAGACGGACTGCAGGTAGAAGGCTTCGTCCTTGGGGAAGCCGCAGTAGTCCAGGATGCCGAACTGGGAGCCCGTGGCGGGCCACACCATGGGGTTCGGCTCGCCGCGGTAATCGAAGCCCGTCCAGTAGAAAAGGCCGCCCAACTCCGGGTGTGCGGCATAGTATTTCCAGCCGCGGGAGATAACTTCCAGCACCTGCCCGTCGGCGTTCATCGGCTGGCTGCCGGGCTCGCAGGCGCCTTCGCCGCCCATCGGGCGGTTGTCTACGCCGCTGCGGTTGAGCGACAGCATCCAGCCGCGCTCCGGGACGGTCGCGTACTTGCCGCGCGTGCCGCTGCCGGTAGTCTCCTCGGTGCCCACGCCGGTCCGCTCCGGGAACTCCCGCAGCAGGCCGGCTATATCGTTCTGCACCACATAGTTAAATCCGAACACGTCCACGCCCCGGTTGGGGTGCGGACCCCCGCTTGAGCCATAGGTCGTGGGGCGCGTCGGGTCCAGCCGGTGGGCGAAATCCGTCAGGCGCTGCGCGATGCGCGTGCCCGTCTCGTTCCACTCCACGGGCCACTCCTCGTTGCCCACGCTCCACAGGATCACCGACGGGTGGTTGCGGTCGCGCCGGATCATGTTTTCGAACTGCCCCAGCTGCTCGGCGTTCACGCCGAACTGGCGCTGCTCGTCGATGACGGCGAAGCCCAGTTCGTCGCAAAGGTCAAGCATCGCGGGCGTGGCGGGATTGTGCGAGCAGCGGATGGCGTTGAAGCCGTATTTGCGCAGCTGCTCCAGGCGGTAGCGCCACAGCGCGTCCGGCACGGCGACGCCCACGCCGGCATGGTCCAGGTGCAGGTCGCAGCCGCGCAGCTGCACCCGCCGCCCGTTCAGCAAGAAGCCCTGCTGCGCATCGAAATCGATGTCGCGCAGGCCCCAGCGGCCGCTGTACGAGGCCGACAGGGCACCGTCATAGTACAATTCCAGGGTCCAGGTGTACAGGTACGGATCGTCCAGGCTCCAGCGGTGCTCGGGCCGGGCCACCTCGCGCCCGTCGGCGTCGAAGAAACGCTTCACCGCCCGCACGCGGGCCGGGTCGACAGTCGCATCCGCAAATGCATACTCGCAGCAGATGTCGTCCGCGCTCACCACGATGGAATACGGCTCCGCCGCCACGGGCCCGGCCTTGTGCAGCCAGACGTGGCGGTAGATGCCCGCCCCTTCGTAGAACCATCCTTCCTCCACGGAAGCGTCGCAGCGCACCGTGATCACATTGTCCCCGCCGTAGTTCAGATACGGGCTGAGGTCGTACACGCGCGAGGCGTAGCCGCTCTTCTCGCCGCCGAGATAGGCGCCGTTGCAGAAGACCTGGCTGTCGCGGAAAATGCCCTCAAACTCGATCCAGACCTGTTTCCCGCGGTCCTCTGCGGGGATTTCCAGGTGCCGGCGGTACCAGCCGACGGAGTTCTCCGGATATTTCCAGCCGATGCACTTGTAGCCGTGGGAATGGCTCGCGGCGCCGTCGTAGGGCAGGTCCACGACCCAGTCGTGAGGCAGCGTGACCGCCCGCCAGGCGCCGTCTTCGACGAAGTCCGGCGATGCGGGGCCGTGGTTGTCGTTGTTGGACTTCACCTTCGTGAAATAGGTGAAGTACTCCGTGCCGTGCGTGAAATCCGCCTCCATCGAGGCGGCGCTTCCCAGCGCGAAGGACCACCCGGCGTCCAGGGAAGTCCGGAAATCAGCAGCCGGGAGCGGCGCCGCAGAGAATGCCAGCGCTGCACCGAGCAGCGCGGAAAGGAGGGGACGGGGCATTTCCGGGCGTTATTTGGTCAGCGCCGGGAGGTTGATCATCATCCCGCCGTTGCCGGAGGTGACGGTCGGGAGTTCGCCGTTCCACTTCTCGATCCAGTCTTCCTGGATGATGAGGTTGCTCAGGGAAGCGGAGATGGTGCGGTTGTAGTAGGCTTCGGCGTCGGCCTTGACACGGGTCGCCTCGGCCTCGCCCTTCGCCTTGGCGATGGCAATCTGGGCGTTCGCCTCGGCCTGCTTGACCAGGTTCTCGGCCTTCAGGGCCTCCTGGATGGCCTGGTTCTTCGCCTCGATGGCGGCACTGAGGGACTCCGGCGGGGTGATCTGGGAGGTGAACTCCTGCACCTTGAAGCCCTCGTCGTTGAGCGAGCGCTCCAGCATTTGGCGGACCTCCTGCTCGAACTTGGCGCGGTTGGCCATCAGCTCATCCGAGGTGTAGTTGTTGGCCGAGATGCGGTAGGCGTCGTAGATACAGGTCCGGATGTAGCCCATCTCGATCTCCCGCAGGGACTTGCGGTATTTGTTGAACACATAGGCGGCCTTGGTCCGGTCCAGCTGGTAGGCCATCATCGGGTCCATCGTGAAGATGGCCGCGTCCTTGGTCGTGACCGTGAAGGGGTCGTAGTTGACACGCTGGATGTAAACGGGATAGGTGAAGACCCGCGTGGTAATCGGGTTGTAGAACGTCAGACCCGAGACCTGCGTCGCCACGAGCTCTCCCTGGTCGGTCAGCGAGAACTTTTTGAACTTGATGCCGATCTCGGAGTTGTCCACCATCTTCGTGCAGCTGGCGATGAAGATGAAGAACAGGGCCACGCACAGGCCGATAATCGTGTAGGTTTTTGCTTTTTTCATATCGTCTTTGTCTTTGTCTACAAATATAAACAAATATCGCTTATTCTCGCTGCGGGCCGAGCCGTCGAATCTCCCGGGAAATTGCTATATTTGTAGTTTAGTAAAACTACAATCAGGCAATTCCTTATGTCAACCAAAGCGAAAATCATCACCTGGCTGGTCGCCATCCTGCTGGTCGGCGGCGCGGTGTTCGTGTATTTCAAGTTCTACTTCGTGTTCGGCGAAGGCGTCAAGGCCGGCGAGCTGAACCGGATCGTCTATAAGGGCTGGGTCTGGAAGACCTACGAAGGCCGCCTCATCCAGGCCGGCTTCAAGAGCGACGAGCAGACCGGCGCCCTGCAGTCCAACGAGTTCGAATTCTCCGTCGTGGACAAGAATGTAGCCGATTCGCTGATGCTCTGCGGCGGGATGAACGTGAAGCTGCACTACAAGGAATACAACGGCTGGCTCCCCTGGCGCGGCATGCAGCGCTACATCGTGGACCGCATCGTGTCCATCAGCCCCGGCGAGACCAGTTCCGAAATCCCTATTTTCACCGGAGGGGAATCGATATGATGCTCAAGGCCCTGATCCTGCTCGTCGCAGGCGTCCTCGCGACCCATCCCGAGGGCAATCCCAATGCGCGCCTGCTGACCGTGGCCGAATCCGTCGGCCAGGGCCAGCGTTCCGTCTATCCCGAGTCCGTCCCCCTGTACTGGACGGACGACAGTCAGCTGACCAAGGAGCGTCCGCAGCGCGAACGCCCGCAGTGGAAGCTCCCCGTGCCGGAAGGTCCCGGCATCGTGTACGGCCAGTCCGTCAGCCGCAATGAATTCGGCATCAACGGGGGCGTCTTCCCCGCCCCGGACGGAGAGCGCATCGCCGTGTACCGCAAGGACGAGTCCGCTGTCACGCTCTATCCGCTCTACGACATCACCTCCCGCACCGGCGGCAGCAAGCTGATTCGCTACCCCATGGCCGGGATGGCCTCGGAGCACATCTCCGTGTGCGTGTGCGACCTCCAGGGCCGGATCCTTTCGACCCTGCAGGTCGACGACTTCGACGACGAACGGTACCTGACCAACGTGACCTGGTCGCCGGACAGCAAATACATCTTCGTGCAGGTGGTGAACCGCAGCCAGCACTGGATGAACCTCAACATGTACCGCGCCGACGACGGCCGCTTCGTGCGCACCATCCTGTCCGAGAGCAACGACGCCTGGGTGGAGCCGCTCGACCCGCTCTACTTTCTCAAGGACAACAGCTACCGCTTCATCTACCGGACCGACAACCGCGACGGCTACCGCAACCTCTACCTCTGCGACACACTCTGCCGCGTGACGCGCATCACCCCCGTAGCTGCCGACGTGGCCTATGTCGCCAACGACGGCAAATACGTTTATTACACCTCGGCGGAGGTCTCCCCCATCGAGAACCACCTGTTCCGGGTGCAGGTCAGGAACGGCAAGACCGTCGGCAAGCCCCAGCGACTCACCTCCGAGGAGGGCTGGCACCAGGTCAGCATGGCGCCGGACTGCAGCAAATTCATCGACCGCTACAGCTCCTTCAACGTCCCTGGCGTCACGCAGGTGCGCTCCGCCAGCGGCGAGCTGCTGGAGAAGGTCCTCACCGCCCTCGACCCGCTGGACGAGTATGCCCAGTGCCGCGTGGAGCTGGGCACCACCCCCTCCGCGGACGGGCAGTTCGACAACTACTACCGCCTGTTCTATCCGCGCAATTTCGATCCATCCAAGAAATATCCCCTGATTGTCTACGTCTACGGCGGTCCCCATTCCCAGATGGTCAACGACAGCTGGCTGGGCAGCATCCGCATGTGGGAAATGCTGATGGCCCAGCGGGGCTACGTGGTCTACGTGCAGGACAACCGCGGCACGCAGAATCGCGGCGCCGCCTTCGAGAAGGCCATCAACCGCCACTGCGGCGATGCCGAGGTGGCCGACCAGATGGCCGGCATCCAGGCACTGCTGGACCGTGCGCCCTGGATCGACCGGAGCCGAATCGGCGTGCACGGCTGGAGCTACGGCGGCTTCATGACCCTGTCGCTGACCACCCGCAACCCCGGCTTCTTCAAGGTCGCCGTGGCGGGCGGACCGGTCATCGACTGGAAATGGTATGAGGTCATGTACGGCGAGCGCTACATGGACACGCCCGAGACCAACCCCGAAGGCTTCGAGGGCAGCTCGCTGATCCCGCGCGCCAAGGACCTGACCGGCCGCGTGCTGATCTGCCAGGGCGTGCTGGACGGCACCGTCGTGCCCCAGCATTCGCTCAGCTTCGTGCAGGAGTGCATCCAGGAGGGCGTCCCCGTGGACTGGTTCCCCTACCCGATGGACGAGCACAACATGGTCGGCAAGGCCCGCGTGCACCTGTATGAGAAGATCACCGACTATTTCGAGACGTTCCTGTGATGAGAAGAATCCTCACCGCCGCCCTGGCCCTGCTGCTGGCGGCAGCACCCCTCTGCGCCCAGAAGAAGGCGGAAACCAAGCTCTACGCCAAGACCCTGGCGAAGCCGTCCGTCGCAGCCTTCGACAAGTTCCTCAAGAAATACCCCACCTCCGTGTACGCGGAGGACATCCTGGCGCGCAAGGACACCCTGCTCAACATTTCCCCGTATGACATGGCGCAGGCCGCCGCCATTGCCGGCCCGCTCCTGCCCGAAGACACGGAATTCCTCGCCATCGCCGACCGGCGCGAGGCCGTCGACCGCATCTATGCCGTCTGCCTCGGCGGGCCGGAAATGCTGATTGCCCTGGACGTGGTCCGCATCGTCACTTTCCAGCTGGAGAAGGACGGGTGGGTGCAGGAGAGCGTCTATGACGCCCCCGCCGCCCCCGACGGGGACGCCGCCTACCGGCATTTCGTGGACAGCACCAGCGTGATGACGATCCGCGGCACACGCTACCTGCGTTTCCATTATCTGCTGGACAATCTGGAGAGCTCGGAGCAGACCTATGTCGCCGCCGCGTATGCCCCGCAGACCGACGACTTCGGCTGTGTGTCCTTCTACGGCCTGAACAAGCGCCTGTCGAACGAATCCGTCCCCTACCGCCTCAGCGGCCGCCTCAACGAGACGGTGCTGACCGGCCTGGAGCGTCCCTGGATGCGCCTGCTGCTCCAGGAGGTCCGCGACAACCCCCTGCTGGAGGAGATTCCGGAGAACTTCTACCTCACCGACGCCGCCATCCAGTGGTGGCTGGATGTCAACCCGGAAGCGCTGACCAACGCCACACACTTGAAATTCAATATCCTGCCCGAAGGATGTTCGCTCATAGAGGAGTATACCAAGGCCAAGGGCAAGAAGAATTCGTCGAAGTATACCGCCGCGATGTTCGACCACCGCGACTATACGGTCATCGTCGTGTATCAGAAGGATGACCAGAACTACGTCCTCGCCTGGGCCGAGCCCGAGTGCAGGGACCACTACCGCGACCGCCTGCTCAACAGTATCTCCTTCGACGACGCCAACACCCTGTCAATGGCCTACTACCACGGCAACCGCACCTTCAAATACCACCTCAACCTCACCTCCAAGAACCTCAGAAGGAACTAGCCCCATGAAAGAATACATCGAGCAGAACCGGGAGCGCTTCCTCGAAGAGCTGTTTACGCTCCTGCGCATCCCCTCCGTCAGCGCCAAGCCCGAACACAAGGCCGACATGTATTTTTGCGCCGAGACCCTCGCCGACCTGCTGCTCGAAGCGGGCGCCGACGAGGCCGGCGTCTGCGAGACCGCCGGCCATCCGGTCGTCTTCGGCCAAAAGATCATTGACCCGAAAGCCCGTACCGTGCTGGTCTACGGCCACTACGACGTCCAGCCGGTGGAGCCGCTGGACAAGTGGAACCACGACCCCTTTGATCCGCAGGTCCATGACGGCGCCATCTGGGGCCGCGGGGCCAACGACGACAAGGGCCAGCTGTTCATGCACGTAAAGGCCTTTGAATATCTGGTGCGCAGCGGCAAGCTCGCCCACAACGTCAAGTTCCTGTTCGAAGGGGAAGAGGAGATCAGCAGCCCGTCGCTGCCGGCCTGGATCAAGGCCCACAGGAAGCTGCTGAAGGCCGATATCTGCCTCGTCAGCGACACCACCATGATCAGCGACAAGGTCCCCTCGATCAACTGCGGCATGCGCGGCCTGAGTTATCTGGAAGTCAAGGTGACCGGGCCCAACAAGGACCTGCACTCCGGCCATTTCGGCGGCGCCGTGGCCAACCCCATCCAGGTGCTCTGTGAGATGATCGCAACCCTGATCGACGCCGACGGGCGCGTGACCGTGCCGGGCTTCTACGACAAGGTCGTGGAGCTGTCCCGCGCCGACCGCAGGCTGCTCGCCAAGGCGCCCTTTGACATGAAGGAGTACAAGGAGTTCCTCGATATCCGCGAGGTGCGCGGCGAGAAAGGCTACACCACGATGGAGCGCACAGCCATCCGTCCCTGCCTGGACGTCTGCGGCATCTGGGGAGGCTACACCGGCGCGGGCGCCAAGACGGTCCTCCCGTCCGAGGCGCACGCCAAGATCTCCATGCGCCTGGTGCCGAACCAGCACAGCGCCGAGATCACGAAGCTCTTCGAGAAGCATTTCAAGAAGATCGCCCCGAAATATGTCAAGGTGGAAGTGACGCCCTGCGAGGGCTGCGACGGCTTCCTGATCCCGATCAGCTCACCCGCCTACCAGGCCGCCGCGCGCGCCATCGGCGAGGTCTATGGAATGGAGCCTGTCCCCGCGCGCGGCGGCGGCTCCATCGGCATCCTGGGCGAGATGCAGAAGATCCTGGGGATCGATCCGCTCCTGATGGGCTTCGGCCTCGAGCGCGACACCATCCACTCCCCCAACGAGAGCTACCTCCTCCGCCAGTTCTTCGCCGGCATGGAGTCCATCGCCAAGTTCTACGATTACTGGAAATAAAGATTCCGGGTCAAGCCCGGAATGACGAGAGGGTGCCCGGAATGACAAGCGTTATTCCTCGACAGGTTCGATCTTGTCGAGGGTGATGCCGTCGAGGTCGCGGGTGGCGGTGAGGAACAGGCCGGCGTAGTCGCGGGTGTTGACCCGGAGGGTGATCGTGCCGCGGAAAGTGCCGTCCCCGCGCTCGATGGAGTAGGAGTCCATGTCGCGGCCGAAGCGCTGCAGGACGGACTGCACCGCCGCCTCTGAATTAGCGCTGAAATGGATGCACATCTGGCGGCGGTCATAGCGCCGCAGCACGAAATGCATGGCCTCCAGGCAGACCACGGCCATGACGGCCACGGCAGCGGCAATCCAGAACATCCCGGCGCCGCACGCGAGACCGATGGCGGAGACCACCCAGATACCGGCCGCGGTGGTCAGGCCGCGGACGGAATTCTTATGGAAAATGATGAGGCCGGCGCCGAGGAAACCCATGCCGGAGACGACCTGGGCGGCCACGCGCGCCGCATCGAAATGGCCGGCATCGGCAAAACCATACTGGGAAATCACCATGAACAGGGCGCTGCCCAAGCCCACCAGGAAGTGCGTGCGGACACCCGCCTCCTTGGCGCGGAGATGCCTCTCAAGCCCGATCAGGGCGCCCAGCAGGGCCCCGATCGCAATCCGCATAATCATCTCTCCTATCGTCGGCATGGCTATGACTCCTTGATTTTGGTTGCATGGCTCACCGGCAGGGAGAACACGATGCCCTGGGCTTCTCCCCCCAGGCCGGCATCCTGGTACACGGCCCGGATCACCTCGTCCTTGATGGCCTTGGGGACGACCATGATCACCAGCTCCTTTTCGGGCTGGATATGGATGTTGAAGAACTCCTCAGCCTCGGGATTGGCGGTGCCGCGGGCGCGGAGCACCGTGCCGCCGCGGGCGCCCGCGCTCCGGGCCGCCTCCACGACGTTCTGCGAGAAACCTGCATTCACGATGCAGACCACCATTTCGTATTTCTTTTCGTCCATAGTATTACGCTTCCTCCTTGACGGTTCGTTTGTCGTTGCTCAGGAATCCGTACGCCAGCGTGCCGATGATGCTCGACATCGGCACCGTGAAGGCGATTCCCTTATAGTCCTTGCCCTTCTGGAAAGTCTCCTCCAGCAGGCTGATCAGGCTGCCCGCCTGGTCGGAGCGGACGACGCTCAGGATGAGCGTCTTGGGGCGCTCCGTGAGGCCCAGCACGCTCAGGAGCATGTGCGTCGTCCCCTGGGCCGGAATGGTCAGCCGCAGATTCGCCTGGTGCGACTGGATCAGGCTGGAGTAGTACGAGACCTTGTCGTTGTGGACAACGGCCAGGAGCAGTTCCAGCTTCATCGGGGCGGTATTTCTAGTCTGTTCCATATCAGTCGAAATAGATGATCTGGTCGTCCGAAGCCGCCAGGATGCGGCGCATCGCCACCTGGTCGCGATGGCGCACGGCCAGTACGGACTTGAAGCCCAGGGCCTGGATGGTGATCAGCGGCGTCATCGCCACCATCGCCACCACGCCGAAGGCGAAATCCAGCACCTCCGGCACCCCGCGGAGCGTGGCGCACGCGCCAATGACCATGGGGAGGATGAAACTGGACGTCAGCGGACCGCTGGCCACGCCGCCGGAGTCGAAGGCGATGGCCGTATAGAGCCGGGGCACCGCAAAGGACAGCCCCAGCGAGATCAGGTAGCCGGGCACCAGGTAGTACAGCACCGAGAAGCCGAAATACGTCCGCAGCACCGACAGGCCGATGGACACGCCCACGCCGATGGACAGGGCCATCATCATCTGCCTTTTGGACACTTCCCCGCCCGTGATCTCCGCCACCTGCGCGTTGAGCACGTGCACGGCGGGCTCGGCCAGCACCACCACGTTGCCGATGATGAACGACAGCCCGATCAGCAGGGCGGGATGGAAGTGTGCCATCTGGCTGCCGATCTTGAAGCCGATGGGCATGAACGCCATCGCCACGGCCGTCAGGAAGATGACCAGCCCGACGAAAGTGTACAGGATGCCGAACAGGATCTGGATAATCCTTGTCTTGGGCAGCCGCAGCACGGTCAACTGCAGGACGAAGAAGAACGCCACCACGAGCGCCAGCGACTTGCCCACTTCGAGCATATTGTCGCCCAGCAGGTCCCGGAAACCGTCATCCAGGATGGATGACATGGAATAATCCGGAATCGAATAGTTCAGCTCGCCCCGGGACGTCATGGAGAGCACCAGCACCGCAAGCACGGGACCCACGGAGCACAGGGCGATGAGCCCGAAGCTGTTCTCGCTGGCGTTGCGCCCGCCGACGGTCATGGCGATGCCCACGCCCAGGGCCATGATGAACGGCACCGTGATCGGGCCGGTCGTCACGCCGCCGGAGTCGAAGGAGAGCGGCAGGAAAGAACCCTTCCCGCTGTCGATCAGCAGGGCCGTCAGGCAGAAGAGCAGCATGTAGGAAAACAGCAGGATGCCCGTCAGGTCCGCGTGGAACAGGATTTTGATGATGCCCAGCAGGAGGAAAATACCCACCCCCAGGCCGACGATTCCGATCAGCAGGTTCCCGTTCATCACCGCGCTGACCTGCTCGGCAAGCACCGTCAGGTCCGGCTCCGCGATGGTGATTAGCACCCCCATCGCAAACCCCACACCCAGCAGGATGCCCAGTTTGCGGGAGCGCGTCAAGCCCTCGCCGATGTACTGTCCCATCGGCGTCATGGCCATGTCCGCCCCGACATTGAAGAGACCGATCCCGACAATCAGCATGATGGCGGCGCCTGCGAAGACGGCCAGCTCCTTGTAGGTAAGCTCCACCCACGGGGTGAGCGACAACAGGAACACCAGGCCGATAATGGGCACCACCGACACCAGCGCCTCCGTGAGTTTCTCACGAAGACGTTTTCCCAGCTCTTTCAGGAAGGTGCTCTTCACGGGGAAGCGGAATTACAGCTCGCGGAACTTCGCGGCGCCGATCTTGGTCGGCTTGAGCGTGATGGTCTCCTTGATCTTGTCGAGCACCATGCGGTCCTCGACCTGCTCGAAGAGGCGGTCCACCTGCTTCTGGTCCTGAAGCATGTTGACAGCCATCTCCTTCACCATCTCGTCGGGGACGTTGCCGATGCCGTACATGGCATACTGGTATCGGGCGAAAGCCTCGGCCTGCTCGCGCAGGTCCTTCTCCTCCACCTTGAAACCCCACTTCTCCATCAGGTGGCCGCGCACCAGCTGCCACTTGAAGTCCTCGGCGAAGCCCGGGAAATCCTTCTCCACATCCTCGGCGGTGACCTTGCCGTTGTTGGCCTCAATCAGCCAGCGCTTCAGGAATGCCTCGGGAAGCTGGATACCGGCCTTCTGGATATAGAAATCGCGGATGTCCTTGGTCATGCGCCAGTCGGCCTCACTCCGGTACTGCTCCTTCAGGCGCTCGGAGACCTCTTTGTCGATCTGTTCGTCGGTCTTGGGCTCCTTGCCCTCCTCCTTGTGCTCCTCATAGTACTTCTTGAGGTTCTCGATCATCGGGGCCTTGTCCTTGGCCGTCACGGTGACGGTATAGGACGGGACGGTGTCGGTCTTCTCCACCTCCACGGCGACCTCGGGGCTGAGGCCCAGGTCGAAGACGAAGGTGAAGTCATTGCCGTCCACCCACTCGATCTCGGGCTGCTTCTCCGAAGCGAGGGGCTCGCCCAGGATGCGGAGCTTCTTGTCCTGGATATGCTTGTCCAGCGCCTGTCCGATCACCTGGTTCACGGACTCGACCAGCGCCTGCTCGCCGTAGACGCGCTTGATCAGCGACGCGGGGACCATGCCCTTGCGGAAGCCCTTGAAATCGGCCGTCCGGCGGCGGTCCGCCAGTTTCTTCTTCTCAATCTCCTCATAGTCGGCCGCGGCCACCTCGATGGTCAGCTCGCGGTTGAGTTCATCAATTTTCTTCTCTTTTACTTTCATTGTCTTTTATGGTTTTCTTTGTTTGCTCTGGGGATAGACCACCCGCTCGTGGTGGATCTGGGCGAGGTACTGCTTGAGCGTCTCCTTGACCGTGCCCAGCTGGCTGATAGAGATGTCGGCGCGGTCAAACTGCCCCTCTTCCATCTTGCCGGCCACGATGCGCTCCACGAACTCGGAATACGCCTCCGGCGTGAATGCCGTCAGGGTCCGGGAAGCCGCCTCGACGCTGTCGCAGAGCATCAGGATGATCTGCTCCTTGGTCAGGGGCTTCATGCCCGGATAACGGAAATTGCCGGCCATCGCCGGGTCGCCGCCGGCCTGCAGGTAACGGTTGTAGAAGAAGCCGGTGGTGGTGGTGCCGTGGTGGCTCCGGATAAAGTCAATGATGACGTCGGGCAGGCGGTTCTTCTGCGCAATCTCCACACCGTCAGCCACATGGCGGATAATATCGTGGGCGCTCTGCTCGGGGGTCAGGCCGCTGTGGTAGGTAGGTGCACCGTCCCGGATCATCAGGGATTCGTTCTCGACGAAGCAGAGCGGGTTGTTCATCTTGCCGATGTCGTGGTAGAGGGCGCCGGCGCGCACCAGGTCGGGGTTGGCATCCACTGCGCGCGCCACGGTATCGGCCATGTTCATCACCTGCAGGGAATGCTGGAAGGTCCCGGGGGCTTTCTGCTCCAGCTCGCGGATCAGCGGGTTGGACACGTCGCACATCTCCACCAGGCGGGAATTGGACACCAGGTTGAAGATGCGCTCGAACAGATAGATCATCGGATAGCCCGCCACCGTCAGCATCGACCCGATGAAGAGGCTGAGCAGGGCCCGCCACACGTTGCCGGCCACCAGGTCCGCCGCGCGGAAGCCCAGGTACACCAGCGCCAGCACGGCAAAGGTAATCAGGGCCGTCACGAACTGCCGCCAGCCGCGGTTGAAATAGCGGAACGCGCGCATCGCGACCATGCCGGCCACGAGGAACATCACGAACAGCACGACCCCGTCGTGCGTGAAAATCAGCAGCGGAAGCAGGGTCACCACATAGACGGGCACCACGACCCGGTAGCGCATGAACGCCTGCAGCAGCAGGGCCGCCAGGGTGAAGGGCACGAAATACAGCCACTTCTCGTCTACGCGCACCAGGATCAGCGTGATGGCCGCGAACAGCATGAACACGACCACCAGGTACGGGAAACGCGTGTCCGAAAACAGCTTCCTGTTGGTGAAATAGACCGACAGGAACAGCACGGCCACGATGGCCAGCGCAATCAGGATATTGCCGAGCAGCATCAGCGCCGGCGCTCCCTCATAGCCCATGTTGGCCTCGAATTCACGCTTGTAGGAATCGAGCATCTGCGCGATTTCTGACGTCACGATCTCCCCCTCGCTGACGATCAGCTGCCCGGAGGTCACATAGCCCGAGGTCGGCGACACGCTGGTCGCAGACTCGGCATGGACCAGGGCCGTGGTCTGCTCGTCATAGATGAGGTTCGGGACCAGCAGGTCGTAGGCCCCCGTCGCACGCAGGATTGAATCCACGTTGGCATCGGAGACCTCCGTCAGGTCGGCGAGCAGCCGGGCGCGGGCCTCCGTCAGGCGGTACACTTCCGCCGAGGGGGACTTGACGGCCCGCTTGTCGCGCTGGATGTAAATCACGTCCGGCAGCGCAGTACCGTGCCGGCGGCTTCCTTCGTCCTCCAGCACGCCCTTCTGGTAGATGGCGCGCATCGCGGAGACGACCGCGCTGCGGAGGTTGCCCAGGTCCAGCCGCTCCGCGCTGCGCAGGTTGCGGCTCACCGTCTCGTCGGAATACTTGTAATACGGAATCGCCTCCGTGGCGGCGCCCCGCTCCGCGAGGATCTGCTCCTCGGTCTTGTAGATCGGGAAATCGAACTGGGCGTACAGCGTCTCGTACTTCCAGGTCCGGCCCTTGCGGTAGTCGTAGGCGAACTTGGCGTTCCTCGGGATGAGCAGCACCAGCAGCAGGAACGCGATGCCAAGCGGCACGGTAATACGGAAGAAATCCTTCTTCATGGGCGGCTATTTGAAAGGGCTGCCCGGCTCGCGGGCAACAAACTTGTACGTCCACTTGTCCAGCAGGCGCGGCACGAGCCCGTGCGCAAACACGGTCACGCGGCCCAGCGGGCTCAGGACAACCTGCGAGCGGCGGCGGCGGATGGCGCGGGACAGGTGCTTCGCGCACGCCTCCGCGCTCATCAGCTTGCCCTCCTCGAGCGGCGTCTCGCCCTGGGCGGAGCCGTCGGCCGTGAGGGCGGCCTTGCGGACATTGGAAGAGGTATAACCGGGAGCGAAGACCAGGACGTTGAGCCCGTCCTTGAGGTGCTCCATGCGGATCGTGTCCAGGAAGCCGCGGATGGCGTACTTCGAGGCGCTGTAGCCCGTGCGGGCCGGCAGGGCCGAGAAGCCCGCCACGGAGATCACCCCGACCACGGAGCCCTTCGTCTCCAGCAGATACGGAAGGGCGAACTTGGTGCAGTTGACCGTGCCCCAGAAGTTAACGTCCATCAGGGCGTGTATCACCTTGAGGTCCAGGTCCTTGAACATCGCCCGCATGGAGATGCCGGCGTTGTTGACCAGGACGTCGATGCGTCCGAAACGCGCCACCGTCGCCTCCACGAGGGCCCGGCAGTCGGCCTCCTGCGTGACGTCGCACTTCACGCAGAGCACCCGCTCGGGCGGCGCCACGGAAGGGGCCAGCTCGAGCAGCCTGTCATAGGAGCGCGCGGCCAGCACGACCTTCGCGCCCTCGCTGCCGAACTGACGGGCGGAAGCCAGTCCGATACCGGAACTGGCTCCTGTCACGATGATCACTTTGTCCTGCAGACTCTGCATAAGCGGTCCGGAATGACGTTATTTGATGGTCATCTCGGCGATGTCGTCGCCGTCGTACTCGCCGGCGTCGAGCTTGGCCTTGATCTCCTTGAATGCCTTGAGGGTATACTCCACGTCCTCCATCGTGTGGGCGGCCGTGCAGACGATGCGGAAGATCACCATGCCCTTCGGAATCACCGGGTAGATGACCATCGAGCAGAAGATCCTGTAGTTCTCGCGCAGGTCCTTGGCCATCTTGGAGGCCTGGGCCACACCGCCCTTGATATGCACGGGCGTCACGCAGGCCTGCGCCTCGCCGATGTCGAAACCCTCTTTCTTGAAGCCGTCCTGGATGGCGTGGGTGATCTGCCAGCATTTGGCGCGGAGCGCATCGCCCTCCGGGGAATCGATGATCTCCATACGCTTGATGTTGCCGATCACCAGCGGCATCGGCAGGGACTTGGCGTACATCTGCGAACGCATGTTGGCGCGCAGATAGTCGATGATCTTGTGCGGACCGGCCACGAAGCCGCCGATGCTCGCCATCGACTTGGCGAAGGCGCCGATATACAGGTCGATGTCGTCCATCACCCCGAAATGCTCGGAGGTGCCGCGGCCGTGCTCGCCCAGCAAGCCGAAGCCGTGGGCATCGTCAATCAGGATGCGGAACTTATATTTCTTCTTCAGGGCGACGATCTGGTCCAGGATGCCCAGGGCGCCGGTCATGCCGAACACGCCCTCGGTGATCAGCAGCACGCCGCCGCCGTTCTCCTCCGCCACCGCGCAGGCGCGGGCCATCACCTTCTCGCAGTCGGCGATGTTGTTGTGGCGGTATTTGTATTTCTCGCCGATGTGCAGGCGGATGCCGTCCAGCAGGCACGCATGGCACTCCGCGTCATAGACAATCACGTCGTGGCGCGCGGTCAGCGCGTCGATCGTGGACACGATGCCCTGGTAGCCGAAGTTGTACAGGAAGGCATCTTCCTTCTTCTCGAATTTGGCGAAGATCTGCTCGAGCTGCTCGTGGTAACGGGTGTGGCCGCTCATCATGCGGGCGCCCATCGGATACGCGAGGCCCCACTGGGCGGCTGCGTCGGCGTCGGCCTTGCGGACGGCCGGGTGGTTGGCGAGGCCGAGATAGTTGTTGAGGCTCCAGTTGAGCACTTCCTTGCCGTTGAAGACCATGTGGGGGCCCAGCTCACCCTCGAGGCGGGGATACATGTAGTAGCCGAAAGCCTGGGAGAAATACTGTCCGATCGGACCGCCACTGTCGCGTTCGATTCTGTCGAAAATATCCAGCATAGTTGTCTGTTTTTGAGATTCCGGGTCAAGCCCGGAATGACGGGTTTATGGTTTAAGCGTCGATGTTGGCGTAGTGGGCGTTCTCCTCGATGAACTGGCGGCGGGGCGGGACGTCGTCGCCCATCAGCATCGAGAAGGTCCGCTCCGCAGCGGCCGCATTGTCGATGGTGATCTTGCGCAGGCGCCGGCGGGACGGGTCCATGGTGGTCTCCCACAGCTGGACGTCGGACATCTCGCCGAGACCCTTGTAGCGCTGCACCGTGTAGCCCTTGTCAGAGCCCTTGCCCAGGCGCAGGGCGGCTTCTTCACGCTGCTCCTCGGTCCAGCAGTAGACCTCCTCCTTGCCCTTCTTGACGAGGTACAGCGGCGGCGTGGCCAGATAGACGTAGCCGTTCTTGATCAGGTCGAACATGTAGCGGAAGAAGAAGGTCAGGATCAGGCAGGCGATGTGCGAGCCGTCCACGTCGGCATCGGTCATGATGACCACCTTGTGGTAGCGGAGCTTGCTCAGGTCCATGTGTTTCTCACCGGTCTCGTCCTCCATCGCCACGGTCACGCCCAGGGCGGTGTAGATGTTGCGGATCTCCTCGGAATCGAAGGCGCGGTCGCCGGAGGCCTTCTCCACGTTGAGGATCTTGCCGCGGAGCGGGAGGATGGCCTGCGTCTTGCGGTCGCGGCCCTGCTTGGCGGTGCCGCCTGCGGAGTCGCCCTCCACCAGGAAGAGCTCGCACTTCTCCGGGTCGCGCTCGGAGCAGTCCGCCAGTTTGCCGGGCATGCCGGCGCCGCCCAGCGGAGACTTGCGCTGGACCATTTCGCGCGCCTTGCGCGCTGCGGCCCGGGCCGTCGCGGCCAGCACGATCTTCTCGATGATGGTCTTGGCGAAACGGGGGTTCTCCTCCAGGTAGATGTCCATCGCCGCGGCCGTGGCCTGGGAGACGGCCGAAGTCGCCTCGGGGTTGCCGAGCTTGGTCTTGGTCTGGCCCTCGAACTGCGGCTCCGCGATCTTGACGGAGATCACGGCCGTGAGGCCCTCGCGGAAGTCCTCCGGGGCGAGCTCGCCCTTGAATTTCTCCAGGAGCTTGTTCTTCTCGGCGTACTGCTTGAGCGAGCGGCTGAGGCCCATCTTGAAGCCCTGTAGGTGCGTGCCGCCCTCGATCGTGTGGATATTGTTGACGTAGGAATAGATCTTCTCGGAATAGCCGTTGTTGTACTGCAGCGCGATGTCGATCGGGATGATCTTGTCGGAGTTGACGCACACCGGCTCGGGGATGATGGTCTGCGCGCCGGCGTCCAGGTACTCGATAAACTCGCTGAGGCCCTTCTCCGAATAGAAGGTCTCGCTGCGGAAGACCTTGCGGCCGGTGGCCTTGGACTCGCCGGCAGCGTCCACCACGAACTCATCCACCTGCTCGCGCTCGTCGGTCAGGCGGATGTGGATCCCCTTGTTGAGGAAAGCCAGCTCGCGGAGGCGGGCGGCCAGGGTGTCATAGCGGTAGACCGTGGTCTGGGTGAAGATGGTCGGATCGGGATGGAAGGTGATGGTGGTGCCGGTGTCGGAAGACTCGCCCACGACCTCCACGGGCCCCAGGGGCTTGCCCTTCGAGTAATGCTGCTCGAAGATCTTGCCCTCGCGGTGCACCTCGGCGACGAGCGAATCCGACAGGGCGTTGACGCAGGACACGCCCACGCCGTGCAGACCGCCGGACACCTTGTAGCTGTTCTTGTCGAACTTGCCGCCCGCGTGCAGCACGGTCAGCACCACCTCCAGGGCGGAGCGGTGCTCCTTCTCGTGCATGCCGGTCGGGATGCCGCGGCCGTTGTCGCGGACCCGGATCGTGTTGCCCTCCAGGATGCGCACGTCGATCGTGTCGCAGAACCCGGCCATGGCCTCGTCGATACAGTTGTCCACCACCTCGTAGACCAGGTGGTGAAGACCGCGCTCGGCGATGTCGCCGATATACATGGAAGGGCGCTTGCGGACCGCCTCGAGCCCCTCGAGAACCTGAATACTGTTTGCGGAATACTGCTCTTCCGCCCTTTTCATCTCGTCTTTCTCTATCATCGTTTTTACCTACTCATAAAATCTTACAAAGGTACGAATAATATTGCGGTTTCCCTAGCGTTTCAGGCTGAAACCGAGGGTCACGTACGGACTCTTTTCGATGTAGCCGGGCATGCGTTCGATGGACATTCCCAGCAGGTTGCCGGCCTCGGCCCAGAACGTCCAGCGGGAGTCGATGCGCGTCTCGAAAGTCAGGCCGACATTGGCATAGCCGGGGATGTCGGCATACACCCCGCCAAGACCCTTTCGCAAGCTGGCATACTGCAGGAACAACCCGGCGCGGGTCCGCTGCTCCCAGTTGTACACGCCGCGCAGGTCGACGGTCAGCGCCGAAGGCGAATAACCGGGCGCCGCGGCGGTCAGGCGCATGTAGGCGTAGCGGAAACCGCCGTCCACCTCCAGCCGGGGGCCCGTCCAGACACCACGTGCCTGGGCGTAGGCGGCCGTCACGTCGGCCGTGGTCGAATACAGCGGCGCGGCGATGGGCATCCCCAGGGCGGAGACATAGCCGGCCTCGAACTCATACTGCAGGCGGGAGCCCCAGCTGCCCTCGATGCCCGCGCGGATGCGGAAACGCTCGCGGGAGACCACCGCCGTGTCGCCGGCCGCAAGCGGCGCGAAATGGTTGAGCTGCTTGAGGTCGTAGTGGCCCTGGAGGACCGGCCCGCCGGACACGCCGGCATACAGCTCGGCATCCTGCCCCGACAGGGCCATGCGCGCGGTCACGTCGGGCGCCACGACGAAATGCTGGTCCTGGCTCGTGTACCAGGCCCCCAGCTTCACGCCCGCGTCAATGTCAACCGCCCCGAAGCGGAAATCCAGGTGCGGCTTGAGGGTCGTCACGCCCGCGAGGAAGGAGCCGCCGAACAGGACGCCGTCCTTGCGGTAAAAGTCAATGTCTGCCAGCACGTCGAACAGGATGCGGTATTTCTCCTGCAGCACGGGGCCGAAAGTGGCGAAAGCCCGCACATTGCTCGCCCCCTGGTGGGAAGGGTCCCAGGACCTGGGGTAGGAGTCGCCGGAATAGCGGTAGCGCAGCTCAACGTCGTAGAAGAAGGGACCGGTCTCGGCCTCGCGGGACTGGATGCGGCCCATCAGGAGGCCGGTGTTGAATCCGGCGATATAGACCGGATTGGCAACATCCTCGCCGGCAAAAATACCCTCGTAACCAAACTGATACGACAGGCGCGCCTTCGGCCGAAGATACTGGCCGTTCAGCGAGAATCCGGCGGACAGGTCATGTCCGGGCGCCTTCACGCCGCCCTGCTGGCTCAAAATATAGTTTCCGGCATAGCCGTGCATGTCGGCGACGAAGCCAATCTTGAAATTCTCCTCGTCCAGCACCCGGGTCGCGAATTCGAACTGCGGGTGGAGGGTGAAGCCCGCCCCGGCGCGCAGGTACAGGCGGTTGCCTTCGCGCTGGCGCGCCTCCGGCGTCACCTCGATCCGGTACGGAGAGAACTCATAGGACCCCTTGTACGGCGTCTCGAAGACCGAATAGTCGAAATCATAGTCGAAGCGGAACAGCGAATCGGGCACCGTCATGCTCGGACCCTGCTTCTGGAAATCCGCAAAACGGGTGCGGTAGTCGTTGGTCACTTCAACCGTCTGGTTGATGTTCTGCGCGCCCAGCGGCGCACAGAGCGCCAGCAGCGCAAGGGCTGTCGATATCTTTCTCATACGCTTAATCATCCATCAATTCTGCGAGACGCTCCAGTCTCATCTTCACGTTCTCGGCCACGTCGTCCGACCCCTTCTCGGGTTCGTATCCGTCCCGGATGCTCTCGAAGGTAGCCTTCGCCTGCGCGTACTGCCCGCGCTCCGCGAAGGCGTCGCCCAGCACGATGTACGCCCGGGCCAGCCAGTAGGACTGGTCGCCGGCCTTCTGGGAGAAGGCATAGACCTCGTCCCCCACCGCGTCGAACTTGCCGGTGTCGTAGAGGTCCTGGATCAGCATGTACTTCGACTCGGCGCCCACGGCCGTGGACGGATCCGCGCTCAGCTGGCGGAACAGGGCCATGGCCTGGTCGCGCCGCGAAGTCGCGAGGCTGGCCTTGGCCTTGGTGTAGGCCGCCTCTTCCTTCACGGCGTCAGACAGGCCCCGCTGCGAACTCAGTTCGTCCGCGACGTTGATCGCCACGCCGTAGTCCTTGCTCCGGTAGGCAGAGCGCATCATGCCCAGGCGGGCCGTCTGCTTGTTGGCGTCCATGCGGGCCGTCTCCAGCAGGGTTTCATAGCCCTTGAAGGCGTCCTGGTAGCGCTCCAGCGAATAGGACAGGTCGGCATAGCGCAGGCGGGCGACTTCCGTGAAGGAAGTGGCCGCCGCGGCCTGTGCGGCCTTGCCGTAGTATTCCACGGCCTTCTCCTTCTCGCCCTGGGCGTTGTAGGACTCGGCCAGGTAGAACTGTGCCTGGTTCACGTTCTCCCCGTCGGGGTAGTTCTCCAGGTAGTTGCGCAGGGTCGGGACGGCCTGGTCGTAGTTGCCGGCGAGGTAGAGCTGCTCCGCCGTGTTGAAATACATCCGTTCGCGGTCCGAATCGCTGCGGCTCGCCGCCAGGGAGTTCTGCTCCACGTATTCGAGGAACTTCTCCGGCTGGCGCCGGGTCTGGTAGATCGACTCGATCGCGGTCATCGCCTCCTCGGCATACTGGCTCTGCGGCATCATCGAGACCACCTTCTTGTAGCTCTCGAGCGCCTTGTCGTAGTTGGACGCGTTGCGGTACACCATGCCCAGGCCGATCAGCGCCCGGGCCACGTAGGTATTGTCTTTGGTCGTTTCACGCAGGCGCGTGAACGTCCGGATCGCATCGTCGTGGTTGCGCAGGTCCATCTGCGCCCGGCCCAGCTCGTAGTAGGCCTCGTCGCGCATGGGCGCATTGACGGAAGACTTCTCGACGTTGGCCAGGGTCGTGACCTTGCGGCGGCGGTCCCCCATCAGCCCGTAGGCAAGCGCCTGCTGATACCAGGGGTAGACGTCGTCCGCGGAGAAGTACTCCGTCAGCTCCTTCTGGTAGGAGGTGACCGCGGTGCGGTAATCCTTTCGCGCGAAGTCGCAGTCCGCCCGGCGGGTCAGCGCGTCCTTGCGGTAGAGGGCGTCCCCGGAGGCGATGTAGGAGTCGAACCAGCGGGCGGCATTGGTGTAGTCCGCCTGCTTGAAGTAGCTGTAGCCGATGTTGTAGGGCAGCAGCCGGGACTCGACCGAGCCGTAGAGCGCCTCGGCGTTGTACAGCTCCGTGAAGAGCCGCGCGGCCTCCGCATAGTTGCCGGCGCGGTAGTTGGCCTCGCCCTGCCAGTAGCGGGAAAGCTGGTTGAAGCGGTCGGTGCGCGGGACATAATAGGCCGTGGCCCGGAAGAAGGGCACCGCGTCGCGGTAGGAGCCGTTCGAGAACAGCTGCTCACCGCGCAGGAAGTTCGCCTTGGTGTAGTTGCCCAGCATGTCGGGGGTGAGCTCCTCGATGTTGTCGTAGGCGTCCACCGCCCCGGCGTAGTCGCGGTCCACCAGGGCCGCCAGGGCCATGTAGCCGTAGATCTGGTCGCCGCGGGCCTTGGTGGACCAGCGGCTGATGTAGCGGGCAAAGCCCGACGTGTCCTTGTTGAGGTCGAAGGCCAGCTTGGCATAGTTGAACGCCGCGTCCTCCGTGATCTCCGGGTCGAAGTCCACCTCGGATGCATCCTTGAAGGCCTGCATCGCGGACACCTGGTCGTGCGTACGCAGGTAGGCGTTGGCGAGGTGGTAGTTGGCCACCTGGCCCAGGGAATCCGAGCGGTCGGTCATCTTCGTGAAATTCTCAATCGCCCCGGCATAATCGTCCACGGAGTACAGCACCGTGCCGGCGTAGAAGAAGTCCTTGCGGTTGGACATGTCCTCGGGAGAGAGGTCTTCGTAGTATTCCCGGGCCTTCTCCTTGTCCCCGCGGATCAGGTAGGCCTCGGAGATGAGGCGCGCCAGACGCTCCCGGCGGGGGGCCGGCACATTCTCGTAGATGCGCTCGCCCTCGCGGATGGCGAACTCGTAGTTGCCCTGGTTGAACTCGCAGTCCACGATGTAGAAGTCCGTCAGGTCCGTGAAACGGGGATCCGCGGAGGCCTTCCAGAACTGGGCTTCGGCCTTCGCGAACTCCTTGTCCTCATAGAGCATCACGCCCGAGAAATACCGGCCGGATGGGGTGTAGTCCGACTGCGGGAGCGACTCCAGCAGGGAGAAGAACTGCGCGGCTTCCGCATAGCGCCCCAGCGCAAAGGCGGAATAGCCGCACTTGAAGACGTATTCGGGCAGCTCGCCCTCCCCGAGGTCGTCCATCGACACGAATCCGAACTCGGTGGCCGCCTGGCGGTATTTGCCGGCGTCGAACAGGATCCGGCCGTGCTCGAAATGCAGGGTCCCGGACAGGGTCGAGGCCGGATAGCGGATGCGGTAGTCGGCGAAACGCTCCGGATAGTCGTCCGTGCGCATCTTGACGGCGCACAGCACGGCGTAGCCCTCCGTCAGGGCGTCGCTGGGCATGGACTCGAACAGCGCCCGCGCCTCTTCATACATCCCGTTTTCATATAGACGGAGCGCCCGGCGCCAGGTCCCGGGACCGGGACTGGCCGCAGCGCCTGCCGTCAGAATCGTGACCGCCAGAAGGGTGGTCACCCATGATTTCAAGTTCATAAGCAAACCTATTACTCCAATTTGACAAATTTACTCATTTTTACGCTATATTTGTAGTGTGCATCCAACTTTTTTTACCGCGATATGGCAGAAAACAGCACCCCCCTCATTTCTTTCTCCGAGGCAGACATCCTGGGCGGAGACAATGTCGTCATCTACGGCCTTGACCTCGAGGTCTTTCCCGGCGAGGTCGTGTACATCGTAGGCAAGGTCGGCAGCGGCAAGACCTCCATTTTCCGCACGATCACGGCGGAGAACCGCCTGCGCAAGGGGACCGGCCGCGTGTGCGGCTACAACCTCCGCAGCCTGCGCCGCAGGGACGTCCCGCAGCTGCGCCGCAAGCTCGGCGTGGTGTTCCAGGATTTCCAGCTGCTGATGGACCGCAGCGTCGAGGCGAACCTCGCCTTCGTGCTCAAGGCCACCGGGTGGAAGGACAGCAGTGCCATCGCCCGGCGCATCGACGAGGTGCTGGAGGCCGTGGGAATGACCACCAAGGCCCACAAGATGCCCCACCAGCTTTCCGGCGGCGAGCAGCAGCGCATCGCCATCGCCCGGGCCATCCTCAACAACCCCGCGGTGATCCTGGCCGACGAGCCGACCGGCAATCTTGACGACGAGACCGCGGAGGGCATCCTCCAGCTGCTCAGCCAGATCAATAAAGAGAAGGGCACGGCCATCGTCATGGTCACGCACAACCGTTCCATCTGCGCCCGCTATCCGGGGCGCATTTTCGAGACCCGCGACGAGGTCTGCCGGGAGATCACCGCATGACCGTAAAGCAGCGATACGAGGGCATCCTCGGTTACTTCCGGGACAACGTCCCCGTGGCGGAGTCGGAGCTGCACTTCGACTCCCCCTACCAGCTGCTCGTGGCCGTGATGCTCTCGGCCCAGTGCACCGACAGGCGGGTCAACCAGACCACCCCCGCCCTGTTCGCCGCCTACCCCACCCCGGAGGCCCTTGCGGCCGCTTCCGTCGAAGACGTCTACGCGCTTATCCGCTCCGTCTCCTACCCCAACAGCAAGGCCGCGCACCTGGTCGGCATGGCGCAGAAGCTGCTCTCCGACTTCGGCGGGCAGGTCCCTTCCGACATCGACGCGCTGATGAGCCTGCCCGGCGTGGGCCGCAAGACGGCCAACGTCGTCGCGTCCATCACCTGGGGCGAACCGGTCATCGCCGTGGACACCCACGTGTTCCGCGTCTCGCGGCGCCTGGGACTCTCCCGGGGCACGACGCCCCGCGCCGTGGAGCTCGACCTCGAGCGGCACATCCCCGAGGAGCTCCGCCCCATCGCGCACCACTGGCTGATCCTCCACGGACGCTACGTGTGCAAGGCACAAAAACCCCGCTGCGGCGAATGCCCCCTTACCCCCTGGTGCAAGGAGCATTCTGCGTGACGAGCAATTGATTGATTAATAGACAATTAAGAAAATAAAGGGGTGTCTTTTTCGACACCCCTTTATTTCATAGCTAACTGATTTACAGCTATTTCCCCATCACGGCTATTTCTTTTTTCCAAGAATACCGCCGAGGATGGAAGTGGCCGCGCCCAGCACGCCGCCGCCGGTGTTGTTGCCGGTGCCCTTCAGGGTCAGGATGATGTCGTTGAGGTCGACGTCACCGTCGCCGTCGCGGTCGGTGATCACTTTGGAGAGGCTGCCCATGACCGTCGGGATGAGGGCGAGCAGGGAGTTGTTGGTGCTCGTGCCCAGGTTGAGGTTTTTCAGGATGTTGGTCTTGAAGAGGTTGCCGGCCAGCTTGGTCACAGGGCTGGTGGCGGCGTTGGTCTTGCCCTTCAGCAGGGACGTGATCACGTCCACGCCGCCGGGCTTGGCGACCGTCTGGGTGAGGCTGCCGAGCACGGAGTTGGACAGGCCGTTGAGGACTTGGGACTGGACGTTGGAGGGGATCTGGACACCTCCGGCAGCAGACTTGACCTGCTGCATGATGAGATCGGTAATAGATGCCATAATTATGTAGATTTAGGGTTTATTCGCAGAACTGTTTCTTCAGGGCGGCGATCTTCGCGTCGGCGTCGTCGCCCTTGGCCCCGAAGTAGAACTTGATCTTGGGCTCCGTGCCGGACGGGCGCACGGACACGACGTCGCCCGCCTCGTCGAAGAACTGCAGGACGTTGGACGACGGCTGGCCCGTCTTCTCCGGCTCCAGGTAGTCGATGACCTTCGTGACCGGCGAGCCGCAGAGCGCTGCCGGCGGGTTGGCGCGCAGGTCCACCATCATCTGCTGGATCTCGCGGGCGCCCGCGATGCCCTTGCGGACCACGGACACCAGGCCTTCCTTGCGGTAGCCATATTCGCGGTAGATGCGCTGCATCAGCTGGTACAGGGTCAGGCCCTGCTCGGCTGCCCAGGTGGCGCACTCGGCCACCATCATCGCCGTGACCTGCGCGTCCTTGTCGCGGACGAACTGGCCGATGTTGAAGCCGTAGCTCTCCTCGCCGCCGCAGATGAATTCGCCGCCTTCGGCTTCCTGGCGCTTTACCACCTCGGCAATGTACTTGAAGCCCGTGAGGACGTTGTACACCGGGACGTTGAAGCTCCGGCAGATGTCGGTGATCAGCTCCGTGGTCACGATGGTCTTCACCACGTACTTGCCTTCGCCGAGCTTGTGGAGGTCGTTCCAGCGGTTGAGAATATAGTAGGTCAGCATGGCGGCGGTCTGGTTGCCGTTCATCAGGACCATCTTGCCGTCGTTGTCGCGTACGGCGATGCCGAGGCGGTCGGCGTCCGGGTCGGACGCCATCACGAGGTCGGCGCCGGTCTCATCGGCCTTCTCGATGGCCATCTTGAGGGCCGCAGGCTCCTCCGGGTTCGGGGACACGACCGTCGGGAAGTTGCCGTCGGAGATGTCCTGGTCGGGGACATGGATCACGTTCTTGAAGCCCTTGCGGCGCAGGATCTCCGGGATCAGGCGCACGCCGCAGCCGTGCAGCGGGGTGTAGACGATCTTCAGGTCGCCGTGCTTCTCGCACAGCTCCGGGCTGAGGCTCAGGGACAGCAGGTCCCGCAGGTACTGCTCGTCCACATCGGCGCCCATCGCCTCGATCTCGCCGCAGCGCAGGCCCGCCTCGAACTTGACCATCTTCGGATCCGTGATCTTGGCCACCTCGGCCACGATCTCCTTGTCCACCGGGGAGGTCACCTGGCCGCCGTCGGACCAGCTCACCTTGTAGCCGTTGTACTCCTTGGGGTTGTGGGAGGCCGTGATCATGACGCCGGCCACGGCGCCCTTCAGGCGCACCGCGTAGCTCATCTCGGGCGTCGGACGGATGTTGTCGAAGATGTAGACGTGGATGCCGTTGGCGGAGAGCACGTCCGCAGTGATGCGGGCAAACTCCTTGCTGTTGTTGCGGGAGTCGTAGGAGATGACGACCTTGGGGTCGTCGTCCTGGCAGTGGGCGAGGATGTAGTTCGCCAGGCCCTGGGTCGCCATGCCCACCGTGTAGCGGTTCATGCGGTTGGTGCCCACGCCCATGATGCCGCGCAGGCCGCCGGTGCCGAACTCCAGGTTCTTGTAGAAGGCGTCCTCGTAGCCGGCCGGGTCGCCGTTTCGCAGCTGGATGATCTTGATTTTGGTCTCCTGGTCGAAGTCTCCGTCGAGCCAGGCTTGTGCTCTCTGTTCAAATTCCTTCATATTGGTTTACAGTTTTAGTCATTTTACAGACAAGTTCAAATATAAGAATTTTTCGGGGAAAGTGTTACTTTTGCGGAAATGAAACGGAGTTTCGCGGATATTTTGGCCGGTCTGGACGACGACCGCGCCCGCAAGGTGGCCCGCAAGCTGCCCGAGTGGGCCGCCGCCGACGCGCAGCGCCGCGCCTCCGGCCTCGACGGCCTCGAGTTTCCCTCCGCCCTCTCCCTCGAGCAGTGCTCTTCCACCGCCACCGCCCGCTACAAAGCTGCTATTGCCAGGCAGGCCAGGTTGGTGCTGGATTTAACCGGAGGATTGGGGGTGGACAGCTGGGCGTTTGCACAGGTGGCGGAGCGGGTGGTGTACTACGAGCGGGATGCGGAGCTGGCGGGGGCGGCGGGGCGCAATTTCGCGCGGCTCGGCGCGGACAACATCGAGGTCCGCTGCGAGACCGTGACGCCCGCGACGGAGCTGCCGGAGGCGGACCTGATCTATGCCGATCCGGCCCGGCGGGATGCCGCCGGCCGCAAGGTCTTCCTGCTGGAAGACTGCACCCCGGACATCCTGACGCTGCTCCCCATGCTCCTGCAGCGGGCCCCGGCGGTGCTGCTCAAGCTTTCGCCGATGGCCGACCTCGCGATGCTCGCGGAGCGGCTCGGAGCGGCGCTGCAGCAGATCCACGTCGTCGAACACGACGGCGAAGTCAAAGAGCTGCTCTGCCTGCTGCTCCGCGACTCCTCCCCCGCCGAACCCGAAATCATTATTGATTCCTTTCACTTCCGGCCAAGCGAGGAACGGGAGGCAGAGGCGGTGTATGCCGCGGGGGTGGAGCCGGGCGAGGTGCTGCTGGAGCCGTGCCCCGCGCTGCTGAAAGCCGGCGCCTTCCGCCTGCCCTGCGCCCGCTGGGGCCTCCGCAAACTCGCCCCTTCGACGCACCTGTATCTTTCTCCCCTCGCGCCGGGCACGGAAACGGCCCCTGGCGTGCCCGGGAACCCATTTTTCGCCTCCCCGGGCACGGAAGCCCCATCCAGCGTGCCCGGCAACCGCTTCTTCAAGGCCTGGCGCGTGCGGGAAGTGCTGCCGTTCGGGGCTGCGGCGTTCAAGGAACTCCGGAAGCGCTATCCCCAGGCGGAAATCACCGCCCGCAACCTGCCGCTGGGCAGCGACGCACTGCGAAAGAAAATGGGCATCGCCCCGGGGGGCGACACCCATATCTTCGGCTGCCGGTTCGCGGACGGCAGCGCCATCTTAATCGTTTCCGAGAAGGCTATTTGAACAGCCGCTGCGCGAACTGATACAGCGCGCGACGCCAGCTCTGCCACTCGTGGGCCGTGTTCGGAGACACGTAGAAGACCGTGTTCATCCCGGTCTTGCCCAGCTCCTCGTTGATCGGCTTCGGATCCGAATAGCCCATCACGCGGTTCTCCAGCTCGCGGCTGCCGAAGCTAATGAAAATCAGCTTGTTGGTCTCGCGGAAGCCCTTGGCCTGGGCCACCTCGTCCACGCTGAACACACCGCCGCTCATGATACCGAGCCAGCCGAAGAGCGTCGGGTTGGCGAGCGCGATCGAGTGCGTCAGCATGCCGCCCATGGACAGGCCGGCCATCGCACGGTGCTGCGCGTCACCGACGACGCGGAAATTGGCCTCCACCATCGGGATGAGGTCCTTCTCCAGAATCTCCTGGTAAGCGCTCGCGAAATCGAAACCGCCCATCATCGCGCCGGGGCCACCCTGCGGACGCTGACCGCCCTGAGGTGCACCCTGTCCGGGAGCGCCTTGCGGCCGCTGGCCGCCCTGCGGCATCGGGCCGCCGAAAGCGGGCATCTGCGGACGCGGCCGGTTGGGGCCGTAGGTGTCGCTGCTGTTGTCCATGACCACCAGGAACGGCACGGCCTTGCCCGCCGCGATGAGGTTGTCCATGATCATGCCCGTGCGGCCCTGCTGGGCCCAGCCGTGCTCATCCTCGCCGCCGCCGTGATAGAGGTACAGGACCGGGTATTTCTTGTTCGGGTTCTTGTTGTACTCGGCCGGGGTGTAGACGTAGCAATGATGCATCGAGCCCGTCACGGAGGAGAAATAATACACCTCGTGGACCTGCCCCTGCGGAACATTCTTCAAGGCATAGAAATCCTCGTCCGCCGCAGGCACCTCGATGCCGCTGCCCCAGCGGGACGAGCCGTTGAAATACAGGCTGCCCGGATCCGGGACGGAAGCGCCGTCAATCTCGATCTGGTAGTAGTGGAAGCCCTCGTCCTGCGGAGCGGAATCGCCGGTCCAGACACCGTTCGCGTCCTTGACCAGGTCGTACTTCACGCCGCCGATGTCCAGCTTGACGCTGTGGGCGTCGGGAGCCGTTACCTGGGCGCGCACCACGCGCTCGGAATTGACCATCGGATAGCGGTGGTTCGGCTGGTTGCTCGTCGCGGGCTTGAAGTCCTCCTTCACCTGCGCGGACAGGGAAACAGCCGCCAGGAGGAGACATAAGCAAATGCTGATTTTCTTCATAATACAACGTATTGGTTAAAGGTTAATTTCTTCCGGCAAAATAGAATAACACCAGGGAAATGAGGACAAAAACGACAATCCAGAACAGGCAGCCTTTTTTCTTTGGCTTTTTCTCCTCGGGCTTTTTGGCCTCGGTTTTTTTCGCCATCGTCTTCTTTTCCGGCACTTTTTTCTCCGGCGCCACCTCCCAGGTGGAGAGGGTCACCATACCGGGGGTGTCCGGCGCCTGGATGACGCCGTCGCCCGTCCCGGCCGACGGCAGCGGAGAGGATTCCGGCACCTTCGTGCCACATTTGGGACAGAATCGGGTGCCCGGGCTCAGCGGGGCGCCACATTGGGTACAATAGGCCATAGCGTCAATGATATCTGATGATATTGTCCATATCCGTAATCAGCGAGAAGACCTTCTTCGCCTCAGCAGCCAGGTTCTTTCCTTCTATCTCGAAAGAACCCATCAGCTCGACGATGGCGGTAGGATCCCCGGAGACAGTCCGGTTCATCGCCGCATTGATCCGTCCGGACAACTCAAAGGCACTCGTCACCTTTGACACATCCAGCATCCCGCCCTTCCCCATCGCCTCGATCACTTTCAACTTGGGCTGGATCGTCCGGTTGATTCCCTTCGGAAGCTGGCGGCCAGCCTCACAAAAACAGGAGATGGATTGTTTGAGCAGCTCCTTGCTCCTGGGTAGGGAAATCCCGGGAGTGAGCGCCTCTTGCGCCAGCTTCTCACCTTCTACCAAATACTCCACCACCTTGGTCGTCTGCACTTTCTGCACATGAGCCGCATCGTTGAGCGGATTCTTTGCCAGATCCGGGTCAAGGACATTTTTCAGGTCGCCCCGGAAAGAATCGGCGCTGTTATAGGACACGGCCGTATGCTCCGCATTATGGGCCAGGATATCCGCTTCCGCCCGCGTGGCAGGCGCATGTCCTTTCGCCAGCTTGTAGTATTCTTCGTTCCAATACTCCGCGGCGATATGGTCGGGCACCTCAACGCCATTTACCTTGACCGTATAGTCATAATCCATACCGACCTTCTTGGTCGTAAAGGCATTCCCCTGTTTGTTGCCGGTAGCGTTGAAGTAAGTCACGTTGGATTCGGGGACGCCGTAAGAGCGCGCTATCTTCTTCCTGACAGCGATTTTGGTATGCTCGTTGATAATGGTGTTCTCCGACACAAAGCGATATTTGTACTTGGTGGGAATCTTGGGTGAGTTCAGGGCGTTCTTCACGAAACGGTTCTGGTTCATCGTCACCACCAGGTCGCGCAGCTCCGTCTCTGCGATGGTTTCGGAATTGCAGGCACTGACAAACTTTTTCACCATCGTCTGCGCCTCCTCCTGAGCCTCAGCCTCAATGGCGGCCAGATGCTGCAGTTTCGGAGATTTCGCAACGGCTTCCTTCCCGGCGAGAAGCTTCTTCATCCCATCCGCGCCGAATTTCACTTCCATATTGGCCACTTTCCGGACCGCATTCCCGAAGCGCATGGCATAGTTGTAGGCCGAATACCGCTCGCTCAGCATCCGGCTCGTATTGACCATGCTCGTCTTGAACTCCCCGGCCATCTCCCGCAGCCCCTGGGCTACCATGCTGTCTCCCTGCAACCATTTCCCGACCTTACCAAAGGCGTATTTTCCACCTTCGTACAACAGATAATCCCGGGCTCCGATCACGGCGCCGACCTGGAAGCATTCCCAGGTGCTGGGATTGTCGTGCGTGACGGCATAATCCCGGCACTCCACCAGGAAATCCTTGGGCATATAAAACACGACCTCGCTGGCCATGCCGGACAGGATACCGAGCGACAGGCGCACGACGAATTTGTCCAGGACGCTGTTCTGCAGGTCCGCCACAGTCATGTCGAACGTATCCTTGATGATCACCTCGTTCCAGTTGAAGACCGACTCGTTGACGTACATGCTTCCGATCTCTCCGGTCGTAAAACGCAGGAACAGGCTCGCGGCTTTTGCATAATCAGGCAACCAGTAGCCGAAGCGCTTGTCGTAAGAATCCAGCATCAAGCCAATCTTCGCGATCAGGGGCTCCATCAGTTCGGCGGTCGGCTGGCTCAGCAGCTGGGCCTGCATCATCCGAAGCTTGTCCGTGATCTCCTCATCCGCCGCTTTGGCCGCCTCCTGCTGCTGGGAGTCGCGGCAAGGCGTCGAAATGACCATCACCGTGCGCTCGGCGACATAGCTTTGTCCCTTGTATTCTGTCCGGATGGTAATCTTGGCCTTGGTACGGGCCGGAGGGACCAGGATTGTCTGCGGGAAGACATCGAATACCGTAGCCCCATCCGGATCCGGCTCGCTGCTCTTGTTGCATTCCTCCGGCTTGAAGCCCAGACCCCGGACCGGATTCTCGACGGGATTCCCGTCCAGGTCGTAAACCACCGCGCTGCCGGGGATGTCTTCGATCGATATCTTGTATGCCCGGGGGATCGGACGTTTGAGCTTGCCGTCCTCACGGTCCCAGGCAAAGAGGGTGACAATCATCCTAGTATGTGCCGGAGCCAACTCTTCCGAATAATCCTTGGGAAGTTGTTCCTCTAAAAGTATATTATTCGTCCCCCTGACGACCGGGTAGGCCTTGAGATGGCCGACATCCACCCGGATGCCTTCGTAGAAGCGGTGGACATAGAACCTGCCCTCCAGTTTCCGCTCCCCGGACGGGGTCTGCGCCTTGGCCGTGACGACGCAACTATACGTATCCATCTGTCCGGCCACATCTTCTCCCCGTCCCTTGTCCCGGATGTCAAGGCACCAGGCACCCGCTTCGTCCGTGCGGACTTCAGACACTTCGATACTCTCGCTCGTGTAGCCTTCCATCCTGACATCGAAGAGCAGGTCATCCCCCATACCGAAGACCCGGAAAGCCATGTTCATGCTCTGGTTCTCCCCGGCGATAAAGGTCACTTCATCCTGCTGGAAGACGATCTCCGGCTCCTCCTGCTTGATCTTGAAATGAACGTGGTTCGTGTAGGAACCCTGCCCGCCGGCGAGACGGAAGGTGACGACGCCCTCCGCCGGGACCGGATCCGCCTGCGGGGCTGAAACGTCCGCCGCCTTCCACCCGTCCTGCAGGCCGGCATGGGGCGATACTTGCAGGTAACCGTCGCCCGTAACGGACAAGGCGGACGTCAGCGCCGGCTCCGGCACTTCATCGCCCTGGGCGGGTATGCGGACAATCTGGGCATAGACCTGCTGCGGGCTATCGCCAGGAATCAGCGTGTCGCTGAACTGCTTGTACATACGCATTGCGTAGCGGACCGGCTGCGGTTCCTCCCCGCCGTCATCTTCTTCCGAATCCCCTTCATCTCCCTCCAATGTCCGCGCACCGCGTTTCTTCTTGCGATGGCGATGCACGACGACGCCGGTGATCGCGGCGATTACCGCCGCCGGGATACCGTAGTCCCAGAAACCATCGAATCCAAATACCTCGTTGTCCTCCTCGAAATGGGGATTGTCGCTTTCTTCGTCCCCGGAAGAGGCGGGTTTCTTCTTACCGAATATTGAGGACCCCGCCTCCTTTTTAGGCGCAGCCGCCGCGTTCTGGTCTACCTTGTAGTCGAGAAATACGTTCACGCCGCCGGACACGGAGCCCAGTCGATGCCTCCCGTACTCATGAATCCCAGACAGATGCTGACGGCTTCCGCATCTTCGGGCACGGTATAGCTCGTGGAAAGGGACGGAAGCACGCTGCGGTCCACATCTGCAGATTTGTTTGCCGGCGTCTCTTCCCAGTAGCGGCTACCCTTCCTGACGACCGAAACTGTAATGAATGCCTGATTACCGCCAATCCCCTCGTCTTCACCATATCCGCCCAACGCCTTCAGGCTGAGTTTGACGGTTTCCCCCGGCCGGATCGTTCCTTCGTAATGCTTGTGATTGGACTCGCCATCCTGGAAATCATTGACAAAGTGGAACTTGCCTCCGGAGAAAGAGAAGGAGGCCTTCGCCTTGTTGCTTTCGAGCGTCACGTTGTCCGCCCGCGCGGCAGGAACGGCGAGCAGCAGGACGGCCAGGCAGGCGGCCAGACGGAAGTTATTTCTTTGCATTTACGCAGCGGGATTTGATGTAGTCGTAGACGAAGTCGAAGTCCTCGTCCGGGACATAGATCTGGTTCCTGTTGAGCAGCTGGTTGACCTTGATCACGTGCAGGCGGCGGTGCGCCCTGACGCTGCGGACCAGCTTGAATTCCGAGGTCGAACTGTTCTTGGTCGCGGCCAGCAGACCGGCGCCGGCCGTCGTGGGCCGGTGCGAGACGGCGCCGGCCAGCGCGGTCAGCGCGGCCACGGCCTGCGCCTTCTTGAACTGCCGGGGCACCTGGATGTGCTTCACCTCATCCTCGTCCATCTCGAACAGCACCACATACTTGCCGCCGTAGATGGCCGCCAGGACCAGCACGCCCAGCAGCGTGAGCACCGCCATGACGCCCAGGGCGACCAGCGCGGACTTGCTCATGCCCCAGAGCCCCTCCCAGTCGCCATGGATGACATAGAGGAAGAACCCGAACACCGCCCACATGACCAGAATGATCCAGAAAAACACCTTGAACACCGTCAGGAAGATGGTGGGGTTGGTGATCATGTTCATCTCATACACCCAACGGTACTTGCCGTCGTCGTAGAGCTTGACTTCTTTGTTTTCGTATTCCATCGCGTGTGCTATTGATTAGTGGTCTTGTACAAAGATAAGCATTTTATTCCAGCAGCCACTTGCGCCAGAAGATCGCCTCGGCGGCAGCGTCATGCTCGTGCTGTTTCCCCCGATAGCCGTGCATCCCGTCGGGATAGATGCGCAGCTCGAACTGGTAGCCCGCCTGCTGGAGGGCGTCGATCAGCTGCAGGGTGTTCTGGAAGTGGACGTTGTCGTCGCCCGTGCCGTGGGTGAGGCAAAGAGCGTTCGGCAGCGGTTTCGGGCCGTCGCCTTCGAAAACCTGCGGCACCCAGGTCATCACCGAGGCCTCGGCATAGCCGTCCGGATTGGCCTGCGGCGTGTCCATGAAGCGCTCGGTGTAATGCGTGTCGTAGAGATGCCAGTCGTACACCCCGCCGCCGGCGATACCGCAGCGGAAAAACTGCGGATAGCGCAGCACCAGCATCGCGGTGGTCGTCCCCCCGAAGGAGAAACCCTTCACCCCGATGCGCGAGCCGTCCACGTAGGGCAGCGCCTGCAGCCATTTCGCCCAGGCGATGTAGTCCTGCAGCTCGATCACCGTCATGCGGCGGAATGCCTGGTCCATCCCCCGCCGGCCGTTCTCGCCGGACGAGCGCGGATCCACGACGATGTAGATGACGCCGTTCTGGTAGCACCAGGCATCGGAGGCGTCGCGGTCGCCCCAGCTGTCGCGCACGTAGGGCGTGCCCGGGCCGCCGTAGAGCTGCACCTGTACGGGATACTTCTTCGCCGGGTCGAATCCGGCAGGCAGCGACATCAGGCCGTAGAGGCCGAAGCCGTCGTTCTCAATCTTGACCAACTGCGGCGAAGGCCCTTCGGCGGGCGCCGGAGCGGTGTCGTCAATCTGCATGGCATATTTGTCCGTCCGCCCGGAAAGGGTCACCCGCGGCGTACTGGCGGTAGAAGCGGTGCCGGTAAAGCGCTTGCCGTCCTCCGAGATCCGCACCCCGGCGAGGTTCAGCTCCGGATCCGTCAGGGCCGTGATGCGGCCCTTTTTGTCCAGGCGGTACAGCGTAGTGTGGATGCGGCTGTCCCGCTTCGCGGTAAACCACACATCGCCCTTCTTCTGGTCCACCTTGAGCAGGCGAATGCCCCAGTTCTCCCCGTCCGTCAGGCGCTTCAGGCTCCCGTCGTAGCCCAGGAAATAGATCTGCTCCCAGCCCGTTTCGAAATTGCGCGCCATATATAAACCCTTGTCGGTGAAGATCATCCCCTCGATCCACTCCACCCAGGCGTCCGGGTACTCCTCATGGTAGACCTGGCGCTTCGAGCCATCCGCCACGCTCACGGCATACAGGTCCAGCACGCTCTGCCGGCGCGGCTCGCGGCTGACATACAGCTCACGCGAATCCGCCCCCCAGAACGGCGTGCCGAAATACTGCTCCGGCGAATCGTCGAAATCCGCCCAGACCGGCTGCGCGCCCCGCCGCGCCTCGATGATGCCGATGCGCACCGACGGATTGGGCTCCCCTGCCTTGGGGTAGCGCGTCTGGTTCAGTTTCCCGTCCTGCCCGAAGGGCGAATAAATGGGGAACATGGGCACATGCGTGTTGTCGAAGCGGTAAAATCCCAGCCGCTTCGAATCCGGGCTCCACCAGAACGCCCTGTACTGCGACGCCCGGCCGAATATCTCCTCGTAATACACCCAGGAGGCATAGCCGTTGAGGATCAGCTCCGTCCCGTCGAAGGTCAGGCGCGTCTCCACGGAATCGGCCACCGATCGCACCCAGAGGTCGTTGTCACGGGTAAAGGCGACCATCGTGCCGTCCGGCGACGGGGTCACGTTGCGGTCCTCGCCGCGCACGGCGACGAAACAGACAGACAGGATAATAAGAAGAAGGATCTTTTTCATACGAAGAACCGGTCGTTGAAATTCACGAGATATACTTTGCGGACGGCGCGGGTGAGCGCCGTGTAGAGCCATTTGAGGTCGTCGAGCGTCTGCTCGTCCTGCCAGAAGGGGCAGTCGATGAACACGCAGTCCCACTGCCCGCCCTGCGACTTGTGGCAGGTAATCGCCTCGGCGTACTTGAGTTGCAGGGCATTGAAATAAGGATCCTCGCGCACCGCCTCCCAGATTTTCTTTTTGGTCTTGCGGTCCGCATAGTCGGCGGAAACCCCCTGGTACAGTTCATTCTGCTGCTCATAGGTGAGCGAAGCCGCCTCCGACTCGAGCGTGTCCAGGCACACCTTCGCCGTCACGTCCACGTCGTCGTAGTCCGGAAAGCGCAGGGTCGCCGTCGCGAAATGCAGCCCGTAGCGCTCCTCGAAGCCGCCGATACGCACGAGCTTCGCGATGTCGCCGTTGGCGATGTAGTCCATCCCCGGCACGTCCTCCACGAACTGGTAGCAGTTCTTGACGATCATCAGCGCGTCGCCCCGCACCAGGCGCTCCTCTTTAAATTGCACGGTAGAGCGTATCCCCAAGTTGTAGCGGATCGCGCGCTTGTTGGAGCGGCACAGGATCACGGTCCCGTCCTCCCCGTAGCGCCCGTAGGCGTCGGTGATTGCCTCAATCAGCTCGCCCCCGCCGATGCGCTCGACGTCGTCCGACCCGCGCAGGTCCAGCCCCCAGCCGGAGAAGAGCTCGTCGCCGCCGCTGCCGGCGATCATTTCACGCAAGTGCGTGGCATTGCGCAGGATCCCCGAGTCCGCCGCCTGGCGCACGACGCTGGTCAGCTCGCTGTAGCGTACGCCGCCGAAGCCGTCCATGAACGGCCTGGACAGGGCCGGAGACGCGTCCAGCCCCACCGGGGGCAGCTGCGCCGCGTCGCCGACCAGGATGAGCCGGCAGTCCATCCCGTTGCGGACAAATTCGACCAGGTCGGACAGGAGGTTGCCCGTGCCGAAGGCCGCGGACCCCTGCCCCTGCGCGGCGTCGATGCCGATCAGGGACACCTCGTCCACGACGAAAAGGGTCCCCTTCGCCTTGTTCGGCGACAGGGAGAACTGCCCGAAACCGTCGCTGCCGACGCTCTTCTGGCGGTAGATGTGCTTGTGGATGGTGAACGCGGGGCGCTGCGCGATCCCCGCGAAAACCTTCGCCGCCCGGCCCGTCGGGGCCAGCAGCACGGAAGGCGTGCCGACATCCTTCAGGGCGGCGATGACGGCCGACAGGGCCGTCGTCTTCCCCGTGCCGGCATAGCCGTTCACCACGAGGATATCCGCGTCGTCGCAGGTCACGAACGCCGCCACGTCGCGGAAAAGGCGGGACTGGCAGGGGGTCGGCTCCGCCTTGAAACGTTTCAGGAACTGGGTCTCGAGAAATGCCGCACGGTCCATCATGCCCGGGCCCGTTTGTCGAATATCATCGCCACGACGGCCAGGGCGGGATAGATCTCGATGCGCCCGAGGAACATGTCGACCGTGAAGACGATCTTGCCCAGCAACGGGACGCTGTTGAAGGAGCCCATGGTGCCCAGGGCGCCATAGGCCGGGCCTACATTGCCCAGGCTGGTCACGGACGCGATGAAGCTGTTCTGGTGGTCCACGCCGATGAACAGGCTGAGCGCCACGGACACCGCCAGCAGGAAGCCGTACAGACACAGATAAAAGATATGCGGCGACACCTCTTCGTCACGCAGGATCCGCTTGCCCAGGCGCACCTCATTGACCGAGGAAGGATGCAGGATGCGGCCCACCCGGCGGCCGGCGGATTTGAACAGCAGCAGAATCCTGTCCACCTTGACGCCGCCGGAGGTCGATCCGGCGCTGCCGCACATAATCGCGGAGAACATCAGCACCATCTCGATCCACATCGGCCAGTCGGCATTGTCCAGGATGGCAAAGCCCGCCGTAGACGTCACGCAGAGCGTCTCGAAGAGGCCGTTCCACAGGGCGCTGCCCCAGCCCTCGCAGATGCCGTTGCCCTTCAGGCCGGCGCCCACGATGACCGCCACGACCACGATCGAGCCGGTGTAGAACTTCACCACGGGGTTGTTCAGCGGCTTGAGCGAACGGGTGACAAACGTCAGGTACACCAGGCCGAAGTGGATGGAGGACAGATACATGAACAGCATCGTCATGCCCTCGATCCAGCGGGAGTCAAAGGCGGCGATCGAGAGGTTGCGCGAGCTGAAGCCGCCCGTCGCGCTGACGCTCATCGCATGGCAGACGGCGTCGAACACCGGCATCCCGGCCAGGATATAGGAGATGAAGGAGGCGACCAGCAGGCCGAGGTACACATAGGCGAAAATATACACCGTCTGGTTGGTCCGGGTGGAATACCCGCCCCGCGAGAGGTTGGTCAGCTCCATGTTGGTCAGCCGCATCTTCATCTGGTTGGACCCGGGGATGAGCAGCAGCAGGAACACCACGACTCCCAAGCCGCCGATGAAATGCGTCGAGGCCCGCCAGAACAGCAGGCTCTTCGGCAGCGCCTCCACGTCGTCGAGAATCGTGGCGCCCGTGGTCGTGAAGCCGCTCACGGACTCAAACCAGGCATTCTGCAGGGTGAAGGGCCCGCCCCAGAGGGCATACGGCAGCATGCCGAAGATGAAGGACAGCAGCCAGGACAGGAAGATGATGACGTAGCCTTCCTTCAGGGTGATCGCCGGGGTCTCGCGGATGAAGATAAAGGGGAAAATGCCGACGATGAAGGTAATCAGGAAGGAAATGCTCAGCGCCGCCAGGGCGGAATCCCCGCCTTCCAGCAGCGACACGCCCACCGACAGGAGCATAAACAGCGCACTGACGAGCAGGGCATAGCCTATGTTTCTGCTGATGACCTTCCAGTTCATTTCTTGCCTATGGTCTTGATCCGGCTGCGGAACTGGCGGTTCTCGTTCGCCAGCTCGGAGATCCCCTCGTTGAGCCGCACCAGCTCATCGTCCCCGTCGAACTTGACGGAATATTTCTTGTCCCGCGCCCGGTAAGCGTCCAGGCCGTCCAGCATCCGGTAGAGCGGGTTGACATAGAACGCCAGCAGGAAGAAGAGCAGCATCACCACCAGCAGCAGGCCCACACCCACCGCCACGATGCCCGGGATGACGCTCCGGTAGAAGCCGCTCTCGAAGGTGGCGGAATTCTTCTCCAGATCCTTGTAGATGGCGCTGGAGAGCTGGTCCATGTCGTAGCGCAGCCGCTCGAACCGGGGCTGCAGCCGCTCGAAATACCACGAGCGGGAGTCGATGAAATCCGACTGGATCACGTCTTCCAGCTCCAGCGAGGTCAGCATGTAGGCGGAATACGAATACATCACCGAATCCGCCAGCGGCCGGACCTGGTTGGAGGCGACGCTCATCCGCAGCGAGTCGCAGTGCGACTTGAAATAGCCGTCGTCGAAGTCCGGCACCCGCAGGGAGGTCTCGTCGCCGATCACCTCGAGGATCTGCAGGTTGTAGGTATTGCTCATGTCGGCGAGGCGGTTGGCCACGTTGATGCTGCTGATGTCGTCCGCGATGAGGTCGGAAACATAGTTGCTCATGCTGGAGTACTCCATCACCGAGATCAGCGACGAAAGCAGCAGGATCGCCGCGATCGAGGACAGGCTCAGGATGAGCTTTGCACGCATGGACAGGCGGCGGTCCCGGACTTTTTTGATGACGCTTTTGGCCGACATTATTAAAAATCTTCAATAATTATGACAAAGATAAGAATTTTTTATATACTTTTGCATTAATTGCACCAGTACGCCTATGCCTTCTACCTTTCTCAACGACAGCACCGGCAAGACCGCCGCGGTCAAACGGGAGATTCTGCGCTTGTGTATCACGCACAACAACTACAGCATCGCCGACTTCAGCCGCGCGTTGGGCATCAGCGTACCCACCATCACCAAGTTCATCAGCGAGCTCATCCAGGACAATTTCCTCAAGGACGAGGGCAAGGTAGGCACCTCCGGCGGACGCCGCCCCAGCGTGTACGGCCTCAACCCCGAAGCGGGCTATTTCGTGGGCGTGGACGTCGCGAGACACCATTTCCACATCGCCATCAGCGACTTCAAGGGCGAGATCATCTCCTACATCCAGGACATCGAGTTCGTGCTCGTGGCCAACGAGAGCTCCTTCCGCACGATGTGCCGCATGGTCATGGACACGGTGATCGCGAGCGGCATCCCCTGGATCAAGGTCCTCGGCGTGGGCGTGAGCCTCTCCGGCCGGGTGAACCCCGAGAAGGGCTACAGCCTCACCTATTTCGTCAGCGACGACCTCCCGCTCGGCAGCATCTTCCAGAAGGAATTCAACGTCCCCGTGACCATCGAGAACGATTCCCGCGCCATGGCCTACGGCGAATACATGTCGCTCGGCAAGAAGGCCGACCCGGACATGATCTTCATCAACGTCAGCTGGGGCCTCGGCATGGGCATCATCATGGACGGACGCCTCTACTACGGCAAGTCCGGCTATTCCGGCGAGCTGGGGCACTTCCCCGTCCTGGACAACGACATCATCTGCCGCTGCGGCAAGGTGGGCTGCCTGGAGACGGGCGCCTCCGGTTCCGCCCTGCACCGCATGATTGTCGAAAAGCTCGGCAAGGGCCAGGCCTCCTCGATGGCCGCGGCCTATGGGCGACGTGGAGCTGGACGAGATCCTGCGCGCCGTCGAGGAGGGCGACGTGCTCGCCATCGACGCCATCGGCCAGATCGGCGACACGCTCGGCCGCGGCATCTCCGGCGTTCTCAACGTCTTCAACCCGGGCCTCGTCGTGATCGGCGGCCGCCTCATCGTCGGCAAGGACTACCTCCTGCTCCCGATCAAGACGGCGGTCAACCGCCTGTCGCTGCCGCGCGTCTCCGCCGACACCACCATCGTGCTCTCGCAGCTCGGCCGCCGGGCCGCCTCCGTGGGCGACTGCCTGCTCTCCCGCGCCCGGGTGCTCGGCCTGATGTAGCGCCCCCATGCCCAGCTATCTCCAGATCGAGAACATCTCCAAGGCCTACGGGCCCAAGGTGCTCTTCGAGCACATCGGCTTCAACATCAACGAAGGCGACAAGATCGCCTTGATTGCCCCCAACGGCACGGGCAAGACTTCCCTGCTGCGCATCCTCGCCGGGGAGGACAAGTCTGATTCCGGCGGGCGCATCCTGTTCCTGAAGGACATCCGCATCGCCTTCCTGCCGCAGGAATACCCCTTCGACCCGGCGCTCTCCATCGAGGACCAGGTCCTCTCCCACGCCGCCCCGATGCTCGCCACCTTCCACGAGGAGGAGCTGCGCGACTACCGCCAGCGCCTGCGCGAGCTGCTGACCTCCTTCCGCCTCCCGGACCCCGGAAAGCCCCTTTCGTCGCTCTCCGGCGGCGAGGTCAAGCGCGTGGCGCTCAGCGAGTTGCTCGCCCTGCAGGCGGACTTCCTCATCCTCGACGAGCCCACCAACCACCTCGACATCGAGGCCATCGAATTCCTCGAAGGATACCTCAAACGCAGCCGCTGCACCCTGCTCATGGTCACGCACGACCGCTACTTCCTCGACCGCGTGTGCAACACGGTCATGGAGCTGGACCACGGCAGCATCTATATCTACAAGGGCAATTACCAGAACTACCTGGAGAAACGCGAGGAGCGCATCGCGCACTACAACGCCGAGACCGACAAGGTCCGCAACCTCCTGCGCCGCGAGCTGGAATGGATCCACGCCACGCCCTGTGCCCGCACGGGCAAGGCGCAGTACCGCATCGACGCCTTCCACGAGCTAGCGGACCGCGCCGCGCAGATCTACCGCACGCAGCAGGTCAGTTTCGACGGCGTGGGCGGCAGCGCCCGCCTCGGCGGCAAGATCATCAACTGCCACCATGTGGATTACGCCTGGGAGGGCCTCCCGATGCTGAAGGATTTCAGCTACGATTTCCAGCGCTGCGACAAAATCGGCATCGTGGGGCGCAACGGCGTGGGCAAGAGCACGTTCCTGGACCTGCTGACCGGCGGGATTGCCCCCGACAACGGGGTCATCGACCGGGGCGAAACGCTGCGGATCGGCTATTACCGCCAGCAGGGCATGGACTTCCGGCCGGGCGACACGGTGATGGACATCGTGCCGGACACCCGGCTGCTGGGGCATTTCCTGTTCCCACGCGACATGTGGTCCACCCGCGTGGAGCGCCTGTCCGGCGGCGAGAAGCGGCGGCTCTACCTGCTGACCATCCTGCTGCAGGAGCCCAACCTGCTGATTCTCGACGAGCCCACCAACGACCTGGATATCGTCACGCTCAATATCCTGGAGGAATACCTCAGGGAATTCCAGGGCAGCCTGCTGGTCGTCAGCCACGACCGCCATTTCCTCGACCGCGTCACGGACCACCTTCTGGTCTTCTGCGGCGACGGCCTCGTCAAGGACTTCATCGGCTCCTTCTCCGAGTACCGCGCGTACGTCCGCGACTTTGAGAAAGGCCGGGCGGGTGTGCCTGCGTCTCGGCTTCCATCCTCGCTTCCCGCTGACGCGGGAACCGGATTCGGCGCCACGAATCCTGCTGCGGCTGAGCCTTCGCCGTCAGGCAACACCGCTGCCGCTTCTACAACGCCCACACGCAGCGCCCGGCCTATGCCAATCAAGCCGCGAAAGCTGACCTGGAAGGAGCAGCGGGAGTTGGAAGCGATCGAGGCGGAACTCCCGCAGTTGGAGGCCGAGAAGGCGGAGCTGGAGGCGAAGATGTCCAGCGGCACCCTCCCCTACGCCGAGCTCCAGGCGGCCTCCGAGCGTATCCAGGCGCTGATAGACGAAATCAGCCAGCGCGAACTGCGCTGGCTGGAACTCTCGGAATAATCCGGTCTACAGGATATTCATCGACTGCTCGCGGATCTTCTCGAGCTCGTCCTTCATCTGGACGACGAGTTTCTGGATGCCTGCGTGGTTGGCCTTGGAGCCGGTGGTGTTGATCTCCCGGCCCATTTCCTGGATGATGAAGCCCAGCTTGCGGCCCGGGGCCGCCTCGCCGTCGATTGTGTCCATAAAATACTTGCAGTGCTGGCGCAGGCGGACTTTCTCCTCATTGATGTCCAGCTTCTCCAGGTAGAAAATCATCTCCTGCTCGAAGCGCTCCTTGTCCAGCTTGACCTGCAGCTCTTCCGCCGCCTTGAGGATGCGCTCGCGCACCGCCTGGCTGCGCTCGGCCTCGAAGCCCTCGACCTCGTCGTAGAGGGCGAGGATCTTCGCCACGCGGCCGGTGACGTCGGCGTAGAGCGCGGCGCCTTCGCGGCTGCGGAAGACGTCCAGCGCCGTCAGCGCGTCCTGCAGCGCAGCCTGCACGGCCGGCCATTCCTCCTCGGGGAGGGTCTCCTGCTTCCCGCCTTCGAATACGTCCGGGAAGCGCAGGATGGCCTCCAGGTATTCCTCCTTCGGCATCGCGATGCCCACCTTGCAGCCGATCTCGTGGACCTGGCGGAAATAGTCCTCCACCAGCGCCGCGTCGATGCGGCGGGCGGCGGCCCCGGCCTTCGGCTCGAAGGTCAGCAGGAGGTCCACGGTGCCGCGCTGGACGGCGTCCGCGAGGACCTTGCGGACCTCCAGCTCCCGGTCCTTGGGGAGAAGGGAGGACTTGATATTGATGTCGCAGTTCTTGCCGTTGAGGGTGCGGATCTCGAGGGTGAGCCGCCCGGTGGAGAGTTCGGCAACGCCCTTGCCGTAACCGGTCATGGATTTAATCATATCTCTTCGCGCTTGAGTGAGCAAAATTACGAATAAATCCGTAAATTTGCACGATTTAGCCAACGCGACATATGGAAGAGAACGAGAAGAAACTCAATTTCCTGGAGGAGATCATCGAGAACGACCTGAAGACCGGCAAGGTGCCGTCCATCCTGACCCGCTTCCCGCCGGAGCCCAACGGCTACCTGCACCTCGGACACGCCAAGTCCCTGTGCATCAACTTCGGGCTCGCCCTCAAGTACGGCGGCAAGACCAACCTCCGCTACGACGACACCAACCCCGTCAAGGAGGATGTCGAGTACGTGGACTCCATCAAGGAGGACATCAAGTGGCTGGGCTTCCAGTGGGAGAAGGAATGCTACGCGTCGGACTATTTCGACCAGCTCTACGAGTGGGCCGAGGACCTGATCAAGCGGGGACTCGCCTACGTGGACGACCAGACCCAGGAGGAGATCTCCAAGGGGCGCGGCACCGTGGACAAGCCGGGCGTCGAGAGCCCTTACCGGAGCCGCAGCGTCGAGGAGAACCTCCGGATCTTCCGCGAGATGCGCGACGGCAAATACGCCGACGGCGAGAAGGTGCTGCGCGCCAAGATCGACATGGCGCACCCCAACATGATGATGCGCGACCCGCTCCTGTACCGGATCAAGCACGCCTCGCACCACCGCACGGGCGACAAATGGTGCATCTACCCGATGTATGATTTCACGCACGGCCAGTGCGACTCCATCGAGCACATCACCCACTCCATCTGCACGCTCGAATTCGACGTGCACCGTCCGCTGTACGACTGGTTCATCGATACGCTGGGCATCTATCCGTCCCATCAGTATGAGTTCGCCCGCCTCAACCTCACCTATACCCTGATGAGCAAGCGCAAGCTCCTCGAGCTCGTCCCGGATGCCGACGCTGTGCGGCGTGCGCCGCCGCGGCTACACCCCCGAGGCGCTCAAGATGTTCTGCGACAAGATCGGCGTGAGCAAGCGCGACCAGCTCATGGACATCCAGCTGCTGGAGTGGTGCGTGCGCCAGGACCTCAACGCCCGGTCCAACCGCTACATGGTGGTCCAGGATCCGCTCAAGGTCAGGCTGACCAACTGGCCGGAGGGCCTCGTGGAGTGGTACGACTGCCCGCTGAACCCGGCCGAGCCGGAAGGCGCCACGCGCAGGGTCCCCTTCACCGGCGAGCTCTGGATCGACCGCGCCGACTTCATGGAGGACGCCCCCAACAAGTTCTTCCGCCTCAAGCCCGGCGGCGAGGTGCGCCTCAAATACACCTACATCATCAAGTGCGAGAAAGTCGTCAAGGACGCCGAAGGCAACATCGTGGAGCTGGAGTGCACCTATGACCCGTCCACCAAGCCGGGCGGCGGCGAGTGGCGCAGCGTCAAGGGCACCATCCACTGGGTGTCCTGCGCCCACGCAAGGGCCATCGAGCTGCGCAACTACGACCGCCTCTTCACCCTCGCCGACATGAGCCAGGTCCCGGAGGACAAGGACTACAAGGACTTCCTGAATCCCGAATCGCTCACCCTCGGCACCGGCCTGGCGGAGCCCGCCCTGCTGGACGACGCCTCCGGCATCGCCGTGCAGTTCGAGCGCACGGGCTACTACGTCAAGGACAAGGACTCCACAACGGAAAAGACCGTCTTCAACAAGACGGTCTCCCTGAAAGATTCCTACAAACCGGAGTAAAACTAGGAGGCGGGCTGCGCCGGGGCCTCGGGCTTCGGGGCAGCAGCAGGCTTGGGCGCCGCCGGGCGGGAGCCGAAGACGGAGCTCTTCGGGGCCGGGGCCGGCTTCGGAGCGGGCTCAGCGGCCGCATTGGCCGGCTTGCTGACCATCGTGGCCACGATCTGGTCGTATTCCTTCTCCGTGATCATCTTGAAGGAGCCGTTGATCTGGGCGCCCATCTCGACCTGGATCTTGCGGACATGGATGTTGCCGTTGACCACGGCGGAGCTCTTCAGCGAGAGCGTGTCCTTGACGAAAATGTCGCCGTCCATCTTTCCCCAGAAATCCACGTTGGTGCAAAACATCTTGCCGGAGAGCCGGGCGGCTTCGCCGACCACGATCTTGCCCTCGGAGTAAAGAGAACCGTCTACCTGGCCGTCCAGGCGGATGTCGGTGGTAGAATAGAGATCGCCCCGGATGGCTGCACCCAGGGAAATCCTGCTGATATCATTTACGTTCTGTTCCACGGTCTTGGGGGTTTTGTTATTATTCTGTGGTTGATTCTTATTGCCGGTAAACTTACTGAAATCCATAGCTTTGCGGTTTAAACGATGCCACTGCCGTGGCAGTTCTTGTACTTCTTGCCGCTGCCGCACGGGCAGGGGTCGTTGCGCCCCACCTGCTTGTCCACCTTGACCGGGGTGTTGGCCTTCTGCTCACCGTTGGTGGTGAGGTCGCTGTGGCGGGCCTGGTAGCGACTCATGTCGGTCTTGGGACGGACGGCGCGCTGCGGCTGCTGCGGGCGGTCGGAGAGCGGGACGAACGCCTTGAAGAGGAAGGACAGGACGTCCTGGTTGAGGGTCTCGAGCATGGCGGCGAAGAGGTTGTAGCTCTCCAGCTTGTACACCACGACCGGGTCCTTCTGCTCGTAGGAGGCGTTCTGGACGCTCTGCTTGAGGTCGTCCATCTCGCGGAGATGCTCCTTCCAGTGTTCGTCGATCTGATAGAGGATAATGTTCTTGCTCAGGGTCTTGGCAATCTCGCGGCCCTCGGAGTTGTAAGCCTTCTCGAGGTTGACCGAGAGGGTCATCTGCTTGCGGTTGTCAGAGATGGGGATGGCGATGTTCTGGTACATCGAGCCCTGCTTCTCGTAGACGTCCTTGATGATCGGATAGAGGCGCTCCACGAGCGTGTCCATCCTGCGGCGGTACACCTCCTGCATGTGCTCCACGAGCCGGTCCTCGATCTCGGCGGGCTTCGCCTTCTCGTAGAACTCGGGCGTCAGGCCGGAGTCGATGGAGAGCTGGGCCATCAGCGAGACCTCGAACTCCTCGAACGGAAGGCCCTTGCTGCGGTCCACGAAGAGCGCCGCGGTGTCCTTCATCATGTTCTGGAGGTCGATCTCCACCTTCTCGCCGCTGATGGCGTTGCGCCGGCGGGAGTAGATGGCTTCGCGCTGGTAGTTCATCACGTCGTCGTATTCGAGCAGGCGCTTGCGGATGCCGAAGTTGTTCTCCTCGACTTTCTTCTGCGCGTTCTCGATGGCGCTGGAGAGCATCTTGCTCTCGAGGGCCTCGTTGTCCTCCATACCCAGCTTGTCCACCATGCCGGCGATCCGCTCGGAGCCGAACAGGCGCATCAGCTTGTCCTCCAGGGACACGTAGAAGGTGGACGAACCCGGGTCGCCCTGACGGCCGGCGCGGCCGCGCAGCTGGCGGTCGACGCGGCGGGAGTCGTGGCGCTCGGTACCGATGATGGCGAGGCCGCCGGCCCGCTTGACATCCTCGGAGAGCTTGATATCCGTACCACGGCCGGCCATGTTGGTGGCGATGGTCACGGCGGAAGTCTGGCCCGCCTGGGCCACGATCTCGGCCTCGCGGGCGTGCTCCTTGGCGTTCAGCACATTGTGGCGGATGCCGCGCATCCGGAGCATGCGGCTGAGGAGCTCGGAGGTCTCCACGTCCGTGGTGCCGACGAGCACCGGGCGGCCGGCGTTCGACAGGTCCACGATGCGGTCGATCACGGCCGCGTATTTCGCTTTCTTGGTCTTGTAGATGAGGTCGTTCTGGTCGTCGCGGATCACCGGGCGGTTGGTCGGGATGACCATCACGTCCAGCTTGTAGATGCTCCAGAACTCACCCGCCTCCGTCTCGGCCGTACCGGTCATACCGGCCAGCTTGTGGTACATGCGGAAATAGTTCTGCAGGGTGATCGTCGCGAAGGTCTGGGTGGCACCCTCGACCTTGACATTTTCCTTGGCCTCGACCGCCTGGTGCAGACCCCAGCGGCGGCCCTCCATGATACGGCCGGTGGACTCGTCCACGATCTTGATCTTGCCGTCCATGATGACGTAGTCCACGTCCTTCTCGAACATGGTGTAGGCCTTCAGGAGCTGGATCACTGTGTGGACGCGCTCGCTCTTGGTGGAGAACTCCGCCATCAACTCGTCCTTCTTCTGCTGCTTCTCCAGCAAGGTCAGGTCGGTGTGCTCGATCTCCGCGATGCGGGAGCCCACGTCCGGCAGGACGAAGAAATTGTCGTCGCCCACGCCGCTGGCCAGCACCTCGTGGCCCTTGTCGGTCATGTCCACGGAGTGCAACTGCTCGTTGATCACGAAATACAGCGGGTCGGTGACCACCGGCATCTCCTTCTCGTTGTCCTGCATATAGTAGTTCTCCGCCTTCTGGAGGAGGACCTTCATGCCCGGCTCGGAGAGGAACTTGATGAGCGGCTGGTACTTCGGGAGGCCCTTGTGGGCCCGCAGGAGGAGTTTGCCGCCCTCGGCCTCGTCGCCCTCGGCGATCTTCTTCTTGGCTTCGTTGAGTACCTGGTTCACCAGGCTGCGCTGGGACTGGTAGAGCCGCTCCACATAGGGGCGGAACTCCATGAACTGCGCCTCGTCGGCTTCGTTGCGCGTGATCGGACCGGAGATGATGAGCGGGGTCCGCGCGTCGTCGATGAGCACGGAGTCCACCTCGTCGACGATGGCGAAGTGGTGCTTGCGCTGCACCAGGTCCTCCTGGCTGATCGCCATGTTGTCACGCAGGTAGTCGAAACCGAATTCGTTGTTGGTGCCGAAGGTGATGTCGCACTCGTAGGCCTTGCGGCGCGGGTCGGAGTTGGGCTGGTGCTTGTCGATGCAGTCCACGGACAGGCCGTGGAACATATACAGCGGGCCCATCCACTCGGAGTCACGCTTGGACAGGTAGTCGTTGACGGTCACCATGTGCACGCCCTTGCCCGCCAGGGCGTTGAGGAACACCGGGAGGGTCGCCACGAGGGTCTTGCCCTCGCCCGTCGCCATCTCCGCGATCTTGCCTTGATGAAGGGCGATGCCGCCAATCAGCTGGACGTCGTAGTGGACCATGTCCCAGACGATCTCGTTGCCGCCCGCGACCCAATGGTTGCGGTAAATGGCCTTGTCGCCCTCGATGTCCACGAAGTCGTGGTTCACCGACAGGTCGCGGTCAAACTGCGTCGCGGTGACGGTGATGGTCTCGTGCTCCTTGAAGCGGCGCGCCGTGCTCTTGACGATGGCGAACGCCTCGGGAAGGATCCCGTCGAGGGCCTTCTCGATGGCCTCGTCCTCGTCCTTGACCAGCTTGTCGGACTCGCTGGCGAGCTTCTCCTTTTCAGCAACGGGAATATCCTGGTCCAGCTCGGCCTTGATCTCGGCGATGCGCTTCTCGAACGGCTCCTCCACCTCCATAAGCTTGGCGCGGAGGGCGGCGGAACGCGCCCGGATCTCATCGTCGGAAAGGGCGTCGATTTCCGGATAGACGGCAAGGATCTTGTCCAGCGTAGGCTTGATGGCCTTATAGTCGCGGTCGGCCTTGGAGCCGAAGAGCTTGCCGATGACAGATGCAAGTGACATTATGACAGTATTTTCGTTTTATTAATCGGTTCGCGCGCACGATAGCGCGCAAGGAATGCAAAGTTAGCGCATTTGCAGCAACTTTGCAAATGCGCTCCCCTCTTCTGCAAAAAACGCGCCCTACCAGCGGCCGTAGTGGACCCTGTCAGGATTCCACTTGTCCTTCGGCTGCTCGTCGCCCGCGGGATAGCCGACCGGCACGATCGAATACGGGATGACGGTGTCCGGCAGGCCCAGTGCCTGCTTGGGCGGCATATAGCGGTCCTTGTACGGATAACTGGCCGTCCAGACGGCGCCCAGGCCCATGCTCTCGGCCGCCAGCAGGAGATTCTCCGTGGCAGCGCCGAGATCGTCGCGCCAGGTGCCGTTCGGCTGCACGACCGGCTCTCCCCCGCCGCGCGGCGTACGGGTCACCGTCGTGTCGGCGCAGAGCACGATTACGGCCGCGGCCTGCTTGAACTTGTCCATGTTGAAATTGCCTGCGAAGATGGTCTCGTACTCCGAGGCGTCGGTGAGCACCACGAAGCTCCACGGCTGGATATTGCTCCCGGACGGGGCGGCCATCGCCGCCCGCAGCAGGGTTTCGATCTGCCCGTCGGTGAGCTTCTGGTCCGTATAGCTGCGGACGCTCTTGCGGCTGAGGATGTTGTCCATCACGGCGTCCGCCTTCGGCGCGGTCGCCGGCCCGGCGCAGCCCATCACCAGGGCCGCCGCCAGCAGGATAAAGGTCTTTCTGATCATATTGATTATCTGGTCTGTTGCTGCAAATATAAAAAAACTTTGGGCGCCGCGCCACCGCCCCCCTCCCTCCTTGTTCAAAATCATCTGCGGGCCCACCCCGCCTCTGGCGCCATTGAGCGCCATATCTGCTCCGCAGGTCTCGCGCCGGAGCCGACACCTGCGGAACCCGTCCCCCGCCTACACCACTCTATGGCCGACCGGCTCCTCAGGTGTTTTTGATTAAGGTTAAAATGCAATAAATTGTTTGGATTAAAGATGAGATTTCCCCACCTTTGTATAGAAACATGACTGGACTATGGAAACCATCTTTACTGATTTGGCCATCGGCCTCCCTTTTGTAAAAGGACAAAACCTCCCTGTTCGCAACTGCTGGCATTTTTCCACGGACGGCACCGTCCGGGACGTCTTGTTCCGCGACGAGGCGGATTATGTCCAGGCAATGAACCGCATTTATCTGGTTGCGAGGAAGTTCGATATTATTATCCTGGCATTTTGCCTGATGGATAACCATGTGCATTTCATCTTGTATGGAGACCTTGAGGCATGCAAGCGCTTTATGCACGAGTATGTCCGGAATATCTCCATGACTGTCGCCCGTCGGCATGGCTTGAGCCGGGACCTCCGGGAACTTCCCATCCATCACCAGGAGATCACGGATGACGCTTATCTCAAAACGGCTGTCTGCTATGTCATCAAGAACCCTGTTGCAGCTGGTCTTTCCTGGCAAGTGCACGATTATCCCTGGTCAAGCGGCCCTTTGTATTTCAGATCTTCCCACACATGGGCGGCACCTTCCTGGGATGCAAGAAAGACCACGCTGGAAGGCCTCAGCGCCCAGAAGAAAGAGGAGATCTTTCATACAAGAGAACCTTTGCCGGACACGCTGGAGGTGGTAGGTGATTTGATCCTTCCATCTAACTACATCCCTACGGAACTGGTTGAACAGATCTTCAAGTCTCACAAATCTTATCATTTCTTCCTCTCCCGAAGCAAAGAGGAAGACATAGAATCCCGCGGCGGCGCCATTTCCCGCCTCAGCCTGCCGGATGGGGAGATGCGACAACATAAAAGGGAGATTATGCGGGAGCTTTACGGAAAAGAATCCTCCCGGGAATTGGACACCACCCAGCGTTTACGTCTGGCAAAAGAAATAAGGCGCCGGTACAATTGCTCCCTGAAACAAATCTCCCGGCTCGTTGGTCTGAGCCGGGAGAATCTGGAAGCCTTTGTGAAATAGCTATTTCACGGCGATGTTGGTCTTGACGGAGGCGAAGTCGCTGCTGACGGTGAGGGTGGCGGTGCCAGGCTCGCCGCGCAGGGAGCGGACGACCGCGAGGGCCTTGCCGCTGAACAGGGCCTTGTCGCGGCCCTTCAAGGAGAGGGTGTCGGCGGCGTTGCCGTTGTCCACGCCGAAGAGTTCGCCAGCGCCTTCGACGCTGAAGTGAAGCATGTCGGTGGCGGTGGGCACCACGCGACCGTTGGCGTCGAGCGCCTCCACGGTCACGTAGCTCAGGTCATAGCCGTCGGCCGCGATGGTGCGGCGGTCGGGCGTGAGGCGGAGCGAGACGGGCTCGCCCGCCGTGTAACGGGCCTCCCGCGCCACTTCACGGCCGTTTTTGTAGGAGACAACCTCGATGCTGCCCGCATGGAAGGGCACGCCCAGCCACTGCACGTGCAGCAGCTCGGGCGTCTTGGACTGGCGGCCGTAGGACTCCCCGTTGACGAAGAGCTCCACTTCGTCGGCATTGTTGTAATAGGCCCAGACGTCCACGGGCTCGCCCTCCCGCCAGTTCCAGTGCGGGAAGAGGTGCAGGACCGTGCGGTCCGTCCACTCCGACTGATACAGCCAGTAGGCGTCCTTGGGGAAGCCGGCCAGGTCCACGACGCCGAAGTACGAGCTGCGCGAAGGCCAGCCGTACGGCGTGGGCTCGCCCAGGTAGTCGAAGCCCGTCCAGATGAAGGTGCCCGCGATGAAGTCGCGGTCGCGCACGGCGATCCACGCATCCTCGTGGAAATCGGCCCACGGGGCGCTGCAGGCGTCATACGCCGTGACCTGATGGTCCCAGTCCACCTCGCCCTCGGCGGTGTACATCCAGCCGCGGCCCGGCAACTTTTTCTTATCCGTGGAGGGCTGGAAATAGATGCCCCGGCTGTTGAGCGAGGAGACGGTCTCCGAGCCGATCAGCGGCTTGCCCGGGAACCAGACCCGGCAGGAGTCATACAGCTGCGGGTGGTAGTTGAATCCGTACACGTCCAGCGCGCCGCTGCGCAGCAGGTTGTTGCCCGGCCACACGCCGTTGCAGCCGGCGGTGATGGCGCGGGTGGTGTCCAGGTCGCGAATCAGCTGCGCCATGTGCCTGGTCAGCAGGACATTGGGATTGTTCTCCGAAGGGTCATTCTGGTTCAGCGAATGGATGAAATTGAGCAGCGCATTGGCCTGCTCGGGCGTGAGGTTCTCCGTGTTGTCGTCGCGCGAGTCGCTCTGCTCGCCAATCTCGTTGCCGATGCTCCACATGACGATGGAGGGGTGGTTGCGGTCGCGCTTGACAAAGTCCTGGACGTCACGCACATGCCACTCGTCGAAGAAGCGGGCGTAGTCGTACTGGGTCTTGCGCTTGCGCCACATGTCCATCGCCTCGTCCATCACCACGAAGCCCATCTCGTCGCAGAGCTCGAGCAGCTCCGGTGCGGGCGGGTTGTGCGAGGTGCGGATGGCGTTTACGCCCATGTCCTTGAGGATCTGGAGCTCGCGCTGGAGCGCGCGGAAATGCACGGCCGTGCCGAGGCAGCCCATATCGTGGTGCAGGCACACGCCGAGCAGCTTGAGCGGCCGCCCGTTGAGGAAGAAGCCGCGGTCGGCGTCCCACGCCGTGGTGCGCACGCCGAAGCGGGTGGCGTAGGTGTCCTTCATCCCTTCCGCGGATACGCTCACCTGCGCGGTATAGAGGTAGGTGTCGTCGATGTCCCAGCGATGTGGCCGCGCCAGGTCGAGCGAGACTTCGCAGACCGGCGCGCCGGCGGCCTCCGTGCGGGCGACCGTCCGGCCCTTCGCATCCAGGATGCGGAATTCATACTGCAGCTCCATCCCGGGCCGCGTCCCCGCCGTCTCCACGGTCATTACCACCCGGGCCTGGGCGTCCGAAACCTGCGTCGCACGCACGTAGAAGCCATTGTAGGCCACGTGGACCGGGTCGGTCACCACCAGCCGGACATTGCGGTAGATGCCGCAGCCCGCATACCAGCGGGAATTGGGCTGGTCGGCGTTGTCGCAGCGCACAGCGATTAGGTTCTCGCCCGGGACCAGCGCGGACGTGATATCATAGGAGAAGGAACTGTAGCCGTACGGGCGCGTCCCGAACTCCCGGCCGTTGACATAGACGGTGCTGTTCATGAAGACGCCGTCAAACTCCACGCACACCGCCTTCTGCGGCTTGCCCTCGGCATCGCCGGCACACGGAAATGCTTGCGGTACCAGCCGATACCGCCGGGCAGCGCGCCGCCACTGGGGGTAGAAGGATTGTCCAGGGAGAAATCCCCCTCGATGCTCCAGTCGTGGGGCAGGTGGAGTTCGCGCCAGGCGGCGTCGTCAAAGCCGGTCTCCGCAAAGGCCGGCTCGTCGCCGAGCGTAAAGCGCCAGTCGAAATTGAAATCTTCTCCGCGCTGCACAGGCGCGGCCCCCCGCTGGCAGGCCAGGCACAGGAGGATCAGGGGAAGGGTAGCCAGGAATCGATTCATGAAGACAAAGGTAGTAAAAAAAGTGGTTAACAAACCCTTGATCAAAAACACCTGAGGAGCCGGTCGGCCATAGAGTGGTGTAGGCGGGGGACGGGCTCCGCAGGTGTCGGCTCCGGCGCGAGACCTGCGGAGCAGATATGCCGCCCAATGGCGTCAGGGGCAGGGTGGGCCCGCAGGTCTTTTTGAACAAGGAGGAAACGGGCGTAGATTCGCCGATCGGAACAGGAAAATGACAAAGAACCGGCGGGGAAAGTGCTCGGAACAACAAAAAAACCGGTCGGATTCGACATCCGGCCGGTTTTGATGGAAATGAAACAATGATTTACGCTTTCTGGCGGGAGCGCCACAGGGCGGACATGTCCTCGAGGGTCTTGCCCTTGGTCTCGGGGACCAGGCGCCACACGAACAGGGCGGCCAGCAGGCACATCACGCAGTACAGCCCGTAGGTGAAAGCCGGACTCCAGGTGTAGAGCGGCACGAAGGTGGAGCTCACGATGAAGTTCGAAATCCACTGGAAGGCCACGGCGATGGCCACGGCGGCGCCGCGGATCGTGTTCGGGAAGATCTCGGAGATAAGCACCCAGCAAATCGGACCCCAGCTGAACATGAAGGACGCGGAGTAGATCATGATGCTGAGCACGCCCACGATGCCGGGCACGCCCGGAACGGCGTCGGCGAGAGCCACGCCCAGGGCGCCGAGGGCCATGCCCAGGGAACCCGTGATGAGCAGCGGCTTGCGGCCGAGCTTCTCCACCGTGAAGATGGCGACGAGGGTGAAGCTGATGTTCACGATACCCATCACGACCGTCTGCGTCATGGCGTTGCCCATGCCCATCGACTCAAAGATACGCGGGGCGAAATAGAGCACCGCGTTGATGCCGACGAACTGCTGGAACACGCTGAGCATGCAGCCGATGAAGATCACAATGAAGCCATAGGCCATGAGCTTCTCCTTCTTCTCCACGACCGTGTTCTTGATGTCGGAGAGGATCTGCTCGGCCATGCTGCGGCCGTTGATGCGGGTCAGCACGTTCAGGGCCTTGTCCTCCTGGCCGGACATCACGAGATAACGCGGCGTCTCCGGCACGAGCAGGATCAGCAGGGTGAACAGGCCGGCCGGCACGCACTCGGAGCCGAACATCAGGCGCCAGCCCACCTGGTTCGTCCATTCGACGATGGCGGGGTCGTTCTTGTGCGACTGGATGATCAGGAAGTTCACGAAATAGACGACCAGCTGGCCGAAGATAATCGCGAACTGGTTCCACGACACCAGCTTGCCGCGCTTGTTGGCCGGGGCCACCTCGGCGATGTACATCGGGCAGATGGCCGAAGCCATACCCACGCCGATGCCGCCGAGCACGCGGTAGAGGTTGAATGCCACCCAGAGGGACTTGCAAGCAACGCCCTTCTCGAAGAACAGGAACTCAGGATAATAGGAACCGGCGGCGCTCAGGAAGAAGCAGACGCCCGCGAAGAACAGGCTCTTCTTGCGCCCGAACTTGCCGGCGAACAGACCGGAGAGCGCGCTGCCGATGATGCATCCGATCAGGGCGCTGGAGGACGTGAAGCCGTGCAGGAAATCGGTGTAGGCGAAGTCTTTGGCGCCCTCGAAGAACGCCTGAAGACCCCGCTCCGCACCGGAAATCACGGCCGTATCGTATCCGAACAGCAGGCCGCCGAGCACGGCGACGAGCACGATCGAGAACAGATACGCTCCGGATCCTTTTTCTTGGTTAGCCGCAGCCATTACTTCGCGTAGAGGTTCAGGAGGGTTTCATACAGCTCCTGCTTGCCGGAAGCAGCCACAGGCTCGCCGTTCTTCTTGGCGTACTTGTAGAGATCCTCAAGCGTAGCCTTGCCTTCCTCGAACTTCTTGCCGAGGCCCTTGTCGAAGGAAGCGTAGCGATCCTTGACCATCTTGGGCAGCGGGCTCTCCTCGAGCACGGCGGCAGCGTTGAGCAGGGCGTGAGCCATGGCGTCCATGGCGCTGATGTGGGCGATGAAGATGTCCTCGGGATCCGTGGAGGAGCGGCGGAGCTTGGCGTCGAAGTTGGTGCCGCCGTCCTTGAAGCCGCCGTTGCGGATGATCTCCATCATGGCGATGGTCAGGTCGTAAGGATCCACCGGGAACTGGTCGGTATCCCAGCCGTTCTGGGCGTCGCCGCGGTTGGCGTCGATGCTGCCGAGGAAGCCGTTCTCACGGGCGACGGTGAGCTCATGCTCGAAGGTGTGGCCGGCGAGGGTGGCGTGGTTGACCTCGATGTTGACCTTGAAGTCCTTGTCCAGGCCGTTGGCGCGCAGGAAGCCGATCACGGTCTCCGTGTCGACGTCGTACTGGTGCTTGGTCGGCTCCATCGGCTTCGGCTCGATGAGGAAGGTGCCCTTGAAGCCCTTGGCGCGGGCGTAGTCGCGGGCCGCGGTGAGCATCTTGGCGAGGTGGTCCTTCTCACGCTGCATCTGGGTGTTCAGCAGGGAATAGTAGCCTTCGCGGCCGCCCCAGAACACATAGCTGGTGCCGCCCAGCTTGATGGTGGCGTCAATCGCGTTCTTGATCTGCGCAGCGGCGCGGGCGACGATGTCGAACTCGGGGTTGGTGGCGGCGCCGTTCATGTAGCGCTTGTTGCCAAACACGTTGGCAGTGCCCCAGAGGTTCTTGATGCCGGTCTCTTTCTGCTTCTCGAGGAGGTAGTCGGTGATGTCCTTCAGACGGGCCTCATACTCGGCGATGTCCTCGCAGTCCTCGATCAGGTCGATATCGTGGAAGCAGTAGTAGCCGATGCCCAGCTTCTGCATGATCTCGAAGCCGGCGTCAGCCTTGGCACGGGCGCGGGCATACGGATCACGGCCCTTGTCCCAGGCATAGCTGCGGGTCTGGCCGCCGAACGGGTCGCCGGACGCCTGGCCGAGGGTGTGCCACCAGGCCATGGCGAATTTGAACCAGTCCTTCATCTTCTTGCCGCAGACAACCTTCTCTGCATCATAGTAATGGAAAGCGAGGGGGTTCTTGGACTCCGGGCCTTCGAAATTGATTTTCCCTACTCCGGGGAAGTACTCTTTTTTTGCCATAATTTTAATAGAAATTAGTATTTGAGTGAATTGCTGAGTTCTTGTTTCCAGCGGCCGTAGGCAACCTCCAGCGGCTGCTTCCATTCGGCCTCCGGCTCGATGACATCCAGCCGCTCCAGGGTGGAGAACGCCTCGTCCGTGGTCTTGTAGATGCCGGCTCCGAGCGCGGCGCCGCGGGCAGCGCCCAGCGAGCCGTCGGTGTCGAAGAGCTCGATGCGGGCGTCGCAGAGCGTGGCGAGCGTCGTGCGGAACAGCGGGCTGAGGAACATGTTGGCCTTGCCGGCGCGGATCACGTCCGGCTTGAGGCCCATGTCCTTCATGATGTCGATGCCATAGCGGAAGGAGAACGCGATGCCCTCCTGCGCGGCGCGCACGATGTGCGCCTGGCCGTGCCGGACCAGGTCGATGCCGACCATGCGGGCGCCGGTGCTGCGGTTCGCCAGGACACGCTCTGCACCGTTGCCGAACGGCAGGATCATCAGGCCGTCGGAGCCCACGGGGGCCGTCATGGCCAGGTCGTTCATCTCCGGATAGGACAGGCCCTGCGTGGCGTTGCGGCGGATCCAGGAGTTCATGATGCCGGTGCCGTTGATGCACAGCAGCACGCCCAGACGCGGATCGTCCACGGTCTTGGAGGTGACATGCAGGAAGGTGTTGACACGCGACTGCGGGTCGGCCTTCGGCGTGTCGGTCACGCCGTACACCACGCCGCTGGTGCCGCCCGTCGCGGCAATCTCGCCCGGCTCCAGCACCTTCAGGGAGAAGGCGTTGTTGGGCTGGTCGCCGGCGCGGTAGGACACGGGGATGCCGGCCGGGATCCCGAGCTCCGCCGCGACGGCGGGCGTCGTGGTGCCCTGCACCCCGATCGCCTGCACCACCGGGCAGAACTTGTCGGATTCGATACCATAATAATCTGCCACAAAGTGAGCGCGGCGCATGTCCTTGAAGTCCCAGAGGATGCCCTCGGACATGCCCGTGGCCGTGGTGGTCGCCTCGCCGGTCAGGCGGAAGGCGATATAGTCGCCGGGCAGCATGAAGCGCCAGATCTTGGCGTACACGTCCGGTTCGTTGCGCTTGACCCAGGCCAGCTTGGAAGCCGTGAAATTGCCCGGGGAATTCAGCAGATGCGACATGCACTGCTCATAGCCGATGGCCTGCAGGGCCTCGGCGCCGATCGAGACGGCGCGCGAGTCGCACCAGATGATGGCGTCCCGCACCGGCTCGCCGCTCTTGTCCAGGGCCACGAGGCCGTGCATCTGGTAGGAGATGCCGATCGAGGCGACCTCGGAGAGGTCAAAGCCGGCCGCGGCCATCTCGCGGATACCTTCGGACATATAGCGCCACCAGGACTTGGGGTCCTGCTCCGCCCAGCCTTTCTGGACGGCCTTGATCGGAGCCTCGGATTTCGGGTTGGTGGAAGAACAAACACACTTGCCGCTTGCTATGTCAAGCAGGGCTACTTTGACGGATGAAGATCCTACGTCGATTCCCAGAGAATACATGTGGTCTTAGTTTTAATTCAAGTAGCCAAAAATACGAAATAATTGCTATATTTGCACGCAGGTTGGTTATATTCGTGTCCCAAAGATTTTCGATTATGATTCAATCAACCTCCCAGCAGGATTAGCACATCGGTAGTGCATTGGCTTCCCAAGCCAAGGAGGAGGGTTCGACTCCCTTATCCTGCTCCCAGGGTCCGGCCGGATGCGCCGGACTTTTTTTTCAGGCCATGCCGCAAAAAGAGAAGATACAGCAGATGTTCGACGGGATCGCCCCCGACTACGACCGGCTCAACCACCTGATGTCGCTCGGGACGGACCGGAGCTGGCGCCGCCGCGCACTGCGCGAAATCGTCACGCCCGACGCCCCGCAGCAGATTCTCGACCTCGCCTGCGGCACGGGCGACTTCAGCCTCGCGATCGCGGGACGGATGCACCCGGACAGCCGCATCACCGGGCTGGACCTGTCCGAAGGCATGCTCGCCGTGATGCGCGAGAAAGTGGCCCGTGCGGGCCTGGAAGGCAAGATCTCCTGCGGACAGGGCGACAGCGAGGCGATGCCTTTCGCCGAAGGCGCGTTCGACGTGGTCACCATCGCCTTCGGCATCCGCAACTTCGAGCACCGCGAGGCCGCGCTCCGCGAAATCCTGCGCGTGCTGCGCCCCGGCGGGCGGCTCGTCATCCTGGAGCTGTCGGTCCCGGAAGGGCGCTTCCTGCGCTGGTGCTACAACCTCTATTTCAAACACTTCGTGCCCTGGATCGGCGGGCGCGTGTCCGGCGACAAGGCGGCCTACAAGTACCTGCCCGCCTCGGTGCAGGCCTTCCCCGGCCGGCGGGAATGGACGGAGACGATGGCGCGCTGCGGCTTCGCAAACGTCCGCCACCGCGCCTTCACCCTCGGCCTCTGCCGGATGTATCTAGGAGAAAAGATTGCCTAAGCCGCCCAGCAGGGCGAACGCAAACGTGCTGATCACCAGCAGCGGGAGCATCGGATCCAGCGCCCGGTCCTCCAGCGTCCACACACCCTTCAGGTGCTTGATGTAGCCCGGCAGCGCAAGCACATAGGCGAAATGCCACCAGGAGAAGGGCCGCTCCGTCGCCGCGAAAACCGTCATCAGCACCCAGCCCGCCGCAATCAGCACGGTCTGGTAAATGCGCGCGCGAGGCACGCCCAGGCGCACGGCCACGGTCGTGCGCGTCGCGGCGTCGCTCTTCATGTCGCGGATGTTATTGACATTCAGCACCGCCACGCTGAAGCAGCCGATGGCCGCGGCCGGCAGCAGGATGCGCCAGGACCACGCCAGGCAGGTAAGGAAATAGCCGCCGCCGACGGTCGCAAGGCCAAAAAAGATAAAGACAAAAATGTCGCCGAGCCCCCGGTAGCCGTAGGGGTTCTTGCCCAGCGTATAATGCATGGCCGCCCAGACGGCGGCGGCGCCCAGCGCGAGAAACGCGAGCGCGAGCGGCCGCAGCGGCGAACCGAAGGCGCTCCAGACCATTCCAAGACCCAGCACGCAGCACACGGCCGCCACACAGGCGATCAGCCGCTTCATCTCCGGGACGGTCATTTCCCCGTCCTGGATAGAATAATGGATACCCTGCCGGTCGGAGCGGTCCGTCCCGGACAGGGTATCCCCTAATTCATTCGATAAGTTACTGAGTATCTGAAGGCTAACCGTCGTCAACGCCAGCAGCACGACCGTCAGCAGATTGTAGTCGCAGACCTTCGCGGCGAACAGCACGCCCAGCACGATCCCGGCGAGCGAGAGCGGCAGCGTGCGCAGCCGCATCGAACGGATACAAGCCTTCAGCGTCATACTCCTAGTAGCCGAAGATCTCCTCGAGACTCACGGTCTGGACCGGGCCGAGGGTGGCCAGGAACTTGGTGTCCAGATCCTTGATGTCGCCCAGGATGGCGTAGGTGTAGTGGCGGTCCTTCACCCACTTCTGCTGGGTGGCCACCACGTCGGCAAGCGTAGCGTTCTGGGCCTTCTCGAAGACGGCCCGGTAGGACGGCTCGCTCAGGCCGAGACGGCGGCAGGCATAGTAGCTGCTGAGCACGTCCATGCCCGTCAGGCGCTGGGTGCGCAGGCGGCTCAGGAGCGCCTCCTTGGCCACGGCGAAGGAAGCCTCGGACTCCGGCATGTTGTTGATGATCTCGTCGAAGGCCTCGATGGCCTGGCGCATCTTGTCATTCTGCGTGGCGATGAACGCCATGAAGGAATAGGTGTCGTCCTTGAACTCCGGCTCACTCAGGAAAGCCTGGGCGCTGTAGGCCAGGCCGCGCGCCTCGCGCATCTCCTGGAAGACCACCGTGTTCATGCCGCCGCCGAAGTACTCATTGTACACGGCGATATCGCCGGCCTGCGAAGCGTCGAAGGTCTCTCCGCGGTTGGAATACTGGATGTAGTAGATCTGCGCGGCGTCGTACTGGGCCATCACCACGCGGTCGGTCGGGGTCAGCAGCTGGACGGGATACTGCTCAGGCTGCATCTGTGCGCCTTCCGCCACGTAATGGGCATCCTTCAGGGCCGCCTTGACCTCATTCTCGGACATCGGGCCGTAGTAGAGGATCTCGTGGCCGAGGTTGAAGGCGTCGCGCACCTTGGCGAGAAGCTCCTCGGAGGTCAGCGCCATCAGCGCGTCGTTGCTCAGGGTCGTGGACTTGATGAATTCCGGACCGTAGTAGAAATAGCGCTGCAGGGCGCTGAAGCAGCTACTCTGCGACTTCTTCGCGTCGGAGCGGCTCTTCAGCATGTCCGCCTTAAGGGCGGCGAGGATATCCTCGTCGGGCACGGCGTTCATCACCAGGTCCTCCACGAGGCGCACCGCCTCGGCCATGTTCTCGGACAGGCCGCTGACGCGGATCGAGCTCTGCGTGGCACCGGCGCCGCCGCTATAGCTGCAGGCCAGGGCGTACATGCGGGAAGCCATCTCCTCGGCGCTCATGTCCGGGGTGCCCAGATAGGCCAGGTAGTCCATCGCAAGGCCCAGGGCAGGATCCTGCTGCGTGCCGCGGTTGTAGATCATCTGCAGGTTGAAGATATCGTTCAAGTCATTTTTCTTGTAGAGCACCTCGGCGCCCTCGGTCAGGGAGAACTTGGACATGTCCTTGGAAAAGTCCACGAACACCGGCTCGATGGGCTTCACCACGCTGTTCTGGATCTCGGTCAGGAAGGCGCTGGTCTGGTCGCGGTTGGTCACGATCGGGGTGATCTTCGGGGCGGAGATCTTCTGGACGGTCTTGTCCTCGCCCTGGCGCTTGTACACCACCGCGTAGGCGTTGTCCTTCAGGTACTCGTTCGCGAACGCGACGACATCCTCCTTGGTCACGCTGGACAGGCGCTCGATGTCCTTGCAGGCGTCCTTCCAGGGAATGCTGTTGATAAAGGCGGTCACGTAGGCCTGTGCGCGGGAGGAGTTGTCTTCCAGCTGGCGCATCTTGCTGAGCTTGATGTTGTTCACCGTGGCAGCGAGGAGCTCCTCGTCGAAATCGCCGCTGCGCAGCTTCGCCACCTCGGCGAGAATCAGGTCGCGGACCTCCTCGAGGGTCTGGCCCTGCTTGGGATTGCCCATGCCCAGGAAATAGCTGTAGTCCGCCATGGCCTCATAGCCGCCATAGACGAAGAGGGCTTTCTGGAGCTGGTTGACGTCCAGGTCCATCAGACCGGCCTGGCCGTTGTAGAGCACCTCGCCGGCGATCTGCGCCACGGCGCTCGTCTTCAGGTCAGCCGGGGCGGGCAGGCGCCACGCCAGGGCCAGGTTCTCGGCCTCGAGGCCGTAGACCTCACGCACGACCGGCTCCGTGATGGGCGGCTCCTGCTCAAACTGCAGCACGGGGATGTTCGGGTTGGGCTCCCAGTCGCCGAAATACTTCTCGATCGCCTTCACCATCTCCTTCGGGTCGAAGTCGCCCGACACGCACACGGCGATGTTGTTCGGCACGTAGTACTGGTCGTGGTATTTCTTCACGTTGGTGATGGAAGGATTCTTCAGGTGCTCCTGGCTGCCGAGGGTGGTCTGCTGGCCGTACGGGTGGTGCGGGAACAGGGCCTGGTCCACGGCCTCCCAGAGTTTGCGGCTGTCGCGGGTCAGGGACATGTTCTTCTCCTCGTAGATGGTCTCGAGCTCCGTGTGGAAGCCGCGGATCACGCCATGGCGGAAGCGGTCGGCCTGGATGCGGGCCCAGTTGTCAATCTGGTTGGAGGGGATGTCCTCGGTGTAGACGGTCTCGTCGCCGGACGTCCAGGCGTTGGTGCCGTCGGCGCCGATCACGGCCATCAGCTTGTCGTATTCGTTGGGAATCGCGAGCTTGGAGGCCTCGTAGCTCACCGAGTCGATCCGGTGGTAGATGGCCGCGCGCTCCGCTTCGTCCGTCGTCTTGCGGTAGACCTCGAACAGCTGCTCGATCTCGTCGAGCAGGGGCTTCTCGGCCTCATAGTCCACGGTGCCGAAGTGCTCCGTACCCTTGAACATCAGGTGCTCGAAGTAATGGGCAAGGCCGGTGGTCTCGGACGGGTCGTTCTTGCTGCCCACCTTCACGGCCATGTAGGTCTGGATGCGGGGCTGCTCTTTATTGACGGTCATGAAAATTTTCATGCCGTTGTCCAGGGTGTAGATTTTGGTGTTGAGGGGGTCGCCGGGGACCGTCTCATAGCGGTTGCAGGCGACGATTCCGAGCAGCAGGGACACCGCTGCAAGGAAATGGGAAAAATGTCTGTTCATCTTCTAACCAATGGTTTTTATTGAGTCGCAAAAATAAAAAATTTCTTGCGAAGTGTTGCATTTATTCCAAAAACTCTCTACTTTAGCATCGAAGTTTTTCATAGTTTAAGTTTAGGTTAAGTAACGGGCCAGTCGCAGGGATGCAACTGGCCCGTGAATTTCATTCCCGGGCCAGTTGCATCTTCGTTTCACTATGACTGAGGGGCGTTCCCCTCAGACTCCCCCGGTCGCTTCGCTCCGAAATCCGTTAATTTGCAGTCAGCTGGCTGGTCGCCACAGCAAACCCGTGGCCGCCCGTGGCCTCGTGAACGGGAGGGGCCCGCGCCGAAGGCGTGGGAGGGATGAGCGAAGCGAAGGTTTGCGTGGCGAGCCTGCCAGCTGACGAAAACAAAAAACAAGTGAAACGTTTAATTAAACGTACTTTTTAAGTTTCAGACGGTCGGGTGTCGGGATTTTTGCCATCTTGCGGCGAAAATGGAACGTGCTATGAAGACGACAAAGACACCCATCCTCCTCCCTGCGGCAGCCCTCGCCGCCCTGCTGCTCCTGGCGGGCACCGCCTGCCGGGACTATTTCCGGCAAAGCCGGACCGGCACCCTGCTCATCACCCTCCGGGACCCCTTCCCCGCCTCCACCCGCGCAGGCGAGCCCCTGCCCGACGTGGGATCCTTCTGCCTCACGGTCACCGACGCCGCCGGCAAAGTCTGGTACGACGGCTCCTACGAACGCGCCCCGGACGAGCTGACCGTGCCCGCGGGGGCCTACACCGTCAGCGCCGTGTCGGCCGCTTTCGACGCACCGGCGTACGACGCACCCCAGTGGGGCGACACGCAGGTCGTCAGCGTCGCGGCCGACGCCGAGGTCGCCGTGGCCCTGTCCTGCACCCAGCTCAACTGCGGCCTCCGCCTGGCGGTGGATGACAGTTTCCGGAAAGCCTTTTCCGGCGGCAGCCTGCGCCTGAGCGGCGCCGGAGGCAGCCTGGACCACCCCTACGACGAGCAGCGCACCGCCTTCTTCCTCCCCGGGACCGTCGCCGTCGAGCTGGACGAGGGCGGCTACCGGCAGACCCTCTTCGCCCGCACGCTGGAACCGCGGCAGATCCTGTCGATCCGCCTCTGCGCCAACGTGGGCACGCGCTCGGGCGGCATCTCCCTGCAGCTCGACACCGCCCGGACCTGGCTCTCCGAGACCTTCACGCCCGGAGGCGCCGGCGCCGGCGACATCGCCCAGGCCTACGACGTCCCCACCGCCCGCACACGCGCAGGTGAAAAAGGAGTATGGGTGGCGGGCTACATCGTCGGCGTGGCCACGAACACGGGCAAGATCGCCTTCGATCCCCCGTTCACCAAAAACACCAACCTCGTCCTGGGCACCAAGGCCTCCACCACCGACAAGGACCGCTGCCTGTCCGTGGAGCTGCGCGCCGGGGAGCTCCGCGACGCACTCAACCTGCAGGACCACCCGGACCTGCTGGGCAGGAAGGTATACATAAAAGGGGACCTTGTGTCCGCGTACTATGGAATACCCGGACTCAAGGCCCCTACTGAATATCAATTCAACAACTAGATCCCGGATCAGGTCCGGGATGACGCCCGCGACTACAGGCGCGCGAGAAGCGCTTCGGACTGGGCTTCATAGCCCGGCTTGCTCAGCAGCGCGAACATGTTCTTCTTGTACGCCTCCACACCCGGCTGGTTGAAGGGATTGACCCCCAGCAGGTAGGCGCTCACGCCGCAGGCAAACTCGAAGAAATAGAACAGCGCGCCGAGGGACTCCTCGTCCAGCCGCTCCACGGAAATGTCCATCTGGGGCACGCCGCCGTCGATGTGGGCCAGCTTGGTGCCCAGCTGCGCCATCTTGTTGCAGTGCTCGACATGGCGGCCGGCGAGATAGTTGAGCTGGTCGAGATTCTGCTCGTCCGGGCCCACGATCACCTCGCGGTGCGCGTTCATCACGGTCACGGTGGTCTCGAACAGGAGGCGCTCGCCTTCCTGGATATACTGGCCCATCGAGTGGAGATCGGTGGTGCAGACGACGGAGGCCGGGAAGATGCCCTTGCCGTCCTTGCCCTCGGACTCGCCGTAGAGCTGCTTCCACCATTCGCCCAGGTACTGGAGCTTGGGGTTGAAGGTCACGAGGACCTCCACCTTCTTGCCCAGCCCGGCATAGAGCAGGTTGCGCATGGCGGCATACTGCACGGCCGGGTTGTCCTCGGACTTGACGAGCAGGGCCTCGCGCTGGGCGGCGGCGCCGCGCAGCATGGCGCGCATGTCGAAGCCGGCCAGGACAATCGGCAGGATGCCCACCGGGGTGAGGACGCTGTAGCGGCCGCCTACGTTGTCGGGCACGACGAAGGTCTTGTAGCCCTCCTGGGTGGCCAGGGTCTTGAGTGCGCCCCGCGCGGCGTCGGTGATGGCGACGATGCGGGTGGCGGCCTCGGCCTTGCCGTAGGTCTTCTCAATGTATTCCTTGACAATGCGGAAGGCGACGGCCGGCTCGGTGGTAGTGCCGGACTTGGAGATCACCACGCAGGCGGTGTTGCGCGTCGCGGCGAGGTCCATCAGCTCCGCGAGGTAGTCCTCGGAAAGGTTGCTTCCGGCATAGACGATCTGCGGCACGCCCTCCTTGCGAATGAAGCCGTGCGAAAGGGCCTCGATGGCGCAGCGGGCGCCCAGGTAGCTGCCACCGATGCCGATCACGACCACCAGGTCCACGTCCTTGGCAGCCCATGCGTCGCGGATCCCCTCGCATTCGTCGATCAGCGAATCGGGGATGTCCACCGGAAGGGTCTTCCACCCAAGGAAATCATTGCCGGGGCCGGACTCGGCCATCAGCACGTCATACGCCGCCAGCGCTTTCTGGACATAATTCTGATAATCTGCATCTTTGACAAAGGAGCTGCAGCCTCCTACATTGACTTTGACCATATCGTTGATAATTGATTGTACGCGTTAAATCTTACAAAGATAACAATAATCCAGAATAATCCCGCCCTTCCCCCGCGGCCGCGTTCTGCCAGCTGCTTCCTGCTGGCCGCTTCCCCACCCGATTTTAGCCGGGAAGCCGCTGCTCCGCCATTGCTCCGCCCCAGCCCAGGCTGGAAGGCGGTTGCCCCGCCGTTCTTCTGCACCCGACCCCGGCCGGAAAGCAGGCTACAGCATCCCCCGGAGCCAGGTCTCGATCAGCAGGACGCGGCGCTCCAGCAGGGCGTAGTCGAGAAGTTCGGCGGTGTCGCCGGGCTTGTTGGTGTCCATCGTGATGCCGGAGGTGAACATGACGGCGGGGATGCCGGCGTCCAGGAACCAGCGCTGGTCGCTGACCTTGCGGTAGAAGAGGTCCGTGAAACTCTTGCTGCCGTAGTAGTCCCAGCCCAGCTCCAGGCGCGGGCCGCGGTTGGCGGACTCGATGGCGAAGCGGTAGCGCTCGCCGCCCAGGGCGATGAGGTAGTCGGGATGGTCCTTGCGCAGCGGCGCCTGCGAGGAGCCGAGGATGTCGAGGTTGACCATCAGGGACATGGGGAAATCGCGGCGGTAGCGCTCCAGGAAGGCGCGCGAGCCGGACAGGTCGGCATTGTGGCCGTCGAAGGCCACGAACACGAGCCCCACTTCGCCGTGGCAGCATTCCGGCAGGCGCCGGGCCAGGGAGATCAAGGCAGCCACGCCCGAACCGTTGGAATCGGCCCCCGGGTACATCCGGCCCTCGAGCGTGCCGAGGCCGTCGAAATAGGCGCCCACGACGATGTAGCGCCGGTACCAGCCGGGCGTCACGGCCACGACGTTGTGGCCGCTGCGCCCCCCTTCGGAGAACGACTGGACGGTGGTGCGCAGGCCGGCGTCACGCAGCTGGCGGAGGAGGTAGAAGGCCGCCGACTGGTTGCCGGCGGCGCCGAACCCGCGTCCCGCCTGCAGGGAGTCGGCGAGGAAGGTCACCTCCGCCGCCAATTGCCGGGCGAGGTCCTGTCCCCTGAGGGGGGCGGCGGCCAGCAGGCAGGTGACGACAAAAATGAGGATACGCTTCAATTCGGGTCCGATTATTGATTATCTTTGCAAAAATAATGAAAAAGTTTCTCCTGACCATGGCCTTGTTGCTTCTCGGAGCAACTTTCGCCCTCGCCCAGTACGACAAGGATGTCTTCATGTGGCGGGGACGCCAGGCCTTGTCCGACGGCAGGTACGCCCAGGCCATCGAGAATTTCAACGTCCTCGCGCGGCTGGACACCACGGACTACTGGAGTTTCTTCTTCCGCGGCATCGCGAAATACAACCTCGGCGACCTGCGCGGCGCGCAGACGGATTTCAACACTTCTGTCCGCCTCAACCCCGTGTTCACCAACGGCTACCACTACCGGGCGATCACGGAGAGCCGTTTCGGCGACTACGACGCCGCGTTCCGCGACTTCGGCCGGGCCATCGAGCTGCGGCCCGGACAGATCGGCGTATATTTCTCGCGCGGCGTGGCCTATTTCCTTTCGCAACGCTTCGAAGAGGCCCTCGAGGACTTCAACTATTATATCAAGAAGGAGCCCCGGGACCCTTCCGCATACCTCAACCGCGGGGCCTGCCACCTGTTCCTGTCCGACACCACCAAGGCGCTGGAGGATTACAACCAGGCCATCCGCATTGACCGATTCGAGCCCGAAGGCTTTGTGCGCCGGGCGCGGGTCTATTCCGACCTGGGACGCTACGACGAGGCGCTCGAGGACCTGGACCGCGCCATCGAGCTGGACGGGGCGAACACCTTCGCCTTCTTCAACCGTGCGCTGATCTACTATGAGCAAAAGCGCTACAACGAGGCGATGGCGGATCTCGACACCGTGCTCGACTACGAGCCCGGCAATGCCCTCACGCTCTACAACCGCAGCCTCATCTACGCCCAGGTTGGCGCCTTCGAGGAGGCGCTCGCGGACATGGACCGGGTGATCAACATCAACCCCGGCAACGTCCTGGCGCACTACAACCGCGCCGCCATCTTCGTGGAGATGGGCCGCTGGCAGGATGCGCTGGAGGACTACAACAAATCCATCGAGCTCTATCCCGATTTCGCCAAGGCCTACCTCAACCGCTCCTATGTGGAGAATATGCTCGGCCGCACGCGCGAGTCGCGGGCGGATTACCAGACGGCCCAGCAGAAGGTCCGCGACTACCGTGCGCGCGGCGGCGAGGCCGCGCTGGCCGACACCACGCGCCAGTACAATTCGCTGCTGGCCCTGGACGCCGACTTTGCCAAGAAGGACTTCGACAACGAGCTCCTGCAGCACCGCGACATCGACATCCGGCTGCGGCCGCTGTACCGCTTCAGCCTGGCGCCGGAGAAGGAAAACCGCAGCGTGGCCCTCTCCCGCCAGTATGAGAACGTCCTGATCGACCGCTTCATCGACGCCGCCCCGACGCCGATCACCCTCGGCAACACGGAGAGCACCGGCACGGACAATTACCTCTTCACGGCCAACGCCGAGGAATACTTCGTCAAAGGCCTCCAGGAGCTGCAGCGCAAGCAGTTCAACTCCGCCCTGAGCTGGTTCGACCGGGCGGTCGGCGCCGCGGAGGACGACGGGGAGCGGGACCGCTATGCCCGCTACTACAAGGCCTTCTACCTGATGAACCGCGGCGTGCTGAAAGCGGAGATGATCGACTTCATCGCTTCGCTCGAAGGCAACGTCCAGACGCTCTCGATGGACACCGACGGCGCCGCCCGGGCCCGCGTGAGCGACCGCGTGGCGCGCACCTACGACTACTCGGAGGCCATCGCCGACATCCGGGAGGCGCTGTCCATCCTGCCCGACATCCCGTACCTGTACTTCGACCTGGGCAACCTCGAATGCCTGTCGTCACGCTTCGTTGAGGCGCTCGACAACTACGACATGGCCATCAAGCTCTACCCCAACATGGGGGACGCCTACTACAACCGTGGACTCGTGCTCATTTATCTGAAAGACAAGGAGAAAGGCTGCATCGACCTGTCCCGCGCCGGCGAGCTCGGCGTCGCGGACTCCTACAGCGTGATTGCCAAATACTGCACGGATGAAAACAATTAAGTTCAAGTCGTTTTCGTCCGGCAGCTGCGGCAACTGCTATTTCATCGGGATTTTCAACGAGATTGACGCCTGCGAGGCGGGCGTGCTGGTGGACGCCGGCTTCAGCCCGCGCCGGCTCAAGAAGGAGCTGGAGCGCGAGGGGCTCTGCTTCGACGATTTCGCGGGCCTGCTGGTCACCCACGACCACAACGACCACATCCGTTCGCTGGGCTCCTACTGCAAGCACCTCCGCAAGCCCGTCTGGACGCCGCCCGCGTTGGGAAATGCCCTGTCGCACCATTTCATCACGGGCGAGTATTTCGGCCCCTGCCGCCGCGCGCTCGCGCCCGGCTGGAACGAGCTGGTGCCCGGACGCATCCGGGCACAGTATTTCGAAGTCCCGCACGACGCCTCCTGCACCTACGGCTACGCCCTGATGCTGGACGAGCATAAGTTCGTGATCATGACCGACATCGGGCGGATGGTGCCGCAGGCGCTGAGCTTCGCCCGCCAGGCGGACACGGTGGTCGTCGAGTCCAACTACGACCTGTACATGCTCCGCCACGGGCCCTATCCCAAGGAGCTGCAGGACCGCATCTGCGGCGGCAGCGGGCACCTTTCCAACGAAGAATGCGCCCAGGCTCTGCGCGACTTCGCGCACCCGGGCCTGCGCAACGTCTTCCTCTGCCACCTCAGCGAGCACAACAATACCCCCGAACTCGCCTGGCAGGCAAGCGCCGACGTTCTCCAGGAGCTTTACGCCGAATCCGACGCCCGTCCCCCGCGCCTCTGCCCCCTCCCGCGTATGACCCCCTCGCCGATGTTCGTGCTGTAGCCCGCTTCCTGGCCGGAGCCGGCGGGAAGCGGCCGCGGGGAGCAAAATGGTATGCCAGCGCTCCCGGGAGGCGGAAAAAACGGCTGCCGGGAGCAAATCCGGGCCCCAGCGCTCCCGGCAACCACTTTCCTTGAAAGAAACGCGGTAGTTTGTGCGGCGGTTGCCCCCTTTTTATCCGTTCCGATGCTATGTTTTCTTTTCGCAAGACATTGATGCCGATAGAGTTGCTTAAGGAACTGGAAATTAAACGTTTATTGTAGCAGGGAAACGGATCGTTCTCCGTAGCTTTGCCGCCATGAAAGACTTTACTTCCAGACAGCCCCGCCTTCTGACATATCAGGAGCAGGAATACCAATGCGAAAGGCTCTTCTCTTCGCGGGGACCTTTTTTTCATCTTTGCACGCCGGGAGACGCTGCAGCACAACTCTTTGAGAATGAAGCGGATTTCCGCTTTGCCATGAATCTTGTTGCCCTCTGCACCTATCTGGTCCCGGACATTATCGTCATCACCTTCGAAGTGATGCGCAACCACCTCCACCTCGTCGGAGAAGGGACGGTTGAGCAGGGCGAAGAATGGTTTTCCCACTTCCGACGCCGCTTGCTCCGATACTACCAGTCTATTGGGAGGGTTTTGGAGCTGAGCGCATTCAAGGCGGAAATCTTTCCTATCGAAGACTTGTCATTCCTGCGCAATACCATTGCCTATGTCAACAGAAACGGGTATGTCGTCCACCCCAATCATACGCCATTCTCCTATCCATGGGGGGCCAACCGCTTCTACTTCAACCCCGACGCCCGGCTTCGGTCAGACGGCGTCTACGGAGATTTGACCTTCCGCCAGAAAAGGGACCTGTTTCTCAGTCATTCGATCGAATACCCGGCAAATCACCTTCTTGTAGACGGTTCTATCTCTCCTGTCTCCTACTGCCACCTGGACTTTGGAGAAAGCGTATTCCGGGACGCCCGGAACTATTTCTCCTTTGTCTCACGAAATGTCGAGGCATACCGCGACATAGCCAAACTCCTGGGAGACAGCGTCTTCTACACGGACGACGAGCTATATGCCATTGTCCGTCAACTCTGCCGTGACCGCTACGGCAGCAGCCGGCCGGAAACCCTCACGATGGACGCCAAACAGGAAATGGCCCGCCTGCTCCATTTCGACTACAAAGCCGGCAACAAGCAGATCATGCGGATGCTTCGGCTGGAAGAACGGACGGTAACCGCCCTGTTCGGGCGATGAAAGCGGTCGCCGGGAGCGAAAAAAGCGGTCGCCGGGAGCAAATCCGGCCCCCAGCGCTCCCGGGATGCGGAAAAAACGACTGCCGGGAGCAAATCCGGGCCCCAGCGCTCCCGGGAAGCGGGAAAAACGGCCGGGCCGCCAGGGACGGGCCGGCGGGGGGACGGGCGGGATTTTTCCGGAATATTGCTATATTTGTAGGATAGTATGAGACAATTCTGGAAGATACTGAAGCGGTACGTCGCGCCCTACAAGGGGTACGTCGGCGGGTCGGTGGTCCTCAACATCCTGTCGGCCATCTTCAACGTCTTCTCGTTCTCGCTGCTGATCCCCATCCTCAAAATCCTCTTCAATGTCGGGGAGGCGCATTACGAATTCACCCCCTGGCGCGCCGGGATGCCCTTCAGCGAGATCACTTCCAACGCCTACTACTACGTCTCGCAACACATCGCGCAGTACGGCCAGAGCCGCGTCCTGCTGTGGCTCTGCCTCTTTTTCATCGGCATCGTGCTGATCAAGGTGGCCTGCTACTTCGGCGCCGCCGCCGTGATGGTGCCCATCCGTACCGGCGTGGTGAAGGACCTGCGCATGGAGATCTACCGCAAGATCCTCTCCCTCCCGCTGGGCTTCTTCAGCCACATGGCCCGCATCAGCGGCGACGTCCAGGAGGTCGAGACCTCCATCACCAGCACCATCGAGATGCTGATCAAGAACCCCATCCTGATCGTCATCTACCTGTTCGTGCTCTTCCGCATGTCCTGGCAGCTTACCCTGTTCGTCATCGTCTTCGCCCCGCTGATGATCCTGATTATCAGCGCCACCGGCCGCCGCCTCAAGGCCCAGTCCACCGAGGCGCAGCGCTATTGGAGCGACACGATGAGCCAGGTGGACGAGACCCTCGGCGGCCTGCGCGTCGTCAAGGCCTTCCGGGCCGAGCGGCGCATGGCGGACCGCTTCGAGCACACCACCGACAAGATGCGCCGCAAGAGCAGCCAGGTGGCCGTCCGCCAAGCGAGCGCCCACCCGGTCAGCGAGCTGCTCGGCAGCGCCATGATCGCCATCGTGCTTTGGTTCGGCGGCACGCTCATCCTGGGCGAGCACGCCGTCATCGACGCCCCCGCCTTCATGGCCTACATGGCCATCCTCTACAGCATCATCCAGCCGATCAAGGACCTCTCCAAAGCCGCCTACGGCATCCCCAAGGGCCTCGCCTCCATGGAGCGCATCGACGCGATCCTCCAGGCGCAGAACACCCTCAAGGAAGCAGATGACCCCAAGCCGCTGGACGGCTTCCGCGAGGCCATCCGCTTCGAGGGCGTGCGCTTCCGCTACGAAGACGGCCGCGAAATCCTGCGCGGCATCGACCTCGAGATCCCCAAGGGCAAGACCATTGCCATCGTGGGCGCGAGCGGCGCCGGCAAGTCCACCCTGGTGGACCTCCTCCCCCGCTTCTACGACCCCGAGGAAGGCCGCATCACCATCGACGGTGTGGACATCCGCGAGCTCCGCATCCAGGACCTGCGCGCCCTGATGGGCAATGTCAACCAGGACCCAATCCTGTTCAACGACACCCTCTTCGGCAACATCGCCTTCGGCAAACAGGACGCCACCCAGGAGGAAGTCGAAACCGCCGCGCGCATTGCCGGCGCCCACGAATTCATCCTGGACAAGGAAGAAGGCTACCAGACCAATATCGGCGACCGCGGCGTCAAGCTCTCCGGCGGCCAGCGCCAGCGCATCAGCATCGCCCGGGCCATCCTCAAGAACCCCCCGATCCTGATCCTCGACGAGGCCACGGCCTCGCTCGACACGGAGTCGGAGCGCAGCGTCCAGGAGGCGCTGGACAAGCTCATGAGCGGGCGCACGACCATCGCCATCGCCCACAGGCTCAGCACCATCAAGAACGCCGACGAAATCATCGTCCTGGACGACGGCCGCATCGTGGAGCGCGGCCGCCACGACGAGCTGATCGCCCGCGGCGGCTATTACCGCAGGCTCCACGACATGCAGGCCCTCTAGGATGAAACCAAACGCCACCCGCTCAATCCTCTCCAAAATCATCATGCTGCTGTACGTCGTGGCAGTGGCTTACCTGTGCTTCGCCAACTTCCACAAGCTGCCGGACGTGCCCAAGACCTTCCTCGGCATCCCGATGGACAAGATCGTGCATTTCTGCATGTTCTTCCCCTTCCCGATCCTGGCCTTCTTCGCCTACGACAAGCTCACGGAGACCCCGTGGCAGGCCCTGGCGGCGCTGCTGTGCATCTGCGCCTTCGGCGGCATCTTCGCCGGCCTCACCGAAATGATCCAGGGCGCGCTTCCCTACCGCAGCCAGGACGTCCATGACTTCGGCGCGGACCTCCTCGCCATCGGCCTCTCCGGCCTGCTGGTCTTCGTGTACGACGTCTCCAAGATGAAAAAGAAACCATGACCACGCTTCGACGACGCCTCCCCGCCCTGCTGCTGGGCCTGCTCCTGATCCTGCCCGCCGCCGCGCAGAACATCCCGCGCACCCGCGATTTCCGCCCCCTGTGCGACACCCTCGCCGCCCGGCTCAAGCGCCGCACCACCGTGGACTTCCGCCTGTCGGTGTCGAAGGTCGTCCGCGACGGCAACGCCCTCGACCTCACCTTCAACGCCAACCTGTCCTACTTCCCCTGGCACAGCGACGACGTGCAGTGGTTCCGCGAGCAGCTCGACAAGGAGTGGAGCTTCAAGGACTTCTCCCCCGGCAAGATCATCTCCAACGGCTATGAGCTCGACGAGATGGTTACGCCCCGGCTGACCTCCGACGGCAAGCCCAACCGCTATGACTTCAGCGTGAGTGACCCCCGCCGCAGCCAGCCCCGCTTTATCTCGCGGGTGGGCGCGCGGCGCTTCCCCAAGGGCATGGACGACCGCTACATCGTCCTGTGGCAGAGCCACGGACGCTACTACGACGAGGCCTCCGACGCCTGGATCTGGCAGCGCGCGCCCCTCTTCCGAACCATCGAGGACATGCTGACGCAGACCTTCGTGCTGCCCTACCTGATTCCCATGCTGGAGAATGCCGGCGCCTACGTGATGACCCCGCGCGAGCGGGACACGCAGCGCCTGGAGGTCATCACGGACAACGACCCTTCGTTCCCGGGCCCGCGCGAGGCGCTCATGCGCCGGACGGGCTTCTACAGCGAATCCGGCCAGTGGGAAGACGCCGGCGAGGGATTCGCCGACACCAAGCCCGCCTACACCTTCGAGGACTTCCCCTTCCGCGCCGGCACCGCCCGGCAGATCGCCTGCACGGCCGGGGAGCCCACGGCGACCGCCTGCTGGACCCCGGACATCGCCGAGCGCGGCGCCTACGCCGTCTATATCGCTTACAAATCCCTGCCCAATAGCAGCCGGGCGGCGCACTACACGGTCCGCCACCTGGGCGGCGAGACAGAATTCACCGTCAACCAGCGCCGCGGCGGCGGGACCTGGATCTACCTCGGCACGTTCGAATTTGCCGAAGGCACACAAGGCTACGTCCTGCTGGACAACCGCGGAGCGGAAAATGAAGTCGTGACCGCCGACGCCGTCAAGGTCGGCGGCGGCATGGGCAAGCTCGAGCGCGGCGGGCAGATCTCCGGCATGGCGGCTTCCGCCGAAGGCGCCCACTACTGGATGCAGTGGGCCGGGGCGGACACCACCGTGACCCGCGCCTGGGAAACCGACTACACCTGCGATTACGCCGCCCGCGGCGCCTGGACCGTGATGATGCGCGAAGAGAAGAACATCCCCATCGACCTCGCCCTCGCCTTCCACACCGACGCCGGCGTGACCCCCAGCGACAGCACCATCGGCACGCTCGCCATCTACACCCTGAAAAATGAAGGCAAGCGAACCTTCGACGACGGGCGAGACCGCGTGATCAGCCGCGTGCTCTGCGACTACGTCCAGACCCAGGTGGTCCGGGACCTGCGCGAAGACTTCGACTCCGAATGGTCGCGGCGGGGCCTCGTGGACCGCAGCTACAGCGAGCCGCGCACCTCCGGCGTGCCGGCCATGATCCTGGAGCTGCTCAGCCACCAGAACTTCGCCGACATGAAATACGGCCTCGACCCGGCCTTCCGCTTCACAGTCAGCCGGGCCGTCTATAAAGGCATCCTCAAGACCCTCAGCGAGTTCTACCACAGCCCTTACGTCGTGCAGCCCCTCGCGCCGCAGGCCTTCGCCGCCCGGCTCGACGGCTCCGACCGCGTGACGCTCAGCTGGAAGCCCACCCCGGACCCGAAAGAGCCCACCGCCACGACCGACGGCTACATCGTCTACACCCGCATCGACGACGGCGCCTTCGACGCGGGCGTCGAGACCACGGACCCGAACTACACCTGCAGCATCAAGCACGGCCACATCTACAGCTTCAAGGTCGTGGCCTACAACGACGGCGGCATGAGCTTCCCGACCGAGATCCTGTCCGTCGGCACCCCGGCGGGGGCCCGCGGCCGCTCGCCCATCCTGATCGTCAACAACTTCGACCGCGTCAGCGCCCCCGCCTGGGTGGAGAGCCCGGGCTACGCCGGCTTCGAGAGCCGGCTGGACACGGGCGTGCCGTACATCAGCGAGATCGGCTACATCGGCGAGAACTACGAATTCCGCCGCTCGGCCCTCTACGTGGACAACGACTACCCGGGCTTCGGCGCCTCCTTCGACGACCACGCCGGCGAGATCATCGCCGGCAACACCTTCGACTATCCCTACCGCCACGGGGCCGCGCTGCTGCGCCTGGGCTACCCCTTCTGCTCGATGTCCCGCGACGCCTTCTGCGAGGGCGTCGACGAATACGCCGCCGTGGACCTGATCTGCGGCAAGCAGGGCCGCACCCCGACCGGCCGGGGCGAGAAGCCCGACCGCTTCGAAGTGTACCCCGAGCCGCTCCTGAAGGCCCTGCGCGAACACGTCGGCCACGGCGGCGGCCTGCTGGTCAGCGGCGCCAACATCGCCTCCGACCCGCAGGCGGGCAGCGCCGCGGCAGCCTTCGTCTCCGAAGTCCTCGGCTGCACGCTCGCCAACCCCTTCGGCACCAACAGCGGCCACATCGCCGACATGCCCTTCAGCGACACGCTCAATCCCGACATCTACAGCGTGGAATGCGTGGACGGCCTCAAGGCCACCGGCAAGGGCGCCCGGACCTGGCTCCGCTACCCGGGCACCGCGACCTACGCCGCCGCGGTCTGCAACCAGGCCGAAAACTACAGGACCGTCTCGATCGGCGTCCCCATCGAAACGGTCCTGCGGGCGGGCGACCGGGAATGGATCCTCGGCCAGGCCCTCGATTTCCTCTATAACGGGAAGAAACCTGCAAACAAGCGATGAGATCCGCCGGTCGGAGCCGGCGAATGACGACAGGTTCGTCATCCCGGGCTCTTTGTTCGTCATCCCGGGCTTGACCCGGGATCTCTATTTGTCAAATTCCGCGAAGCGGGAGTTGTTCGACTTGTACTCCGGCACAATCGACTTCATCAGCTTCACCATCTCCGGGATGCGGACCTCGCGGCCCAGCTCGCCCAGCTCCTCCACCGCCTTGACGGCGTCGGCGTAGGCATACTCCCGCGTGCGGGCGATGCGGATGCGGTCGTGGGACGTCTCGTCGGTATTCTCCTTGTTGGAGAGCACCTCCTCGTAGAGCTTCTCGCCGGGACGCAGTCCGGTATAGACGACCTCAATATCCTGATCCGGCACCAGTCCGGCCAGTTCGATCATGCGGCGCGCCAGGGTGTCGATCTTGACGGGCTGGCCCATGTCGAACACGCAGATGCGGTTCTCCGTCGGGAGCGTCGCCGCCTCCATCACGAGCCGGCAGGCCTCAGGGATGGTCATGAAATAACGGGTGATGTTGGGATCCGTGACCGTGACGGGGCCGCCCCGCTCGATCTGGTCGCGGAAACGCGGAATCACGGAGCCGTTGGAGCCCAGCACATTGCCGAAGCGGGTGGTCACGAACTGCGTCTTGCCCGCCACCTCGCCGGCGGCGATGGCCTTGCCGAGGCTCTGGACGTAGATCTCCGCCAGGCGCTTGCTGCAGCCCATGATATTGGTGGGATTGACGGCCTTGTCCGTAGAGATCATCACCATCTTCTCCACCCCGTATTCGATGCACTTGTCGGCCACGTTGCGCGAGCCGACCACATTGACCATCACGGCCTCGCAGGGATTCTCCTCCATCAGCGGCACATGCTTGTAGGCCGCGGCGTGGAAGACCACCTGCGGACGGTGGGTCCGGAAGGCAAAGTCCAGGCGCGGCACCAGGCGCACGTCGCCGATGATGGGCACGAAACTCAGGTCGGGCCAGCGCTCCTCCAGCTCCAGGCGGAGGTTGTGCATCGGGGTCTCGGCGTTGTCATAGAGCACGAGCTTCTTGATACCGAAGCCCGCCAGCTGGCGGCAGAGTTCGGAGCCGATGGAGCCCGCGCAGCCCGTCACCAGGACCACCTTGTCCTTGAAATTCTCCTTGATGGCTTCCAGCGAGATCTTGATCTCCTCGCGGCCCAGCAGGTCCTCGATCTTGATCTTGCGGATCACGAGCTTGCCCGTGTCGGACAGTTCGTCCACGGCCGGGGCGATAAGCACCTTCAAGCCGTTCTCCGAGCAGTAGCGCACCAGGCGGTCCTGCTCCGCATTCACATCCCGCTCCGCAGTGAAGATGACGCCGCGCAGCGACAGGTTGGACGCCTCTTCCTCGAAGGCTTCCTTGGTGTCGAAATGATAGACCGTCTGGTCGGCGAGCAGGGTGTGGTCGATCTGGGTGTTCTGGGAGATCAGGCCCACGACCTCATAGCGCTTGGAGCCGCGCAGGCGCGCCGCCGTGGCCACCGCCTTGTCGTTCACGCCGTACACCAGCACGCGGGAGCGCTTCTCCAAGTCCCGGATCTTGGACTTGTAGGAGTCGTACACGAAGATCATAATGAGGCGCACGAAGAGCAGCGCCAGGATCGTCAGCATCCCGTCGATGAGCAGCATCGGGATGGCCACCTGGCTCATCAGGCCGCAGACCAGCAGCGCCACAGCCATCACGGCGATTTTGCCGAGCGCGGCAAGGCCGAACCGGACCGAATCCTTGAAGGAGAAATGCCGGATGATGATCGTATGCGTCTTGAGCAGCAGGAACATCACGCCGGATCCCAGCCCGGCGGAGAGCCCCCAGCAATAGTCGAACATCCGCTCGGACACGATGTCCACTTCAAACAGGAACGCCAGGACCGCCACGCCGATCGACACGAGGATCGAGATGGCCAGGTCCATCAGGAAGACGTTGCCCCTGCTTACAAACTGCGTACTGTATTTATCCAGAATCATAGGTCTCTGTGTTAGAACTACAAAGATACGTCAAACTCATCAAAAAACAAGGGCGAGCTGGGGACAAAGCGTCCCGCTGACCGGATCCACGGTCGGAGCCAGGCTCGCCCGGACGCCCCACCAGCCCAGCCTGTCCAGGCCCAGCGCGTCCTTGACCGGCTCCAGCAGCCAGCCTCCGACATGGGCGCTGAGGATGCCCAGGCCCGCCCCGGCAAGCACGTCGCTCAGCCAGTGGCGGTCGTTGTACAGGCGCATCACGGCCACGGCCGTGGCCACGGCATAAGCCCCCGCGCCCCAGCCCCAGCCATACTCCATGCGCACCAGCTCCGCGCCCGTGAAGGAGAAGCAGGTGTGGCCCGAAGGGAAGGATTCGTCGTTGGTGCCGTCCGGGCGCGGCGCATTGATCAGTTTCTTCATTACCAGGCCGCTCCCGGCCACAAACGTGTACGCAAGGCCCGTCTCGACCGCCCGGTCGAAGAATCCGTGCTCCGCGCGCACCCCCGTCAGTCCCAGGCCGACGGCCAGCACCGGCGGCACCAGCGGCAAGTAGCGCAGGACCTCATAGTGCGGCAGCGTCCCGTTCTCCGCATGCATGCGGTTGAAAGCCTCCCGCACGGGGGTGTTGATGGCGCTCTGTCCCAGGTAGCGCACCCCCATGCCTGCGGCAAACAGGGCCGCGGGGGCAATCAGCTGCGAAGGACGGAAGCCGATGGTGTTGGACGGGCCCGTCATCTCCTTGACCGGCTCCAGCAGCCAGTCCCCGACATGCGCGCTGAGCACACCGATGCCCGCCCCGAACAGCAGGTCGCTGAGCCAGTGGCGGTCGTTGTAGCCCCGCATCACGGCGACCGACGCCGCCATGGCATAGGCCCCGGCACCCCAGCCCCAGCCGTACTCCATGCGGATCAGCTCCGCGCCCGTGAAGGAGAGGCAGCAGTGCCCCGAGGGGAACGACTCGTCGTCCGACCCGTCGGGACGCGGCGAATAGACCAATTCTTTAAGAATCTTGCCGGACGCGACGGCCACGCCAAACGACAGGCCCGTCCCAATCAGGCGGTCCCGCCAGTCATGCTTCGAAGGCACGCCCAGAAAGCCCAGGCCCACATTTGCCGCGAGCGGCAGGTACTGGAAATAATTGTCGATGCCGACCAGCTTGCCGTCTCCGCGCCAGGACTGGAAAGCGTCCCGCACCGGCACGTCAACGGCCTTGTGGCCAAGCCAGTGGACGAGCGCGCCCGTGCCCATCAGCGCACCGGGCGCAATCAGCTGGGAGGCCTTGAAGGAAGAAGAAGCACGCAGCGCTGCCGTATCCACCTGCACCGCCATCTGCGCACGGGCCACGGGGCCCGCCAGCAAGGCGGTCAGCAGGATCAGCGGCAGCAGGCGTCTCATCGGCCGGCGTACATCTGTTCGTAATACTTCTGGTAGTCGCCGGAGGTCACGTTGTCCAGCCACTCCTGGTTGTCGAGGTACCAGCGCACCGTCTTCTCGATGCCCTCCTCGAACTGCAGGCTCGGCTCCCAGCCCAGCTCCTTCTGGAGCTTGGTGGAGTCGATCGCATAGCGCAGGTCGTGGCCCGCACGGTCGGTCACGTAGGTGATCAGGTCCATGTCCTCACCCTCCTTGCGGCCCAGCAGCCGGTCGGTGGTCTTGATGAGGACCTTCACGATGTCGATGTTCTTCCACTCGTTGAAGCCGCCGATGTTGTAGGTCTCCCCCGTCTTGCCCTGGTGGAAGATGAGGTCGATCGCCCGCGCGTGGTCCTCCACGTACAGCCAGTCGCGCACATTCTCGCCCTTGCCGTAGACCGGCAGCGGCTTGCGATGGCGGATATTGTTGATAAACAGCGGGATAAGCTTCTCCGGGAACTGGTAGGGGCCGTAATTGTTGGAGCAGTTCGTCACGATCGTCGGCAGGCCGTAGGTGTCGTGGAATGCCCGCACGAAATGGTCGCTGCTCGCCTTCGCCGCGCTGTACGGGCTGTGCGGCTGGTACTTCAGGTCCTCCGTGAAGAACTTCTCCCCGTAGGCCAGGTGGTGCTGGCCGCTGCTCGCTTTGGTCGTGAACGGCGGCTCCACTCCTTCCGGATTCGTCATCTCCAGCGCCCCGTACACCTCGTCGGTGGAAATATGGTAGAAGCGCTTGCCTTCAAAGGAGTCCCAGGCGATCTTCGCCGCCTGCAGCAGGCTCAGCGTGCCCATCACGTTGGTCTGGGCGAAGGTGAACGGATCCTTGATGCTGCGGTCCACATGGGACTCGGCCGCCAGGTGGATAATGCCGTCCACGTGCTCGTCCTGCATGAGCTTCAGCACGCCTTCGAAATCGCAGATATCCATCCTGACGAACCTGTAGTTCGGCTTGTCCTCGATGTCCTTGAGGTTTGCGAGGTTGCCGGCATACGTCAGCTTGTCCAGGTTGATGATCCGGTAGTTCGGATACTTGTTCACAAACAGGCGCACCACGTGGCTTCCGATGAAGCCGGCGCCGCCGGTGATGATGAGGGTGCGGTCGAAATTCATATTCCCTAAATATTCTATTAGTCTACAAAAATAACTATTTTTGCATACAATGACAACGAGGCCCCCCATATACCTCTACACCGACGGCGCGGCCAGCGGCAACCCCGGCCCGGGCGGCTGGGGCGTGGTGTTGCGCTGCGGCAATGCCCGCAAGGAGCTCTCCGGCGGCTTCGCCCGCACGACCAACAACCGCATGGAGCTGCTGGCGGTGATCAAGGGTCTCGAAGCCATCAAATGGGAGGGAGCGGAAGTGCACGTCTTCAGCGACTCGACCTACGTCGTCCGCACGCTCACCGAGGGCTGGAAGCGCAAGAAGAACCATGACCTCTGGGCCCGCTACGACGCGCTGGCGCCCCGATTCCGGCTGTCCTTCACCTGGATCAAGGGCCACGCCGGCCACCCGGAGAACGAGCGCTGCGACCGCCTCGCCGTCGAGGCCTACTCCCTCCCCAACCTTCCCGAAGATACGGGATACGTTCAAGAACCGTCATTCGCCGGCTTGACCGGCGAATCTCCAAAATAATTAACAAGCAACGCAATATGCAAAACGGAAAGATCATCGTCGGCATCACCCAGGGCGACTCCAACGGCATCGGCTACGAAGTCATCATCAAGGCCCTGGCCGACCCCCGCATCCTCGAGCAGTTCACCCCCGTCATATACGGCTCCTCCAAGCTCTTCGGTTTCTACCGCAAGACCATCCCCGAAGTGGAGCAGATGGACACCAACGCCATCGGCTCCGCCGCCGATGCACATCCCAAGCGCATCAACATCGTCAACTGCCTGCCGGACAGCGCCTACGCCGAGCCCGGCCAGGCCACGGCCGAGTCGGCCGGCGCCGCCATCAAGTCGCTGGAGACCGCCGTGCGCGAACTCAAGGCGGGCCTGATCGACGTGCTCGTCACGGGCCCCATCAACAAGAAGGCCATGGCCGGCGAGGGCTTCGGTTTCCCCGGCCACACCGAATACATCCAGAACGCCTTCGGCGCCCCGGATTCGCTGATGTTCATGGTCAGCCACCGCCTGCGCCTCGCCGTCGTGACGGGCCATATTCCGCTCAAGGATGTCGCCTCCCAGATCAACCAGGAGCGGATTCTGAGCAAGCTCCGCCTGATGAACAAGTCGCTCAAAGAAGACTTTGTGGTGGACCAGCCGCGCATCGCCGTGCTCAGCCTCAACCCCCACAGCGGCGACGGCGGCCTGCTCGGCACCGAAGAGCAGGACATCATCATCCCGGCCATCCGGCAGGCCACCGACGAGGGCATCCTCGCCTTCGGCCCCTTCTCGCCGGACGGCTTCTTCGGACTCAATCACTTTGAGGATTTCGACGCCACGCTGGCGATGTACCACGACCAGGGACTCGCCCCGTTCAAGGCCCTCTCCTTCGAGGACGGCGTCAACTTCACGGCGGGTCTGCCCATTGTCCGCACTTCGCCGGACCACGGCACGGCCTTCGAGATGGCCGGCCGCGACCAGGCCGACCCGCGCTCCATGCGCGCCGCCATCTTCACGGCCATCGACATCTGGCGCAACCGCCGCCAGTGGCAGCAGCTCCAGGAGGACAAGATGCCCGACCGCTTCCTCAACAGGGAGAAACCGAAAAAAGACGGGAAGCCGCAGATCGCCTAAAAGCCGTCACTTCACCTCGATCTCCTGCGTCACCCGGTGCTCTTTGCCACCGGGCAGGGAGACCTCGGCCCTGATCACATGGCGGCCCGCCGCGGTGAGCGGCACGGAGGTGCCTTTCACCTCAACCCCGTCGAAATACCACTTGACACTGTCGTAGGAGGTCCCTTCCACGGCATGGAGATCCAGGGCGAAGCTGCTTCCGAGGGCATAGACGCCCTTGCCGGGGTTCTTGATGCTGTAGAAGTCCAGGTGCGGTGTGAATGCCGCATACTTCACCGAGAAGCTCACCACATCACCGGCATAGGCGATGTCGTTCAGGGTGTATTCGACATATCTCCCATTCCAGCTCTTGGCCGTGTAGGTGGTGATATTCCCAACTCCCGGGAAAGGCAGGTTGCCCGCCAGCTTGTCAAAATTGAAATAGCCGCCGCCCTGGTCATAGCCATAGAACAGATTTCCCTGGTCCACGGAAGGGATGATATAGAAACAGGGATGATCTTCGTGTGTGTTGATCTGCGACATGAACAGGCCCTTATCCTCCCAGATCATCCGGGCGGTCACCTGGGTCCCCAGACCGGAATAGACGATGTTGTCGGACTTGTCCAGATGGTAGACGAACAGCCCGTGGCTGGGAAGGGCTGCATCCCAGCCGCTTTCGCCCCGGCATTCAAGCACGAAATACTCGCCGTCCATCTCGGTGGGGATCCGGTAGGCCTTCTCTTCTTGCACCGAAGGCAGGGTATACTCCCCCGAAGCGGACAACTCCTCGTAGTCATCTGCATCCACCCAGCCCAGCATCATGCGTTCCTCGAAGGTAAAGTACGGCGGCGTACGGCCTTCGTTGTTGTAACAGCCGGCGTCCATCAAGGCGAAGCGCTCGTACAATCCGCCGGAGAAAACGCCGGACGATCCGGTGGTCGTATCATACAGGTCGGGCAGGCCCAGCGTATGGCCGAACTCGTGGCAGGCCGTACCGATGCCGCAGATCTGGTTCTTCCAGGGGCCCTGGGCTTGCAGCTCGTTGGAGCAGGCATAGAGATCCAGGGACATGCCGTCCACCTTATCAGGCGAATACAGATAGCTCATGTGCGGCCAGATGGCGTCCGTGATGCCGCTGTCATTCTCTCCATAGCCGGCAAAGTACATGAAGACCATGTCCACGGAGCCATCGCCATCGGCATCATACTGCCTGAAATCGATCTCGTCATCCAGCAACAGGCACGCTTCGATAACGGCCTTCTCGGGATTGTCATCAATGGACTTCCCCTTGCCGTAATAGGCCCGCTCCCTGGACACCGTCACAGGGCCATAGACATCAAAAATGGGGTCGAACTTCCCGTGGGAATTCTCATAGTAGTAGTCCCTGGCGGAACCGGTGCCGCCGGCATTGGCGTATCCCGGCTGGTTGAGCAGGTTCGTGAAAGCGGTCTTGGGATCCTCAACGGTGAAGGGCACGTCGGTAAAAGCCACGAGCACCACCAGGAAATGCCGCTGTCCGACCGCGGGGGCATGGTCGCCGGGGGCTTTGCTACGACTCAGAAGCGCGCGCCGCGCCGATGCCTGCTGACGGAGGGCCGGCACATTGGCGCTGAAGTCAAAGCGCCAGAAACCCTCGTCGTCCTGACGGAGGACCCGGCCCCGGGTGTCCGTGGCCCAGTGGCCGTATTCATCGCCGTGGAGCTGGATTGTGACCGTGCTGCCATCCGGCTGGGTGTAGCGGATTCCGCCCGGATACGCGGGCGCCGCGGAAAGCGCCAGCGCGGCCGACAGAAGGACAAATATACTGGTAAGTATCTTCTTCATACGCAGTTACATTTTGACTACGAATCCCTGGCCCCGCCGATTGGCCAGCCACATCGTCCCGTCTGCGATCTTGATCACGGACATCTCATAGCTGCCCAGGTGAAGCTGGGCGTCGCCCTTGCGCCAGTTCACGGTCACGGTCAGCGAGTCGCCTTCCGAGAGGGACTTCGTCAGGCCCGAGATGACCAGCTGCTCGTCGTAGAAAGGATTCATCACGGCAAACGTCAGGGCATCCCCGTCATAGGCGCTCACATACTGGTCCTTCAGGGCCGTATAATTCCGCAGGGCGTCGGAGAAATAGCAGCCGGGCTCCGCGTGGTCGAGGATTTTGTCGGAGAGGTCGCCGTGGCGGGCAAAAACTGACACCCGCTGCTTGGGCTTCCGGTAGTCGTAGCAGTTGAAGCAGGCAAGGTCGGGGTCATAGCCCAATGCACTGTACACGGCTCCATACGCCTGGATAGAGGCAGTGCTCCCCGAGATCGAGATGTACCACAGGCCCGCGTCGCACTTTTCGTCCACGATCCTCACCTGGCTCTCGTTGCCGGTCCCCGCGGCGAGATAGCCGTCCTCGACGGCGAAATACCAGCAGTCATGCTCTCCCGGCAGGATCTTGATAATCTGCGCGGAAGCATCTCCGCTGGCAATGGTGCCGTACTCAATGTTCACCGGGACCGGGGCACGCCAATCGCCGACCTGCGGGCCCAGCGCCACACTCTTCTTCTCATAGACGAGCAGGATCTCGTCCCGTTCCTCCAGGTCGGACGCCTTCGACACCTTGATGAATGGCGTGCCGTACTGGACATCATGGCTGATCGCCACGCTGACCACGGAGGAGCGGCCGCGCCGGAGCGGAATCTCATCCGCAAACGCGTACAACTCCTTGCCCGAGAGGTCCTTGACGGTGAACTCCACGGAGGCCGTCGTCCCCTCTTTGGGGACAAGGACATAGTCGGTCAGGAACACCAGGGCCCCGGAGGCGTCCCACTGCGGCTTCGCGGTCAGCACCACATCGGAGCGCGCGCCGTCCACCTTGCCGGTCAGCATGTCGTAGGAGTCCGGAACGGGCGTCGCGTAGCGAAGCGTCGCCACCATCCCGTCCGCATCCACGCCCACCTCGGACAGGAAGGCCTGTGCGTCCGCCGCCGCGAAACGCAGCTGCGCCACGGGGCGGACGACGCTGGCCGTCTGCGAAAAGCCATGGCCGACGGCGAGGCACTGGGAGTTGTTGTAGCCCAGGCTGAAGGCAAAGGCATCCCGAGCCCGCTCTCCGCTCGAATAATCATTCGACAGCTTGATATTCAACAAATTCGAGCTGTCGTAAGAAGGCGCTGCCTCCGGCCAGTCCACCCAGCCGGCCACGAAATAGTCGTCCGGAGCGATCGGCAGGTAGAGCGCCGTGTCCAGCGCGACCGCGCCGCTTCGCGTAAAGCTGAACGTGTAGGCCGGTCCCCCCTCGAGCTCCTTGTCGCTCTGATAGCGGTAGAGCGCAATCTGATAGCGGGGAGCCGGAGCGTCGGCGGCCTTGGTACCGTCGATCTCCGCATGCACGGGCAACTCGTCCGAGAACTGCAGTTTCAGGGAGAAGTCACGCGAGCCGTCCGAATTCTCGCTGACGGGGAAATCATGGACGGCGCAGGTCCAGAGGGTCGCCGCTGCGACCGCCAGGAGCAAAGTAATCCACAGACGTCTCATCGGCCAAATCGATAAGTGATGGCCACGCTGGCGTGGTCCAGTCCGAAATAATCCAGCATCCCGGAGGAGACATAGCGTCCCTTCTCGACATGGTAGAAGCGGTCATAGTCCAGATGGAGCCAGCCGCCGCCCACGCTCAGCTCCAGGCCCAGGCGGTCCGCCCGGTTCCGGTCCAGCCGGAACTTCCAGCCCACGTTGAGCCCGGCCCCGATGGCCGGGGTCTTGCCGTCACGGTCCTGGTAGCGGTACTCCCCGCCGGAGAGGGCGATGTTGTAGTAGCCGACGGTGCCATGCAAGGCCGCAAACAGCCCGCTGAAATCGTCCCGCAGCCAGTACCGCAGCTCAGGCTGCGTCCCCAGCACGCGGAACTGGCTCTTCTTCCCCTCCCAGTTGGCCCCGGAATAATAGACCGGCACGCTGACGGACAGGTGGCTGCCCAGCTCAAACTCGACGGCCAGGTTGGTGCCCAGCACCGCCCACGGCAGCGCATTGGTCTTCAGGTAGACAGACCCCGGCTGTCGCGCCTCCTGCGCCCGCCCGGCGGTCGCCACGCACAGCGCAAGGGCTGTCAGAAGCATACAATATCGTTTTATCCTCATAGTCATATCGTCATCCCGTCCTTCTTTTCGTCATCCCGTCCCTCTTTTCGTCATCCCGTCCCTCTTTTCGTCATTCCGGGCTACTTTTCGTCATTCCGGGCTTGACCCGGAATCTCCTACCATAGTGACGCCGTTTGCTTCTCCGCAGCTTCCTGTAGCGCCGCCGGGACGTTTGCGAAGAAGTTGAAGCCGCTCCGCTCCTCGATGGCATCGATGGTCGTGCGGCGTCGGTGTACTTATCGCCGGAGTGCGCCTCATTGGTGAACAGGTAGGCGACGCCCTTCGCGGCCGTCATCGTGCCGTCGGCACCGAACGAGCACTTCATCAGGAGCTTGTAGAAATGGCTCGGGATGGGCACGCCGCTGTCCGTCTTGGAACCCTCATACAACAAGCCCACCACGACGTAGAGTGTATCCCGCCCGGTCGGGGCGTTGCTCTTGACCGCATTCTCCAGGCTGTTCCAGACACCGTCGTTGAACGAACTCTGGTACTGCGGTGCCTGGTTGGTGTGGTAGAAGGTCTGCGCATTCGCCTCCTCGCACACCTGCCGATAGTTGGAAGCGACCAGGTGCCCGCGGCTGTACGGGCTGTTCACCCCGCTTTGCTGCCAGTTTCCGGAGATGGCGGGATCGTCTTTCCAGCTGTTGCTACGGCCCACGTTGTTGTCTGGATAGGCATCCTGGTGCATCACGAAGGCGCTCCACAACGGAGCCTTTTTGCTCCCATCCACCAGGCTGGTGAAGTTGCGGTAGATCTTGCCGTTGTATTTGTACGTGTGCGTGACGACCTTCTGGTTCGAATTGGTCGTCGTATGGGTATACCACTTATAGCCGCGGCCGGACATCTCGCTGCCGTCGTCGTAGGTGGTGCCGAACTTCAGCGCGATGGACGGCATCTCATAGCAGGACAAATACGGTCGCTTCTCCGAAGCTCCCTGGCTGGTGCCCGTCGTGAAGGACTTGACCTCGCCCTTGTACTCTTTTACCTGTCCCCCTTCCAGCACCTCCACGAACGCCTGATAGTAGTAGGTCGTGCCCTCCGCCAGGCTCGCGATGGGCGAGGAGAAGCTCTCCGCGGCATTCGCGGAACTGTTCAGGTGCGTCTGCTGATCCAGTGCGGTAGACGACGTGCCCCAATAGAAGCCGTAGTCCCGCACGTCCGTCATGTTACTGTAGCTGCCGGAGAGGGTTGCACTGGCGGAGGTCACCGAGCTGGCCGCTCCCGTCGTGACCGTCGGGTCAGCGCCCCCGGTCCCGGTCCCTCATCCAAAGGAGTATAAAAAGGCTGTCCCCTGAGATGTCTCCGGTGTATTCCCTTTATAATTTATAACTTTCCCGTAAACAATCACTTCATCACCAACAGTCAGGGTCTTCCCCTCCGTCCACTTCTGGTTGTCCAGATAAAGGATCCGATAACACAGGAACTGATCACCACTGGTCGTACCGTCATCTGACATCTTAAAGGTAGCATTACCGAACTGCGCTGCATAATTCTCAGTAATTTCGGAGACCTTGCCCTTGATATAGTAGCCGGACTCCGAAACCTTGTCGGCGCCCAGTGAACTGATGACCTCCAGAATCTGGGCAACGGTATATGCCGTTTCCGGCGTATTGGCATCGGACGACTGCTGACCTCCGGTATTCTGGGTATTGCCGTTCAGCGAATAGATATAGCTATTGTTGGCAACGGTCTCAGGAATAATATCGGAGTTTGCATCTTTCTGATAGCGGGTGACTTTCCCACAAATGACCACTTCATCCCCCACCTTTATCTGCGTATTTCCGGTCAGCCATTTCTGATTCTCCAGATAAAGTGTCCGGAAAACATAGAATTCCTCATCTCCCTTTTGTCCGTCAGCAGTAATGTAGAACGAAGCATTACCATAGTCTACCGTAAACTCACCATTCGTAGCGATGGATGAAATCTTGCCCTTGAAATACACATCCTTCTCGCTGGTCGCACCCACGGCAAGTGTATTGGTAAACTTGATAATATCCGCAACGGTGTAGGGTGAAGCCAATGTACCGGCTCCGGTGTAGCCGCTCTCCTGCTGCTCCGCCGCGGTGACCGTCACGGGGACGGTCTTGGAGGCGGCCGTGAAGGCCCCTTCGACGGCGGCGACAGCCACGGTGATCGTGGCGGTGCCGGCCGCCTTGGCCGTGACCTTACCGTTGGCATCCACATCCGCTACCGAGGCATTATCGGAAGCGAAGGTCGGCTTGGCGGTGGAATTGGTCGTCACGGTGATCGTGGCGTCCTCGCCGGCCGTGAGGTTCAGGGAGGCCGGGCTGACGGTCAGCGTCGCCGTGACCGTCTCATCCACGGGAGTGCCTGCATCGCCATAATGGACCACGACCTTCTGCAGGCGCCAGTGGCCGGTGCCGGTGGCGCGGGTCAGTGTCACGGACTTGGCCGAGCCGGTCCAGGTCTGGGTAGCCAGATCGTATTTCCCGGTATCGACGCTGCCGAACGTGGCCTGGTCAGGCACGAAGGTCTTGACCACATCGCCGTCCTTCTGCTCGGAAGGATCGAAAGTGTATTCAATCTTGACGATCGCCTTCTGGGAAGAGACCGTGACCCAGCCGTCGCCGTAGATGCGCATGCCGCTGCCGGTCGTATAGTACTTTCCGTCATTGCTGCCGGCGCCGAACTGCACGGACATGCTGCCCTGCGTGAACGCATCCTTGTACTGCGTGCCATTCTCCAGGCCAAGTTCGGCGAAAACGATGGTATCAGAACCGCCTTCACCGCCGGAAGTCATCCCGGTGATCTCGACCCAGAAGTCGAAGGTCTGGGCGGTGTAGCTGGCTTTCGTATAGGCCGGGGTGCTGACGGTGATCTTCGCCTTGCCGTCGCCGACCGGCGTGATCACGACATCGTTGCCGCTCACGGCGGCGGTAGCCACCTTGGCGTCGCTGGAGGTCGCCGTGACCTTGGCGCCATTGGCGCCGGCCTCCACCTCCGCGAAGCTGTGGCCATTGACCGTCAGCGTGACCTTGTTGGGCGCATCTGCCTTGGAACCGTCGATCTTGAACGGCGCCGCTTCGGTGTAGGTGTTGCCGCCGGCGATCACGATCTCCGTGTCCGTCGGGGTGTCGCCGCCACCTTCGCCACCCTGGCCGCCCTGGCCGCCTTGGCCGCTGTCGTCATCGGGCAGCGGGCTCTCGGTCTCATCTCCGAAGCCCGTGTCGGTACCCACGGTGAAGGTAAACTCCGTCTCCTTGCCATACAGCTCGCCGATCATGTTGGTACGGCCGTTGACCTTGACCGGCACCTCGCCGATCTCGACGGGGTTCCGCAGGTCGGTCTCACTGAAGGAAAGGATGTCCACCTTGCCGCTGGCGGGCACCAGGACGAAGTTCATTCCGATCCAGGTGTGCGTCTGGGCGTATTTGCCGAAGGCGGCCGCGGAGATGGCGTTCTCCGCGAATTCGATCGTGCCGATCTCCGTCCCGGCGGCGCCGGTAAAGAGGTTGAAGGACGTCGGTGCCTTCACCTTCAGCGACGAGCTGAACTTGGTCTTGCCGGCCGGGTAGTCGTCGTTGGGCACGAGGACGTTGAGCTGCGCGAACGGGCGCTTGAGCGTCACAGTGTAGCTGGTCGTGGCCCCCGTCACCTCCTGCACGGCGTAGAACGCGTCCAGATTGGGATTGTTGGCGTTCAGCCCGCTCTTGAAGGAGAATGTCGCCACGTTGCCGCTGGCAAAATTGACATCGTACGCATCGTCCTTCTGGGCGAAGAACACGACCGTGTAGTTCTGCTTCTTGTTCAGGATCATCGTGATACTGCCCTTGCCGTCGCTGACGGTCCCGGTCTTCTCATAGCCCGTGCCGCCGATGCAGGAAGTCGACAGCAGGCTGCCGTCTTCCTTGCTGAACGCAGCCGCATACAGGCGGTACACGCCGGAGCCGCTGTCCATTTCAGTCGAGGCAGGATCGGCCTTGGTGAGCGCGTCGCGCACATCCAGGGAGAAGGACACCGCCACGGGCGTGCCGCCCAGGGCGGGATCCGACACCGGCTCGAGATCCTGCACGCAGGAAGCCAGGGTCAGGCCCGCTGCGGCTGTCATCAAAAAGTAGAACAACCTTTTCATTATCATTGTGTTTTATCTGTTTCTCTATTGGACCTTGATGTCCAGGGTCACGATCTGTTTCTTGCCGCCGCTGAGGGTGATCTCCGCCTCAACGGTATGGCTACCCGCTGTCAGCGTCACGGAAGCGCCGCTCACCTCCGCGTCGTCGAAATACCACTTGACGCCAGTGTAGGAGCCGCCTTCCGGCGCGTCCAGCAGCAGCTTGAAATCGCTGCCGGCAGTATAGGTCCCATCGCCGGGATTCTGGATGCTGTAGTAATCCAGCCCCGCGCTAGGCATCGTGACGGTGAACGCCACCTGCCCGCCGGCATAGCTGATTCCGCTCAGGGAAATGCTGGAGTCAACGCCGTTCCAACTCTTCGCGGTAAATGTCTTCACGCCCCCCGCTCCAGGGAAAGGAATATTGCCCGCAAGGCCTTCGCTATACGGGTCGAAATAGGACGCGCCGTAATCCGCCAGGTACTCAAACCCGTATTTCAAGTTGCCCTGATCGACGGCAGCCACGACATAGAAGCAGGGATGGGAGCCGTTCTCGTTGATGGAGTTCGTTTCCTGCCACTTCGACCAGAGCTCGGCGGCCGGGACCTGGCCATAATCCTGGGTCTTGACCTTGTGGGCAGACTTGTCCACGTGGTAGACCAGAAGACCGTGGGCCGGAAGATAAGCGTCCCAGCCCGTATTGTCGCGACACTCATAAACAAAGTACTCACCGTCCTGGTCGGTCGGAGTCTTGTATGCCTTGTTATCCCACACGGCCTTCAGCGTATAATTGTCGGATTTGGGGAATTCCTGCAGAGCGCTCCCGTCGACCCAGCCCAGGAGCATCCGCTCCTCGATGTTCAAGTAGGGCGGCGTACGGCCGTCGTTGTTGTAGGCGCCGCTGTCCATCAGCGAAAAAGCATTCAGGCCCCCGGCGATGCCGTTCGTGTCGTAATCCGTGTCATAGAAGTCCGGCAGGCCCATGGCGTGCCCGAACTCGTGGCAGGCCGTACCGATGCCGACCATCGTGCCCTGCCGGTCACCGTAGCCAATCAACTCGTTGGTGCAGGCGTAGCTGTCAATCGTCATGCTGTCCAGGGTCAGGGAAAGCCCGGCGTTGGAGAGCTCCCACTGGTGCGGCCAGATGGCATCTTCGTCGGAATAGTCCGCCTCGCCGTAGCCGGCATAGTACATAAACACCAGGTCCACGATGCCATCGCCATTGTTGTCGTAATCAGTGTAATCGATCTGATCGTCCAGCAACTTGCAGGCCTCATAGACGGCCTCTTCCGGTTTCTTGTCGTTGCCACTCGAATCATTGCCGCCGTAATAGGCCATGTCGTGGGACACGGTCACGGGACCATAGACGTCGAAAACCGGCTCGAACACTCTCCGGGAATTCTGGTAATAGTAATCCTTGGCGGATCCGGTGGCACCATTGGCAGAATAGCTTTCCTGGTTCATCAAATTACTGAATGCGGCATTCGCATCTGAGCTCGCGAAGGAGCGGTCAGGGAACTGCACCAGGATCACCAGAAAGTGCTTCTTGCCGGCGGCGATGCCGGAAACGGGATGGAAGGCATGGCGCCCGCGCATGGCCTGGCGGCGGACCGCAGCCTGGCGGCGCGCCGTCTGCACGGTCACGCCCTGCACAGGGCGGTAGAAGCCGTCGGCGTCCTGACGGACCACCCGCCCCTGGCCGTCGGTAGTCCAGTGGCCCCACTCGTCGCCGTGGCGGGTAAGATAGATCACGCTGCCGTCCGGCTGCGTGTAACGGATCCGGCCAGGCCGGGCCGGAACGGCGGACATCGAGAGCGCCACGAAAAGGAGGACAAAGCTCAAAAGTATCTTTTTCATAGCGCCTTACTTTTTGATAACGAATCCGTTGCCTTTCTTGTCAGCAATCCAGACCTTCCTGCCCTCCTCCTTGACGACCGTCATGGCATAGGTGTCGGAGAGCACGCGGGTCGTACCCTTCTTCCAGTCCACCGCGAGGGTCACGGCGTCACCGGCCTTCAACGAACTGGAGTAGCCGGTGATCACCATCTGCTCATTGTCGGCGGGCTTCATCAGCACGAAGGTCAGCTTGTCGCCGTCGTATTCGCGGACGTACTGGTCCACGCCCGCGGTATAGTCGCGGGTATGGCCCGGGAGGAAGCAGCCCAGCTCCTTGTGCTCCAGGATGGCCTCGGACTTGTCCGAGCCGCCGGAACGAACGAAGACGGAGACCAGCTCCTGGGGACTATAAAAATCATAGCAGCTGAATCGGGGATAGTCCACATTATAGCAGAGCAGGCAGCGGTCCCCGTCTGCCGTATAGAGCAGGATCTCGTCATTGTTGGTATCAACAATCCAGAGGGCATAGTCGCTCTTCTCCGTCACGGTCAGCAGGTAATTGCTGTTCCCGGATTGCGAGGCAAGGTACCCGCCGTCCACGGCCAGGTACCACCAGCCCTCGTCCCCGCTCTCCTCCAGGGTAATGACCTGGACCTTCGCGTCAGGATTCGAGATGGTGTCGCCCGTGATGGTCACATCGACCGGCAGGCGGTAATTGCCGTTGTCGCTCGGCTGCCCCAGGGCCACGCTCCCCTCTTCATACACGACGATGATCTCGTCCCCGGCCTGGAGTTCGGTCGGATCCGTGAGCCGCACGAAGTCGCCGCCCATCGGCTGCTGGCCCGGCGTTTCGCCGCCTTCCGGATTCTCCTCCTCACTGCCGAAACCGGGATCGATCGTGACGGTGAGGTCCAGGTCGAACTCATCGCCATAGACGTTGCCCACGAGGTTGGTGCGGCCGTTGACCTTGACCGGGACCTCACCGATGGCGGCAGCCGCCGCCATACCATCCTCCTGGAAGGAGGTGACTTCCACCGTGCCGCTTTCGGGCACAAGGACATAGTTCATCGCAATCCACTTGTAGGGCTTGGACGTGTCGGCGTATTTGCCGAAAGGCTTCGCGTCAATAGCATTGCCCTCGAACGTGACCTCCGCCTCAGTCTTGTTGGCCTTTCCTTCGTAAAGGTCAAAGAAAATCGGCATCTTGACCTTCATCGTGGAGCGGAACTCCGTCTGCCCGGCAGGGACATTGTCCGCGGGCACGAGGACGTTGAGCTGCGCGAACGGGCGCTTGAGGGTAATCTCGTGGGTGGTCTTGGCCGCCGTCACGTCGATGCTGGCGTAGAAGGCATCCATCGCGGCGTTGTTTGCCGTGTTGTTCTTGGCGATGGAGAATCTGGCGGAAGCGTTGCTGAAGAAGGTCACGTAGGCGCCATCCTTCATGGCGAAGAAGACGATCTTGTATTCCCGGCTGCGGGACAGGGTCAGCTTAAGGCTCGCGCTGCCATCCTTCAGGGTCGCAACTTTCTGGTAGCCGTCCTCACCAATCATGGATGCAGTGCTCAGGGTGCCGTCTGCCTTGTCGAAGACGGCAACGTAGAGTTCGAACTCCCCGCTGGCGTCGTCCAGGGACGTCGTCTCGGGGTTCGCCTTCGTCAGCGCCTCCTTGACGCCAACCTCAAAACTCACGTCCACCGGTGACCCGTCCGGGCCGGCCTCACTGAGCTGGTCTATGGCGCAGGAAACAAGCCCCAACGCCGTGATTACCAATATAATGGCATATTGAATCCGTCGCATAGACAAGGATATGATTATTGCTTTGTGTTAAAAAGGATTCTAATTTACGTCAAAATCTACGATTTTGCAAGAATTCCGCCCGCCGATAAACGTTTACCAAAACCTCACAATCGCATAAAAACACGACGAACCGCATTAAAACAACAATTACCCCCTTACGTTTTTATCAGGTCCTTGGACTTCCGCCGGATTGTCTCCATCTTGCGTCCGTCATTCGCCGTCCCCATCTAACCGTCATTCGCCGTCCCCATCTAACCGTCATTCGCCGTCCTCATCTAACCGTCATTCGCCGGCTTGACCGGCGAATCTCCCGCACCATGGAACACAAAGGATACGTTTACATCATGTCCAATCACTGGAACACCGTTTTATACATCGGGGTAACGAATAGCCTGAAACGGCGGGTTAGCGAACATGCAGAAGGAGGCGGATCGTTCTTTACCAGCAAATATCAATGTCACAAACTGGTTTACTATGAGGTATTTCCCGATATAGAGCAAGCGATAGCTAGGGAGAAACTCCTGAAACGATACAAACGGACATGGAAGAACGACCTGATCCAGCAGAAAAACCCAAGATGGAAAGACTTGGGGGCCCTCATCGCCAATGATCCGGCGGTAGTGTAGGAGATTCGCCGGTCGGGGCCGGCGAATGACGAAAAGGGGTACACCTCATCCCGAGTGAAGTCGAGAGATCTCCCAGCCGCTGCTGTGCAGCTCCCGCGCCTGCCACGGGCTTAACACAAATAATCTGCGGAGCCCATCTGGTCCAGAGGCGACCTGAAAGGGGGTGGATTCCGCAGGTCTCCGCCCGGGGGCGACACCTGCGGAGCGAATCGCCCATTGGTGCCATTCAGGACAGGTTTTCCTCCGCAAGTGTATTTGATTAAGGCTTCTCCAGCACAGCACAACCACGCGTCACATCGGTGGTTGTCACCAAAGTTCCGCGGCCTGGGCTTCGGCCGCTATCTGGAGGGCAGAGGGGACGGTGGCAAAGAAGTCGAAGCCGGCACGGTCCTCCACGGCGTCGATGCTGGTGAGGCCGGAGGAGTAGTTGTTGCCGGTGTAGGCCTTGTTCTCGAAGAGGTAGGCGCAGCCGGAGGCGGCGGTCGGGACCCCGGAGCCGTCCAGCGTGCACTTCAGGATGCAGGTGTAGAAGTGGCTCGGGACGGGCACGCCGCCGGCCGTCGCCGAATTTTCATACAGCACCCCCACGACCACGTAGAACTTCTGTGACGAGGAGGTAGGCGTATGGCTGGCGAGGTCCTGCTCCAGCGCCGCCCACAGCGTCCCGTTGAAACCGTCCTGCTCCTGGAGCGCCTGGTTGGTGTAGTAGAAGGTCTGCTTGTTGGCGACGGCCGAGGTCTGCCGGTAGTTGGAGGCGCACAGGTGTCCGCGACTGTACGTGCTTGTCGAAGAACTCTGCTGCCAGTCGCTGTCCAGCGCCGGATCCGCCGTCCAGCTCCCGACGCGGCCCACGTTCTTGTCCGGGTAGGACGAGGACATCTCGAAAGCGTTCCACAGCGGGGCCTTCCTGGTCTTGTCCACGAGGATCGTGTAGTTGGGATACTCCTTGCCGCCGTAGGAATAGGTGTGCGTCACGACCACCTGCGTGGCGCTGGTGGTGGCATACTTGTACCAGTTGGTGGGCGTGGAGTCGTAGAACGTCTCCGGGCCGCTGTCGGTGGCCGCCGTCGTGGAGAGAAGAGACAGCGCCGGGATCCCGTAGCCGCCAAGGTACTGCAGGCCCGCCACGCCCGATGCGGCGGGCGTGAAACTGCGGACTTCGCCGTAGATCGGGTCGCCGATGCCGGAGGCGCCCTGCAGGCGGACATAGGCGCGATAGTAATACGTCTCGCCCGCATCCAGGCTGCCCAGAGTCACACTGAACGAGCCGGAGGTGCCGGTAGCACTTCCGAGAGACTCAGTGTGGCTGAGCGAAGAGGACGAGGTGCCCCATTCGAAGCCCCTGTCGTAGATGGTTCCGGTCGCTCCTGAAAAGGAGCCCTGCAGGGTTGCCCCTGCAGAACTCAGATTTTCAGTCCCCCCGGTAGTCACATTTGCCGTCGGCGTGACCTGCGGGGTGGAGGAACTTCACTCGGTATATTTATAGAGATGAATAACTTCTTGGTCTGAAGTAAAGTAACGGAATCTCGTTTGACCAGTTGTTTTATTATACCTAAGTTTAAGATTGTTAGAAGTGATTGTTGCGCTTCCTGTTGATTCAAATGAGATTGAATTAGTAATCGCACTAGTGTTTGTATCCATCCCATTCTTTGAACTGGTCCTACCGATATAGGATCCACTAGCAGCCTTAATACTATATCCGCCTTCGATTGCAGAGATAGCAAAAACTGCAGCATTTACCTCTGTCGACTGTGCAATTTCTCCTTCAGAGATCGTCACTGCAATCGTATTCGATACAGCATCAAGCGTAGTCAGACCTCCATTAAACGCAAGACTTCCGTCTTCATAGACAATCAAATAATTACCATCCGTCAACTCACTTGTGGAAGTAATCTTTACATACCTCGGATTCGCAACAGTTCCCGTACCATTCTGCGTAATCGTGATGGAGACAGGCTCGCAGCCCGAGGCGGAAGCCGTCGCGGTCAGCGTCTTGGCCGTATTAGTCTCGTTGGCAGCGAAGGAGAGGGTCACTTCAGCATTGCCATTACCTAATATCTTGGAAGCAGTTACCCCTGCACCCGGGGTGATGGTCCAGTCCGTGTTGGAGGTGATGTTCCAGGTAAAACTGGTCACATCTGCGTTAACGGTCGGTGCTTCAGGAGTAGCATTGAGATAAGGGGCGATCTCTACATTCGTAACGATAATATTAACATATTTTGAAGAAGAAAGACCATTATAATACCCTGTTACCGTTACAGATCTTCCATTTACCAAAGCAGAAGCATCTAACGGGTAAGAAATGCTACCCTGATGGGTTGTAGCGCCATCAACCGTAATGTTATAATATGATCCTGATACGGCAAGAACGCCGGAGAAAGTAATATAGTCCGCCTTGGTACCAGCATAGTCATCAAAAGTAGATGTGATATTGGACGCAGCAGGGTAGGTTACCGGATTATTCTGAGATACGACGTTGATATTCGAAACCGGATTAACCTGGGGAACGCCATTATATGATGCCTTCGTGCCATCAAACGTGATCTTATCGCCAATCGCGAGGGAAGCCGTGGAACTTGCATTATTCTCCCAATTATACACAAGAATAGCATTTGTTCCATCACTTACAATAACGCCACGAGTGTACTTGGCCACGACAAGCGATTCTCCAGCGGAGAACTCAGCGTCATCTTCAAGAGCAATAATCTCAGTAACCGTCTTGGACGTAGCTACCGGAGCAGCATTTACCGTCAGGGTGTAGGAAGCCGTACCTTTGTTGTAGGTTTCATCCTCAGCAGCCGTGGCGGTGATGGTAGTCTCGCCGGCGGCGACGAGGGTGACGGTCGTGCCATCGATCGTGGCAACTTCCGTGTTAGAAGAGGTATAGGTCACGGCCGTCTGGGCGCCCGTCAGGGTCAGCAGCGTGTAATCCTCACCCATCGTGGCCTCGTCGGTCTCAGCCGAGAATGCCAGATTCTGGTCCGTCTTCTGCGCCGGAGCGGCGATGGTATAGGTTGCGGAAGCGATGTCGCTGTTGGAGAAGCCCTCCTTGACGGCAATGGCCTTTAAAGTCAATGCGCTGGGGATGACCACGCCGGCTGAGCTGGAATCATATTCCTGAGAGGAGGTCGTCGGATCCGAACCATCAACCGTGAAGTAGATGGTGGCACCGTCCGTGGTGGTGGAAATGACAACTGGGGTATTCGCTGCAATCTCGCCCTCAGCCTCGCTGAATGTCGGGGTAGCGACCTTGTTTTTACCATCACCGACTTCAACATAAACCTGCACGGTGGCAGAGGAATACTCGGTCTTGGTGACGGACGGGAAGACGAGAGTGATGACGGCGGCGCCGTTCTCGACGAGCGGGGTCACGTCCAGCTTGCCCGTCGTCAGATTCCACTCAGCAGTGGCGACGGAGGCGGGATCGACCGTGATCGTCGGCTTGTCGGCATCCTCAGCGATCGGGTGGTTGACAACGACCTCGATGGATGTGGTCGTAGGATCGGTGGGATTGTAGGTCAGTTCGACGGCGTTGCCGGGATTCTGGCCGACGGTCACGGTGACCGTCGTCATGACCTGGTCGGTGCCGGGAGTCGGCCCGATGACGATCGGGACGGTGATGTTGAAGTTGGTGTCGAAGATGTTGCCGACGATGTTGGTGCGGCCGTTGGACTTGAGCGGGGCGTTCTTCACCTGCTTGTCGGCGGCGACCTTCGAGCCTGAGGTCACGGAGAAGGTGACGTCGTAGCGCGGATCCGCAGCGGTCTGGTCCACAAGGACATAGTTCATTGCGACATATTTGTGCGTGCTGGCATAGGTGCCGAAAGCGGCCTCACTGATGGGAGCCGTGCTGAAGGTCCAGTCAGCAGGGTCGGACGTCGCCTTGGTGGCGAGGTTGAGCACGGTCGGAGCCTGGGCGACGGTCATCGAAGAAGTGACCGAGGCCGTGGCGTCGGTGAAATTGGCTATCGGGACGAGCACGTTGACCTGCGCGAAGGGGCGCTTGAGCGTAACGGGCGAGCCGGTCAGGTCGATGCTGCCGGTGACGGTGCCCGTCTCATACGCTCCGAAGAAAGCGTCGCGGGTCTCGTCGTTGGCAGCGCCGGTAGCCGTAGCGGTGACGGCCGGACCGGTAGTGGCGCTCTTCGCCCAGTCGATGGCGTACGGGGCGCCTTCCTTCTGGGCCCAGAAGACCACCTTGTAGGACTTGCCGAGGGCAATCTTGCCGTTGAAGGTCACGGTCGCAGCACCCGCGCTGATCGCAATCGGGGAGTCAGCGTTGTCAGCCGCCCATGTGTAGGCATCGTTCGCGCCGATTTCATAAATACCGGCGTAGAGTTGGTCAACCGTGGTACCATCGGCAAAGGCCTTCGTGGCCGTACCGAGGGAGACGGAGAAGGTAGCGTCGACGAGGGTGCCGTCGGCGGGAGCGTCCTTGCCGCCCAGGAGCTTGTCCGGCTGGCAGGAGGCCAGGGACAGCGCGGCGGCGAGGGTCAGGAGGGAATAGATTAACTTTTTCATTGTGTTGTTATTGTATGTTGTTATATGTTGTTTGCTAACAGATTTCTCGACTTCGCTCGAAATGACATCGTGGATCGAAATGACATTAGACTAATCAATCGGTACTTCTATTTCATCATCAAAGCCGGGGCTGATGCCGATGCCGCCGGACTTCTCGCCCTGATGGGAGGAGATGGACGTGAAGTTCACGGTGGTGGCGTGGGCGCGGCGCAGCGGGACTTCGCCCGCGTAGGCCGCGAGCTGCTTGCCCTCCGCGTCGGTGAGGGTGAATTCCACCGCCGCGGTGGTGCCTTCGTCGGTGGAGAAGAGGAAGTCGGAGATGAACACCAGCTCGCCGGAGGTGGCCATGCGCGGCGTGTCGCTGAGGGACACGTCGGCGCGGGTGGTCCAGGTGATGTCGCCCAGCAGGTCGTAGCCGTCGGGGATGGGGGCGGTGTACTTGAGCGTGGCCGTCATCCCGGAGGCGTCCATCTGCATGTCGGACAGGAACGTCAGCGCCTCCGGCGCCACGAAACGCAGCTGCGCCACGGGGCGGGTCAGCGTGAGCGTCTTGTGGTAGGTCTGGCCGGCCACGACAAACTCGGACACGTCGTAGTCCGCCGTGACGGCGAACGCGTCGCGGGCGTATTCACCCGGCAGATAGGACTGCGCGAGCAGGATGCGCCCGGGATCGGCCAGGTCGTAGCTCGGGGCGTCGTCCACCCAGTCCACCCAGCCGGCCACGCGGTACTTGGCGGGGTCGATGGGCAGATAGATCGTCGTGTCCATGTCGGCCACTTCCTTGCGGGTGAACGAATAAGCATAGTCCGGGACCTGGCCGTAGGCGGACTCCCCGCTGTAGCGGAAGAGCAGCACCGTGTAGCGCGGCACGACGACACCTCCGGCCTTGGTGGAGCCGTCGATCACCTTGTGGTCGGGCAGCAGATCCTCGAACTGGATCTTCAGGGAGAAATCCCGCAGCGCGTCCCCCGTCTCGCTGACGGGGAACTCATGCGGGTCGCAGGCGGCGAGCACGATGGCCGCCGCAAGCAGGATTGTCTTCAGGCGGAATCGTCTCATTTGCCAAATCGATAAGTCAGGGACACGGCGGCGTGGTCCGGTCCGAAGTAATCTTTCACCTGCGAGGCGGAATAACGGCCGTTCTCCACGTTGTAGAACGCATCGTAGTCCAGATGCAGCCAGCCGCCGCCGAAGCTGAATTCGAGGCCGAGGCGGTCGGCGTGGTGGCGGTCAAGCCGGAACTTCCAGCCGAAGTTGAGGCCGGCGCCATACGCAGGGGTGGTCCCGTCGCGGTCCTGGATGCGGAAATCCATCTGCGGCAGGGCGATATTGTAGTAACCGAAGGTCCCGTGCGCGGCCAGGAACGGGCCGCTGAAATCGTCGCGGAACCACAGGCGCAGCTCAGGCTGCGTGCCGATCACCCGGAACTTGGTGCGGACGTTGAACCAGTCCAGCGCCGTGTAGAACACCGGGATGCTCAGCGAGAGGTGGCGCCCCATCTCGAACTCGATGCCGAGGTTGGCGTCCAGCAGGATCCAGGGCAGGATGTTGGACTTGAGGTAGAAGCTCCACGGGTAGGCCTCCGACAGGTCGAGGTCGAAGTCGTCCTCGTCGTCGTCCGGCAGGGGCGGCGGAGTGTAGGTGCGGACCTGCTGCTGCTCCTCCTGGCGGCGGATCTCCTCCTGCAGGCGGACCTCGGCTTCAGCGGCCTCGGCCTCCGCCTTCGCCAGCGCCTCCCGGGCCTGCGCCTCGCGCATCTCCGCCGTCTTGTACTCGAAGACGACGAGCGTCGAGCGCATCTCCGGGAAGATGTTGTCCATCAGGTAGTCCCAGGCGCGCTGGAAGCGCTCCACCTTGATGCGCCTGAGGTCCCGCTCCCGGATCAGGGACAGGAGCTCCCAGCGCATCGGCACGTAATGGTCCTCCTCCACCAGGCGCTGGAACTGATCCCAGTCGAGGTCGTTGAAATACACCTCGAAGGCGTTCTGGTCGAAGGTGAAATTCTGGTGCAGGTAGTCGGCGATGTTCTGCGCGCGGTTGTAGGCCAGGCGCTCGTTGACCTCGGCCGCACCCTCGGGCGAGGCCGACGCGATCACCATCACGCGGTCCAGCGTCACCTGCTCGTCGCGCTGCAGGGCCTTGGCCCTGTTGGTGAAATCGTTGAGCCGGCGGACATTGCCGTTGAAAAACGGTTCGAACTGGGACTGGCCCTGGCGGAAATACACCTTGACCGAGTCGCGCTGCACCTGCGCGGAGGCAAGGACAGTGAACAGCAGTGCTATCGTGGTCAGCAGAATGTGGGTCTTTCTCATCGGAACCGTAAAGTTAAGGATTTTTGACGGAAATACCATCAAGGTCGATCAAGGTAAATTGCGCGGCGCCATCGTAGATGGTCAGCAGGCCCGTCGCGTCCATAGGCGCACCGCCCACCACTGCGGCGGGAATCTCGCTGTCCGCGAATTTCGCGTAGCCGCTGGTGCGGATCTGCACGTCCGTGCCGCCAAGCGAGAAATACTGGCTCATCGTCACCGGGGAGGCATTATTGTAGTAGTCGCTGCGCACGTCGCCCGGCAGGACTTCGTCGAAGTTGCCCGCGAAGATGAGCGACTGCAGCCGGGACTTGCTCATCGCCCAGGAGGTGACGCCGAAATTCTTGTCCCGCAGGAAGGTGCGGCTGTTCGCCGCGTCGCCCTGGTACAGGATGCCGAAGATCTTGGCGCCGTAGGTCAGGCCTTCGAGCTTGACATACGCACCCCAGAGGTCGCTCTTGAAGCCGCCGTCCTTCAGCGCCTGCGCAAGCTGGGCTGCGCTGACGACACGCGGCGCGGGCAGTTCGCCCTCGCGTCCGCGGAAGATATGATTGTCAATCAGATACTGGGCGTCGATATAAGCCGTATCATAGCCCGAGCCGGACTCGTCCTCGATGCCCAGCTGGGGCATGCCGCTGTAAGAGCCGATCACCAGGCCCGCGCAGTCCACATAGACCCACTGGCCGGGGCGGTAGTCGCTGTAGAGCGAGGACTTCCCCACCTTGACGCAGATGGCGCCGGTGGCGTCCTGGATATACAGGTCGCGGTAGATGTTGCCGCTGCGGTCGCTCGAGACGACCTGTCCGCCGATCACGAGGTGATTCTGGATGGCCACGGCCTTGTTGCCGGCATCGATGTACAACTTCTTGAGCCCGGCAATGGTCGTGTTGACGGACGCCATCATCGGCTCGCGCTCCGGCGGCTCGGGATAGTTGTGCGTCAGGACCGGATCCCACTCCTGGCACGCGGCAAGCGCCGCGAGCGAAAGCAAAAATGCAAAGATCTTCCTCATGGCCCTAGAATCTGAAATAGATGTTCAACATATAATTGAAACCGCTCATGTAGAAGTACTTGGCATCGAAGCGGTAGTAGCGCTCCTTGCCCACGGTGTTGTCCACGAGACGGGTCTGCTCGTAGCCGCCGGTCTTGACGTCGCGGCGGTTCAGGAGGTTCTTGGCGTTCAGCGAGAAGCCGATCTGGTACTTGCGGTCGATGTACCAGCTCTTGCCGATGCTCAGGTTCACCAGGAAACAGGGATCGAAGCACTCCTGCGCGGCCATGTACTCCACTTCGGCGGGGGTCACGATGCGGTCGGGACCCGCCGTGGCGTAGTCGGTGCGGTAGAGCGGGTTCATGCTCAGGTACGACTTCGCGAAATACTCCACGTCGCCGTCGATGAACCAATAATTATAATTGTACGCGAGCCCGAGGCTGGCAGCCAGCTGCGGCGAGCCCGGCACGTAGTGCTGCTGGAAATGGTCGATCTCCGAGGTGATGACGCCATTCTCGTCGCGCTTGAACACCGGATGGCTCTTCCAGTACGGCACCAGGATCTCGGTCATGCGGTCGTACTCCACGGGCTCGGCGCTGTTGTCCAGCGTCTGCACGAAAGTGGGATTGGAGGTATACTCGTAGCGCCCGGCGCTCAGGGCACCCTGCAGGGAAAGGTTGGTGATGAAGGTCGGAACCTTGAAGCCGAACTCGATGCCGTAGTGCTGCTCATCGATGCCGCTCAGCGCGAAATTGGAGAACGCGTTCTGCAGGTCATCGTAGGCGCTCATGATGTCCGTCTGGTCGAAGATCTTGGTATAATAGCCCGTCAGGCGGAAATTGAATCCGCCGCCGGAATACTGCCAGTTGAGGTCGGCCGTGTAGGTCTTCACCGGCACAAGCCCCTCCACCACCGTGTCGCGCGTACGCGGCGACAGGTAGGCCATATCGAAAGTCGGGGCGTCCTGGAAGGCGCCGGCGTTGGCGTAGATGCGCATCTTGCCGCCGATCACCCAGTTCAGCGACATCTTGCCGGACCAGGTCAGGAAGCGCTGTGCCTCGGAGACGCCGTACGAGCTGGGCAGCAGGTTGCCGCCCGCATCGCGGCTCAGGTTCACCCCGTCCACGATGTAGTCGCTGCCGTCCGGGCGCAGGCCCGGGAACAGGCCCTTGCGCACCAGGCCCTCGCGCCAAAAGCTGGTATAGCCCACCGTGCCGCCGATACTGGTGCTGAAGTTGCCCAGCGAGAAGACGCCGTTGAGCCAGGCGCTGGCGTTGCGCACATGCGCATAATAGTCATAGCCGAACTTGTCGCCCACGCGCAGCGCACGTGCCGAGCCCTGGGCGAGGTAGTAGTCGAGGTCGTTCTGCGTCTTCGCTGCCGATGCGGCGAATTCGCGCTCCGCGAAGGAGTCCACGTCCACGTAGTAGTCGCCGCCGAGCAGGTCCACTACCTTCTTATAATATTCCGTGCGGTTCACGCGCGCGTTCAGGCCACCCGTGAAGGTGATCTGGTCGTCCGCCCGCCACTTGAAGCTCATCGCGAAATTGAGGTCGTTCTGGTCCACGTGGCGCTCCTCCTGGATGTACTTGGAGCGCGCGAGGCCGGACGCCTCAATGTTGTGGCGGTTGACGTCGTAGAGGCGGTCCCAGTTAATGTGGGTAATGTCCGCGAAACGGTCGGGATAGAGCCAGGCCTCGCGCGCCGCCGCCCATTTCATGAGGCTGTTGCGGTTGTAATCCGGATTCTCGTGCCAGAAGTAGCTGGGGAGGTTGCGGTAGTAGTCCGGGCGCGGGTCCTGCGCGTCGTACCAGTCGAGCGCCGTGTAGCCGTTCTGGCCGAAGCGGTACAGGACCGTGGCCGACAGCTTGAAAGCGTCCGACGGGAAGAAGTCGTATTTCAGGAACGTGATGGGCTCGTGGGTGTTGCGGACGCGGGCGTTGCGGACACGACCGTTCTGGTAGCCCCAGTTGGAGTTGTACATATTGTCCCCCGTGAGGTCGTAGACCTCCTGGGTGGAGGCGTTCTGCGCGCCGCGGCTGCCCGGGGTGCCCAGGATGCTCAGCGACAGGTGGCTGTTGCGCCAGTCCTTCGCGATGGACGCGAAATAGCCGAACGAGCGGTAATAGACGCCGTCGATCCAGTCGTTGCCGCCCAGGCGGGCGGACACGGAGAAGGCGTAGGACCAGCCGCTGTCCTGCACGCCGGAGGCATAGGTCAGCATGAGCCGGAGGCGATACAGCTGGCTGTTGGTCATCACGCTTCCGCGCAGGCCGGTGCGGATATTGGGCGCATCCGCGAAAATGTTGGTCAAGCCGTTGTAGCCGCCCAGGCCGTAGTCGGACACCTCCGCGCCAGTCACGGTGGCCTTGCTGCGCGTGGCCTCGTTGAGGCCGCTCCACAGGGAGAACGGCGTGCTGCCGGTCACGGCGTCGTTGAGCCGCACGCCGGCGAGGTACACCTCCTGCGAGTTGGAACTATAGCCGCGGACGTTGAAGCGCACCGCGCTGAAATTGTAGCCCGCGAGGCTGTTGAACACGTCGTTCTGGTCGAAGAGCACCGTAGGGTTGTCGGCATAGCCCGAATCGCCCATGTCGAACTCCTCGTACATCTCCTCGAACATCTCCGGCCGCGACTGGCTCAGGGTGATGTTGAACAGGTTCCGCATCTCGCCCTCGCTGACCATCACGTTGAGACGCGTCTCTAGATAGAGGGGCGCGTTGACCTCGATGTCATACATACCGTCCGCGAGCGCGTCGAAGCGGAATCGGCCGTCCTCGTTCGTCATGACCGTGGACAGCTCGGCCGCGCCCTGGTACAGGGCCACGGTCGCCCCCTGGATCCCCGCCCGGCTGCCGCGGTCGATCACCGTGCCGGTGATCCCGCCCGTGGGCTGGGCGGCGAGCAGCAGCGGCAGCAGGAGCGCGCATGCAATGCTGATTATCTGTCTATGGGTCATTTCGTTGCGTGTTTGGTACTGACGACGATGTACGTAGGATAATGGTCGCTGTAGCCGCCGATGAAGGCGCCACCGGAGGAAGTACGGAACGGAGTGCCCTTGTACTGGCCCTCCTGCTGGGTCATGAACGGCTTGTGGAACACGCGGCCGTAGTATTTGTTCTTGACGATTGGGATGATGCCGAGGGTGCCGCGCTTGGCGTTCACGAGGGCTTCGTTGGTCACGATAATGTCGTAGATATTCCATTCACCCTGGTACGCCAGGGACCCGTAGCCGGCCTTGTACATCGACAGGAACGGGGAGAAGAAGTCCATCGGCCCCACCTCGGAGATCTTCTCCTTGGCGCGCATGTATACCGCCATGCTGTCGTCCGTCGGGTTGTCGTTCATGTCGCCCATCGCCACGATCTTGATGCCCGGGAACTGGTCCATCAGCCTGAGCGACTCCCGATACATGATCTCGCCGCCGCGCGAGCGCAGGTCCCCGCCCTTGCCGCCGGTGCGGGAAGGCAGGTGCGCCACGAAGAAGGCGAACATCTCCCCGCCCAGCAGGCCGCGCACCATCAAGATGTCGCGGGTGCGGAAATCGTCCTGCTCCTCCGGGGTCAGAGTAAACTCAACCCGGCTATCTTCGGCGAAGTCAAACGGGATCGAACGGCTCTCCAGCACCTTGAACACGCCGGGCCGGTAAAGCAGCGCCACGTCCACGCCGCGGCGGTCGGGACCGTCGTAATGGACAATCTGGAAATGGGCGTCCGCGATCTCCGGCTGGCTCACGAGGTCCTCGAGGACGTGGCGGTTCTCAATCTCGCTCACGCCCAGCACGGCGTGCCAGACCTTGTTGTCCTCCTTGATGGCACGGATCACCGTGGCCATATTGTGGAGCTTCTTCTCGTACTTGGCCTCCGTCCACTGGTTCGCCCCGTCGGGCAGGTACTCGTAGTCGTTCTTGCCCGCGTCGTGGTACGTGTCAAAGAGATTCTCCAGGTTGTAGAAGCCAATCACATAGCTCTTCCCGCCCCGCTGCGCCTGCGCCGGGAGCGACATGACGAGCCAGAACACCAGGCCCGCCATCAATGCATATGCGGTCCTTTTCATCATTCTGTCGCGCCGTTAAGGGAATACAGGCAGGCTTCCTTGGAGGAAGTCTCCGGAGTGCCGTTATAATTGGTCAACAAGCCATATACAACCACCTCATTGCCCACTTCAATCTGCTTGTCGCCCTCTTTCCAAGATGCATCCTTAAAATATAGAATGCTGTAGCAGGTGAACTGCGTTCCGTTGGTCGTACCATCCGCAGAGATGTCGAATGTTGCCGTACCGTATTGCGCAGAGAAGGTATATTTGATCTTGCTGATCTTGCCCTTCACATACACTTTGGATTCTGTCTTGGCGCCCGATTCGAGGGCAGCAGCAACGGCTTTCGCGCCGGCAGGGTTGTACGGCGAAGCGAGCGTGCCGTTGCCGGCCGCGTCATCGCTGCCGGTATTGCCCTGGCCGTTGCCACCACCGTCATTGCCACCAGAGCCACTTCCGCCATCGGTGACACCGTTCAAGGAATAGATGTAGGCTTCTTTCTGCACGGTCTCAAGCGTCGCCGTTCCATTTGTTCCGACATATTTCGTGACCTTGCCGCAGATGATGACATCGTCACCCACCTTGATCTGGGTATCGCCTTCCTTCCAGTCCCGGTTGCCGAGATAAAGGACACGGTAGCAGTAGAAATCGGCACCGCCCGACTGTCCGTCGTCGGAAATGTAGAAGGTGGCGTTGCCGTAGCTGCCGAAGGTCCCGTTGTTGGCAATCTTACAAATCTTGCCCTTGACGTAAATGTCCTTGTCGCTCTTGGCGTTGTCCGCGAGCGTCTGGATAAAGGCATTCGCGCCAGCGGCATTGTACGGATCCGCCAGGGTGCCGGTACCGGACGGGGTGCCGGTATTGGTGCCACCGCCGCCTCCGCCGGAGCCTTCGGTCTTGCCGTTGAGCGAATAGACGTAGGATTTGTTTGCCGACGTTTCGGGAGTATTTCCCTTATAGTTCACCACCTTGCCGCAGATCACCACCTCGTCGCCCACCGCGATCTGGGTGTCGTTCGCCGTCCACTTCTTGTTGCCCAGATACAGGGCGCGGTAGACCGTGAACACCTCGCCTTCGTCTCCCTTGATCTTGAAGGAGCCGTTGCCGTACTGCGTGCTGAAGGCATCCGTGATTTCGGAGATCTTGCCCTTCACATACACGTCCTGCGGGCTCTCGACATCCGCTCCGAGCGTGTTGATATAGCGCAGCACGCCCTTGACAGTGTATGGATCGTCCTTGGTGCCGGTGCCCACCGGGACCTCCCCCTTCGCGCCAAGCTGCGTGAGGGTGAGGGTGCTCTTGGCAAGGCCGATCGTGAAGACGACCTCGCCCTCACGGTTGTAGCCGTCGTTGGGGTCGACGAACAGGCGGATCCGCTGGAGGGTGCTGGTGCCGGGCCCGTGGTCGGGCTCGATCCGCTGCACCCATTCGGGCTTGCCGAGAATCTGCCAGTCGCGGGTGGCCAGCAGGTCGACGTTCTGCTCGGTATCGGCGGAGAAGTCCAGGGTCGGCGTGCTGATCGTGATGGCCGGCAGGACGTAGTCCTCGTCCTGCTTGCATCCAGCGACAATCAGGCCGGCAACCAGGAAGGTTGCGAAAAGCTTGGTGGTTCTCATTGGTATAATAGTTTTAATTACTTCTGGTTAGGAGATTCCGGGTCAAGCCCGGAATGACGAAAAACCGTCATTCGCCGGCCATCCATATCGTCATTCGCCGGCTTGTCCGGCGAATCTCCGCTTTTGTTCTTCGATCAGCGCCTCCAGGACGCCGGGGTCGAAGTAGTTGATCCGCATCGCGTCCTTCACGCCCGCGAGCGTCTGGGCAGCCTTGGCGCGGGCGGCCTCCGTGCCCCGGCGCAGCACCTCGTACACGTACGGGAGGTCCTGCTCCAGCGCCCGGCGGCGCTGCCGCATCGGCTCAAGTGTATCGTTCAGCACTTCCGTGAGGAAGTTCTTGATCATCACGTCGCCGAGGCCGCCGGCGCGGTACTGCGCCTTGACCTCGTCCAGGCTCTTGAAGTCGAAACTCGCCTTCTTGCCGTGGAAACATTCGCCGAAGCGCCCGAAATGCTCGGGCTTGCAGAATGCGTCGAGGTAGGTAAACACCGGGTTGCCCTCCACCTTGCCGGGGTCGCTCACCTGGAGGTGGCCCGGGTCGGTGTACATGCCGCGCACCTTGGCGCGGACCTCCTCGGCGCTGTCGGACAGGTAGATGCAGTTGCCCAGCGACTTGCTCATCTTGGCCTTGCCGTCCGTGCCGGGCAGGCGCAGGCAGGCGGCATTGTCCGGAAGGAGGATTTCCGGCTCCGTCAGGGCCGGGCCGTAGGTCGCGTTGAACTTCCGCACGATTTCGCGCGTCTGCTCGAGCATCGGCTCCTGGTCCTCGCCCACCGGCACCGTCGTGGCCTGGAAGGCCGTGATGTCGGCCGCCTGGCTGATCGGGTAGCAGAAGAAGCCGACCGGCGTGCCGGCCTTGTTGTCCGCTGCGTCGTCGGTATTGAAGCCGCGCACCTGGATCTCCTGCTTCACCGTCGGGTTGCGCTGCAGGCGCTGGACCGTGACGAGGTTCATGTAGTAGAACGTCAGCTCGGTGAGCTCGGCCACCTGGCTCTGGATCAGGATGTTGCTCTTGGCCGGGTCGATGCCGGCCGAAAGGTAGTCCAGGGCAACTTCGATGATGTTCTGGCGGACCTTCTCCGGGTTGTCAGCGTTGTCCGTCAGGGCCTGCGCGTCGGCGATCATGATATAGATCTCGTCGAACGCGCCGCTGTCCTGCAGCTCCACGCGGCGCCGCAGCGAGCCCACATAATGGCCAATGTGAAGGCGACCGGTAGGCCGGTCGCCTGTGAGGATGATCTTCTTTGCCATGTTAATCCTTTACTGCTTTGAGGGCCTCGCGCACCTGGGCCTCGATCTCTTCGCACAGCTCGACATTGTCCTTGAGGAGCTGCTTCATGGCCGCCTGGCCCTGGGCGAGCTTCTCGCCCTGGTAGCTGAACCAGCTGCCGCTCTTGTGGATGATGTCGAATTCGACCGCCAGGTCGGCAATCTCCGCCGCGTGGCTGATGCCCTCGCCGAAGACGATGTCGAATTCCGCCTTCTTGAACGGCGGGGCCATCTTGTTCTTGACGACCTTGACGCGCGTGCGGTTGCCGGTGGCTTCGTCGCCGTCCTTGATCTGGGTGGTGCGCCGCACGTCCAGGCGGACGGAAGCGTAGAACTTGAGGGCGTTGCCGCCCGTGGGTTGCCGAACATCACGCCGATCTTCTCGCGGAGCTGGTTGATGAAGATGCAGCAGGTGTTGGTCTTGGAGATGTTGGCCGTGAGCTTGCGCAGGGCCTGCGACATCAGGCGGGCCTGAAGGCCGACCTTGTTGTCGCCCATCTCGCCTTCGATCTCGGCCTTCGGGGTCAGGGCCGCCACGGAGTCGATCACGACAATGTCGATGGCGCCGCTGCGGATCAGGTTGTCCGCGATCTCGAGGGCCTGTTCGCCGTTGTCCGGCTGGGAGATGAGGAGTGCGTCCAGGTTGACGCCGAGGGCCTTGGCGTAGGTCCTGTCAAAGGCGTGCTCCGCGTCGATCATCGCCGCGATGCCGCCGAGCTTCTGGGCCTCGGCAATCGCGTGGATCGCGAGCGTCGTCTTGCCGCTGGACTCCGGTCCGTAGATTTCGATAATCCGCCCGCGCGGATAGCCGCCCACGCCGAGGGCATGGTCCAGCGCCACGGAGCCACTCGGGATGACCTGCACGTCCCACTCGGGCTGCTCGCCGAGTTTCATGATCGTGCCTTTGCCAAAGTCCTTCTCGATCTTGTCGATCGTGGCCTGCAGGGCCTTCATTTTCGCCGCATTCACATCCACGGTCTTTACTTCTTCTTTCGCCATAACTGGTTGTGTTTAAAGTGTTAAAAGTTTTTGATAGTCCTCACTCCTGTTTAGTTTCACTAAGGGTAACAAAATTAGGAAAAAATCTTTTGATTCCCAACACCCCCGCGCCCCGAGTTTCTATACTCGGATAGCTAATCCTCCGGGCGGGTGATGCGCTCGATGAGCGGCCGGACAGGCTCGTAGTCGTAGCCGCGGGACAGGGCGAAGCGGATCAGCTTCAGACGGCCCTGGGGATCGTCGCGAAGGGTCTTCCATTTGGTCTCGAGGACCTTCTCGAGCTTGGTCGCAGCGCGCTCGGGATCAATCTCTTCCAGCGCCTCCAGCACGACGGCGCGCTCCACCCCGCGCGCCAATAGCGCCGAGCGGATCTTCACCGGGCCCCAGCCGGAGAGGGCGGATTTGTCGCGGGCGAAGGCGGCGGCGTAGCGGCGGTCGTCGACATAGCCGTCCGCGACGAGCGCACCCACGACCGCCTCGGCGGCCGCCGCCGAGAACTCCAGCCGTTCCAGCGCCTTGCGCCGGATATCGGCGGTGCAATATTCCCGCCGGGCGCATTGCGCGGAGAGCGCATCGTAGACCTGCTGTTCCCGTTCCGTCATGCTTCTAGAAGTCAAATCCCACCCCGAGGTAGGCCCCCCAGCCCTGGGTGTTGGACCAGTGGATGTTGAACTTGGCCGGCCCCACAATGGTGTCGTACGCCGCCTGCAGGCCCAGCGCGTAGATGTCCGGCAACGGATTGGCAAGCAGCCCGCCAATCTTATTATCGGTGACGATCACCCCGGCGAGCGCCGAGAAATAGAGCTTCTCCGCGGGGTTGAAACGCAGCTCCATCGTCACATCGGCGACGTAATCATCCACCTCCAGCACGTGGTTGACGCCGAAGAACGGCAGCTGGTCGTCGGTATAGCGCGCGGCCAGCATGCCGCCCGCGAAATTGGTATGGATCAGGCCGTCCAGCGCTTTCTCGCCGAAGTGCGAGATACTCCGAAGGCGCACGTCCGGCAGGAACGAGAACTTGCCGCCGATCGGGAAGGCGGCGCGGAAATCCAGGTCGCACGACAGCACCGGCGAGAAGTCCTCGCGCCCCAGCCGCACGAAATCATAGTCCGCACGGAAGTTCAGCGAGACGCCCCGCTGGGGGAAATAAGGCGCATCGAGTGTATAATAAAACCCCTGCAGGTAAGTGCCTATATAACTGGATTTCAGCGACATGCCAACATTTTCCAGGTCTCGGGCGAAGACCGTCTGCGGCATCAGCGAATAACCCTTGTACGCGATACCCGCGCGGAAATCAAGCCGCGTCCAGTCCACCCCGGAGATATAAAAGTCCTCCCGGTGCGACCAGTAGGCCACGTCGTATTTCAGCTTCTCTCCGCGGCTGCCCAGGCTGCCGCGATAGCGGTTCAACGACAGATCGAGATTGAGGGTCGGCAGGTTGCCCAGGTCCAGGGAATAATGCACCGCGCCCTTCATGTTCTGTCCCAGCCGGGTGGTCAGGTCCAGCTTCGACCCGGACAGGCGGTTGTTCCACAGCCCGAGGCGGAAGAGCAGCGCGGCGCCCTCCTCCGAGTCGGCGCGCAGGCCCAGCGAGAAGCGGTGGACCGGCGCGGGGCGGCAATGGAATACCAGTTTATACGGCTCCTGCGAGCCGTACAACGAATAACTGACGCTCTCAAAGGCACCCGTGGCCTGCAGGCGGCACATCGCTTCGTCGATGGTCGCCTTGTCCAGCGGCGCGGCGGGATCCAGCCCCGTCAGGCGCGTCAGGCGCCGGGCGTCGGTCTCGTCCAGCCCTTCGTATTCGATGCCGGAGAGACGCACCGGGATACGGGAAATGTCTGTGGCGCGGGGCGGGGTCGCCGCGGCGGAGGCGCGCCCGGTCTGCTCGCGGATGGCGAGCAGACCGGCCCGCTGCGCCGCCGCGGCCGCATACCCCCGCGCCATCATCGTATCCACCGCTTCCCGGTTGAAACTCAGCATATTATACTCGCTGATCTCCGGCTTGATGAACACGTCGCTCTTGCCCACATTCTTATTGAACGAATCCCGTCCGAGCATCGCGATAAAGCGCCCCAGCATGCTCCCAAGATTGTCAATGTCCTCATAATCCGGCTGCAGGTCGGACAGCTCGATGCCGATCAGCAGGTCCGCCCCGACCGCCTTGGCCAGGTCGGTCGGGAAATTGTTCCGCACCCCGCCGTCCACCAGCACCATGCCGCCGGTGCGCACCGGGTCGAACAGGCCCGGGATCGACATCGTCGACCGCATGGCCGTGATGATGGACCCCTCGCCCCAGTATTTCGCGTTCGAGCTGACCATATCGCCCGCCACGCAGGCATACGGAACCGGCAGCTTGCTGAACGAAATGCTGTCCTGATACCCCACCGACAGGCTCGTCAACAGGTTGAGCACATTGAAGCCGTAGGCATAGCCCGAAGGCAGCGCCGTTGCGCCCCGCGGGCGCTCGAACGCCTCCTGCAGCTCATCCTGCCCCCGGCTTTGCAGCGCCTGGCGTATCCCGCCCCGCCGCTCGGGATCCTTCGGCGAAGGCCGCCAGAACGGCACCGTCAGCAGATACGTCGCCCGGTCCACTTTCGTGGAATAGGGAATGTACTGCACCGGGACGCGGTCCGTCAGCATCACGCTCCAGTCCTGCGAGGTAAACAGCTTCGCCAGGTCGTCGGCCTTGTAGCCCAGGCCGTACATGCCGCCCACCAGGCCGCCGATGCTCGTCCCGCACACAAAATCGATCGGGATGCCGAGCTCCTCGATATACTTGATCGCACCGACCTCCGCAGCCCCTTTCGCCCCGCCGCCCGACAGCACGAGGGCGACGGTCGGCCGCTTCTGCTGCGTGCGGACCTGGTCCAGGCGCCGCCGCACATCCCTTATGTACGCGGCGTCGGCACGCGGGTCCACGCTATCCGTCGACAGGCCGTTCGGATAGTTCTGCGCGCTCAGCGCCTGTCCGGCAAACAGCAGCAGGGCCGCTAGTCCGAGGCAGCATGTTGTCCGGCGAGCATCCCGCACGCGGCCAGGATGTCTTCGCCCCGCGAAGAACGGATGGTGCATAGGATCTGGTGGTTATTGAGCCGGTCGCGGAACGCCTCCATCACCGCGTCGGACGCGCAGTCATAGGGGAAATCCGGGATCCGGTGGAATCGGATCAGGTTCACGCGGCACTCCAGCCCGCGCAGCAGGCGGATCAGCGCATCGGCATGGCGCTTGTCGTCGTTGAACCCGGCAAACATCGTATATTCAAAACTCACGCGGCGTTGGCCGCTGAAATCATACTGACGAATCAGGTCGATAATCTCTCGGATGTCCCAGGCCTTCTGCGCCGGCATCAGGCTCAGGCGCTCCTCCGGGAAAGGATTGTGCAGGCTCACCGCCAGATGGCAGCGCTCCTCTTCGAGGAAACGCTTCAGCACCGGCACCACGCCTATCGTGCTGACGGTCACGCGCTTGGGACTCCACGCGAAGCCCCACGGCGCCGTCAGCACCTCCAGCGCGCGGCTCACCGCGTCGTAATTATCCATCGGCTCCCCCATCCCCATGAACACGGCATTGGAGAGCTCGCCCGCCTCGTCGATGCTCAGGAACTGGTTCAGAATCTCCGCCGCATCCAGCTGCCCATGGAACCCATGCCGCCCCGTCATGCAGAACTTGCACCCCATCCGGCACCCCGCCTGCGAACTCACGCACAGCGTCCTCCGCTCCTCCTCCGGAATCATCACCGACTCTATATACTCGACCCCCTGGCCATCTCCTCTTTCTCCATTGTCCACCCAATTCTTGCCAGTATTCTTCCCTTCTTCATCCAGCCCGGTATTCTTGCTATTATCTACCACCACCGAGTCCTCTTTAAGATTGGTTACGGAGGCGACTTCTTTTACCGAACAATTGTCGGTTATTTTGTCTATTTGATTGTAATTCTGTTGATTACAATTAGTACTAGGGGCCGGGGATTTTCTTTCAGGGTGGACTTCAAAGAGATACTTTTTGGTACCGTCGGAAGAAATAGCGGAGCCGACGGGCGCGCTGACACCAAGATCATATTTTTCCGCCAGAGCCTCCCGGGCAGCTTTCGAAATATTGACCATCCGGTCCCAGCTGGTAGCGCGCTTGGCATACAGCCAGTCCGCGAGCTGCGCCCCCACAAAGGGCTTCAGCCCGCACCCCTGCGCCGCCGCCTTCAGCTCCTGCAGCGTCATCCCGAGCAACTTCTCTTTCATACACGCAAAAATACAAAAAATCCCCCACATCCTCTATCCCCGCCCCCTTCTCCCCTCCGCACACCCCACCGCCGTGAGTAGCAACTATCTCTATACCAACGCTTTATCATTATTTACTCTCCCAAATCTCGGGGGATTATAAAGTCATAAACAGCTATTATTCAACCAGTTTCCGCTCACAACATCTACCGATCGTTATCGGATTCGACATCCTCACCGGCCAACTTCTCCTTTCCTCCATCCTGGGCCATCACCGCCGCGCAATAGCGGTGCGCGGCGGCTCCGCCACGTGCATTGTCCAGCATGACTCCATCAACCAACTGCAGCCCGAAGGCACCGCCGCCTCCCATTACGGTGGTCGGCGGCTGCAAGCCAGCCGTCGCTTGAGAGCTTTGGGGGCTCTCCGCTCCGGCTGCTTGCTGCCAGGTTCTTTGGAGCGGCACGCACTATGCCACACGTTACCTCCCAGAATCGGCGAAACTCCTCGCTTTGCTGAAAATGTTATACATATTATTTCAATTCTTCATTCGGATTATTATCACAAATAATTACTTTTGCATCGAAAGATTAACTAGCAAACCGTTGTCGGAATCAACGGATAGTTATGGACATAGAGCATTGTTCCCCGCGAGGGTAATAATGCTCTTCTTTATTGCCCGCCCTGCTAGGCAACGGCAGGCGCGGAGCAGGCCGTCCCATCGAGCCCGGCGACGCGACGCGTCCTGCCGTACGCGCCGAGCCCCGCAATGCGAGGCGCGGGTGCCCCCAGCCTGCGATCCGTTGACGGCCCCTCGCTACTCTTCATCCCCGGCGGAGCTGCCGCGCCCCGCTATCGCGCGGCAGCGACTGCCCCCCTGTTAAAAATGAGCTGTCGGGAGCAAATAGCCGTTCCAGCGCTCCCGGGAGACCGAAAAATGAGCTGCCGGGAGCAAAATGAGGCTCTGGCGCTCCCGGGAACACATTATTCCGGTGGGGCGATGGCGCAGCGGGCGAGGCGGGAGGCGTCTTCCGGGGGGAGGATGCCCGCCTCGCCCAGCGCCGCCACCGTCCACTCGGAGCGCGGGGTGTTGTCGCGAAACAACACGATGGAGCGCGCGGCCTGCCGCGAGCGGATGTAGGGGTGTTTCGCGAGCGAGTCCGCGGGCAGCGACCAGAGCGCGTAAGGCGTTGGCGGCGAGCAATATACCAGGTCGGCAAGGCCGTCAAACTTCTCCCGGTCGAAGTGGTAGATATCCAGCAGCTGCTCCGCAAAAGAATACCCGCCGAGCTCCACGCGGTACGCGATAATCCGCGCCGCGAACCACGGCCCGATCCCGGGCAAATCATCCAGCGCCGCCGAATCCGCGCGGTTCAGGTCAACCCGCGGAATGTCGATAAAGCGCTCCAGCCGCCGGTACACCGAGTCGGCCACGACAAACGACTTCGCGAAATCCTCCCGTCGCCGGAAACGACCCCCTGCCGCGCGGTAGTTATCGATCGCCTGCGCCTGTTTCTCGCTGAAGCCCAGGCGGATAAGGTCATCAATCGACACGGTATTCGGGTTAAACCGGAACGTCTCCACCCGCCGGCTCGCCCGCCTCACCGCCTCCACCGCTGGCGAATGTTCCGCGTTCCGCCTTACGATTTCAGAGCCGAGCCGGGAGTTGCCGTCCGACGGAGACATGTAAACAAACACCGTATCTGGCGCATCCCGGTTCGCCTCGATGCGGAGGCGGGCGGAGCGGCCCAGGACGAGCGCCGCCTGGTAGCCGATAATCATGAAGGCGAGGGCGATCGCCCCCACCTTGAACGACGCCGCGGAGGGTTTATCCTTCGCGTCAGCTTTGTCCTTTTGTGCAGAAAGGTCCTTCACGGTCGCAGCCAGGTCCCGGTTCTACTGCCGCCGGCACCGCCGCGAAGATGAGAAGAATAATCGAAGAAAATGTATTTAAACGTTTAACTTTCAGCAATTAAACGTTTAGGGACAAAACACGCAAAAACGGGGACGAAAAACGGGATTACTCCGCGTCCTTGTACTTATTACGGTGCTCGCGGGGAGCGTCGTCCCGCAGGCCGCCGACCACCAGGACGATCTCGCCCTTGGGCTCGACCGCCCGGAAATGCGCCAGCACCTCCGCCAAAGTCCCCCGGACGTGCTCCTCGTGGACCTTCGAGATCTCCCGGGCGACCGAACACGGGCGCTCGGGCCCAAACGCCTCCGCCATCTGCTCCAGCGTCCGGACGAGCCGCCGCGGCGACTCGTAGAACACCATCGTGCGCGGCTCGACCGCCAGTGCGGCCAGCAAAGAAGCGCGCCCCTTCTTCTGAGGCAAAAAGCCCTCGAAACAGAACCGGTCGCACGGCAGCCCCGACGACACCACCGCCGGGATGCACGCTGTCGCGCCCGGAAGCGTCTGCACCTCAATGCCTTCGGCGGCGCACTCGCGCGCCAGCAGGAAACCCGGATCGGAGATCCCGGGCGTGCCGGCGTCGCTCACGAGCGCCACCTTCGCGCCCGCCGCCAGCCGTTCCCGAACCAGTGCAACCGTCTGGTGCTCATTGAACTTATGATGAGAAAGGAGCTGCTTGCCGCGAATGTCGAAATGCTGCAGCAGCACGGCACTCGTGCGGGTATCCTCCGCCAGGATCAGGTCGGCCTCCTTCAGCACCCTGACGGCCCTGAAAGTCATGTCTTCGAGATTGCCGACCGGCGTCGGCACGATGTATAAAATTCCAGCGGAGGCCATGTTCTTCCGGCGATAAATTGTTATCTTTGTAGGACAGCAACCACAAATTTAAGCAATGTTTTCCGAGAATCACAAAAAATCCGGCTGCATAGAGGTCGTCTGCGGCTCGATGTTCTCCGGCAAGACCGAAGAACTCATCCGGCGCCTGCGCCGCGCCCAGTTCGCCAACCAGAAAATAGCCATCTTCAAGCCCGGCGTAGACAAGCGCTACTCCGACGTCGAAGTCGTTTCCCACGACTTCCATAAGATCACCTCCACCCCCATCAGCAACCCCGCCGAGATGCTCAAGATCGGCCCCGACGTACAGGTCGTCGGCGTGGACGAGGCCCAGTTCTTCGACGACACGCTCGTCGACGTGTGCCAGACGCTGGCCAACCGCGGCGTACGCGTCATCGTGGCCGGCCTCGACACCGACTTCCTCGGGCAGCCGTTCGGGCCCATGCCTCGCCTGATGGCGGTCGCCGAAGACGTGCAGAAAGTGCACGCCATCTGCGTCCGCTGCGGCGCGCTCGCCAACCACTCCCACCGCCTCATCAAGAGCAAGGACCTCGTGCTCCTCGGCGAAAAAGACGTCTACGAGCCCCTCTGCCGCGACTGCTACAACGCCGCCCGCGCCGAGCAGGACGCGAAATAACCAGCCGTGCCCGACCAGCGCATCATCAAGGACTACCGCTACTACCTGCGCATGGAGCGCGGGCTGTCGCCGAACACGGTGGCGGCCTACGCGCGCGACGTGGCGGAATTCCTCGCGGCAGCCGACCTCGCCCCGCGGGCGGTGCGCCCCGACGACATCGAGCGGTACCTGATCCGCCGGGCGGCGGGAGATTCCGGGTCGCAGCCCGGAATGACGACAAACGGCAAAGCCAAAAGCTCCGGCAAACCCCAGCCGCTGAGCAAACGCAGCCAGGCGCGGCTGCTGAGCTCGCTGCGGTCGTTCTTCGACTGGCTAATCCTCGAGGGCGAACGCCCCGACAACCCCTGCGACCGCATCGAAGCCCCCAAGCTCGGCCGCTACCTCCCGGAAGTCCTTAGCGTCGAGGAAGTTACCGCCATCCTTGAATCCGTCGACACCGCCCGCGGCTGGACCGGATTGCGCGACCGCGCGATCCTCGAAATCCTCTACGGCTGCGGCCTGCGCGTCTCTGAAGCCTGCGGCCTGCAGATCTCACACGTTTACCTCCAACAGGGCTTCGTGCGCGTGGTCGGCAAGGGCAACAAAGAGCGCCTCGTTCCCCTCGGCGAAATGGCGGCGGACGCCTTCGCGCAATACCTCGACGCCCGCCCCGCTCCCGCCGAGCCCGCCTTCGACGACATCGCATTCCTAAACAAAAACGGCCGCCCGCTCAGCCGGGTGGCCATCTTCAACCTCGTCAAAAACCAGGCCTTGATTGCGGGCGTCAACAAAGAAATCTCCCCCCACACCTTCCGCCACTCCTTCGCCACGCACCTCATCGAGAACGGCGCCGACCTGCGCGTCGTGCAGGAGATGCTCGGGCACGAATCCATCCTCACGA
>CAJOHX010000007.1:0-22250 GCA_905234475.1 uncultured Bacteroidales bacterium | reverse complement strand
TCTCCCACCACCCCCGGAAATAGGCGACGGGATTCTTCGACTTCGCTCAGAATGACAATACCGCTACCCGCGGATTAGCAGGAATTCGGCGCTGCCGGAAAGGGTCAGCGCACCGCAGGTCGCGGGGATAAAGACCGTGTCGCCCTTGCGGAATTGCAGCTCGCCCAGAGAGCCCGCGCCATCCACACACAGCAGCACACGATAGGATTCCGGAAGAGCAGGGAGCTCGACAGCCTCAGAATTCAGCAGACACCTTGCCACCTCGAAATAGGGACATTCGCACAGGGTCTCCTTTGCGAAACCGGGCCGGTAGCGAAGGACGCGGAGCGGCTGGCGCGGGGCCTGCGCGCCGCTGAGGTCCGACACGGCGAGTGCCTTGTCGACATGCAGCGGCCGCGGCCGGCCGTCCTTGCCCAGCCGCCCGTAATCATATAGCCGGTAGGTCAGATTCGAATTCTGCTGCACCTCGGCCAGCAGGATCCCGCTGCCGATGGCGTGGATCGTGCCCGCAGGGATATAGAACACATCGCCGCGGTGCACCGGGACGCGGCGCAATAGCGCCTCCACCGTCCCGGCCTCCAGCGCGGCGCGCAGCGTCTCCGGCGGCACCTCACAGCGCAGCCCGAACACCAGCGACGCCCCCGGCTCCGCATCCATCACATACCACATCTCCGTCTTGCCCTGCTGGCCGCCCTCCTCGCGGAAGGCATACGCGTCGTCCGGATGCACCTGCACCGACAGGTTCCGCTTCGCGTCGATCAACTTCACCAGGATATGCAGGCCGTCCTGGGCCGACGGTGACGAGCCCAGAAACTCCGCATGCTCCGCGAGCACCTCGGCCAGCGACCTGCCGGCAAACTCGCCAGAGGCCACCACCGACGGCCCGTCCGGGTGCACCGAGCACTCCCAAGTCTCCGCCAGCGGCGTCAAATCGATTGCCTTGCCGTACGAAGATTTCAGGCGCTCGCCGCCCCAGATATAATCCTTGCCCGCAGGGCTCAGCAGAAAGGGACTCACGGCTCGGGATATTTGGTCTTGTCCTGCACCGTAATCTCCCGGCCGAGCTGCACCTCAATGAGCGTCAGCTCGGTACGGGCCTTGACGCGGTGCTTGCAGCCCGCCAGGATCGTGATCACATCCCCCGGATGCACCGCCTGCGCCATCCCGTCCACGAGGGTCTCCCCCTCACCCGCGACGACGGTCCAGACCTCGTCGCGGTGCGCGTGGGCATGGTAGCTCATCGACTGTCCGGCCTTGAGCGTGACCTTCAGGGTCATCGACTCGTCCTGCACGTCCAGCACCCGGTAGCGCCCCCAGGACTTCTCGGCAAACATGATCTGCTGCTCGATGCCGTCCACATAAGGCTTGATGCGCCCCGACGCCTCCTTGTCCGTGACCAGGATCCCGTCGGGCGCCGCCGCCACGATGACGTCCTTCAGCCCCATGCACAGCACGGGGACGTTCATCTCGTTGATCACGCTGACCCCCTCGCAGCCGTCGCCCAGGATGGCCTTGCCCATCGTGGGCTCCGACATGGCCTCGGTCAGCGTATTCCACGTGCCGAGGTCCCGCCAAATGCCGCCGAAACGCATCACCGCGATGCTCCGCTCGCGCTCCACCACGGCATAGTCGAAGCTGATCTTCGTCAGCGAAGCATACTTTGCGAATAGGTCCGTATAGTCCTTGAAATCAATGATTTCGTGCGCGCGCCGCAGCACATAGCCCAGTTTGAAGGCAAACACGCCGCCGTTCCACAGCGCGCCCTGCGCGATGTAGCCCTCCGCCACCTTCACGGTGGGCTTCTCCTTGAAGGTGCTCACCGCACTCACCTCGCCCTTGGCGCGCGGCAGGATGTAGCCGTACTTCTCGCTCGGGTAGGTCGGCTCGATGCCCATCAGCGTGAGGTTCGCGGTCCCCTCCTCCGCCAGCGCGGATAGCCGTCGCAGCGCGACGAAATAGTCGTCTTCGACAAACGGATCCACGGGGCACACGACCACCGGCTCCTCCAGCCCAACCCCCTGCACGTCATGCAGATAGGCGACTGAAAGGGCAATCGCCGGGAAAGTATCCCGCCGGCACGGCTCCACGCTGATGCCCACGCCGTCGCCCAGCTGGTTGCGGATTGCGGAGACCTGGCTCTTGGACGTCGCGATCGTGACCGTCGCATCCGGATCCACGCTCTTCACCTGGCGGTACACCCGCTGGATCATGGACTCGTACGTTCCGTCCTCGCACTTAAAAATCGGGATAAACTGCTTCGAGCGTATCTCGTTGGACAGGGGCCACAGGCGCTTGCCGGACCCGCCGGAAAGGAGTATGATGTGCATATTACTTCCCGTACCGGGCCTCGATGACGCGCCAGTCGACCAGAGGCCAGAGGGCCTTAAGGTAGTCCGGGCGGCGGTTCTGGTAGTCAAGATAGTAGGCGTGCTCCCACACGTCGAAGGTCAGCAGGGGGCGAAGGCCCTTCTTCAGGGGATTGCCGGCGTTCGGCTCCTGGGTGATCACCAGCGTGCCGTCGGCCTGGGCGGACAGCCACACCCAGCCGCTGCCGAACAACCCGCCGCCCTTGGCGACGAACTCGGCCTGGAAGGCATCCAGCGAGCCCCACTGCTTGTCGATCTGCGCCGCCAGCGCGCCCGTCGGGCCGTTCGCTCCCTTTTCGTCATTCCGGGCTTGACCCGGAATCTCCCGGAACTGCTCAAAATACATATTATGATTCAGCGTCTGCCCGGCATTATTATACAGGCCGCCCTCCGCCTTCACGACAATCTCCTCCAGCGACAGCCCCTCCAGGCCGCTGCCCGGCAGCAGGGCATTCAGATTATTTACATAAGTCTGCAGGTGCTTCCCATGATGGAAGCCGATCGTCTGCGCGCTGATGGCAGGCGCCAGCGCATCCGGAGCGTATGGTAAATCAATGAGTGTAAACATATGCGGTAAATGTTAAACGTTTCCTCAAAGATACGCTTTATTTCTTAATTTTGCAGCCGTATGCGAAAACTCATCCTCTGGGACCTCGACGGCACGCTCATCGACACGCTCGAAGACCTCGGCACGGCCGTCAACCACGCGCTGGCCCTGCGCGGGTGGCCGTTGCACGAAGTGCCGGACTACCGCCGCATGGTGGGGCACGGCGTGCGCAACCTCGTCCTGCAGGCGCTGCCCCCCGAGCACCAGGCAGACGACACCGCCGTGGACGCTGCGCTAAATGATTTCAAGGAATACTACTCCGCCCATATCGACGTCCACACGCGCCCCTACCCGGGGATGCAGCAGCTGCTGGCCGATCTGGACAAAGCCGGCATAAAAATGGCCGTCACCTCCAACAAATTCCAGGAGGGAACGGACCATCTGATCCGGGAATTCTTCCCGGAAATCGCCTTTGTCGCTATCCTCGGCAACCGCCCCGGCTACCCCCTCAAGCCCTCACCGGAAATCGTGGAAGAAGTGCTCGCCGCCGCCGGCATCGACCGGGCCGACGCCCTGCTGGTCGGCGACTCCCCCACCGACATGCGCACCGCCGCGAATGGCGGCATCGACGCCCTCGCCGTCGCCTGGGGCTACCGCTCCGCGGAAGACCTCGCGGGACACTGCATCGTGCACTCCGTGGACGAGCTGCGTGCAGCGCTGCTACCATAGCCTCCGAGGAGCACCCGGTCCCGCTCATCATTGGCTCGTCAATAATACAACGGCCTAAACATCCTCAAAGTATCCTTGCTGGGATTCGGATACTCACAGGGCACAAAGCCCATTTTTGAATAGAACCCGACAGCCGTATAGTCCCTATCCGTCGAAGAATGAGTCATAGCCTCTACTGTCACGAATTGACAACCGGCCAAATCCTGACGGCCAGCCAATTGAATAATCTCCTCAACGAGGAATGCGCCAATTCCACTACCACGAAGATCCTCCCGCACAGCCAGATACGATATCTCCAAAGCTGGATAATGTCGCTTGCTCCAAAAGGTCTCCTCATAATGAGGGTTCAAGATAATCCGGTCCTGCGCCTGCAAATCTTCTTTGTCTTCCAAATCCAAATGCAGCGCATCAAATGTTAAAGAGAATATTGCGATCGTCTCTTCTCCAGAAGAAACTTGATACAACTTGCAGAAATTACTTGCTACTGACAACGATAGTCCGTCATGGATGAAATCATCCATTTGTTGGATTCCGCAGTAAAATTCTTTAAGAAAAGATGTATCCTGTACTCCAGATATGACGACGTCTCTCGAAACAAAGCGTCTATTTCCAGGTCGCATGATAAGTCTTTCTCCTCTCTTCCGATTCCCTAATAACACGCTTGTCCTCTTCATTCAGATTGTTGGTCGCTACGCGACGAACGGCATCCTGAATGGAGGCGGCAAATTGCCCGGTGATGGGGCTTCTTTTTGAATCAATTCCTAACATACTCTATTAGTTTAAAGTCTAGTCGATGCAAAGATAGCGATTCCCACCAGAAAAACAACCCCATCCCACCCCGCCGGGAGAAAGTGTTATACATATTTTAACATCCCCTTCGGAAAACAACAACGGGACGCCGCAGAACGCCGTCCCGTCAAATAGTGCACCGCCCAGCGCACGAGACCCTTTCATAATAATGATCCCGGCTTACCGTGTTCGAAATATTTCTTCGATGATATCAAAGACGGCCGAGAACGCCGAGAAATCCATCTTGTCAAAAGGAGCAGCTTTTGAAAGGACATTCCTCGCAAACGTCATCTTCGACAACGCCACATTTTTCCCTTTCGAATTATATACATCCTGGTCGATTATCCGGGGATAGCTGCATTTAAGCCTATCCTTTACAGAATATGATAAATCCTCCGTAAAGTGGCGTCCTGTCTCGGCATCAAATTCCTTGCTCAAATAAACACGTCGGCCTTTGCTGTCCTTCTTCAGCAAATCGGCATCCTGATAATAATGCTCAATGCAAATCTCCTTAAAATCACGATGGGCAACCTCTGGAAGTAAGAAAGAGAAAACACCCTCACCCCAATTCTTTGGTTTGCCATCTGCCTCAACTTTATTTGACGGGAATGACTTATCATCTCTATCAAACAAACAGATTTCTATCTTATCATCCTTCTTTGCAAGAGAACGGGATGAACAGAAATCGAATAGTTTCTTATTATTTACCTCAACATCATCCCGGTAGCGATAGAACTTAATGCTCAGCCCAGCATAAAAGCCTTTCTCGCGCAGGGACTCAAATGCAGCCTGCAGATGCATGGTGTCCGTCTTCCCTTCGCCGTACACAATGATCTTTTCTTCTCCAGAATACAGCGGGATAGTCAATGGTGCTTCAGGGTCCTGCCGTCTCATTCTTGCCGCCAACTTCTGATACACTTTGTCTGTCTTACCCTTTACGTGCCCAAGATAGCCTATCTTCCCGGCCAGAATCTTTCGAAATGTCAACTGGGGGAAATCTGTTTTCCTATGATCATACTTCCCAAAATGATCTGCAGCAGCTTTCTCTAGCCCATATTTCTCATATGCATGAAGCATACAACGAATTTGCTTGACATAATCTCGCGGGACATTTACGATTCTGTTCGTCACAAGTCCCGTAACCATTTGCCGGTTATGTCGAGAGCAACAATGTACTTTTGCCTCATTGATTTGAAACGCGCATGATTCTATGATGCCCCGGAGCTCTTTGCCCAAGCTAAAAGCGCCCGCAGCATCCAATCGCCCAAGCGCCTCCGGGATTTCCTTTAGGTTTGTTGAGAATGAGATGTCATCTGCATATCTGGTATAGACGAGTTTATTTGCCTTAGCAAAGTCCAACAACCTGTTGTCCAGTTGGCGGCATACAATATTGGATACAATCGGCGATGTCGGAGCACCTTGCGGCAATCTTCCCTGGTGACAACAAATCTGCGCAAGCAGCGTTGCCGCTTCCTCCGAGCAATTAAACGGATGGGCGAGGAATACACCTCGCACCCGCCCGAAATGGATGGACGGAAAGAAATCTTTCAAATCCACATTCACAACCCATCGGCGATTCCGATGCCTTGTTGCATTCGAAACGACATTACGGCCTTTAGCAAAACCATGCGCACACGATTTAACCTCATAGTGTTGATAAATGTAATCAGAGAGACGGCGCTGAATCGTTTTAATAGCAGAAATCGGAGCTGAGATCTCACGCTCGCCCCCGTTCCGCTTCGGAATACAGAATGTCTTATACTTCTGATCCTCCGAAAGCGCATATAAGAGATAGGTCAGTTTGCTGGTTTTATAGTCAAGCAGACTGGCTATCTCTTCTCGAGTGTCTGGGAATATTATAGACTCTTTCATCTAATAAAAAAGCATCCGCCTCATTCAACTTACAACAAGCGCAAACGAGTTCTTCGAAAACGAAGAAAGCGAGAGATAGCGTTTATGTGCTAGCATTAACACAATCGAAGGGGGAACCCCGCGAAAAACAATGAAAGGCGGATGCTTATGGAAATCAAATAAGGGTTTGTATGGTCTTAATCAGTTCAAGATATACGCGCTCAACAGCAGCATCATTCGCAGCGATATCTGCCAGTGTTTTATCCGGGCTGTTAATTGCCTGGAAATCTGACAATTCCGACAACCCATAAGAGCATGGAGCGACGATAAGGGGGAGTATTCTCGTTCCCTCCTCTTCTGCTTTGCGAAGAAGAGGGGGCAACTCATCTGATGAGATAAAGTCCGATGCAAGGAAATCCGTCGACACTAGAAGAATCGCAACATTTGCTTTTTCAATAGCTTTCGCGATCTCCATCTTCCATTTATCGCCACCTTTTAACTGTGTGTCCTCCCAACACTCAACCGATTCTGAATACTTTGATAATACTTTCAAATGTCTCTGGAGTCGTTCGAACCATTTCTTGTCAGCATGAGAATAGCTTACAAACACCCGGATCTTTCCATTTCCAGTTTTATTCGGGGATGGGTTTATGGCAGGTCGATGCATTGCTTTTAGGTTACGGCCATCTTTTAACCGCGCCAACAGTTTCCGATACGAAGAATAGACCCTATCATACTCATGCTTCAGTACATATCCATTTCCCGATCCGTCTATATTCTGAAATGCCACCCAATCCTCATCCGTTGGATAAAACCATTTATCAAATATGACACATGCCTCTGCATGCCATTCATGAAAAGCCGGTGTTGACAGATTAATCATATCTCCTTTCGATTGAGATAAATACTCTTCTTCCAAACGTTGAACTTTTGATATTTCTTCCTCTATTCTTTCTTCGTCCATTAATCGCGCGACCTCATCGGAAGGGATATCCTCACATGCCTCCAGTATCCCTATCATATTTGATATGTACCTTGGAGCATGGTGATTTTCCTCAAACTCATTCGAGCACTTAATAAAGCGTTCAGATTCTGCTGGATAATATAGGCGTAAGTAACGAATGGAGAGCTCTTTCCATCGATAATACTCCCCACTATCAGACAGACTGTACACAGAAAAGGTCCGAATTACGTTCCTCGGAGCCGGAACGTATTCAACTCCACTTCGAATTGCATTCCCTTGGGAGATTAAATCTTTAATACAAACCTTTGACATAATTAACATCATTCCCGTAAGGATATCCTTCAGTACTTCACCTCTCTTGCAGGATGCACCGCAATCCGGTCATCAGCCGTGTACACCCTATGGTGAGCACCTTTACAAATATAACAAAAACAATTATTCCCTCCACCCCCCAGACAATTCTTTCACTTCCATCAAGATAATACGCCGCACAGTCAACGAGATCTCTGCCACGCTAAAAGCGCACTTATGGTATTTACCTCATCTTTCCAGTCCATCTTTAGAGCTCCCCATATTTGATCAAATATAACACCTTTTTTGCTACATTTGTATAGCAGCAGTTAAAGGGGCATATGGCAAGACGTAATAGCAATCACATCATTGGAGATATCGCCGTGCGCGAGATCTCGGCATCCTTGATACCCCCCGAATGGATTATTAATACGCAAACGAGCGATTATGGGTTGGACCTGCTCGTTGAGATTGCGAAGGACGACAAAACGACTGGAAAGATGTTCTTTATCCAGGCGAAAGGGACGGATACGCCATCGAACAATGGAACAATTCATTTCCCTTTTTCCGTTGAGCGTCTTCGTGATTATAAAAGCGTATCTCTCCCTGTTCTATTGGTTGTTTTTAGCTGCCAAGAGAAACTGTTCTGGGGGAAGTGGGTCAACTCACTCTATGATCTACTCTCTCCCGAACAGCAAGAACAGGTATCCTATAGCATTATACTTACTCAGGACAACATCATTGATCAAGAATATCTTCTTACTATTGAGGAGAATTACTCCAATTCTTTACCAAAGGGTTTGTGTATTCAAAGCACCTGCTCGAATCGGATAATCAGCCGAATTCACAACCAACTCTTAAAGAAAGCGGAGGAATTATTCAATTCCGACATATCTGACAATAACAGGCTTTCCTGTCTGAACATTCATATTGAATATTCTTATGAGAAAGGCGCCCTCTCCGCTATTATCCACGATGATTTCGGTCATCAATCCCGTTTTTCCGGGCCTCTTGGTGATGAGTCCATTCTATATTACAATACTCTTTCCGACTCGGACTGCCCGCCAGTGTTTTGGGACATTCTCCTTTCCATTGCTTATCTACAAAGATCCTTTAGTCGTATTGAATCTTTCCACATTATCTCTGAGCATATTACACCGAGGTTCTTTTCGTCCCTCTCCGACTCGGATTGGCTTTCTTTTATCAGTAACGCCCCCAAAGAGAACCTGTGCAAACTAGATCGATATTTGGGATTATGTGTCAAACAGGAAAGAGCAGAACTACTTTCGCTTTCCTTGATCTCGATTTTCGTAGCATCAAATGGAGATTATAATTTGACTCGCCCTTATCTACTTCAAGTTTATAATAACGAATCGGATCCCGAGAATAAAGGCCTGTTAGCATACAACATCGCCAACTCGCTTCACAATTCCGACCTTGATACAATGTATGAAGCCGCCTCCTGGTATTTCACTGCCATACAGTCCTTCCCGGCCTATCGCAAACTTGAGTATTGGTGGCAGGAAATGGGTAGTGTATTATATAACACTGGGCATTATTCATATGCGGAGCATTTTTATAAAAAGGCTCGATCTATTTCGAAGGAACGCTGTAATCCCGATATTCGTGTATTCATTGCTGACTGCCTTGTAAAACAGTTAAAGCTCGCAGAAGCTAAAAGAGAGATCTGTTCTTTCATAGATGAGAAGAAGCAAAATGGCGAAGATATTAAAAGCTCCGTTGTTCTTAAAGCAAAAGCCCTTGTCTTCTTCGAGAAGAAACTTCCTACAATCACTTTTGATCCACTGTTGGGGCTTGAATGGTTTAATCAAGGAGTACACATGTCTCATCAGGCCAACTACAATGACGCACTTATGTGTTTTCTGATTGCTTGGTTGTTAAATGACGCAGATATGGAATCCTTATTAAATGTATTAATCTCTTCATGGAACATCAATAATACCGCTATAACCTGTGAGGCCTTTTGGGCAATGAAAGAGCTATATGGAGAAGATGGATATAATATGATTGTCTCAACCATTCTCAAGCAAGACATACCAGTAGATGTGCGAGATCGTTTTTTGGATGGGCTAAATGATTTATTATCAAACTATGAAGTCCATCAATGCAAATCGCACAGACTAGCTGCTTCTTATGACGGATGGGAATCCCTGGAAGACCAGGAATAATTAAAAGCTCCTCAAAACCTATTCACGTCCGACTAACCGCGGCTGGTACATGATCGCATATAAAACAACACAAAGAGGGTTCGCGATAACCACGAACCCTCCGAAACGAAAGAAACCAAGCCTCTATATTCTAAAGATTACTTGGAACGGGGACGATCATACTCACCTATTGCCATTTCCAGGCTTTTTCTCTTCTTTTTTTGATATTTTTCGGTTAATTCGTGTCATTCGTGTTCCACCACCCATTTCCTCATCCTGATATTAATCAGAGGCGAATAGTGGTACTGTATCCCCTCTGCCGCATCCTCCTCCTTAAACAGATTGTTCTGCATCTCCTCCGACAGATTGATATAGATGTCGTGCGAAATCACCACACAGTCATCCTTCACACCCGTCAGCATCTTGGCCGTCTTGATGGCCTTTCCCGCAAAGAACAGATCTTCTATCGGATCGTCACCATTGTAGCAGACCACAGAACCGTAGTCCATGCCCACCGTCACAATCTGACTGGTCAGTTCCTGACCGAATTTCCTGAGCACCACGTCGTTGACACTCCTCACTTGGGCCGACACGTTGATGATTTCCTCTACATCTTTCTTCATAGGGGTGTCAAACATTGCCAGCAGCCCGCCGTCGGTCTGCACGTCCAGATGCCTCAGGTTCTTGGTGCTGCGCACCACGTTCATCATAAGGGTCATGGTGGTGTGGTACACATATTCACGTATCCGGCCCTCTTTCATCCACGGGTGCTGCACAACCTTCACCACCATCACTGTGCCGTGAGCCTGCGCTATGTCCTTACTCAACAAATCATCCTTTGTCAGCGTATCGCATACTGGCAGAGGCGAATCGTCTTTCATTTGCGCTGCAAGGTCGTCAATGTATTTTAATGACTCTTCAAATGAGAATTCTGTTTGTTTAACGTTCATGGGGTGCTGTCTTAAAACGGTACTTGTTTCCTTGTGTAATTAATTCCGCAAACACTTTCTCCACTCCCTTGTTCCAGCCGTTCTCCTTGGTGGCTGCCAGTGCCAGCAGCGAGAACTCGTTGTGCAGGGAGGTCGAAAACGTGCCCTTGTCGTCCGTACAGATGGCAAAGTTCATCCTGGGTTTACGGCTGAAACGCCAAAACCTGCGCACGTCAGGGTTCAGGTAATAACGGATTGCCGGATGGCAATCGTAGCGTCCTAACTGACATATCTGAAGGTTCGACGACGGACAGCCTTCAATGCAGATGCCGGTCTTGTGTACCAGTTCTCTCATCTTCTCCTGCACCTGCCCTACCAGTGCCACATAGTGCTTGTCAAACTGCTCCTCGGTCGTAGTCTCTCCTTCTTCTATTAAGTCTAAATCCAGTCTGTAGGCATTGTTCAGCATCACGGCATTCCTGTTGCACCTTGCGCTGTTGGCGGGTGTCGTGTCCAGAACCGCCGTTTCCGACCAGCAGTCCAGTCCGTCATCGCCGTTGGCTTCATCGCTCCGCAGCAGCATACTGTCGTAGTAGTCATCCATAACCATTTCCTCCACGTATCTTTCATACCCCAACTGGCGGTACAAATCCCTTGCCAGTCCCGTCAGCCGTTTATACAAAGAGGTCTTGATCTTGATGCCTTGATGTCGTGCAAAACAGCAAAGCCACACCACATTGTCAAGCAACACTTGCTTGGGCAAGTTCACGGTACAGTGTTTTTTCTGATAGTATGGTTCAGGCTTCACGCCCATTGCCAGACAATGCCCAAGCCTGTCAATAGGATGTGAGTCTGTATATTGTATAATCTCCCAGATGGCTCTCATCCCGTCCACCAGGTCATAGAACTCTTCGCCCACGTGATAGGTGGTCTTGAAACCCTGCTGCTTGCCGGAGCGTAGCAAGTGGGCAAACACTTCGGGTCGGTAGAACAGTTCCATGCCGCCAACGTCCAGACCTACTATCTCGTAGGCACTCTGCCCGCCCGCTCTGTAGCAGGCCACCTTGTTATATTCGTGGTGCATCTCCCGCCGCTTCTTGTAGTACCGCCCCTCTCGGTGTTCGGTCTTTGGCAGCCCGCGTTTGGTCAGTTGCACCACAAAGGTCAGCCGCCGTCGCATCTCGTCTTTGTCCAGAAATGGCTCGTAGGAGTAGAGTGCTTTCCAGTATTCGCCTCTGGTCAGCCCCAGTGCGTTCGATGCCACACGGGTCTCAATGTAGTCTTCCTTCCCCTGCCTGATGCTGGTCTGCATGGCCGACACATTGCACACCTTCTGTATCTTCTCCGTAAACAGCGCGGCACGCGTACTGAAGCCAATGTAATTGTCCAGCCCCATCATCTCATTGGCGCACACAAACTCCCGTCTCAGATGGGTCTTGATCAGTTCATACAGGTAGAACAGTTCCACCCAGAATCCCTTGATAGGCGATTGCTGCCGCAGGTAGGCACGGTAGAAGGCGTATTCCAACTGTCGCTCTCCGGCATAGATGCAATTGGGCGACATGGCAAACCCCGTCGCTATCAGCTCTTCGCCTATGGCATAGTCCAGCGTAATCCCGTCGCATGTCTTCTTGGCCTCGGCTCTCAAGTTGTCTATCGCCGCCTTCAGTTGGGTCAGTTCCTCACAGCCGCTGTCCTCCCATACTGCCTGCAGGCCGCTCAGCACCTCGTCTTTCCTGTATAGATGCCCTTGCATCAGCATCTTGTACAGACACACGCGGATGCCTGCTGCCACCCTGCAATAGTTCGCCAGATTGTTGAACTTGTATTCCTTGTTGAAAGCCGTGGTGTCGTTCAGCGAATACCGCATCGAAATCGACTCAAACTTGTCATACAGTGCCCCCACGTCGTTCATCAGGCTTATCCAGTTGAACTCAAACGAGTCAATGGCTCCGCCAAAATGGGAGTGTATGTCGCTCATCCCTCTGTCCAGTGCGGCATTGATGCGCCCGTCGTCATGCGTGATGACCTTGGCCCAGAAATAATCTTTCCGTTCCTGCCTGTCTGCCTGCGCCAGATAGGCTGTGGTGAACAGGTCTTCACCGATGTATTTCACCACCTCCCTCCAGCGGAACAGGTTGCTGAATCTTACACAGGGATGGTCTGCCTCATCCTTGGTCAGCACCTTTTCTGCAAAGTAGAGCGGCAGGCCCACAAACAGTTGGATGTCGTTTTCTGTCCTGAAACCGTGCCGTTTCAGGTTCACCCGCAAGTCCACCTTCTCGTTCTCGGCCTCGCGCATCGAGAAGCCCCGGGCATTCTCGCACACCATGCGGCTGAAGAACTCCAAGAATCCACCCTTGCTGACCGCACCCACAATCATCCCGTAGGCATTCTCTATGGGATAGTCACAAAATAGGGCTTTTACCGCTGCTCTCAGCAAGTCCATCCAGACTATAGCTTTATTCTCACACCCGATACGCCAGTCTTGCTGCTCTCGTAGGCATCATTGGCACTGTGCAGAATGGATATCAATTTGTCCTCCGGCACTTCGTCCAGCACCGATGTCAGGGTCTTGATAAACGAGTAGTGCAACTCATAGTTCTCGCCGTCCTCGCCTATCCTATAGGTCTTCATACCCGTGTTGTAAAGCCCCTCCAAAAACATCTTATACCGCCTTACCACACCGTCCAAGGCGGTTGCCAGGGTATTTCTGGAATTACTTTCCATCATCTCCGTCATCGACAGCAGCACGTCGCTGTTCCTGATAATGGCATCCGAGGCTATGGCATGATACACACTCTGGTACATCTCCACATCCCTCACCTTCTCCACGTCTTTCTTCAGCCGCCCCAGCAGTGTCCAGTCGTTTTCATTGGAGAACTTATAGAAATCAAACAACGCAGAATAGCGGTTGTAGGAATATTTGATGTTGATCATATTTGCAAAGATGGCCGTGATGTCAAACACCACATAGTCTGCCTGTAGCGATACGGGTTCCAAATAATAGGGCAGGCTGTTCCTTCTGTCCACGTCGGGGTTGATTGTGTACTCATAGTAATAGTTATACGACGTGCACATAATCAGGAATTCTGCCAGCAGATACTTCTTCCTAAACTCCTCGTCCGGGGCAAAAAACGCCCCGTCTATCTCGTCTGCCAGTTCCACAAGCAGCGTGTAGAACGTATTGTCAAGCAGCACCTTGTCGTAGCGGTACTGCACGTTTCCCTTGTCGTCCAGTGCCTTGATATACGAACCGGCATCATACCTGAAGAAGTTGCCGTTCACCAGACTTTGCATCTTGGTGGTCTTCCTGAACCACGGGTCGCTCTTGAACACGTCCCCGTCGGGCACTTCCTCATACATCCGCTTGCTGTCGTCCGTGCTCTCGTCATAGCACTCATACAGCCTGATGCTGTAGCAACTCTTGATAAAGAAGAGCAAATCCTTCAGCCCCGTGCTCTCCGTACTCTTCTCTAAATACCTGATGATGCTGAACACATCGCCCGTGCTGATGTTATAGGTGTAGTTCTGCAAATCCACCAGTTTGCTGAAGTGGTAGTCGCTGTCATCGTAGTTATAGTCATCCACGGCACACTTGCCCGACAGGTAGGAAACTATCTTCTTGTTGAACGACTTCATATCCTCCAGTTCCGTCAGTTCTTCCGCAAACCTGCGGTCTTCCGGCCCGAGTGTCCTGATCCATTCGGTGTAGAAGTAGTTCTTGAACTGTAGTTTGTTGTCCTCGTTTCTCGAGATAACCACCGGATTGTTCGAGTATTTCCTGATGTCCTCCATACGACTGAGCAGCCCTAACAGTTGGCGCAGGCTTCTCAGTTCGTGCGGTATGATAGGCGACACCTCGCCTTTGGTGTTGTAGAACAGATACCTCGTCTTGGCGAATATCATTCTCACGATGCCGTCCTTGATGCGTTCCGGCTTGGTGCCTTCTTCTATGCTCTGCCCGCTCTGCACAATGGTAAACAATCGCTCACTGATTGACCATATATCCACCATCTGCACACGGTTGGCTATCGGTATCAGTTTCTGCACGTATTTCGATGACATCTCGCTGCGCTGTTCCTCTTCCTTCGCATTCTTGAAGTTCGGGTCATCACCCAGGATGGATACCAACTGCGAAATTTTCACCGAAATCAACACCATGCAGGCGGGCTGGTTCAGGTACATCTGCAGGTACTTGCACATCTTGTAGGCTCCCGATGCGTTGAAGTCCATATCGTCGATAGTGATGACTATCTTCTTCTTTTTCACGAATTTCAGATAGGCCTCAAACAAGTCTTTCAGGTTGTCGTAGAGCGACATCGCCACCGACAGGTTCTCCAACTCCTCCAGTTTGTCAAACATGTGCTGCGAGTTGTCGCTGATGAGCGACAGGCTCCTCTTCACATCGTCAAAGCACACGCGCACTTTCTCCACCTCGGCCACGTCCAGTGTCTGGTCATCTTTTCTATCCTTCCGCTCGCGCTTAAAGCGCAGATACATCTGTCCTAATACCAGTTCCAGTATGTTGTGACTCTCGTCGAAGAACGAAGGGTCAATCGGATTCAGGATGTCGAAGCACAGTTCATCTGTTGATAGACCGTTCGCTTCCAAATACCATTTGATGCTCTCCTCCTTGCAGTGCTCAATGGCATAGCGCACCGACATCATGCACGACGTCTTTCCTGCGCCACGGTCACCGCAGAACGCAATGATTCTGGCATTTCCCTGTCCCGGATAGCATTTCTCTTCAGTGGGAATCTCTATCAGCCTTTTCAGGATGCTAAAGGCCGTGGTGTATTGCGACGAGAAGAGAGACGTAGCGTAGTCGCTTTTCTCAACCACAACCTTATCCTCATCACCCTCAAAGAACACAATAGGTTTTTCGTTCTCGATTTCTCTCATATATCCGTGTTGTTTACGTTTTAGTTATCGCTTTCGTTGAATAGCCCCTGCCTCCGGCACAGCGTCGCTGTCGCGCCGCAGAGCCTCCGGCTCCCCACAAAGGCCGTGCAGCCGCAAAAGCGGCAGCACCGCCTTTATTTTCTGCCCGCAGGTACCTGAGCCTGTCGAAGGTTACTCGTACTGATTTTTCCGCTTCAATTGGTCAGCCAATTCCTGTAGCTTTTTAAACATCTCTACCCGTTCAGGCTTCATCAGTCCTTGGTAAATCTGTTTCCGGCAATGATGACACCAGCTGTTCATATTACGCTCTTCGGAATAATGCTTCGATGGATTCCTATGGTTCTTTTCCATGAAATCCATCACGTCTTGACATTTCTTCTGCCAACGTTCATCCTGGGTCATGGCATCTTATTCTTTATCAATATAGTCTTTGAAGTTGCACTTGATCATCAGTGTATACTGACCTGACTTAATTGTCTCATTTACAATTTTCCTCAACTTGTTTTCCACATCAACTTCTTTGTCTGTTCCACGAAACATTTCCAACGTTTCAGCAAGAGCGTTAATGGGATTAAGCACTTGCCTTCTATCCTCATTCAGCAATTCTCTATCTAACCCATAATACCTTATCGATGCAACTCCTTGTGCTGTTTTTGCCAAAATATTAGCGCCCTTAAAATCCAAATGGTTTTCCGGGTTTTTCTCTTCGTAGGGATTTATCAACAATGGTTTTTCTTGTGCAATACTCAGAGTTCTGCTATTGAAACGTTTTGAAGGATCTTCAAGAGGAAAATAATTCTGTTTGTAACCCACGTTGCATCTCTTGCACGCATACATCATATTCTCCCAACTGTAAGCCAGCCAATAGTAACCTGGATGATGGATTTCTTTATCGTTTTCGTCTTGCTGCCAACCACCTTTGGGCCGGAAGTGTTCCACCTCTCCATATCCCGTAACATCATAGCGTGATTCACAATAACAGCATATCCCCTTTTGCAAGTCCGTCAATGCTTTCTTTACATTAGCGTGCCCGTATATGCCCTCTTTTATGTCAGCCTCTGATGTCGGAGCCGCCTGTCCTTGCAAATTAGCCGGTGCTGCCACCTTACTCCTATCTATATACTTCATAAACGCCCACCTTTCTTCCTTAATTCCTCAGCTATTTGGTGAATGTACACCATCGCCTCCACATCAGCCATAGTCTCACCTGTCGGTAAATACCCGAATTCGTCAGTAAATCCGCTTAAATTATCGGGGGCCAAATTCTTCTCTTGACCATCAATAACGGCACTCCTCCTCTTCATGAAATCATCAAGTGATACTGGCCGAGACGACGGCAGGTCAAAGTACTTGCTCATCAACACCTGGTCTATACGCCAGTTATTCACAGCATCATCTTTGGTATCAATCTGTATTTTCCCATTTTCGCCCTTCTTAAACAATAGTAAATCTACAAAGGGGCTTCCTTGTGAATTGGCTTGCACCAGCAGTGGGCTATGGGTTGAGATAAAGAAAGCTTTGCTTCTTTTTTCAGCCTCGGTTTCTGATAAATCCAGTATATGCTTTATATAGCTCCTCTGCCACTGGGGATTAATATGCGTATCGGGTTCATCAAGCAAGAACAATGTCTCGTCTTGTTTACTATGCGCCAGAGCGATAAGTCCCATCACAGTAAGATATTGCTGTTCTCCTTCACTCAGATGCAGATAAGGATAGAATATTTTTTCATCCAGTTTCCGGAGACGAACATCATACTCTTCAATCATGTTCAGCACATAGCACTCTTCCAGCGTATTCAGGAAATCCAGCGGTGTGGAGAATCTGTCATAAAGCAGTTCCTTGAAATCTCCACCAGATGGAATGCTCTCAACGTCGAAAAACTCTCTTGACCCTCGTTTGGCTGAAAATACCGAAAACTTCTGGCCGTAGTCCAAAGCATAATAGAGCAACAGGCGTAACAACTTGTCCACATTACCCTTTACACCCCAAAAGATGTCAGTATTCTCTACATCTTCTCCCTGGGTGAGCCTGCCAAGATAATCTTCAAGCGTTTTCTCCTCTTTCCGCAGGTTACCCATGTGGGCAAAACCAGGATTGCGGAACCGCAAATGTATTCTGTCCCAACTGTCAATTTGCACCACATCTCGCAGAACCTTTTTGATATTGTCCCCATACTGGGGATGATCCTGATACAAAAGAAGTGTGGTCAGCACTAACATAGAGTGACGATTCTCTGCAAAGAATAGTTTCTTAGGTTCAGATGCCCCTTCTTTTCCTTTCGAATAACGCCTGCGCTTAGAACTCTCCTCACGTTTGATGTGCTTGGACACAAGCGTTTTTACTCGCTTGTTTTCTCCCGAATAATAACCCACTATCTGATTAGGCAGTACCATATCTCGCATATTGAGATACTGCACATAGGTACTCTCATTCCCAACGATTTTTTGTTCCCAGAAATAATGCACATCCCCCTCTTTCTTGGCTCTGTAGTTTTTCCCACGGCATTCGTATTCCAGTGTATAGTCAAACTTGATTTTCTCTTCCTCCGTTGGTTTCCTGCCTGCCGCCAATTGATTCAACTCATCGAAAATCTGAAGCAAAATCTCCAAAAGGTTAGACTTTCCCATACCGTTCTGCCCAACCAACAAGGTTACAAGGTCAGCATTGAGGTTCAAATCCACCTTCACATTCTTATATTCTGGAACTATCAGCTTTCTAATCTTCATAGCGGTTTATTAAAAATCTGGTGGAGCCATGCTTTCTGTATCATTTCCACCTGCAGATTAAGATTTTCACTCTCAATCTTCAGGTCTTTGCTTCCTAAAACATTGGATAATTCTTTCAACCTTAACGTTTTTTCTTTGGTTTCACAGGTCAATGATTCAATTCTCTGATATTTTTCAGCAATTACTCTTTGTTTGGAAAAAGATAGTACGGGTATCATTAGGTGCTTCAGATACTGAATGTCCAAATGATTGATGAACGCTCCCTTTTTTTTTCTCTGTAAATCCTCATAGCAATAGGTTAGGTAGCAATATATATAATCCAACAACACCTCATTACTATCTGGCGACAATACAACAAGGGTAGAGGCTGCAATACCTTCCATTGCACGAAACACCTTACCACTACGATGCCCATCCTTCACCATCACAAGGTCTCGCTCGCTTATAATAAGACCTGCACCCTCAGCATATCTACTTGGAGATGCTGTTTCCAAAGCTTTGATATCTATATAAGGCGCAGACCCTTTGAAGGGGAATTCCGCCACTCTCTCTGGTCTTCTCGCTGAGCGCACCCATACAAGTTCACCCAGGGGCATTTCGCGTAACGGTGCTTTATAAACGTTTTCAGTCATCAATCTCTTTTTCTATTTTTGATAACAGAGTACGGATATCCCTTACTGTCTTGTTGGCTTCAGCCAGATAATGCGAAGGGGTCTCCATCTGAATCTTCTCCTGTGAATAGTCAATAGCGAAAGAAATATCGTAGTTCTTATCCCGGATATCATCCAACGAATAGAGAATACTCCGTTTGTCGTATATTCCTTCTCGGTAGGCCTTGATAAAACCACCGAAAACAGCAATGCTTTGCAATTGCTCAGGATTAGGTTTCTCCTTCTGCATATCATACACCAACACCCGCTCATTTGTGTTTCGTCCACATCTCAGGAAAATGACACACATCGAGATGTTGGTATTGGGATAGATTCCTTTGGGGAGCCTGAGAATAGTCTGCGTATTATACTCCTCAAACAGACGCCTGCGTATCTGTCGGTAGTCCCAAGATGATTTATACAGGAAACTCTCTGGTAACAAGATAGCTGCACGACCGTCAAATTGGAAATTGAGCGACTGAAGTATTAGCTCAACAAATCCTGTCTGCCTGTTTTTACTCCCCGTATGTGATTTACCCGTTAGCGTGATTACCTGCATAGGAGGCTCGCAGATAATGCCGTCATACTGCTGATAATCCACCGTCCTCAAAGAATCACCGACCAGCACATCGCACCGAAGCCCATGAAAACGGGTATTGCAGAATCCTATTCTTGCTATCTCTTCGTTGATTTCCCTTCCCGAAAGAGCCTCCGTGAGTTGGAATGCTTTCTTCTCATCAGTCAGCAACTGGTAATTGTCATTGTTCTTACGCAAATACCTGTCTATCTCTACAAGAAATCCTGCGAAACCGGCCGCAGGGTCATACCAATGTTCACCCACTTTTGGTTGCATCACTTCCACTAACAACTGAGCCAGCACCTGTGGCGTACTATTTTGGAGAGCACCGCCATCCTTCGCTTTGCTGTTTTCTTGAAGTATCAAGTCAAACAGTTCTGCAATATTCTCTTTTTGGGCACATTTTGATACCTCTCTAATGGCCAGTCCAAGCACGGATGCAGAATATATGCGTGTCTGCTGGTTGATTCGTTGGATTGCTTGATGGTATTTTTCTAATAAAACATCACCTGTGACCTGCTCCAGCTCCTTCCATCTTGCCATTTCCTCATCTTTATGGAAAGCCATCCACCGCAGATATAGCATATTAGCCATCTCGTAGAGGAACTGGTAAGATGAAACACCCGCTTCAAGCAAGTTAGGGCGGAGATTCCATAGATTCCTGTACTGGGCTTCTGCCAACGTTATGATTTTATGATGTATTTTCAAGTCATCCGAGCCACCCTTCTCTCGCATCCAATGCTGTAATTCATGAACATATTTGAATTCTTGTTCTTCTACTCGTGTGCGAAACGTTGAGCCGTCCGATTCGAGAACTCTCTCAAAATGTTCCATGAAATAGGTATAATCGGTGCTGTATGCGGGAATTTCATCACCAGATCTGACTATTGATGCGGCTATAACTGGGTCGTAGTATATGTTGCCAGCAGTTCTTTTGCTGATGGTTACTGGCAGGACATCGCTTATGGTGACTGGTTCATCAAGTTCTTTTAATTTAACCACACCATCATTGTACACCCTTGTTATAACAAAGGTGTTGTCGCTAAACCACAGTTTCCCCTTCAGTTCATTAAACTTGGAATCTGTCAGCCTGACAATATCATTCCATTGATATTCAACCATCTTAATTACCTGCATACCGTTTTTTTAAATCCTCTTCCAAATCTATAAAGAATCTGAACCCGTTAGTGTTCTTGTCATCATTCACGAAATCACAAACTTTATAGAGAAATGTTGCCGTTTTCTCTTCTTGTTCATCATATCGGTAGAACCCATACAACTTCCTCTTTCCTTTTTCCGAGCCAGAACAGAAGATGACTCCCTTAATGTAGTCAAAACAGTTCAATACTCCTGGCCGTTTCAACTCTTTGTCAAAGTTTCCTTTTCCTTCAAACTCCGGCCATGTAAAAATACGTTCCCCTTCTTTGCCAAATGCCAGCATCCATAATCTTCCGCTGGCGCAATAATGCCTTATCACATCAGGGTAAACAGGAAGACATTCCTCTTTCTTAAAAGGAAACATATACTGGCTCATGTCCACAAACAATATGGTGTCGTCTCCGTTTCCATACTTGAACTGGCTTGCCTTAATGTTATTGCATATCTTTTTGTTAAACTCTTCAATTTCTCCTGTTGGACCCGTATCCTTTTCTCCTAATGGCGAAACACAATACTCCGACGTGCAAATTCTACGGCCACTGGCTCGTTTCTCCTCCAGACTCACATAACTTTCAAATGCCGCCTCTTGTGCTTTCCTATATTCCTGGTTACCGTTGGCATACGCAAGAGACTTTACTTCTAGGAAAATCTTTTCAGTTTTCTGTGACTCATCCCAATCTTTATAAGAGAACTCCACCTCAAAGTCTGGTGTAGATGATGATGTCTCAGGAATATTACGGATTTTCATCCCTCGTTCTTTCAAGTCATAATATGTCACAGCCTCGTTATATGCATCGAACGCCATAAGGTAGTGGTTATTGAAATCAATGCCACCAGTAAGTTTCAACTCCTTGATGCAAGTTTTTACCCTTCCGGAAATAAAAGCATCTGTTGGAACAAGGCCATCCAATATCTTGCAATACTCTGAATCCATAGCCCCCAGCGTAGGATTGCAAGTTATCTGGCTAACATCCTGCTTCTTCTTTAAAACAATGCTATATAATGATTTCATAAGATTCTTTTTCAGATTTCAGCTCTCAGACTTCTTTCGGTCTTTTTTGTGGCACAAATCACAAAAAAGCAAAAAGCCCAAATACCTTTTAGAATTGATTTCACCTTTTCACTCTTCACTTCAAAACATCCCCCGCCCCCACCAGCTCAAACTTCCCATCCTTCACCTCCAAAACACCATCCCGCTCTCCAGCCAACGAATCGCATGCCACTGCCCCCGGGGAATAATCAACGCCACCACCGGCCCACCGGGCAAATAACGGCCTACCTACGCCACCCTACTCCCCAGCGCCAGCCACTCCCCCTCCGGGAAACGCCGACGGGGCCTCGTCCCAAACTCCGCCCCGTCAAATCAACTCGCGCAATGCTTCCGCCACCGGCGGGCCAGAAAAGATACTCGCATAACCGTCACACGTAGCCGAAGCTACAGGGATGGTTACACCTCCCACTCCCCGAACTTCCCAAAAGCTCAAGGAAAACAACCGACATGAAGAACTGTGGTTCACCCCTCTCTGCAGTATCCACCGAGATCCGGTCGCCGGCAGCGCCCGCCCCGTGACGGACACCTTTACAAATATAACAAAAACTC